>JAJUIB010000042.1 GCA_029265615.1 Spirochaetota bacterium
GAACTCCAGTGCCACGTCCCGCACCGCGAGATTTTGCGGCGGCAGGACCTTGCGTAGCACGGCCTGGCGGATCCTCGAACTGTACCTCATTGCTGTCACCCCCACTCAAGATCAGGTGACATCTATCTTGACCGAGAGGGTCTGGCTCGGCGCCCTCCTCGCCCTCGCGGGGCTCTACCTTATCTCGATTGGCTCAGGCTTCACGATGGCGCCGGGCGACCTCCTCGAACTCGCAGGAGCCTTTTTCTGGGCCTTCCACATCCTCGTGATCGGCCGCCTTGCGGGCAAAATCGACGCCCTCCTTCTTGCAATCCTCCAATTCGCGACCGCCTCGGGCTTGAGCGCCCTCGCCACGCTCGCGTTCGAGTCTCCAAGCCTCGCTGGCGCGCGCGCCGCACTCGTCCCCCTCCTCTACGGCGGGCTTTTGTCAACGGGCGTCGCCTTTACGCTCCAAATCGTCGCGCAACGCCGCGCCCACCCCGCAGTTGCCTCGATCATCCTCTCCATGGAGTCGCTCTTCGCGGGCCTCGGCGGCATTATCCTCCTCGCCGAGCCCTTTAGCCTGCGCTTCGGCCTCGGCGCGGCGCTCATGCTTGCGGGCCTCGTCGTTTCCCAACTTCCTACACAGCCGCAAGCGCCTCTATCCGCGGGGCTTTCGGAGAAGGGCCGCGCGTAGTATCATAGGCGACACAACTAAAAGGAGGGACGCATGTCTTCCTACCCCGAAGAGAACCGCGCGCGTCGCCCGAACGGGGACGCCGCCCTCTTTTCGCGCACACTCGAGGAGCGCCGCCAGCGGGCCCTCGACCGCCTCACCGAAGCCTTCGCCGCCGACCAGCTCTCGATGGAGGCATACGAGACCCGGGTTGCTGCCGTCCAGGCGGTCCGAAGCGCCGATGAACTTGCAACGCTCGTCGGCGACCTCCCCTCGGCGCGCGAACCTGAGCCCGCGCCACGCGCCAATTCCCACCCGGACAGGGAGCCGCCCCCCAATCGCATCAACCCGGACCTCGCAGGATCCGAAAGCGTCGCCTGCGTGATGGGCGACCGCCGCCTCCAGGGTGATTGGCTCCAGGGCGACCGCGTCGAGTCGTTCACGCTCATGGGAAGCGTCAAATTCGACTTCCGCGACACCGCGCTCCCCCCGGGCCCCGTCAGAATCGAGGCCTTTTGCCTCATGGGCGACGTCAAGGTGATCGTCCCCCGGGGCCTCCCTGTCAGGCTGAGCGCCTTTCCCTTCATGGCCGACGCCCGGGTAGGCCGCGAAGTCGAACGCCGCGTGCGGCCTGGCGAACCCTATCTCGAAATCTCAGGCTTTGTGATGATGGGCGACATCCAGGTGAGCGCCGCAGACTAAAAAACAAAAGGGCCGCCCCCGGTCTCCCGGAAGGCGGCCCCCATCCCGCGCGCACGGTATTCGCGCGCAAGGCGCTTAGCTGCGTTTACGGTCCTTTATCGCCGCTCGTAGTTCGTCTCCACCCAGCGCCGATATTCCCCCGAACGAACGCGAGCGCACCAGTCCTTGTGCGCAAGGTACCAGCGCACCGTCTCCGCAAGGCCCTCGTCAAAGCTGTGCGCCTGCGCCCAGCCGAGCTCGCGCTTTAAGCGCGAGCAGTCGATCGCGTACCTGCGGTCATGACCAGGCCGATCCTTCACATAGGTTATGCGACTTCGAAGCTCTCCGGCGTCGAGCCCCGCCTCCTTTGCAACAATCTCGATAAGCCGGCCAAGGAGACGGATGTTCTCCCACTCATTCTCGCCGCCGATGTTGTAGCTCCGCCCGCTTTCACCGCGCTGCATGATCGTCCAGACCGCCGCGTTGTGATCCTCAACGTAGAGCCAGTCGCGGATGTTCCTGCCATCGCCGTAGACCGGAAGCGGCTTACCCTCGAGCATGTTGAGGATCATAAGCGGGATAAGCTTCTCGGGGAACTGGTAGGGCCCGTAGTTGTTTGAGCAGTTCGAGAGCGTGACGGGAAGGCCGTAGGTGTGATGGTAGGCCATCACGAGGTGGTCGCTCCCCGCCTTCGACGCCGAGTAGGGCGAGCGCGGATCGTAGGGCGTCTCCTCGGTAAAGTATCCCGTCTCGCCGAGCGAGCCGTACACCTCGTCCGTCGACACATGGTGAAAGAGCGTCTCGCCCTCGCCCCGCCCCTTCCATGCTTCCTTCGCGACGTCGAGGAGGGTAAAGGTGCCGATGACGTTCGTCGTCACAAAGGCCTCGGGCCCCAGGATCGAGCGGTCAACGTGGCTCTCCGCCGCAAGGTGGCAGACGGCGTCAGGCCTATAGTCGGCGAACACACGTTCAACGCTCGCCCGGTCGCGGATGTCCGCCTTGACAAAGAAGTAGCGCCCCTCGCCCTCTTGCCCGTACTTCGCCGCGATGTCCGCAAGGCTTTCGGGGTTCCCCGCGTAGGTCAGGGCATCGAGGTTGACGATCCGGCCCCGATAGCCAGCCTTTTCAAAGAGGTAGCGGATGAGGTTCGAGCCGATAAAGCCCGCACCGCCTGTCACGACGATGGTGTCGAATGAACGCGCCACGTAAAACTCCTTGTCCTGGTATTATTTGTGTTTACTCGTTCTGCGGAGGCGGCGCTTCGCCTCGGCGCTCCATCATTCCCACGGCCGCTTTGCCGAAAACTCCCCTGTACCTGCATATATCCGCATACAGGACGGCGAATTGCTCCTTTCGATAGACATGTGAAAGAGCGTTTCGCATATCGATGGCCTTGAGGAGGAGTTCCGCTTCCGCATAATCGACATAGCCGAGCTCAAAGTACTTTTTCACCGTCGGCTTGGGACTCGCAATATCGAATCCATGCTCTTCAAGCAAGAACCGCTTTACCGTCTTCCAAAAAAGCTCGATGGTGAACTCGAACTTCTGCGCCTGACCGCTTTGCACAGCATCGGCTACCGGAGGATCGAGCTTCTGCGTATCGATGGTAAGCGCGCGTTCAAAATCGGCGATCGCCGCGGCAAGCTGAGCCACGAGGTAGCCTAAACGCTCTTCCACACGACCCTCCACCTAAGCGCGACGCTCAAAAAGGGCTCCCCCGCGCGGTCAAAATCGACGACATCAACCTCGTGAGGGATGCAACTCTCCTCGACGGCATCCTCGATGCTCCGCCGCACGCGGGTAAAAATCTCGGGCGAAAGCCCGCGAATGCCTATGTCGAAATCCGAGCTTCGGCGAGCCTCGCCGCGGGCCCGCGAGCCAAAGAGAAAAACCTCGCACGAAAGGCCCTGCGTAGCGCCAAGCACGATGCGCTTAAGCTCCGCCTCGTAGCTGGCTTCTCGTAGCTCGTCAAAGCCTTCATTCCCGGCGCACATGGGCATAGTGTAACATTATCCCAAGGAATCGCGCACACGCTTTTTCTCACCTGCGTAGGTCCTGCGCTGCCCCGCGCCGCAGGACCTACGCGCCGCCCTGCACAGCCTCTACACTTCCGCAAGCTCCGCAAGGTGCCGCGCAAGGCTTTCCTCCCAGACGGGAATCGCAAGGCCGAACACCGCCTTACTCTTTTCTTTCGACAGCACCGAGTATGCGGGACGGCGCGCCTTGGTCGGATAGGCGGCAGTCGTAATGGGGAGAACGCGGCAGGGACGGGGAAGAAGGCCGCGCGCGCGAGCCTCCGCCTCAATCGCCTGCGCAAAGCCGTGCCACGAGGTCACGCCTTCATTTGTGTAGTGGTAAATACCTTCCGGCGCACGCTCGGCGCCCAGAATCACCACAAGGGCCTTTGCAAGATCGCGCGCCCATGTGGGGCTCCCCACGTGATCCGCGACCACGCCGAGCTCCTCGCGCTCGCGCATAAGCCTGAGCATTGTCGCGACAAAATTGGGCCCGTGCCGGCCATAGAGCCAGGCAGTCCGCACGATGATGGATTCGGGCGCCACAGCACGAAGGCGGGCCTCCCCTTCAGCCTTCGTCCTGCCGTAGGCGCCAAGGGGCGCGACGGGGTCGTCCTCGCGGTAGGGGCGCGAACCTGAGCCGTCAAAGACATAGTCCGTGGAAATGTGTAACACCCGCGCCCCGATCCTTCGGGCAAGGCGGCCTAAGTTTTCAGGGCCTTCCGCATTGAGCGCGCGCGCGGCCGCCTCCTCGTCCTCGGCGCGGTCCACTGCGGTGTAGGCGGCGCAGTTCACTATCCACGATATGCGCCTTCCTTCCGCATAGGCCTTAAGCGCGGCTTCGTCCAGGATCGACACCTCGCGGTCCGTTCCCACAAACTCCCGCCCCGCCTGAGTAAGCGCCGCCACAAGCTCCTGCCCAAGCATGCCCGCGCTTCCGACCACCCAGATCATACAGGCTCCCCTTTAGGCCCGAAATAGCGCTTTCCCGGATCGAAAGCCGGAAGCGCGGCGTCCTTTGCGGAGACAAGCGGCGCAACGCCGTCGCCAAGGGCTGAAAGCGGCCAGGCGATGCCGAGCGCGGGATCGTCCCAGCGGATGCCCCCCTCGTCCTCGGGGTGGTAAAAGTCGGTACACTTATAGGCAAAGGTCGCGACCTCGGAGAGCACGAGAAAGCCGTGGGCAAAGCCAGGCGGCACATAGAGCTGGTTGTGCGCCGTGCCCGAAAGAACAACGCCCTCCCAGCGGCCAAAGGTTGGCGAGCCAGCGCGGAGGTCAACCGCGACATCGAAGACCTCGCCCTCAATCACGCGGACCAGCTTTCCCTGCGGGTGCTTCCACTGAAAATGGAGGCCGCGGAGCACGCCCCGCCGCGAGCGCGACTCGTTATCCTGAACAAACCGCGCGTCGATCCCCGCCGCAAGAAAATCGCGCTCGTTATACGATTCAAAAAAGTACCCTCTGCCGTCCGCATACACCGTGGGCTTTAAATGTATGAGGCCGGCGATGCTGAGCGCCTCTACCGTCACTGCCATTTTGTCCCCTTGTACCACGCGATATGGATGATATGCCGCTTATAGAAAGCGCAAAGCCACCATGGGCCTTCCGAAGCCGCCCCCAGCACCCGCTAATACGAAAACACCGCCCCAAGCCCCAGGTAGTGCCTGACCGCGTTCTTTCCGGCGACTGGCCCCGTATCAGGCTCCGTTTCATTCCACACCGCCTCTATAAGATAACGGCCGGAAAGCTCAAGTGTCCCGCTGCCAAGGCTCACGCGACACGAAGCCCCAAGGCCGAATGCCGCAACATACTCAAGGACATCTTGACTTAAAAAGCGTGCATACTGTGGCGTGGTGCCGGTGTTATAGGGTTGCTGGTAGCTCGGGACATAGCTTTCACCCTGATAGAACCAGCCGTCATCGAAAAGCCCGCCGTCGTGCTTATCGCCCTCCCGATCGCTCGTGCGCAAAACGCCCTCGCTTGCGTTGCCGTGGCGTATGAAACGCCCGAGAATTTCAAGCTCCGCGCGCGGCGCAAGGCCAACCCGCGCGCGCGCCTCGAGGCGGTCCGAATTCGGAAGGAGCTCCGGCCCCCAGTTCTTGCCATAGTGGGTCCAGTTGTTCTGGTAGTTGTCGGCGTTGTTGTCGTCATTGCGATAATAGTAATGAGTATACATGTAGGGCATCACAAGACTGTAGTCGACGGAAAGCGAGCGGACCGCCGTCTCCTTGGGCGTCCACTCAAGCCCCCCTTGCGCCGCGAAGGTCCACTTGGTGTCCCAGACGCCGCGGATAATCTCGTTAAACCCAAGGTCGTCGATGAAGACCACCGCCTTCGCCCGGAGCCCCGGCAGAAAGCGCCAGGTTCCGTAGACGCCCGCGATGCTGTTGTCTCCCAGGGCCCCATCGCTCCCGTAGCCCGCCATACTCTGGAGGAAAAAGTAATTCCCGAGGGGGAGAAAATAAAGCGGCTCGAGGCGGTTCGTATACACCACCGCCTCGAAAATGCCAAGGTCGAGCTCGGGGGAAAGCGCACAGGAAAAGCTGTGAAAGGCGACGTGCTTTCCCGTCGCGGCCGGGTCGACGTCGCCTGAGCGCACAAGCTCAAAGAGTCCCATGGAAAAACGCCAGGCTCCGAAGCGGGCTTGGAGGGTATAGTTCACCGTCCCCGCCGCCTGGGGTCCGATCACGATGCCGTTCTCAAAAAACGGCCCAAACGAAGACCTCGTCGCCCCTGCGCCGAACCAGAGCGATTCGTTCCCCGCATAGACCGCCGACTCGATAAGAAGTCCGAAGCGCGCCGTTCCCCCGGAGCCTGTGGCAAGTTCGCCGCCTGCATACATAAGCGCAAGGCCCTCGCCTTCGCCCTTGGGCGTAAGCGCGGCACTCCCCGGCGGCTCAAGGTAGACGCCGAGCCTGCCGCCGCCCCAGAGCCAGGGCAAAAGGGTCGCATCCATCCTAAGCTCGGGGCCGTGGGCACCACGGTAGGAAAGGCCTTCTCCCTCTAGCCGCGCAAGTGAGCGCGAGTTTGCCGCAAGCGCAAGACTCGGGCCTGCAAGTTCGGCAAGCCAGGCCTCGGCGCGCCGCCTATCCTCCGCGCCCCCCCGCGCAGCAACCTCGCGGAGCATCGCCTTCACAACAGCGGGCGGATAAGGCCTGAGCATAAAGGCGGGCGCGCACAGGCCCTCGGCCTCCCACTCGGAAAGGTCGCGGTAGATCGCCGCGTTGGGGTCAACAAGGAGGGGAAGCGCCCCGGCTTTAGAAGCTATCGCGAGAGCGCAGA
>JAJUIB010000022.1 GCA_029265615.1 Spirochaetota bacterium
CAATTTCTGTGGGGTAGCCCTGTGCATCGCGGATGCCCGGGCTTGCAAGTCCGCCAACCCTGCGACCCGCACGTGCAAGGCGGTTCGCCACGGAAATGACCGCACTGGTCTTGCCGATGCCGCGTTCGGCGGCAAGAATGAATACAGAGGGGCTGCGCGTGTTTGGCATGGCATCATCCTACGCGCGGAAGGCTTTGTGACTCAAGAGGCCGCGGCGCAGCGTCGATGATGAGAGCGGGACAATTGGCTTTGCAAAGGAGAAATGCGTGGGCGGTGGTGAACTCCTTCAGTTCGATCTATTTGTCATGCTCGCGCCCTTTGCCGCGGGAGTTTCGGCACTCGCGATCATCGTCTCCTGGGTATCACGCCGCGCGCCCGGGTTTCGCGCGCTTATAGCCTACCAAGTAGCCTGCCTCGGCTTCATCATCGTCAACACGCTCGAACTGGTCGACCCGAGCCTCGAGGGCACGCTGTTCTGGGCCAAGCTGGGCTATCTCTTTGTCGGACTTGTGCCGGTCGTCTGGTACGCATTTGCACGGGAGTACGCGGGCCGCGGCGGTCCCCTCTTGCGTCAGACGCTCGCCCTCCTCCTCGTCATCCCCGCGTTTAGCCTGTTTCTCGTGTTCACGAACGAGGCGCACCTCCTTGTCTGGCGCGCCTACGACATGGTGCCTGTGGGGGCGTATCTTCACATGCGCGTTCGCGACTATGGCCCCTGGTTTTGGGTGTTTTCCGCCTATGGTTACGCCCTTTTTATTGGCGGAACCTGGCTAATCGTCCGGGAATTCGCGCGGGTGAAATCAGTCTTCAGGCGCCAGGCGCTCATCGTTGTCACCGGCGCCCTCGTTCCGGCCTTTACGCACGCGGTCTATATGTTCAAGCTCATCCCCGGCTTCGTGAAAAATTACTCGCCGATCGCCTATGCGGTTGCGGGCGTCTGCTTCACCGTCGGCGCCTTTCGCTACAGGCTCTTCGATCTTATGCCCGTGGCGCGCAGTCTCGCCGTGGAGCGTCTTGCGGACGGCATTATCCTCGCCGACGAACGCGGACGGCTTGTCGATGCGAATCCCGCGGCCTCCGCGCTCATCGGCCTTGATCTTGGTCAACACGTGGGCGCGTCGGTGCTTGAGTTTGCACCCTTTCTTGCGCCGTTTTATCCCGAAGCGGCGCAAGGCGGTGAAAGGCGGCTCTGTGCGCGCCGTCCTGCCCTGACGGAGCTTCCGGCGCCCTTCGAAGTTTCCTGGAGATGCGGCGACCTTGCGCTGTGGCTCGAAGTTGCCGCGGCGCGGGTCGAAGGGCGGGGCTGTCGTTCCCGCGGTCTTGTCATTTCGCTCCGCGACATAACGCGGCTTCGTGCGCTTGTCGCCGAAAATGCCGCGCTCGCCCGAACCGACGCCCTCACAGGTCTTAAAAACCGCCGCGCCTTCGAGGAACTCGCTGAACGCGAAGCGCTCCGAGCGGAGCGGCATAACGCGCCGCTCGGACTCTTGGTGGTTGACCTCGACCGTTTTAAGGCGATCAACGACGAGCGCGGCCATCTCGCAGGCGACCATGTGCTTGCCTCATTCGCCGCGGCAATGTCCGCCTCGCTCCGTGAGGCGGATGTGGTTGCTCGGCTTGGCGGCGACGAATTTGTCGCACTCCTCCCAGAGGTCGACGAGGCGGGGCTTGTCCATGCCGCGACCCGCATCGTCGCGGCGGCGCGGGCACTCACGCTCAAGTTCGACGGAGCTCCGCTTCCCTGTACGGTGAGCGTCGGCGCGGCCCTTATGTCGTTTGATCGCGGCGGAAACGACACGCGCGCGCTCATCGAGGTATTGTTCGCGCGCGCCGACGCTGCGCTCTACGAGGCCAAGCGCTCAGGCGGCGACACGTACAGTATCGCTCCGCAACCTGCGTAACGCGACACGCTCAAGGCCCGTTCTTTTTCTGCCCGCCGAGCGCTGCGTTTGCGGCCTTGAGGCGCGCGGAGAGGCTGTCGATGAGCCGCCGCGCGGCCTCGGCGTCGGAACGGATAAAGAGGCCGAAGATCTCAGGCGGGAGGACGAGGAGGGTGGCCGCGCTCTCTGCGCGGACGGTGGCGGTGCGCGGTTCGTCAAGAAAGGCCGCCATTTCGCCAAAGAGTTCGCCTGCGCCGAGCAGGGCAAGCCGGCCGCTACCTTCTGCTTCCGCGGCGTAGACGCCGACTTCGCCTTCGTAGACGAAGTAGACCTCGCGTCCGGTGCTTCCCGCGCTGAAGACGAGGTCGCCCGCCTCGTACTGCCGTGCATAGCTCGCGATAAGACGCTCGGGCGCCATGAACAGTGCCCGCTCGAGCCTGCCCGTGCGTGCCGCTCGCGCTACCCGGTAGAAGCGGCCGAAGAGGAGCGCATCGAAGTGCTCGGCGACAAAACAGTACTCGGCGCCATAAAAGTAGAGCGTGAAAAAGGCGTATACCTTGACGAGGAGCACGATGAGACCGCCAAACACGCCATAGAGGAGTTCATAGCGTGCGCCGTTGGTGAAAAGGTCCATGAGGCTCGCTATGAGGGCGAAAAGCGCGATGACAAGGGCTGCCGTGGTCGCGGCAGTCTTTCGCCTGGGGCGTTCGGCGGGAATAAGGCGGTAGGTGAGGTAGACAAACAGGTAGAGCGCGAGGGCTGGCGCCGTGCCGACAAGCGTCCGCGTCCAGCCGAGTGACGCGGAGGCGGGGTCTGTCCCCGTCCTGTCAAGGATAAGGAGGCGGACGACCTGTCCCGTTGCAAGAACCGCGACGATAACGACAAGCGACGCAAGCTCGACGGCAAAAGTAAGGAGGTTTTCTTTGACCGCGGCGTTGCGCCCCGTGGCGGCGTGGATGAGCCTGAGCGCCCGTTGGATGGTGACGATGAAGAGCCGCGCCGCCCAGACGAGGGAGACCACGCCGATCGTGAGTGCAAGTGCGCCAAGCCCGGCGGTAAAGAATCCCTCTCCGCTACGGGCGGAAGCAAGCGGGCCGAGAAAGCCCCGCGTCGCCGCTTCGATCTCGGCGACCGCGCGCGGTAGCCGCCGCAGGATTGCGCGCGCGAGGCCGAGAACGAGCATCACGGCTGGCGTCGCCGACAAGAGAAAGGCGTAGGCTCCCGCCGCGGCATGGTTCGCCATCTCGTGTTCGGCAAAACGCTCCGCGGTGAAGAGTAGGCGCTGAGCTCCCGCTTTGAAAAGCGGCGTGCGTTCCGCATGCGTGTTCATGGAGCAAACAGTGCCGCGCATGAAGCGCACGCGGCAAGTGGCCCCCTGCGCGGATCCTCCATTTAAAGCCCGAGCACGCGCTTTATCGCATGAGGCTCGAGGCGGAAGCCCGATCCCCTGCCTTGAAGGAAATGGTGTTCCTTAAGAAGGTGGATCGAGAGATCCGAGTAGACGAGCGCCTCGCCCGAATCGACGCGACGCACCCAGATCGAGTTTTTGTGGTGAATGCCATCGCCATAGGGGCAGGGGAGTCGTCCGCGCGCATCCCCTGTCTGCACAAGCCACTTTCCATCCACGGTGACGGGCTCGCCGAGCCCTCCTTCGCCTGCGTCGCGAAGGCGTTCGAGCTCTGCAGCGACGATCTCGAAGACAAGGCCAAGGCGGCGGAACTCCCCCTCGTCGGCCTCGACGATCTCTGCGACAGGCCGCGGGTCGTCGCCGAGAAACCCTTGAGCGGTGATCGCTCCCGTCCTCATGCGCGCCTCTGCCTCTTTGTGCTGTATTGTGTCCTTCATGTCAGGGCCCCCTTAGGCGAATTTGTCGTAATAAATATTATCTTCGCCAATGCCGTTCTTCTGCATCACCGCGACGCAGGCGTTGATCATGCCCGGCGAGCCGCAGAGATAGCCTTCGAAGCCCCTGTGCGGATCGATCCGCTCCCGGATGTAGCGGTCGAGGACATCGGTGATGAGGCCGGTTTCGCCCTGCCAGCCTTCATCGGGGCGCGGCTCGGAGAGGGCCGGCACGAAATGGAAGCGCGGCCAGGATGCGGAAAGCTCACGCAGTTCCTCAAGATAAAACATGTCCTTCGTCGTCCGCGCGCCGAAAAAGTACCAGATTTCCTTTTCGGGGTAGGCTCCCGTTTCCTGCATGTGGTAGAGGATGCTCTTAAAGGGCGCCATCCCCGAGCCGCCCGCGACGCAGAGCATGGTGGCGGGGGTGTCGCGGACGCCGAAGTCGCCGAAGGGGCCGACGAGTTCGGCGGAGTCGCCCTCCTTGAGGTGCTTGTGGACGTAGGTGGTCGCGATGCCACCCGGAACGAGTCGTATGAGCAGTTCGACGTGGTGCGGGTCAGACGGCCGCGACGACATGGAATAGGCGCGTTGCACGCTCTCAGGCACCTTGTCGTAGGGCGGCACGACGAGCTGGATGTACTGACCTGGATCGAACTCGATACCCTGTCCCTCGAGCGCAAACAGCACTTCCTTGATGTCGTAGGTGAGGTCGCGGATCCTCTCGACTCGTGCGGCGAATTTGCGCACGCGGAAGAGCTCTTCTGGAAGTTCGATGTCGAGATTCTTTTTGACCTTGACCTGGCAGGCGAGGCGCACGTTCCGCGCCATCTCCTCGGGGGAGAGGTACGGCGTCTCCGTGGGAAGGTGGGGGCCGACGTCGCTGAGCACCTTACACTTGCAGGCCCCGCAGGAGCCGCGTCCGCCGCAGGCGGAGGGCACGAAGATGCCCTCCGCGGCAAGCGTGCTAAGGAGCGGCGAGCCGCCTTTCACGGAAAGCTCCATTTTCCCGCCGTTGATGCGGATTGTGAGGACGCCGTAGTTGTTGAGGACGCGATCGAGGCCGGCTATGACGAGGGCGAGGGCCGCCGCGATACCCGCAACGGCAAGCGGTCCGACGAGTATGGCGCTCATCTTTGCCCCCTCACTGGACGGCAATCATGCCGCTGAAACCGATGAACGCCATGGCCATGAAGCCGATGGTGATGAGCGTGATGCCGGTGCCCTTGAGCCCCGCGGGAACCGGATTGTTCTCGATGCGCTTTCTGATCGCGGCGAGGAGCATTATGGCGAGCCACCATCCCGCTCCCGAACCGAAGCCGAACGCCACCGACTGAATGAGGCTGTACTTTCTGATCTGCATAAAGAGCACCGCGCCGAGCACGGCGCAGTTCACCGTGATGAGCGGCAGGAAGATGCCGAGCGACAGGTAGAGCGAGGGCGAAAAACGATCGATCACCATTTCGAGCACCTGCACCACCGCGGCGATCACGATGATAAAAATGACGAAGGAGAGGTACTCGATGCGGAGCGGAATGATCACGAGATAGAGGACGGCCCACGAGATCGCCGCGCAGAGGCCGATGACGAGCGTCACCGCGAGCCCAAGACCGAATGAGCTTTTCCAGTCCTTGGAGATCGCGATGAAGGAGCAGGTGCCGAGGAAGTTCGAAAGGAGAATATTGCTCGTGAGGATCGATGCGAAGAAGAGGACGAGCGGGTTGATGAGCGGAGATTCGGGCATAGTGCTCCTCCTTAGATTACCGCGAACGGACGGCGCCTGCCGCTTTGCGCCGTGCCTCGGCGCGCGCGGTGTACGATTTCGCTCCCCAGAGCGCGAGCGCGACGAGGAAGAAGGCGCTTGGCGCCATGATCATGATCGTCCAAGGCGTGAACCACGCGCCCGCGATCCGCATGCCGAAAATGGAGCCGAATCCTAAAAACTCGCGGATGACCGCGATTGCTGTAAGGACAATTCCGTAGCCGAGGCCGTTCGCTACACCGTCGACGAGCGAGGCAATAGGCGGGTTTGCCGCGGCGAAGGCCTCTGCGCGCCCCATGAGGATACAGTTGGTGATGATGAGGCCGACATAGGGCCCAAGTTGCTTCGACACCGCGGGGAGGTAGGCTCTGAGCACAATGTCGACGAGGATCACATAGAACGAGAGGACGAGCACCTGGATGATCATGCGAACTTTCCGGGGGATGAGATCCTTAATCGCGGAGAGCGTGAGGCTCCCGAGCCCCGTCGCGAACGTGACGCCGGCCGCCATGATGAGGGTGTTCTTCACGTTGTTCGTCACCGCAAGGGTGGAGCAGATGCCAAGCACCTGGACAAAAATCGGATTGTTTGACCAAATCCCGTCTTTGAGTATCTTTCCGTAGTTGCTTTTCACCTGGCGCCTCCCGATCTTAAGTCGGCTATCGCGGCGTTTACGATCGCCTCGACAAAGTCGCTCGTGCGGCTTGCGCCGGTCACCGCGTCGACCCGGCTGTTTTCGCGATCGGCGTCTCCCGAGCCGCTTCCCTCTTGGTTGATCGATATACCCGCGGGGCCGATGCGCTCGCCGCGGAACTGATCCTTGAACCACGCCTCCTCGATGCGGCCACCGAGGCCCGGGGTCTCTTGCTGTTCGAGTATCTCGACGCCGCGGAGCCGCTCTGCGCCGTCGTCGGCGGCGACGATCAGGGTGATCGATCCCCACAGCCCCGCGCCGGTCTTGCGCAGTGCGCGGTAGGCGGCTCCATCGACCGTCGCCGACCAGCCGCCATCAGGCAGTTCACGCACGAGCGCGGCGTAGCGCCGCGCCGCATCTTCCGGGTTTTCATAGGCGATGCCGAAGGCGCGGAGCACGGCAGACTCTGCGGCAAAACGCCGGTTCGCGTCGACGCGGGGCCGCGTTGCTTCGTTCGCGAGGGCAAGTGGAAGGACAAAGAGTGCGCATGCTGCAAAGGTGAAGCACACGACGTATGCAATCGAGTCTTTCTTCATCGCGTCCCTCCTTGCGCGGTGCCCACCGCGCTTCGGGCCTCGCGACGCTCCTTGGCTCGAGATGCCACCTCGTCGAAGAGGCTTGCGAAGCTGTTGCCGAGGAGCACCGCGAAACTCGTTCCCTCCGGGAAGGCCGAGAATGTTCTGATGGCAACCACCGCAAGGCCGATCAGGGCGCCATAGACGGTCTGAGCGCCCTTTTTCTTCGGGGCGGAAACCGGGTCAGTCGCCATAAAGACAGTCACGAAGAGGAACGAGCCCGCCAAAAGGCTTTGCATGGGGAGCGCACCGCGCACGCCGCCGAAATACAGCGCCGCGTTGAGCGATGCCGCCGCGACTGCCGAGGCGAGCATGATCCTCCAGCTTGCGCTCTTGGTGATGACGAGGTAGATCGCCGCGACGATGATGAGTAACGTCATGCCCTCGCCGACTGCGCCTGAGCGGTTCCCCACGAGGAGGTCGAGAAGCGGCACGGCGCTGCCTGCGCGCATCGTCGAAAGCGGAGTCGCGTGGACCACTGCATCGACGGCGTCAAGGCCGAACCCACCTGGCGCACGGTAGCTTCTATTGAGCACGGTCGCGAAGCTTAAGTAGACGAAGAGGCGTCCCGCGATTGCGGGATTGAAGACGTTGCGTCCAAAACCGCCGTACACGCCCTTGGCCATCATAACCGCGAACACAATGCCGATAGCCGCCATCCAGAGCGGTGTCGCGGGCGGCAGGGCAAGCGAAAACAACGCGCAGGTGACGAGTACCGCCTCGCTTGCCTTGCCTGAGCGTTTTCGCTCGATAACCCACTCGGCGAGGATGCCGAGCACGAAGCTGACTGCGCCGAGTGCGAGTGCGCGTGGCCCGTAAAGCCACGCCGAATGGAGGCCGATCGGCGCGAGCGCGACGAGCACTCGCCGCATGAGCGGCTGCTTTTGGAACTTGATCACGGAACGACTCCTTGAGGTCGCTTTAATCCTGGCGCCGTTTGGCGCGGCGCCTGCCCGTTTTCGAGTATAGCCGTCCCAGAACTGCGCGCAAGGCAAAATAACCTCATTCATTGCGCGCTAGCCACGGCACCTTGAGCATAATTCGCTTGCGTTCGCGCGTATGCGTTATACAATTGAAGGAAATACGTCGATTACGAAAGGGGGAGCGTGGGATGGCCGGAATCAGCCCTCAGCAACTCGTCGACCTCAAGCTTGTCGAGATAGGCGCCATCGGTGACTCGCTCAAACAGGACTATGACCGGGTCCACGACCGCCTTGATAAGCTGCTCGAAAAGGCTCCACGTCCCCTTGCAGACGATGAGGCTGAAAAAGCCGCTACTACGCTGTGCGCCTGGCTCTCGGGACAGGCGGAGCGCAACGTCCCCCTCGAGCGGCTCACCTCGCTCTACCGTTGCGGCCTCGGCCACATCGCGGTGGAGCTCTGTCGCGGCGCCGATGTCTCTTCAGAACTTGTTGCCACACGCGCCTTCGACGAGCTCCGTGCGCGCGGGTGGATCGACGCCGTCTTTGATCCTCAGATCGCGGCCGAGGCCGCGAAACGTCTTGCTCCTTCCGTGAAGAAGGCGCCGCTCTCCAAACGGTCGGCCGCGCCCACGCCGATAGCGCAGAAGACTAAGTCGGCCGGCGCCGCCGCCGTGCAGACGCGAAGGAAAAAGGAGGATCGTAGTATGAGCAGTATCGACGACGCCACGTTGGCAGTCGTTCCCCCTGGCTCTGAGGCGGAGAGCGCCCCCAGTGCTAAAAAGCCCGCTAGTGGAAAAAAGGTCTCGCAGTCCAAGGCGGGCGCAACGAAAAAGTCGGCCGCCGAGAAAAAGACAGCCGCTGGCAGCGCAGCCAAAAAAACGGCCGCGCCTAATGCGCGAACGCCGAAGGCAGGCACGGCCACGGCGAGCGCGGCCAAGGTGGCCGCGGAGAAAAAGGCGCCGCAGGCAAAGGCGACTGAGTCTAAGGCGAGCGCTGTGAAAAAGTCGGCCGCCGAGAAAAAACCCGCTGTCGGCCCCGCAGCCAAAAAGCCGGCCGCCACGAAAAAGACGACTGTCGGCGCCACGGCCGTAGCGAAAAAAGCTGTGTCGAAAAAATAACCGGGCGCCCGACCTTGGGCGCCGTCTGAATTAGAGAAAGCGGGTCTGTCCCTGGCTGGGGGACAGACCCGCTTTTTTCGGTGGTCGTGGCTACCCTCGCCGTTTGGTGAAGCCCATAATAAGCCCAAGGGCGACCGACCAAAGCGCCGCAAGCCCGATCTGATACGCCACCGGAAGTGCGAAGGTGACCGTATGCGCCGGTACCCAGAACCAGGCGAGTGTTTTTAAACTCTTGTCGATGCCCGCATAGCCTTTTGCGCCGGTGATGAGGTTGTCCGTCGTGCGGTGCAGGAACATGAGGAGCGGTCCGAACATCGAGTTCGTGAGCACCGAAAGCGAGAGCGCGCGGAGGATGGTGATCTCCTCGCAGGCGCGGGGGAGAAAGCCCTTGTCAACAAGGGCGAGCAAAAAGCCTTTGAAGCCCGTGAAGGAGTACTTCACGAGGATGCCGAGCAGCCCCCAGACGAGGGCTTTTGTAAGCCATTCGAGCGCCTTGTTCGCGGGCTTGCGCTTTGCGGCGATGATGCCAAGCACCTCGCCGAGCGTTCCGAGAATCGCGAACTGGACAAAGGCCGAGAGGAGAAGGTTGTTCGAAACCCAATCGACATACCAGGCCATGGTTACCTCCCTTGCTTGAGCCGAGTATAGCCGCGTATCGTCCCGGACGTCGAGAGCAGACGGCGATCTTTGCTTCCCTGTCGGCGAATGCCGTGCTACACTATTGATACGCCTATTTCGATTGTTGAACCAAGGAGGGCCGCGTGGCCGTTTCTCGCCGCATCAAGGACAATCTAGAGCGTTCCTCGTGGATTAGGCGCATGTTCGAGGAAGGTCTTAAACTCAAAAAAGAGTTCGGCGCCGACAATGTTTTTGACTTCAGCCTGGGCAATCCGGACGTTGAGCCGCCCGAGGCCTTCGCCCAGACGCTCGCGCGGCTTGCGGCGGACCGGACGCCGGGTACGCACGGCTACATGCCCAACGCAGGCTATCCGGCCGTGCGCGCGGCGGTGGCGCGTAAGGCGAGCCGCGACCAGGGCCTCGAGATTCCCGCGGACAACATCCTCATGACCGTGGGTGCTGCAGGCGGCCTCAATGTTGCCCTTGCGACCATCCTCGATCCCGGCGACGAGGTCATTGTCTTTAGCCCCTATTTTGCCGAGTACTTTTTCTATGCACAAAATCACGGCGGAAAGTTCGTCGTCGTGCCGACGAAGGCGGGCTTCTCTCCCGACCCCGAGGCCCTCGCTCGTGCGCTCTCGCCGCGCACGGCCTGCGTCATTGTGAATTCACCGAACAACCCGACGGGGCGCATCTACAGCGAAGCGGAGCTCTATGCCGTCGCCGAAGCGCTTATGGCGCATGGACGGAAAACGGGGCGCTATCCCTACCTCATTGCGGACGAACCCTACCGAGAAATCGTCTATGGCGGCGCGCGCGTCCCCTCCGCGATGCTCGCCTATCCCGAGACCATCGTCGCGACGAGCTGGTCGAAGACCCTCTCCCTCCCCGGCGAGCGGATCGGCTATCTCGCCGTCTCCCCGCGCTGCGAGGACGCGAAGGCCCTCGTCGACGGCATGGCGATGTGCACCCGCATCCTCGGCTTCGTCAACGCGCCCGCCCTCATGCAGCGCGTCGTCGCCGAACTTCTCGACGCGCGCTGCGAGGTCGAAAGTTATGAGCGGCGCGGCCGCCTGCTTGCCGAGGGACTCAAGGCCGCGGGCTATGAATTCCCCGAACCCGCAGGCGCGTTCTACCTTTTTGCCAAAGTCCCCGAGCGCGCCGCATGCGGGGACAGACCTCAGGGCGAGGTTCGTGACGGCGCCGCAACACGAGAGCCCGATGTCGAGTTCGTGATGCACTTAAAGAAGTATAACATCCTTGCGGTGCCCGGAGTCGGCTTTGGCGCCCCGGGCTGGTTCCGGCTTTCGTTCTGCGTCGCCGAATCGACTATTCGGGGCGCAATTCCGCGCTTCACCCGCGCGATTGAGGAATGGAAGACGGAGCGCTAGGGACTCACTCAACCGCGGCTTGACAGCGCGCCGTCATGGATTTATTGGCATTATTGCAAAATATGCAAAAAACCTAAAGCGATCTTAACACGGGGCGCGGGCCGAAAGGCCCGCGCGTGCACCTGGCTATGTCCTAGTACAAATAGGACTTGTGCGACGTTATCCGGCTGTATTCGCATACAACGTGTAGGTAAATCGGTTACAAAAAAAACTTGACACCTAAAAATGCGCTGTCTATACTGCCCTTGATTTTCGAAGGGGGAGCACTAAACCGTCGGTTTAACCCCTCAATTAGCTAAGGAGGACTTCATGAAGAAGCTTCTCGCTCTTCTCCTCGCGCTCGTCGTCGTCGGCGGCTTTGTGTTCGCCGAGGATGCCAAGCCCGTCGCTGCGGTTACCGGCTACTTCAATGCGGGCACCGTGCTCTATGATCAGGATGGCAAGCAGTCGCTCGGGCCGAGCTGGTTGAGCAGTGGTCACTACGCGAACCTTGGCGTGAGCTACAAGGCGGCGAAGTACGGCTTCTCCGCGACGATCGCGTATGAGAACGACGCGGTCAATACCGCATTCCGCGACTACACCCTCTGGGTGAAGCCCTACGACTTCATGAAGGTGTCCGCCGGTAAGCTCCGCAATGGCGACTACCGCCTCACCTCCTACATTGATGGCTCCGGCTTCAACATCCGCCTCGCCGATGCCGAGTACGGCCTCATGATGCAGTTCTACCCCATCAAAGACCTCAGCATCGGTGCCTTCCTCCCCGTGGCTGCAGCCGGCCAGAACGCCGCCGATGCGAAGCCCGGCTTCGGCGTCGCGTACACCCTCCCCAATATCGCTAAGTTCATCGTTGCCTACAAAACCGGCATTGATGAGCTCTTCATCGGCGCCGACATCAAGGCGATCGAGGGACTCACCGCGAAGCTCTGCTTCACGATGGACACCACCGCGGGCAGCGAGTTCCAGCGGATTTGGGCGACCGCTGGCTATGGTCTTATGGACGGCGCCCTCGACCTCGGGCTCGATGCCTACTACAAGCTGACTACCGCCGCGAATACCCTCTGGGTCAAGGGCAAGGCCGGCTACACGGTCGACATCTTTACCCCGAGCGCCTATGTTTCCTTCAAGAACGTGTCCAGCCCCGCGGCCAACACCATTGGCTTCGGCGCCGAGCTCAAGGTTGCCGCCGGCGACGGCGCCCTCTACCTCGGTGTGGACGTCGAGTCCGCTTCCAGCGTCACCTGGAGCATCCCCCTCACGGTCGAGGTTTCCTTCTAACTTCGCCGCCTGAATGTGGTAACTGGCCGGCCCTGCAGGGCCGGCCTTTTTTGTGTGCATCGAGGTCTGTCCCTGGGAGCCTGGCTGCCCGGGTTTCGCGTATGCCGATAGTACGAAGAGGAAGCTGCGAGGTTTCCGCGCCAATGAGGAGCGATGATGCGTGTGAAATTTTTTTGTGTTCTTGGAGCCGTGGTTATGTGTGCGTTTTTTTCGTGCGCGACCACGCCGCCCATTCCCGGCGAGCCACGAGCTGTGATACGCTTTCTCGATGCGGCAGAGCTTGTTCGGAAATACGGTCGCGACTATAAAGTTAACCCCTACCTTGCCCCTTCGGGTATGCTGCGTGGAAAGCCATATGAATTCGTGGTCGCTGAGGTGTCGATATCGTCGCCGACGAGGGCGCTAGTTGCAATACAGGGTGTGCTCCGCGATGAAGCGGGCGAGCTTATCGCGCCGCTTGCCACGTTCGATGGTATGGAGCGCCTCTGGTCGGATTGGAGCGGATCCGAGGTGTATGATCCGCGCCGCCAAGACACACTTGAGCGCTATTATCCACGCACACTCGCATTTACTGTTCACCGAACGCGCAAAGTTCTTGTGGTTTTTGTCGCCAAAAACCCAATACCCCGGCCAGCCGAAGCCGAGCTCTCTGTCGAGGTTGCAGGTTTCCTGTTTCAGCAACAGCTTGCGCTATAACGGGTACGCTAAACGAGTCGGTGAACGCGACCACGGACCACGGGGACAGACCTCCAAGACCAAGACCTTGGGGGCGCAGCTCGTAGACCCTGTTAGACCGTAGGCCCCTGGGGACAGACCCTAGAGGAGGTGCTGCAAATACTCTTCAATCGTAGCCGCGGCTCGGTGGCGATACGTTCATATGCGCAAACCGCGACAAATCATTCCTGGCGCCCGCTACCATGTCACGGCTAGGACGAATCGGAAGGTTCCGGAGCTTGGATTCTGTCAAATCAAACTCATGCTCGAGGAAGTCATTTCTCGTGCGAAGCGAAAATACTCGTTTCGAGTCCTAAATTTCTGTATTATGGATAATCATGTGCATCTCATTATCGAACCTATTAAAGGGGAGTCTCTTTCCGCAATCATGAAATGGATACTCTGTGTATTTGCTATGGCATATAACCGTCGCATGGGAGTATCCGGGCATTTCTGGGGTGACAGATTTTACTCCCGCCCGATCGAATCGCGCGAGGAACTTCGGAGGGTATTCGGATACATTGACGATAATCCTGTAAAGGCAAAATGCGTCAAATATGCATGTCATTGGCGATTTGGTGGGTTGTGGCATGATCGTCATGGATTTTGTCATATTCAGGATGAGATACCACGATGGCTACTCGCGTTTTTTCCTTTGCATATTTCGCCTCAAACGCACGCTTAAACCAGCCGCAGCTTTCTCGAGAGTCTGGAATCAATAAAATAATTGTTTATCATAATTATACTAATACTAAGTTGCTGTAGCCGTCATAGCGAACTCCGGTGTTGTACCAACCCGATCTCTGGTCTAGCTAACCGACCATGAGTTCTCCGAGGTCGAAATGTTTATCAACACCTGCTTTTATTTTTAACTTTTCACCGATTTGAGCTTTCATTTTTCTATCCCGCGCATGGAAGGTTTTTCGCTGTCGCTGGGGACAGACCCCGGATGGCTGGGGATAGCCCCCAGAGATTGACAGGCAACAGACCAACAACATGACAGCGTGGGGACAGACCCCGGCGACCCCTATTGCCCGAGCGGCATCCTGATCACGAACTCGCTCCCGCTATCTGGGTGTGCTTGCACGGAGATTTCCCAGCCATGCGAGTCGATGACGCCTTTGACGATGGAGAGGCCGAGGCCAAACCCCGGCTCGCGTCGCGATGATGAGCCGCGATAGAAGGGTTCGAAGATGTGGGGCAGGTCGTCCGGCGCTATGCCGGGGCCATTGTCGGTGATGCGGAGTACCGCCGCGCCGTCTTCGACTGTGGCTGAAAGGAGGACTGTCCCTCCTTCCGCTGAATAGCGCAGTGCGTTGCCCACGAGATTTTCAAGCGCGCGCAAGAAGAGGCGCTCGTCCATCTTTACTGTAAGCTCTTTTGCTATGTCGAGCGAATAGCAAAAGCGCCTATTGAGGAACTCGGCATCGAGGGTGGCGCGTTTTCCGTAGTCTTCAAGGATGGGCAGAAGACGAAGCGGTTCGAGCTTCCACCGCCACTCCCCGGTGTCCATTTTGACGAAGTCCATGAGGTCGTCGATCATGCCTTCGAGCTGGTCGACCTTGGTCGCGATGATCCCAAGGCTGCGCTCCATGGACGCCGCGTCGTTCGCGATCCCGTCCCTGATGAGCTCGGTATAGCCCTTTATGAGCGCAAGGGGGGTCTTGAGGTCGTGGCTTACCCCCATCACAAAGCGCGCCTGGCGAATGTTTTCATCCTTGAGCGCAAGCCGCATGCGGTTGAGCGAGGCGGCGAGCGAGGTGATCTCGTTGCTACCCTGCGCCTCGACGGCGGTGTCGAGTTCGCCCGCCGCGATGCGGCGCGTCGCCGTGTCGAGGGCGGTAACTGAACGGCTTATGGATTTCGCGATGATGACCGTCATCGCGGCGGAAAAGGCAAAAATAGCGCCGAGCACGAGGGCAAGGTAGGGAGCAAAACGTTCGAGCGGCGAGGGGGGCGGTTTGCTTTTTCTCGCAAGCCGCATGATAAGAAGGACGCCTTTGCGTTCAAGCGAAAGGGGTGCGTCGAAGTGGTAGACTGCCCGATCGCTCGTCGCTCGTATCACCGCAAGGAGGGTTTCCGGGCTCACCACAGGCTCTGGGAAGGCTTGAGGATCGGTCGAGTAAATGATGCGGCCGTCTTCGCGCAGGACGAAGAAGTCGGTGTCGCTCTTTCTGCGCTCCAAAAACACGGCCAGGCGCTCCCACTCGTCTCGGCGAATGGCGTCGCCCGCGGTTGCCGATATTTCTTCATAATTGGGTACTGAGTATAGGGGCTGATCCCTTGTCCGCTGGACCCAGAGAAGGCCGGCACTTACGAGGATCGGCAGGATAACGACGCCGAGGACCATAAGGCTGAGCTGGGTTTTGATTTTCATCCTTAAGGCTCCGCGACGTTGAGGCGATAGCCGAGGCCGTGTACGGTTTCGATGAGCCGTGGTTCGCGCGGGTTTGTTTCGAGCTTTCGGCGGAGCCGCTGAATGTAGACTGCAACTGCAGTGAGGTCGCCATAGGCGTTTCCCCACACGGCGGCATAAATCGATTCAGGGGACTGTGGTCTTCCGAGATTTGCAGCGAGATGGCAAAGGACGCCGAATTCCTTTGCGGAGAGCGCAATCCGTTCCTCGCCGCGCCTTAAGATGCAGGCCTCCATGTCGAGACAGTAGGGGCCGAAGACGATTGTCCGGCCGACGCCTTCTCCGTTTGCGCCAAGATCGTAGGTGCGCCTGAGGAGCGCCCTCACCCGCGCAGTGAGCACACGCGGGGAAAAAGGCTTGGTTACGAATTCGTCCGCCCCGAATCCGAGGCCGGTGATGATGTCCTCGTCGGCGTCCCGGGACGAGACGATAATGACGGGCGAGTCATGCGTTCGCCTGAATCGGTGAAGGAACTCGAATCCGTCGATGCCTGGCAGATTGATGTCGAGGATGACGAGATCGGCGGACCAGCTTTCGAGGAGAGCGAGCGCATCTTCCGCCCTGTCGGTGGCTCTGACCTCAAGGCCCTCTTTGCGAAGATAGATCGCCACGAGATCGGCGAGCTCCTGTACGTCCTCGATGATGAGCACTTTGCCGTTCATCCCTCAGCTCCGCGGCAGAGTATAATGACCCTCGCGGGGCATTCTCAACGGCAGATGCCGTGCGATTTGGCCGATATAACAAAAATTATAATTTTTTAAACACCCGTTTATGGCTACGGCGAGGCGGATTGCCGTAGTTTCTGTGCGATTCGGTGTGAGACGTTCGCAGCGTGTCCGAAAAATCCGGAGGTATAGCCCGTGCGATATATGCAGCGCTGTGTTTGTGTTCTGTTCTGTGCCGCCGCGGCGGGGCTCGGCGCACAGAGTCTCGATGAGCTTTACGCGGCGGCGGGTGCCCGCAACCCCGCGCTCGCCCAGCGCCGTAGCGAGGCTTTGGCTGCACGCGAGGCATTGGCGGCAAAGCGCGACACGTCTTTCCTCTCGGTGAGTGTTGCAAGCGGTCAGACGAAGTTGCGCTTCTCCGCCTCAGGCGGTCTTGTTCTCTCCGCGGAGCCGACATTTGGCGTCGAGTTTGCCGAGCCGCTTGGCACAAGTGCATCACTCGGCGTTTCAACAAGCGTCGGCGTTGACGGGATTTCGAGCTCCGAGTTAAAGCCGGTGGTGAGCCTTACCCAGCCTCTGTCGCGGTTCGTGTGGGGTAAGACGACCGACCTTGAAGAGGCGAAGCTTGTAAAGGCGCTTGCCGATGCCGAGGAAGCTGTGGCGGCCCGCGAAAGCGCGCTCAAGCTTGAGCTTTATGCCGCGCTTCGTGACTGTCTCCTCGCGGAATACAACCTCGCCTCGGCGGAACGGACCAAGGAGACGGCGGCGCTTGCGCTTTCGCAAGCGCGGCGGCTCGGCACCTATGCCACAGGCACAGCGGGCCTCGCCAAGCTCGAGCTTGAATTTGCGAGTGCTGAAGCGGCTGTGAGCAAAAAGCGCCGCGACCTCGATGCGGCGTTCGAGGCGCTTAAACGGATCACCGGGATCGAGCTCCCCGCAGTGGCGGCCTCCGGGACGCGCGTGCCCTTGCCCAAGGATCCCGGGAACATCGCGGTGCCGGGGAATGCGGCTGCCACGGCGTCAGTCAGCTATCGCGCCGCTTTGCGTGCCTTTGAGTACACGCGCTTGGCTTACGAGCTTGAGCACGTCACACCTGAGAGGAGCCTTTCGGCGATCCTCGGCGCGGGGAAGTCCTCGACAAGCTATACATCGGAGATTTGGGACTATGCGGCAAAGCTTTCGTTGACGTACGGGCAGTTCTCTGCAAGCGCGGGCGGCGGCATCGAGACTAAGTCCGGGACGCGGACGCCTTATGTGAGTTTTTCCCTTTCCTGGCAGGGCGAGGACGAAAGAGCTTCTCGCCACGATGCCGCCGCTGCCGCCGCAAATCTTGCAGCCGCGGCTGCAGCGATGGATGCGGCGCGTGAATCGGTGAGCAAGAGCCTCGCCTCGTATGCTGCGGAGGCCGCTTCGCTTGCCGAGGATGCCTCCCTTGCCGAACTGACCGCCCGCTATGCGACGCTGCTTGTCGCCGAACGCGAAAAGGCCCGTGCGGCGGGACTTATCGATGATGCAAGCCTTGCAGAGGCCCGCTGGGAGCGGGCGAAAATCGCCTACGAGAACGATCTTGCGCTGTGCGACCGGGCCATTCTGGCCGAGAAGGTCGCGGCGCTTTTTCCAAGGAGCCGGTGAACATGAAACAGACCAACAAGGCCGTCGGTAAGGGACGCACAGTAGTGCTCATCATGTTTGTGGCGGCCGCGCTGACGGGCGGATGGTTTGCGCTCGGCGGCGCGCCAGGGATCGCGCGGCGGTTTGCGGAGCTCCGCGGCGGTGCTACAAGTTCTACGAGAAGCGTGGGCACGGCAAATGGATCCGGGGGACAGACCCAGGAGAGTTCAGGGCTTTTTGCCGCAAAGGCGCTTTCTGAGACGCCGACTATCGAGACGACAGGTAATCTTGAACCCGCCCGCGCCGTGGATTTGTCGTTTTCTGTCGCCGGCACGGTGACCGAGGTGTTTGTCCGGGAAGGCAGCCGCGTCGCGGCAGGGCAGGCCTTAGTCGCCCTCGACGACCGATCGGCGCGCTATAAGGTCGCCGAGGCGGCGAAACGGCTTCTTTCCGCGCAGGTTTCCGGCAACGAAAGCGAAGCTGCACTTATCGCCCTCGAAAAGGAGCTTCGCGAAGCCGATCTCGAGGCGACGGTGCTTAAGGCCCCCTTCGCGGGGATCGTCACCGCCGTTGAGGTCGAGGCGGGTGAAACGATAAGCGCCCAGACCAAGGCGGCGCGTGTTCTCGACCGATCGAGCCTCAAGGCCGTGCTAGAAATCGACGAGATCGATCTGCCGCTCGTCAAGGCGGGCCAGCGTGTCGTATTCACCTTCGACGCCTTGCCCGGCCGGGAATACGAGGGGCGCATAACGCTCATCCCCGAGGAGGGGACGGTCACCAGCCAGGGCCTTGCAGTCTTCGAGGTCGAAGCGACGATCGCAAGCCCGCCTGCGGAGCTCAAGCCGGGGTACTCTTTTGTCGCGAAGGTCGCGGCCGCCAACCCGAAGACGGTTGTTCTTATCCCCTCCTCGTCGATCATCACGCGGAATGGTGTGTCGACCGTGCTTGTCGCAAAAGGTCCGGGCGAACGTCCCGAGTCCCGCACAGTGGTCGCCGTAAAACGCGCCGACGGCATGGCAGAAGTATCCCAGGGGCTTTCGGCTGGGGAACTCGTCGTGGTGCGTGAGTCGAGCTCCTCCTCGGGGAATCGCGGAATGGGCGCCATGGGCTTTATGATCCCCGGGATGGGCGGGCCGCCCCCCGGCGAGGGTGGCGCCCCATCTTCGGCTAGAGGTGGGCAGCAGGGATCGAGCCGCCAGGGGATAGGAGGCGGTTCGCGATGAGCGGCTTTCCTTGGACTACGCCCCGCAGGCAGGGGATAGTCCGCCTGCGCGAGGATCCGTCCAGCTATGCAGGCCCCGTTGTCGTGGCCGAGCGCCTCGAACGCATCTACCGCGTGGGTGAGGAGGAGGTGCACGCGCTCCGCGGGGTGACGCTTTCGATCGAGCGCGGTGCGATGACCGCGATCATGGGGCCTTCGGGCTCGGGCAAATCGACGCTCATGCACCTCATCGGCTGCCTTGACAGCCCCACTTCCGGCCGCATCCTTATCGACGGAGTCGAGGCGCAGGGGATGTCGCAAGCCGAGCTTGCGCGCTTGCGGCGCGAGCGCATCGGCTTTGTGTTTCAGACCTTCAATCTGCTTCCTCGCCTGTCGATTCTCGAGAATGCAGCGCTTCCCTTGCGCTACGCGGGCGTCGCACCGCGGGAGCGGCTTGAGCGGGCCGCCGCCGCGCTCGAAGCGGTCGGTCTTGCGGATCGGCTCAAGCACCGCCCGACGCAGCTTTCAGGCGGTCAGCGCCAGCGAGCGGCGATAGCGCGTGCGCTCGTCAACGAGCCCGCCCTCATTCTCGCCGATGAACCGACGGGGGCGCTCGACCAGACGACCGGCCGCGCGATACTCGACCTCTTCCGCGAGATCAACGATCGTGGCACGACGATCATCATGGTCACGCACGACCCCGCGGTCGCCGCGAGTTGCCGTGACACGATACGGCTCCGCGACGGGCGTATCGAGGAAGCGGGACCGACGGCGCCTTTGGATTTCGGCGAGGAGGAAGCGGAATGATTCCCGAAAATTTGCGCACATCGTTTCAAAGCCTGGCCGGGAACAAGCTACGTACGCTCCTTTCGATGATTGGCATCGTCATCGGCGTTGCGAGCGTGGTGGCGATCACCTCGTACGGCTCGAGCGCCGCCGAAAACATAAAGGCGCAGATCGCGAAGGCGGGGCTCGAGACGATCACTGTCGCGCTTGGCCGCGATGCCGGCGCCGAGGCGCGGCGCCTCTTCAAAGATACGCTTGCGCCATCGCTTGCGGCCGTCGACGGTGTTCTTGATGCGATCCCTGTTAACCAGCGGAGCGTGACCATCCGCGCGGGCAAGGAGACCGCAACCGATACGCTTGTCACGGCGACGAGCGGATTTAAAGCGCTCTTTTCCCTCGAGGCGGCCGAAGGGCGGTTCATCTCGGACGAGGACGCCAAGGAACGGAGCCCCGTTGTGGTGCTTGGTGCCGAGCTTGCGACGACCCTTTTCCCCGCAGGCGGGGCGGTCGGCTCCTATGTCCGCGTTCTCGGTGAGAATCCCCAGCAGCTGCGCGTCATCGGGGTGCTTGCAGAGAAAAACGACACGATGGGCATGAGCTTCGACTCCTCGGCCTTTGTCCCACGGAGCACCTACCTTTCGCGAATAGCCCGGCCTAGCCGTCCCGATCGCTTCGTCATCCGTGCCGATGCCGCACGAGATCCTGCGGCGACCGCAAAGCGCATCGAAACCTTCTTTTTTGAACTCACTGGTAGTTCGAGCGCCGTTCGCGTCATGTCGCCCTCGACCATCGCGGAAACGATGAGCGGCGTTACTCAGACGCTTGCCGCCTTCCTAACCGGCATCGCGGCGATTTCGCTCGTCGTGGGCGGCATTGGCATCATGAACATCATGTTGGTGTCCGTTACCGAGCGGACGCGCGAGATCGGTATACGTAAAGCGATCGGCGCGCAGCCCGGTGCGATTCTTGCGCAATTCCTTACCGAGGCGGTCGTGTTGACTGGCTCCGGCGGCCTCGCAGGCGTCGCGCTTGGAGCCCTTGCAAGCTATGTCGCCACCCGTGTCCTCAGCTATCCCTTTGTCCTTTCGGCGAGTGCCTGTGTGCTCGCCTGGGGCGTATCGGCGGCCACCGGCATCTTTTTCGGCCTTTACCCCGCTGCTCGAGCGGCGCGACTTGATCCGGTTGCCGCCCTCAGTTACGAGTAAGCGCGCGAAGGCGCTCTTTCTCTTGCGGCCGCCCGCGCGGCCGCAAGAAGCTTGGGGAAATTGTCAACAAACTCTGCGTGTGTGCGAAAGATGGGCAAGAAGTATGTGCGAGGCAACACTTTGAGTTCGAATCCGCCCCCTGGGCGTGTAGACGCTTGTCTCATGGACCGTGTAGACAACTGTCTACGGTAAATTCTCCTCGATTTGCTTGCAAACTTTTGCCGCGGGGGATAGTTTTTTCACCGTACCGCGGCAGGATGCTGGCCGTACACTGGTTCCCTCGTGGTACGCAAAAGGTAAAAATACCGCCCGAGGCGGGTAGGTAAAAAAGTTCCGGTCCGGCGACCGGGGTGTAAAAAAAGGCGAACGGGTCCTCGGGGCCCAGGTAAGAACAGGCCGGCCGATGAGGCCGGAAGGTAAAAAAGTTTTAGGCCTTGTGCCGGGGAGGTAAAAAAGGGCACAAAGGGGCGCTCCATGGGGAGCGCCCCTTGCGCATTTTAAAGTGCGCGACCTACAAGCCTGTCAGCGGCCTTCCGCTGTTTTACATGCGTGCGCCGATGCGGTTCCCTGACTCGTAGCGCCTAAGCCCCGCGCGGAAGAGGGCATAGGAGGCTCCAGCATATGCTGCGGCTGCAAAGACGATGAGGGGGACGAGCCTCAGGTCCAGGCTACGAAAGGCTGCAAGCGGCAGGAACGCGATGAAGCCCGAGGGGACAAGGGTGTAGAACACCCAGCGCATCCCGGGACCAAAAATCGTCTCGGGGTACAGTGAAAAGGACAGAATAAACTCCATCACGGCGCTTGAAATCGCGTCGGCATTGCCCAGAAAGAACGCAAGACATTCCGCTGCCGCGAATGTCGCTGCGAAGAGAATGCCTCCTGAGAGCGTGAAGAGCGCAAAAAGGGCAAAGCGCTCAAGATTCATGCCCGGGAGGAGCGCAAGGACGATGAAACCGTAGGCAAGGTCCCCCCACGCGGAAATGACGCTTTTTGAGACAAGAATGTTCAAAAACGCATCTTTGGGTTGGAGCAAGTAGATATCGAGTTCGCCGTTGACGATGATGTTTCCGAGGTTGCGGACATTGCCAAACAGCACATGGGCAAGACCGAAGGCCGAGGAGACCACCGCCCAGACAAACATCACGTCGGCGAATGTGTAGCCGCCGATTCCGCCTGTCCTATCGATGAGCACCTTCCAAAAAAGCGCAAAGGCTGCGTTGTTGAGCATCATGCCAAAGAACTGAATCAGGAAGTTCGCGCGGTACTCGAATGCGGCAAGAAGGTTTATCGCGAAGGCGGCGCGGAGAAAGCGGGCGTAGGCCCGGATGCGTTCGTGTATGCGCATGTCAGCCTCCATTGACGCTGAGGTTTTTCCTCGCCGCACGGAAGACGAGGAGGCACAGAGCGTAGGCAAGTACGCCCCATGCTGCCTGGCTTTCGAGGAGCCGGAAAGTTTCGCCGGGGCTGGCGGCGACGGCGATCCGCGCCGGTGCGTATGCCACCGCCGGAAGCGGGGTTGCGGCAACGATTGTCTGTGCGGTCTGCGGCAGGAATTCAAGCGGCAGGAGGGTCCCCGCCACGAGGTAGAGCTTTTGGTAAATCCAGAAAAAGGCCGAGTTTTCTTCCGTCCAGAATGCAGTCATCGCGATGAGAAACTGGAGGGAGAATTGCACGGCGCCTGCAAACACGAGGGCGAGGGCGAGGGCGGCGAGGCGCCAGGCTTCGAGCCCCGGCGGAGGCCCCACGAACGCAAGGCCAAGGGCCGAGCCTTCCACGAGAAAAACCGCCGCGTCGACGAGGGCGGGACCCAATGCCTCGGCGAAGTGGTAGCCGACAAAGCTGTACGGCCGTCCGACGAGATAGCTCACCTGTCCTGATTTTACATCCTCGGAAAGCCGCGAAAAGAATCCGCCAAAGGCGAAGATCGATATCTCGGCGATGATGAAGTACCAGACCGTCATGGAAAGGCTGTAGCCCGCGATGCGGCCAGCGCTTCCGGCCGCACCGAGCCGCGCGGCGAAGGCGGCGTTCCATATGTGGCAGAACACAAAGACGAACAGGCCGTAGCTGAGCGCTCGTCCGCCATAATTCCCAAGATAGGCGAGGCGGCTCTTGAGGCCGGTCGTCCCGGCGAGAAGGTACTTGCGCAGTGCGGTGATCCGTTTTTTCGTGCGTGGATCGCTCACAGGCCACCTTCCTTTTTACGCTCGCTGCAACGTGCGCTATCGGCGCACGTTGGGGCATCGCTACATGCTGTAGCGCCGTAGTGTCCCGCGGCGCCCGCCGCCTCCGCGCCCGTGCGCGCCGCAAACACCGCGGCGATGATGTTTTCAAGCGGCTCGTCCTCGACGGTGAGGTCGAGCACCTCCCCCTGCGCCACAAGGGCGCGGATGAGTTCCGGTAGCCGGTGTTTGCGCGTATCCACCTCGAATCGCGCCTGCGTGAAAGCGTCATCAGGAGCGAGGGCATCCGTGGCGAGCTTTGTCTTGACGGGCGAAAGGCCGGGAAGCGAAAAGCGCACCGGATGTGCGTATTTCACGCCGATGAACTTGCGCCTAAGCGCCCGGTGCCGGAGCTCCTTCATGGGTTCGTCGACGACCACCTCGCCGTGGTGGATGATGATCGCGCGCTTACAGAGCTTTTCGATGTCGCCGATGTCGTGACTGGTGAGAAAGACCGTTGTTCCGTAATCGCGAGCCGCTTCCGCAAGAAGCGTCCTGACTTCCCGCTTCGCGACAACGTCGAGGCCGATCGTGGGTTCGTCAAGGAAAACCACGCGGGGATCATGGAGGAGGCTCGCGGCGAGTTCGCAGCGGATCCGCTCGCCGAGTGAGAGCTTGCGCACGGGGACGTCGAGGCAGGGGCCGAGGGCAAAGCGCTCGACAAGCTCGGCCTGTCGCCGCCGCTGCTCCTCGGGGGCGAGTTCATAGATCGCACCGAGAAGCTTGAAGGAGTCTGCAGGCGGCAGGTGGAACCAGAGCTGGCTTCGCTGTCCGAAGACCGCGCCGATGCTCCGCGCCAGGCGTATCCGGTCGCGCTGCGGATCAAGGCCGAGGACGCGCGCCGTGCCGGCGCTCGGGGCGAGAATGCCCGAGAGCATTTTGATAGTGGTGGACTTTCCGGCGCCGTTGGGACCAAGGAAGGCGAGCACCTCGCCTTCCTCGACCGAGAAGGAGACGCCTTTGACGGCATGGATCTCGCGGTAGTCCGGCTTTGTAAGGGCACGAAGCCCGGCCCGGAAGCCTGCAGGCTTGACGCGCGTGCGAAAGGTCTTTTCAAGCCCCGCCGCTTCGATGATGCGCATGTTCCGACCTCCGAAGGGAAGCTCCCCGCGGCGGAACGGACGCGGAAGGAGCCTCGCGGTCGAGACTCCTTCCTCGGGCTTTTGTCCCGTGGGTGTTGCCGGCAGACTGTCGGCCGGCGCCGCTTGGACCGTACTCCTTACGCTCTGAAGGAAGGAACCCTAGGCGCCCTCTCGAAATGCAGGAAGAGCATAGAAGAAACGATCTACGCGTGTCAAGAATGCAAGTTGCTACTATGTATAGAAATATCGCTAGCACTTCCTCATGCCTAGCCTCAGAGTCTGTGTCGGGAGGCACGCGAAGGCATAGCGCGGTTCGGACGTTCCTCGGTACGTTCAAGTCCCGTCTTTTTCAGCACCCAGTAGGTGAGGAGGCCGATCGGCACAAGGCCCGCGAGGAAAAGGGGGTAGGAAATCCACCAGGGGACGCTGCCCGTCCATGCGGAGAACTCGGACATGCCGCCTATGCCCGCAAGGAGGTTCAGCGGCATGAAGATAACCGAGATCACGGTGAGGCGCTTCATGAGCACGGAAAGGTTGTTGTTGACCACCGAACCGCGCGCGTCCATGAGGCCTGTGAGGATGTTCGAATAGATCTCCGCTTGTTTTGAACACTGGCGATTTTCAATGATGATCTCGTCGAGCGTACCTATCTGCCGAGCCGAAACGCCGAGTCGCTCCGCCGCATGGCGCATTTTTTCGAGCACCATTTGATTCGAGTCGATGCCGTTCACAAAGTAGACGAGGCTCTTTTCGAGGGTGAACATGTCGAGGAGGTAGCGGTTCTCCATCGAGGTGTTGATGCGCTTTTCGAGCGATTCCGAGAGCATGTTGATCACCTTGAGGTGCCCGAGAAAGTGCGCGATCGTCCCGTACAGTATCTTGAGGAGCGCATCGCGCACGTCCTCGACCCGCTTGATGGCACGGTCTTCGAACAGGCCGAGGCTGTCGTTCGCGACGACGACAAGGCGGCGGTCGGTGAGGAACAATCCAAGTGAGGTGACGGTGAAGAGGAGCTGATCCTCGCCGATAAAGTTCCGTGGCCGCTTGATGATGATCGCGATCGGCGTGCCCGATGCGTCAAGGCGGCCGAGTTCGTCGGGGTCGAGGGCGGAGGCCAGGTCGTGTGGATCGATTCCGTGAAGCTCGAGGAGTTCGCGGCGTTCCGCGTCGTCGGGCGACGAGTATACGAGTATGTCCGCCTCCGCGGCCTCGCCCGCATGAATTGCGCCATCCTTGATCGCATAGCTTTCCCGCATCGCCCTCTGCCTCCCCGTTGCCTGAAGCCTAACGCATGGAACGGACTGACGCCAAGGGTTTGCGTGTGATGCGTTGGCAGCAAGCGTCGGGCCGAACGTGTGACGTCCCATGTTAGAGGCTTCTAATATCCCCTTCACAACGGCCCTTTTTGCGCGCTATGGTGCTGGAGGATCGCCGTCTGGCGGTCCGGAGGGTTCGTTTCATGCCATCCCCCGCAGAACTTTTCGCGTTTGGATACACGGTGTTCGCCGGCCTTGCGACCGGCGTCGGCAGCCTTATCGCTCTCGTTGCAAAACGCAAGACATCACGCTTTCTCTCCGTGGCGCTCGGCTTCTCCGCGGGGGTAATGATCTATGTCTCCCTGGTTGAGCTTCTCAATGAGGCGAAGGCGGATCTCGTCGCATCGCTTGGTCCATGGATCGGAGCGTGGAGCGCGGTGGCGGGATTTCTCGCCGGGATCGGACTTATCGCTCTCATCGACCGGCTCGTCCCGCCCGTCGTGAACCCGCATGAATCGCGCGCCGGCGAGGCGGCGGCGTACGAGGCCGCGGATGCGAGGGCCTGCCCCGCACCCGATCAAGCGACTGCTCGGCACGGGAGCCTTCTCCGGACGGGCCTTCTCACCGCCCTCGTCGTGGCACTACACAACTTCCCCGAGGGGATCGCCACCTTCATATCGAGCGTGCGGGACGCGAGCGTCGGGACTGCGGTTGCGATCGCTGTCGCCATCCACAACATCCCCGAGGGCATTTCCATATCGGTGCCGGTCTACTATGCGACAGGGTCACGCCGCCGCGCGTTTTGGTATTCCTTTGCTTCGGGACTTGCCGAGCCCGCAGGCGCGGTCATCGGCTATATGTTTCTCCGTCCATTTTTAAGCGGCCCTCTTTTCGGTCTGGTCATCGCAGCGGTCGCGGGTATCATGATCTACATCTCTCTCGATGAGCTTCTGCCCGCCGCGCGCGAGCTCGGCGAACCACATTTCGCGATGGGCGGCCTTGTCGCGGGGATGGCGGTGATGGCGGCGAGCCTCGTCATGCTCGGCTGAAGGCTTGCGCCACGTGCGGCGTGTATTGTGCACGGAGGGGCGGCTATACTAATGTCGTTACGGGTACGCACTCAGGGAAAGGAACGAAAACCATGGTCGACACAGCCGCATTACAGAAGTACTCGCTTTTCGGGGCGCTCCTTCCTGAGGAGATCGACCGCATCCGCCCCTTTATGGAATATGCGCTGTATGCCCCTGGTGAGGCAATCATCCGCGAAGGGGAGCCGAATGGGCGGCTGCACTTCGTTATCGAAGGGCGGGTCGAGGTGACCAAGCGTAACCGCGAGCTCCTCGAGCTCGGAGAAGGCGAGACCTTCGGTGAGGTTGAGGTGCTCGATCCGAAGCCCGCCGTCGCCTCGATCCTCGCCCTTGAGCCGACAAAGGTCGCCATCATTTCGAACGCGGCGCTCCACCGGATATGGCAGGCAGATCCGCGGATTTTTGCGATGCTCATCATGAACCTTGCCCGTGACATCGCGCGCAGACTAAGGCGGATGGACGAGCTCGCCTGCGACGCGGCGGCCTCCTCCTCGTGATGTGGGACCGGTGGGGACTGACGCGTGGCCGCGCCCTGGACTAGGATGCCGCCGTGAGCCGCCGCGTCGTGCTTCTCGACAATTTCGATTCGTTCACCTACAACGTTGTTCACGGCCTTGCCGCGGCGGGGGCGGAGGTCGAGGTGTTTCGCGCGGACGCGATCGACCTTGCGGGGCTTGTCGCGCGCCGTCCCGATCTATTTGTCGTTTCGCCGGGGCCGGGACGCCCCGAGGATGCACTCCTCTCCCTTGAGGCGATCCGCCATTTCGGGGGGCGGGTGCCCGTTTTTGGCATCTGCCTTGGTTTGCAGTGCATCGCGCTCGCCTTTGGCGGCGAGGTTGTCCGCGCGGCGGCGCCTGTCCATGGCAAGGTATCGCGCGTGCTACACGATGGACAGGGGGTGTTTGCGGGGCTACCTTCGCCGCTTGAGGTAGGGCGCTATCATTCGCTCATGGTTACGCGCGTCCCCCCGGATCTCGAGGTGACGGCGCAGACCGAGGACGGGATCATTATGGGTCTCCGCCACCGCCGCTGGGCCCTCGCGGGGCTCCAGTTTCACCCCGATTCCTTCCTCACGCCGGAGGGAGCTACGATGTTCAGGAATGCGGTCGATGGTCGTCTTTGAGCATTGGTCCGTGCGGGAAGAAACGCTCTCCGTGCCCGAGCTCTTTGCGCGGGGGGGCGAGGAGCCCTGCGCCCTCCTCTACGGCGATGGGCCCCTAGGACGGTTTCTTGTTCGCGGCGACGAACCCCTCGCCCTCATCGCGGCACCGGAGGAGGCGATTAACCGCTTCGAACGCGAGGGGCCTCTCCCGGAAATCCTTCCCGATTACATTGGCCTCGTCGCCTACGAATGGGTCTACGGCCGCGAGCGCCTCCTCCCCGCGCCGCATCCGGCCGCCTTCGCCTTCCCGCATTTTCGCTTCGTGATCTACGGGCGGATACTCGTCCATGACCGGCTCCGAGGCCGTACATGGGAGGGACGGCGCTCGGTCGTCGGCGCTCCGCCCCTCGTGCGCAGGCCGATCAGCTTCAAGGAAGGCGTCTTCCGCGCGCGGAAGACCTGGGACAGCGACGATGCGGCGTCCTATGCGGCAAAGGTTAGGGCTATCCGCGGGGAGATAGCGGCGGGCAACGTCTACCAGGTGAACCTCACCCGTCAGGAGGAGTGGACGTACGAAGGCGACCTTCGCTATTTTGCCCGCGCGTTGTATGCGGAAAATCCCGCTCCGTTTTCTGCATTCATCGCGGAGCCGGAGTTCACGGTTATCTCATCCTCCCCCGAGCGATTTATCAGAATAGCGGAAGGCCGCCTGGAGGCTCGGCCAATCAAAGGGACGGCGCCCCGTGGTGCGAATGCGGCGGAGGACGAGGAGCTCGCGCGCAGACTCCTTGCTAGCGATAAAAATCGCGCGGAGCTTGCGATGATCGTCGACCTTCTCCGGAACGACCTCGCCCGTGTCTGCCGCGTACCGACGGTGCGGGTTGACGCCTATCCCGTACTCGAGCGCTATGCGAATGTCCACCACCTCGTCGCCATGGTTACGGGCGAGCCGCGGGCCGGACTTAAGCTCGCGGAACTCCTCGACGCGGTGTTTCCGGGCGGCTCGGTCACGGGCTGTCCGAAGCTCGCGGCAATGCAGGTGATTCGCCGTCTTGAATGCGCCGCCCGCGCGGTCTACACGGGTGCGATCGGCTGGTTCAGCCACGACCTTGCCGGTCTTGACTTCGCGATTCCAATACGAACGGCATGGGCGGACGCCTGCCATCTCCGCTTCGGTGTGGGCGGCGCGGTCGTCTGGGATTCGGACCCGCATGAGGAGTACGAGGAGACGCTACACAAGGGGAGGAGTCTTGTCCGGTGCTTGAGCTCATAACCGAGCCAGTGATTGAATTCACCCGTTCAGACGCGCGCTATGGCTATGGCCTGTTCGAGACTGCGCGCATCGAGGAATGGCGCGTCCCCCTTCTGTCCTACCACCTCAAACGGCTTGCCGCGGGTGCCGTCTACCTCGGGATCGCGCCGCCGCCGCCCCCGGAGGCCGTCGAAGCCTTCTGTGCCGCGATGAGCAATTTTCCGCGGCGCGGCGCCCTCCGCCTCTACGCGTTCGACGGCCGCCTCGCCATTGTGCCTGCGCGTGGCCTTCCCGATGCGCCCGCGGCCGCGGCTGCGGCGCTGGCGCGCTCTCTGACCCGGCTTTCGTCGAGCCCCCTCTGCCGCTTCAAGACACTTTCGCGGCTTGAAAACGAGCTCCTTGCGCGCGAGGCCGCCGAGCGTGGTCTTTTCGAGGTTGTTGCGCTCAACGAGGCGGGTCGGCTTTCCGATGGTGCGCGGACGACTGTCTTCGTCGTCCGCGGCGGCCGCGTTCTGACGCCGCCGCTCGCAGACGGCGCATTGCCGGGCATCGCGCGTCAGCTTCTCCTCGAGGCTGGGATCGCGGAAGAGGCCCCGCTTCGCCCTGCGGATATTGCAGCCTGCGAGGCAGCCTTCCTTGCGAACGCACTCAGGCTTGTTGTTCCCCTCGCTACATGGGAGGGGCAGGTCTTGGCGCGTGCACATCCTGCGGTTCTGGCGGCCACTGCCTTGCTTGCCTCGCGGCTTGGCACGGATTCGGTGTAAGACGCCTTGCGCCGCGTGGACTCGATTGGGCAGTTCGCATTCGGCGACGCAGCCGCCGCACTATACAGCATAATGTGAAAACAGCCGCGAATAACTGATGGGCCCCTTCTTCGACGTTATACTCTCCACAGACCTTTCCCAATTGAGGAGGATTATTAATGAAACGTTCGCTTCTCATCGCTTTCGCCGCCTTCGTCGCGGTTGGCGCCATATCAGCTGAGGCGAAAGATGGCGGTTTTGAGCCCCTCATGTCGCCTGGCGACCTCGCCGTCACCCCGGGCGTCGGCTACGGCTTTCTTTGGGGGGCCATAGATGTTTCGGGTGGCGTTGAATACATGCTTGGCCAGTTCAAGATCGCAGACACGTTACCACTCACCTATGGAGCCGCAGTAAAGGCCTCGTACTTCGGCTGGCACGAGGGGAGCTACGCCGGTTACGATTGGAAATACAGTTACCTCGGTGCGGGTGCCTTCGGAACCCTGCATTTCGGCCTTAAGAGCCTCTCCCTCCCGGGGAACATGGCCTGGCTCGCCAACGTGGACAGCTATATCGGCGTCGGCGCCGGTTTCTACAGTTATTCGTACCCGAGTTGGAATTCGGCGACATCGGCCTATGTCCAGGCGAACGAGTTCCGCATTGGCCTTCGTACGACGGCCGGCGTGAGCTACTTCTTCACACCCAATGTCGCCCTTGTGACCGAGGGAGGCTATTATGGAGGCTGGGGTGGAGGCCTCGTCGGCATCCTCATCAAGCTCTGAGCCCGAATTTCTCAATGACGGAGCGGCCCCCCGGCTTTTGCTGGGGGGCCGCTCGCGCACCGTGCGCTACCGCTTACTTCGTACTCGTCTTTTTCGCGGCGGTTCCGCTGGCCTTTTGGGGGGCTGTCGCGGACTTCTTCTTCGGCGAGGCCGCTTTTTTCGGCGCCGCGGGCGGCGAAGTCTCCGCAGCCACTTCGGCACGCCAGCTTGACCCATCGTAGAAGGCACGCCAGCCCGAGGGCTTCCCCTCGATTTCGGTTTGCACGTAATGTTCTTGCGTCTTTCGGTTGTAGCGGATCACCGTGGGGCGTCCCTCGGAATCGTACTCCGGAGCGTCGAGGAGGTAGCGGTACTTCTCCGCGATTTCTTCGCGGTGTGGCTTGAGCTCACGGACAAGCGGAGCGCGCGTTTCGCGATGTTTCGGGAATTGGCTTGCCGCGAGGAAAAGCCCCGCTGCGCCGTCACGGAGAAGGTAGTAGTCATCGACCTTCGCACAGCGGATTTCGGGTAGGTGAACGGGCTCGCTCTTAGGCGGCGCAGGCTGGCCATTTCGGAGGAGCTTGCGCGTGTTTTTGCAGGTCTCGTTGGTGCAGGCGAAATATTTGCCGAAACGCCCCGTTTTGAGCTGCATGGCCGATCCGCATTTGTCGCATTCGAGGGTTGGGCCTTCGTAGCCTTTGAGCCGGAATTCACCTTCTTCGATCTCGTAGCCCGGGCAGTCGGGGTTTTGGCCACAGACATGGAGTTTGCGGTGCTCGTCGATGAGGTAGGAGTCCATAGCGGTGCCGCACCGGGGACAGCGGCGCCGTTCGCGGAGAAGCCGCGCCTCAGCCTCGTCATCCGCGTCGTCGCTTGCGATCTCGTCGCTCGGAACGAGATTGATGGTCTTCGTGCACCGCTCCTTCGGCGGCAGCGCATAGCCCGAACAGCCGAGGAAGACCCCCGTGCTCGCGGTGCGGATCTGGAGCGGGCGCGAGCAGGCGGGGCAGGGGAGGTCTATCTCGACGGGCAGATTCGGACGCATACCTCCCTCGTCAGACTCTGCGCGCTTGAGGCGTTCCTTGAAGCCCACGTAGAACTCATCCAGCACTTCTGTCCACGAGCGCTTAGCCTCGGCGATTTCGTCGAGGGATTCCTCCATAGAGGCGGTAAAGCCGTAATCCATGAGGTCATCGAAGTTTTCAAGGAGGCGGTCGGTGACGATACCGCCCATTTTCTCCGCATAGAGTCTGCGCCGATCGAGCCGGACGTAGCCGCGTTCCTGGATGGTGGAGATGATCGCCGCATAGGTCGAAGGACGGCCGATGCCGCGCTTTTCAAGCTCCTTGACAAGACTCGCCTCCGTATAGCGGGGCGGCGGATTGGTAAAATGGCGGCTTGGCTTCAAGGCCTTGAGCGTAAGGCGGTCGCCTATCTTGACTTCGGGGAGGATTCCCTCGTCCTCGCCTTCTTTGCCGGAGGCGGCAGGCGGAAGCGCGCGGGTCCAGCCGTCGAAAAGAAGGACGCGACCACGGGCGCGCAGGGTATAGTCGCCCGCGTGAACCTCGATCCGTGTGCTCGTGTAGCGAGCAGCCTCCATCTGGCAGGCGAGAAACTGCTGGCGGATCATCTGGTAGAGGCGCTCGGCGTCGCGCTCCATGCCGGAAAGTGATTCGGGCTCAACTTCGACGTCGGAGGGTCGGATTGCCTCGTGTGCCTCCTGCGCGCCCTCCTTGCTCGCGTAGATGCGCGGCGCTGGCGGGAGGTACTCGGGCCCGTATGCGCGGGCAATGTGCGCGCGCGCCGCCGCAACCGCCTCCTCGGAAAGGTGGGTGGAGTCGGTACGCATGTAGGTGATGTAGCCGGCTTCGTAGAGGCGCTGGGCCAGAACCATTGTCTTTTTCACGCTGAAGCCGAGCCGGGTACTTGCAGCCTGCTGGAGCGTCGAGGTTATGAACGGGGCGGCGGGTTCGCTCCGCGTCGGCCGATCTTCGCGTTGTGCGACCTCAAACGCTGCCTGCGCGAGCTCGGCAACCGCTGCATCCGATTCTGCCTGGCTACGCGGGCGAAAGATCTCTTCGCCGCGTTTTTTTACCTCGAGGGTGAGCTCCTTGCCGCGTGGCGTCTCCGTTTCGGCACGGAGCTCCCAGTATTCTTCGGGGACGAAGGCGTGAATCTCTCGCTCTCGTTCGACGACGAGGCGGACAGCGACAGATTGCACGCGGCCCGCGGAAAGTCCCCGCGCCACCTTCTTCCAGAGGAGGGGCGAAATCATGAAGCCGACGACGCGGTCGAGGAAGCGGCGCGCCTGCTGGGCATTCACGCGGTCCATGTCAATGGTGCCGGGGGATGCGAAGGCCTCCGCAATCGCCTTTTTGGTGATTTCGTTGAAGACAACGCGGCGGAATTTCTGAGGTTCGCCGCCGAGTACTTCCGCAAGATGCCATGCGATGGCCTCTCCCTCGCGGTCAAGATCGGTTGCGAGGTAGACGGCGTCCGCCGCCTTGGCGAGTTTGCGGAGTTCCTCGGCGACTTTCTCTTTGCCGGGGAGTATCTCGTAACGTGCCTTCCAGCCGTGCTCGGGATCGACGCCCATGCGTGCGACAAGGAGCTCCGCCGTGCGCTTTGCCTTGAGTCGTTCCTTTTGTTTGGGCGTAAGGCCTTTGAGCGACTCACGGACCTTGGCGGCCTTTTCCGCACGCGCGCGAGCGCTTTCGGCGCCGCCGCCCCCCCCCGCTGGGAGATCGCGGATGTGGCCGATTGAGGATTTTACGATAAAATCCTTGCCGAGGTACTTGTTTATGGTTTTGGCCTTGGCCGGAGACTCGACAATGACAAGGGACTTGCCCATTCCTTCCTCCGCGCGCGACGCCGACCGGCAGCCGCGAAACATGCGCGATGCCGCGCGCTAATCGGGAAAGGTAGTGTCGCGCACGGGTAGTGTCAAGCGAAGGCCGCAGGCGCCTAAGGGCTGCCCTCCTTGACAATGCGGCGCCGGGCGCGATGCTTAATCTCGAAGGGGCTGTGCGGCGGTGCCATGCCCCCGGCAGAGGAGGCTCCCCCGCATGAACGCCGATTCCCTTGCGCGTATCGATCTGTTTCTTTCGTCCTCGACGACCGAACTGTTCGCGTCTCACGGCCTGCGCATCAACGAGGCCGCATCCCGAGCTGAGGGCATCGAGGCGCCGTTTGCCGCGACGATCGGCTTTACCGCAAGCCGCATGCTTGGCGTTCTCGTCCTTACGATGAGCCGCGCTCTCGCCCTGAGGAGCCTTCCTCCCAATCTGCAAAAAACTGCGATTGGCGACGAGATTGTCGCCGATTGGGTGGGGGAACTGTCTAACCAACTGCTCGGGCGGCTCAAAAATCGCTTCTACGCCGCGGGGGTGGAAATCGCACTTTCGACGCCGACGGTCTTCGCCGGACGGGATCTTCGGCATTTCACCCAGCCCTCGCTCGTCTATCGGAGCCTGTTTTTTGAGGGAGAAGGCACGCTCCTTGTCGAATTCCAGGCCGATTGCGACGCCGCGTTCGAGCTGGGCGAGGGCGGGCAGGGGCCCGACGAGGGGCCGCCCGAGGGTGAGGTGCTGTTTTTTTGAGCCTAAAATCGTAGCGCGGAAGCGGGTAGGAAGTGCGCGGATGCTGCGCTATGCTCCGTGCATGTGCCCAATCCCGCAACGCCGTTTCGCGAGGGAGCTACGCTGCACCATGCGCCACCCTCTGTCTCCTCCTCGCCTCTTCCTGCGCTACTCCCAAGAGCGTCCAGGTCCTGCTTTCGGTTCCGGCGCCCGTTCCGAGCGCCGAGCCTGAGGCCGTCCCCCCCCTCAAGCGCCGCTCGTTGATCCGCGGTTCAGGGTTCTATCGATCGGCATACTCCGCCGCGCGAGGTCCTGGGCATACCAGCCCGTGAGGATCGCCGTGGGGATACCCGCCGGGCTGTAGACCCACTGCCCCGCCTGGAGTATCGATGGGAAGGGGCTTTTCACCGCCTCAGGCATCTTAAGAAGCGAGTGAACGACGGGCGAGGCGTGTTCGAAGCTCCAGCCCGTGATTCCCCCCTGCGAGCTCCCGAAAAGGGCTTCGATCGTCTTCGGCGATGCGGAGAAGCGGAGGCGTATCCGCTCCTTGAGCCCGGGGAAAAGGGTGTCGTCGAGGACTTCGATCATCGCGGTTTCGACAAGGGTTTTGAACTCTTCGTACCAACCCGCTTCGTCCGCCTTGTGCGCAAGATCGTACTCGAGGAGGAAGCTCGCGACGAGTCCTGTCCGTCCGGGGGGCGAGAGCTTAGGATCGCGGAGCGAGGGGATAGAGAGTTCGTAGGTGGTGAGGCGGGCATATTTTTCCACCCAGGCGGAAACGGCCCTGCGGAGTTCCAGGGCTTCGGCGCCGTTTCGTCCCCTCGTCCAGCGGGGGTCCGCGAGGAGGGCAGAAAGTTCGCCACGGTGTGTTTCCGCAAGCCCCTCCCGCGAGGGCGTGTAGAAGAGGTGGCCGTTCGTTTTTGCGGCGAAGTACTCAGGCGGTAGATCCACGCCGAGGTAAAGCGAAAACACCGAGTCCCCGCCGCGACTTGCATCGAGCCGCCGTTTCTGCGTCGCGATCTTCCGACGTGCCGCTCTGTCGAGGCCGTCCATTTCCGTCCGGGCGTAGAGAGAGGAAAGGTCGGCGCACCAGATGAGCGTGGTGTAGGAGCAGGCACCCCCCCCCTGTGTCGTGATGCGCCGCCGTGCGGGGCTGATGGCTTCCGCTTCGGTGCCAAACATGATTGTTCCGCCTGCTTCCTGGATTTTTTCCGCGAGTTTCTTCGCAAGCATCCCGGTCCCTCCCCGCGGATAGAGGTAGTCGAGATACACATGGAAATAGCCAAGTGCAAAGAAATACGGCGTGTTTTTAAAGAAGTGCTGTGCGATAAGGTCATTGAGCGGCCGGTAGCCGGAGAGCGCTGCAAGGCGCGATTCTATGGGCTGGGTCATGCGTCCCATGCGGAGGACTGCCGGCAGGAAGCGCCGCATCCAGGGCAGGAGCTCTTTGAACAGGTAGTCCCGGTCGTTCCGGAAGTCGCGGAAGACAGGGTTATCGAAGCCGTAGATTACGTTCATATCCCGCATGACGCGGTCGATCACGTGGAAAATCCGGGCTATCTCCTGCCCATGGCCTGTGTAGAGGCCTTCGAGAAGCCTGCGGTAGCGCACAAGCCCTTCGCGCGTTCCCATGTCGACGATCTGGTCTTCGATGCCGATGGAGACCGGACTCGGGAGGAGTTCGAGATCGATGCCGAGGTCTTTGAGCATCGGGCGAAGTGCGCCCGCGTTCTCGATCGCGCGCGCGCCTGCGTCGAATACGAATCCCTCCCGCTCGAAGGAGTTCACGAGGCCGCCCGGCGTTTCCGTTTTTTCAAGGAGCAGGGTCGAGTAACCTGCCCGCGCGAGGTAGGCCGCCGCGGTGAGACCGGCAAGCCCCGCGCCGACCACGACGACATCGTAGTGCCGCTCGTTCATCGTAGACCTCCAAGGCGGAGGCTCGTTTCCCAGAGTTTTGCCGCGCGCTCCCGGTCGAGCGCGTGGGGCGCGGGCTCTTCTTCCGTCGTCAGATTGAAGAACTTGCCGCTTGTCCTTTCGAGTTCCGGAGCGAGGGCAAGGTAGTGGAGCGCCGTGGCGGATATCGCAGGATCCCGCGCCGTGGGAATGATGAGTCTTTGTTTCATGAAGCGGTAGAGGCGGCCGTTGTTTTCTCCCATCGCGGACCGGACGTCGCCCGGGTGCATCGCGTTGATTGTGGCGCCGCTCCCCGCAAGGCGCGCATCGAATTCCGCCATGGCGAGGAGCTGAGCGGTCTTGGCGGCGCCGTAGCTCCGCAAACCCGTATAGTGGCGCTTCCTCCAGTCGAGGTCGTCGAGCCTGAGGCCTTCAATCGCGAAGCGGTGCCCCTCCGAATTGACGAATAGCACACGAGTTTTCCCTTCGCGGACAAGCCGCGATAGGAGGATGTGCGTGATGATAAAGGAGGCGAGGTAGTTCACCTGAAAGACTTCCTCAAGGCCGTCGGCGGTAATCCGCCTTTTTGTGTTGTAGACGCCCGCGTTGTGGATAAGGACATCAGGCGCGGTCGGTAGCTCGGCAAGTTGTGCGGCGGCGGCGTGTATGTCGGCGAGCCGGGAAAAATCCGCAACGATGCTCCGGTAGCTGACGCCAAAGTCTCGTTCAAGCTCCGTGCCGAGCCGGGCCGACTTTTCCGCGTTCCGATTCACGCAGACAAGATGGGCGCCGCGGGAGGCGAAAAGCCGCGCGGTCGCGTAGCCGATGCCGGAAGTGGCGCCACTTATGACGACGAGTTTGCCTTCGCACTTCGCCGCTGAGGCTTGGGGATAGGCTCTGTTGTTTCTGAGCATGGCGCCGATGTTCGACCAGGTGTACTCTTTGAGGTATTTGTTCATCTGTCTTTCCCTTAGCCGAATTTTCGGCGCATGAACCTGCGGTACGCCGGTCCGAAGCGGGGTATGTTGTCGAAGATGTCGCCCCAGAGGTCGTAGTAGTCGCGCTGTTCCACAATTTTCCCCGCCTCATTCAAGGTGAGCCGACTCGCCCCATAGACTGAGGATTTCGGGTATTTTTTAAAGCTCAGGGTCATCACCCATTCGAGGAAGAGGATGTTCCCGTCGCGGGCTGTGTTCCGTACCTCCATCGCGAGGCTGCCGGCGCGCGCGACGAGGCGCTCGGTCATCGCCGCAAATTCCGCTTTCCCCCGGATCTCCTGAACCGCATCGCGAAAAACGATATGCTCATCGTAGTACGGAAGAATGTGCGACCAATCGGGCTTGCCCTCTGGATTGTAGATATCCGTCCAGAGAGTCACAAGCTGTTCGAGGCTGGTGATGCGGTAGTCCATGGCCGCGGCTGCCTTCCTTCGGGGTGCCTTAAGTTCCGCGTCCGCCGGACACTGCCGACGTTCGGTACATGCACGGAGTTGCATATACCATCGCCTCGATTCATCGGGAACGCAAGGGCGAAGTGAACTTTTTGACGTCCGGGGGGTGCATGGTGTGACATTCCCACCGGATATATGTTTTATGTATAGTTGAACTGGAGGCAATGATGCGCAGAGTCATAGGCGTTCTCTTTTTGCTCTGTGCTTTGTCGAGGCTCGGGGCGGAGGGCAACAGAGTCGTCGTCGTCACCGACAGGTGGCCGCCATATCGCATCGAAGCCGCGGATGGAAGCTTTAGCGGCATCGACATCGATTTTTTGCGCCTCCTCGAGACAAAGCTCGGTGTATCCTTTGAAATTCGGGCAGCGCCCTGGGCACGGTGCCTTGAAATGATGAAAAACGGCTCGGCAGACCTCATGACCGGCCTTGCGTGGACGGCGGAACGCGAGGTGTTTGTGCACTACGTCCGCCCTGCTTACGATGTCGTCCGCCCCGCGTTTTATGTGCACCGCGCCGCAGGCACGGTGATCGAGAAGTACGAGGACCTTAAAAACCTCAGCATCGGATATACGCGAGGTTCAGCGTATTTTCAGCCCTTCGACAGCGATGCGGGACTCGCCAAGGTCGCGGTTGCCGATGAGTCCCAGCTCCTCCTTCTTCTGCAAAACAAACGGGTCGATGCCATTGTGGGGACGAATCCCCAGCTTGACTACGACATTAAAACCAAAAACCTCGGCGGCGAGATCGTGAAGGCTACCTACACGCCTCGTGCGACGACGCCGCTCTATGTGGCGATCTCGCGAAAATCCTCTTTCCTTGCCCGTCTTTCCGAGCTTGAGAAAGCCGTTGAGGGCTTGGTCGCCGATGGGTCGGTCAAACGTCTGGTTGCGAAGTATGTGAAATAGGCTGTAAAGCGGGTGATTCTGTTAATAATTGTTTACTATATCAGGGGTCAAAAAAGGGCCACCTTTGGGGGTGGCCCTTTCTTTTTTCTTTTTGCGCTTCTTCGGCTTAACCTGCCCACGCAGTGGGTCAGGTTTAAGCCGAAGAAGCAGCGGCGACAAGCTTGCTCGCGCTCACTCGTCGACTCGCCGCAATTTTTTGCTCGAGGCCTTAGAACGGCCTCTCGCTCAGGTATTTGTACTCCTTCCACCTGCGCTCGCAGAGCTCGCGCTCGCGCTTAAGGAGCTCGGCGGCGCGCTCGGGGTTGGCATCGCGGAGCGACTTGAAGCGCACCTCGGAGTACATGAACTGCTCGATCTTCGAGAAGTCCGGCTCCTTGGAGTCGAGCTGGAAGGGGTTCTTCCCCTCCGCCTTGAGCCGTGGATCGTAGCGGTAGAGCGGCCAGATGCCCGCCTCGGCGGAGAGCTTCTGCTGGTTCATGCCCTTCATCATGTCGATGCCGTGGTTGATGCAGTGGCTGTAGGCGATGAGAAGGGAGGGGCCGTC
>JAJUIB010000033.1 GCA_029265615.1 Spirochaetota bacterium
CGCCGGCGCCCTCGCCGAGCGACGCCTGCCGGGCGCACACGAACTCGATTCGTGGTTTCCCGGGCGGGATGTGCTCATCTTCTCGCTCGACGGACATTCGAGCACCTATTCGAGTACGGCGCTCAGGCGCCTCGGCCTCGAAGCGCACGCAGAGGACGGCATTCTCCGCGGCGAGGCCCACGAGTTCAACATGGGCCGCGTCATGGCCTACGCGATGCGGGGCCTCGGCCCCGTCGCCCTCGCGCGCGGCCTTGCGCGGACCTGCGCCGAGGCGCTCGGCGCGGGGCTCGCCGAGCTCCACTGTCTTGAGGGTTTTGACGATGCCCGGCGCGATCCCGGCGTCGCCGCGCTCGCGCTGGCGGGCCCCCGCCTGCCGATTCGCATCCGCCTCTGGCTCCAATACACAAGCCCCTCAAAGGTCGAGCGCTATGCGAAGCTCCTTGCGAACCGCCGCGCCGGCGGCTGCCTCGCCTGGGAGATGGATGGCTCGATTTCCTCGCGGAGCGCGGCGATGGACCGCCCCTATCGCGATCAGGGATCGATGGGCAAACTGTACCGAAGTCCCGCAGAGGCCTACGCGCTCGCCGCGCCCTTCCACAGCGCAGGCTACCAGCTTTCCGCCCATGCTATCGGGCCCCGCGGCATCGAATCCGTCCTTACGGCCTGGGAGCGCCTCCTCGATGAATCGGGGGATCCGTCCAACGCGCGCCGTCACCGCATCGACCATTTCGAATTCCCCCGCCCCGACCAGATTGAGCGCGCGGGCAGGCGTCGGCTCGTCCTCGCGGTTCAGCCAGGCTTTGCCTGGATGGACGAGCGCTTTATTGGCTCCTATCCCGAGGCGCTCGATGCCGAGAGCCGCGCCGCCTTCTGCCCCTTAAAGTCCCTCCGCGAGGCGGGCGCCATTCTCGCCCTTTCCACCGATGCGCCAGTCCAGCCATTCGATCCCTTTGTGCAAATCGAGGGGGCCGTCCGCCATCCCGTGCCAGGCGAGGGACTCTCCGTCTACGAGGCGCTTCGGGCCTACAGCTGGGGAGGGGCCTATGCCTCATTCGCGGAAGAAGAGCGGGGCACGCTTGAACGGGGCAAGGCGGCTGATTTTGTGCCCCTCGACCGCGATCCCTTCGAGATTGAGCCCGACAAGCTGCATACGATAAAGACGCTCGGAACCTGGATCGGAGGCAGACCGGCCTCTGCGCCGCCTGAAGACTGTGGCGCTTTTGCCGCCGCCGCCCTTCGCGCGAACAGGAGGAAGCTGTGAGCGCGGCCCAAAACGCCTGAGCTTTGCCGAAGCGACAAGCATCATCGCAGGATACGGCATTGGCGGTGGAATGCTCGCTGTGCCCTACCTTGTCTCCTTAAACGGGCTTATCCCCTCGTTATGTGTTCTGTTCGCGGCCTATGCGCTCTCGCTTCTTCTCCATCTCATGATCGCCGAGCTTTCCTCGGGGGAGGGGGCGGGAAGCCAGGTGATGGAGCTCCTCGGCCGCTACCTGTTCAAGGGCCGGGCGGGGCAATACCTCACCTGGCTTTTTTTTCATCGTGATGGGGGCCGTGTTTCTCGCCAATCTCGCGGCCTACATTGCAGGCGGAGGCGAAGTCCTCGCCTCCGCAGGTCTCCCCGAGTCCTGGAGCAAACTTGTCTTTTACGCGGCGGCGGCCTCGGTTGTGGCCTTTGGTCTCAAGGCACTGGGCGTCGCGAAAAAGCTCGCGGTCGGGGGGATGATCCTGCTTTTTGCCATCCTTGTCGGCGCCTCCATACTGGCGCTGGCGCGCGGCGGCACACATCCCATGTCGGCGCCGCGCGCGACCCCCACGCCCGCGCGCCTATGTGCGCTCTACGGGATGGCCATGTTTTGCTTCGCCGCCTTCTTTTCGGTCCCCCAGGCCGCGAAGGGGCTTGCCGATCGGCCGCGCCTTGTGCCGCGCGCGGTCGCACCCTCGTTCTTCCCCCGCCACTCGCACACCCCGCCTGGGAGTGGGTGGTCGTGATCGCCTACCTCGCCATGGCGCTCGGCTCGATGATCCCCCTCCGCTGAACCGCCGCGCATGAAGACGGCGCGCGAATGGCGCATCCCCGTCTTAGGCTATGCCAGTCAGGGCCTTCACATACTGGAGGCGGAGGTAGGCTGCAGGATCGACCGAACGCCATTGGGCGAGCCGCCCCTTGAGCGCGGCAAGGTTCTGCATGCGCTTCTCATCGAGCCAGTCGTTCATGGCACGCGAAATCTCGCCGATGACGCCAAAACCCCGCCGGTAAATCACCGAGCAGAGCTGGATCGCGCTTGCCCCCGCAGCGACCAGTTTGAGCGCGGCCTCGGCGTCGTGAATCCCGGTCGATGCCGCAAGGTCGCAGGGCACGCGGTCCGCGAGCACGGCGATCCACCGGAGGCTCTCATGGTACTCGTCACCCGAGCTCTGCGTGGGCCCGGGCCGGAGGGCGAGTTTTGCAAGGTCAACATCGATGCGATAGAAACGGTTAAACAGCACGAGCCCCGCGGCGCCGAGGCGCGCAAGCTCGGCGGCGATCGCGGGAACGCTCGAGTAGGAGGGACCGAGTTTGACAGCGAGGGGGAGCTTCGTCGCCGCCCGCGCCTCGCGGAACGCTGCAAGAAGACGTTCTTCAACCGCCTCGCCGAGCTCTTCGGTCGAGGTCGGAAGGAAGCCCATGTTGAGTTCGAGCGCATCGGCGCCGGCCGCCTCGATGCGCGCGGCGAATTCCGACCACCGCCCTGCGCCGCGACAGTTGAGGCTTGCGATGACCGGTATGCCCGCCTCCTTCGCCTGCGCGACAAGCGCAAGATACTCGCGCGCCCCCTCCTCGTTCCCCGCGCCGCGGAGAAAATCCCATGCCTCGGGATGCGCGCCCTCGGCGAGCGCCGTCTCCGCGCTCGCAAGCTCCGCGTCGAGCTGCTCCTCGAACAGGGACTTGAGCACAACAGCGCCCGCCCCAGCGGCGGCGGCCTTTTTGACGCCCTCGACCGTCGCCGTCAGTCCCGATGCGGCAACGACGAGCGGATTCTTGAGCGTAAGCCCGAGATAGCAGGTTGAAAGATCGGCCATCGTTTCCTCCACAGACGCCCGTTTTTTAGCGTCACGAGGAAAATCTAATGGCGCGCGCCCCCGGAAGCAAATTCAGGCCCCACACGTGGGCCTGAATTTGTCCTCACGTGGCACCAAGCGCACGCCGCGCGAATTCGACGATTGCGGCGATAAGCGACTCTTCGTCCAGCGTCTCCCCGGGTTCGAGCCCCAAGAAAATCCGGAGCCGGTCGCGGTGGTAGTCGGATGCGAAGGAGAACTGAAAAAGCAGGATGATGTTGTCGAGGCAGAAGGCCGCGGCGCCCGGGTCAATATTCGCCCGAAGCTCTCCCCGTGCGATGGCGGCATCAATGGCTTTGCGGTAGAGCTCCGCGGTCACCGATTCAAGCCGACCCGAAAGCCGCGAGGACAGGTGTCTGAGCCCCTGCGTCGTCGCATCGAGATAGACCAGGTTGAGCTCCGGATTCGAGCGCGCATAGTCGCGCGCCTTTCGCACAAGCGCCTCGTAGGTCTCGAAAAAGGGAGCGTCGAGGTCGACGTCCTTGAGCGCTTCAACAAGAAGGTCGTGCCCCATCTCGACCACGTGGAGAAAGAGATCCTCCTTGGACGTGAAGTAGCTGTACAGCGCCCCTATAGAGATACCCGCCTTCCGTGCAAGTTCGTTGACGCTCGTACCGTTGAAGCCCTTCGACGCAAAGGATTCCAGGGCGACCGCAAGGAGCGCCTCCCGCCGCGGGGCCTCCGCCTTTTCAAAGGTATCGGTGTGAAACCGGCGGGGGCGCTGACCGGACCTATCGTTCGCATTCATCACGGATCGATGGTAGGGCCGGGAGGAAGCGAGGGTCAAGAGGCGCCCCCATCGGACGGACTGCGCCCCGCAGGCTACAAGACGAGGCCCGCCGCGTAACCCGCCTGCACCGCTTCGAGGACACGTCCTGGCCGCTCGCAATCCCCCAAAGCGCGGAAGTCAGCACTTCGCGCCGCCTTTGCAAGCATCCGGACAGTTTCCGCCTCCGGCAGAAGCCCGCAGGCAAGAACCACGAGTTCGGCATCGATCTCGCCGGGCTCCCAGTGGCCTCTGGGCCTGTGCGAGAAAGGATTGGGCACGTTCGGCGCAAGGATGGGCCGCCAGGTGACCGTCGGATCGCAGGCCCCGCCTCTTTCGCCAAGCGGCCTGAGCCGATCGACAAAGCGCTCAACCCGCGCCTTTCCGGGTTCGATCGCGACAAGCCGCGTGAGCGTCGAGAGCCGAACCCCCGCACGATCGAGCTGCCTGATAAGGTAGCCTCGGTTCGCCTGACAGCTTCGCGGCATAAGTTCCGGAAGGGCTTCGATGAGTGTCACCTTGCAGCCGAGCTCTAAGGCGAGCCAGCTCGCCGTTTCGCACCCAACGTCCGAGCCCCCGACCACGAGCACGCGGCGTGCGCCGCCAAGGAGGCTGGGCTCTCGGAGTAGATCCACCGCCTGAACGACGCCCGGCCCCGAAACACCTGCCACCCGCGGCACGAGAGGTCGGCCGCCCACGCAGGCAAAGACAGCCTCAAAGTCGCTTTCGGCAAGATCTTCAGCGCCCACCCTGGTCCCGAGCCTGAGTTCGAGATCCGCGGTGCTGGCGGCGCGCTCAAGCTCGTCTTCAATCCACGCAAGGTAATTCCGCAACTCGTACTTGATCGCGGGCCGCGCCCCCGGAACGAGCATGCCGCCTATCCGGTCACGCGCCTCGAAGAGCACCACCGAGTGGCCGCGTCTCGCCAGGACGCCCGCCGCCGCAATTCCCGCGGGCCCGGCGCCGATGACGGCGACCCGGCGCGGCCTCTCGGACCTTACGGGAACGCGCGGTAGCTTGTGCTCAAAGGTGGCACGGGGATTCACCGCGCAGTGCGGCGTGCCTCCCGTGGCGAGTTGGCCGAGACAGCCCTCGTGGTCGCCGATGCAGGGCCTGATCTCCGCGATGCGCCCCGAACGCACCTTGTTCGGCCACTCAGGATCGGCGAGGAGGGCCCGCGCAAGGAGCACCATGTCCGCGGCGCCCGAACGGAGCGCGCCTTCCGCGAGATCGGGGAAGCCAAGCTTGCCCACCGCAATCACCGGCACGCTCGCGCCCGAACGCGAACGTAGTCCAGAGGCAGCCAGACGCTCTTTCACGAGCCGCGCGCAGGCGAGGTAGACCCCTGGCGGCATGCCGTTCGGGGGATGCGGCAGCCACCAGTTCTCGTAGCCGCCGAGGTCCACATCGATGGCGTCGACCCCCTCCGCGACGAGGGCCTCGACATAGGCGAGGCTCTCCTCAGCTGTCCGCCCCGAACGAAAGCGGCGCAAGGCAGGCTCCTCGTCCAGACGCTCTCCGTAGGTCTCGCGGAGCGCCGCCGAGAGGTCAAGGCGGTAGAGGATCGGGTAATCAGACCCGCAGGCATCGCGCACGGCCCGCACAAGCTCAAGGCCGAAGCGCTTTTTGTCCGCATAACACCCGATGAGGCGCCGGTTGTAGGCGCCATCCGTGAGCTGTTCGACGAGGTAGCCCGAGTGGCCGTGGATCGCCACGCCGTCAATGCCGAGCTCCTTGAGGTCGGCCGCTACACGGCCCGTGCGCCGGATGAGGCGGCGGATTTCGAGATCAGTGAGGGGGCGACAGGGCAGTTTGGGCATGTACCAGTTCGGGTTCCAGGAAGCAGAAACGGGGAGGCGCCCCTTGGTGAGGAGGCATTCGGGACTGCCGACCCGTCCCATGCCCGGCGCCAGCTGGACGAAAAAGCGGGAGCCGTGCGCATGAATCGCCTCGGCGAGGAGCTTCCAGCCGGAAAAACAAGCGCGCGATCCATCGAGCCGAGGAAACAGGGAAAGGCCACCTGGCTCCGCGTAGCTCGGATCGGCCCGCCATGAAACCGGCGTCATCCCGCTCACGATGAGCCCGACGCCGCCAGAGGCGCGCTCGGCATAGTACGCGATCATCCGATCGCCGGGCCTGCCCATCGGCTCCGCCATGCCGACATTGCCCATCGGCCCCATGACGATCCGATTCCGGAGCTCAAGGCGGTTGATTCTGATCGGCTCGAAGAGCGCCTCGTAGGGCGCGAGCGCGGCGCTCATCCGCCCCTCGGTAAGACGGGCGGGATCCCTGAACCAGTCGTAGACCCCGCCTGCGACCGCCGCAACGACGCGCCGCGGCGAAAGTGGCTCCGCGCCCCCGGCGGCCGTACGCTCGTCCTTCATCGTTTCCTCCCTCCACGGCCCGGCACGGGAGTCCCCGTACCAGGTCCGATCCTGCGGCCCTTACGGCCCATAATGCGCCGCAAACTGCCCTCGCTTGAGGAGAACCCCAAGCACGCCGCCTAAGAACCTCAGCGCCGGCCGCAGCGCCTTGAGATCGATGAGCTCGACGAGGTTGCCGTCGGGGTCCCGAAGAAATACCCACTCCGTGCCGCGCGTCTTCGAAGGCGGCGCCACGAACTCAACCCCTTCCGCGCGGAGGCGCTCGCACCATGCTTCGACGTCGGACACGTTGAACGCCACATGCGTGAAGCCTGGAGCGTTCCAAACCGCGGCCCTCCCCGCCTCCTTCGGCTCGAACTCGAAAAGCTCAAGAACGGAGCCACCCGGGGCGCGCAGGAACCCCATCCGCACCCGAGCGCCTGAAACCCTGTAGAGCGGGAAGAGCGCTTCCGTTTCCCCAGGTTCAAGCACATCCTCAGAAACGAGGAGGAACCCGAATTTTTCGTGATACCAGCGGACGGCGGCGCTGAAATCGGAAACCGTGAGGCCTGCATGGCATATCGACTTGATCCGCATGCACCCCCCTATTTTGCATAGCCGCCGACGAGGAGCATGTACTCGCCAAGCGCCGCGCCGTATTCCGGCGCGCCCTTCATAATGATGCGTCCCGCCTTCGTGGCCTCGACCATGTCGTCACGGGAAAGCAGGATGCCGAGGGCGCTCCGCGGCGAATCGAAGCTCATCGTAAAGAACGGCTTCGAACGCTCGTAGATGCCGCGCGCCGCGCGGCTGTTGCCGGCCTTGATCCTCAGATATGCGGAAAGATCCGGCCTCCCCTCGACCGTCCAGGCGTAGACACGGTCGGGGCTGGCGCGCGTCCACTTCACCACCGCGGGATGTCCTGCCTTGTTGAGCTGACTGATCCCCGCGGAAAGCAGGTAGAAATACAGCTTCACTGCGAGGGCCTGCTCCTCCTCCGAATCGGGCGGCTCCTTGGCGCCAAGCACGGCGGCCATAGCAAGAAGCGCCTTGAAGGTCGCGACAAGAAGCCCGGGATTCTTAAGCCCGCCCCGCACGCGGGGCAGCCGCTTCGACGTGCCTGAGAAAAAGCCGTTGAGCGCCGCGAGATTCCGAAACTCAAGCTCAAGGTCGGGGGAGGCGTGAAGTCCTCGTGCAAAGCGGAGCTTCCCGTCCTCGACGAAAAAGTGCGTCCCCGTCTTCCCTCCGCTCCCCTCGGCCTGGGGCGCGTCGAGTCTCGCGCTCACCTGCACGACGCCAGACTTACCCGCAAAGCCCTTTCGTACACTCTCCCTGTCCTCGGCCACAACCTTGAGAAGCGGCAGGGCGGCATTGAGGAATATCCTCGACGCGTAGACTTCGTCGTCGCCCATGTTCATACCTCGTCGTCCCAGCTCTCGTCCGGCTCGAAATCCTTGCCCATCATCTCGCGCGCGGCCGCGGCGATGCCGTTCTCGTCGATGCCGTAGTGGGCAAGGAGATCTTCGTGGAGGCCGATGATGGAAAAGCAGTCAGGCACGCCGAGCCGCTTGAAGCTGAACGATTTGCCTGTTCCGGCCGCCACTTCGGCGACCGCGCTTCCAAGACCGCCTATCACCGTGTGATCCTCCACCGTGATGATCCGGCGCGTTTCCCTGACCGCCTTCTCGATTGCCTCCGCGTCGAGCGGCTTCACCGTATGCATGTTGAGAACGCGGACTTTGAGACCGTCGACCTTGTCGAGCACCTTCGCCGCCTCTATCGCACGCCACACCGTGGCGCCGCAGGCGATGATCGTGAGATCGGTGCCCTCGCTCATCGTGACAGCCTTCCCGAGTTCAAAGCCGTAGTCGGGATGCTCGTAGACGACCTGGTCGAACCCGCGGTTGATGCGGATGTAGACCGGCCCCTTTCGCGCATAGGCCGCACGGACCGCATGCGCGGTCTCAATTCCATCAGCTGGAACGACCACGGTCATGTTCGCCATTGCCCGCATGATCGCAATGTCCTCGGTGCAGTGGTGCGTCGTGCCCGCCTGGCCAAAGGAGAGCCCCGCATGCGTTGCGATCATTTTCACGTTGAGATTCTGGTAGCAGATGTCGGTGTGCACCTGCTCAAGCGCGCGCATCGAGGTGAATACCGCAAAGGTGGAGACATAGGGTGTCAGCCCCGCCTTGGCGAGCCCCGCCGCCATGCCGAACATGTTCTGTTCCGCGATGCCAACGTTGAAGAAGCGCTCTGGAAAGCGCTCGCCGAACATGCCGATCTTCGTCGACTTGGCAAGGTCGGCCGAAAGCCCCACGATATCGGGGTGCGCTTCGCCAAGTTCGCACAGGGTTCTACCGTAAATCTCGGCTGTCGACATCTTGGCCGCGTCGAGCATCGTGAAGGTCATGCCGCTCATTTGCTCGCTCCTTTCGCGCCTGCGGCGCCTACCGCCCCACCCGCAAGGCGAGCTTCGCGGTAGCGGGCGAGGCTCTCCTTCGCCTTCGCCGTCTTCTCGGCATCGAATCCGCCGTAGTGCCAGCGGTAGTCGCCCGCGATGAAGTCGATGCCGCAGCCCTTTACCGTGTCCGCGATGATCACGACGGGCCTGTCCGTCGCCGCAAGCGCACGATCCAGAGCGTTCGCAAGCGCGTCGAAGTCGTGGCCGTCGCACGTTATCGTTTCGAAGCCGAAGGCGCGCCACTTGTCCGCAAACGGTTCGAGCGCCATAACCTCTTCGGTGGGGCCGTCGATCATACAGCGGTTGCGATCAACGATCGTCACGAGGTTCGTTACCTTGAAGTGCGACGCCGCCATCGCCGCTTCCCAGACGGAGCCCTCATCGCATTCCCCGTCGCCGAGAAGGACGTAGGTCTTAAAGGACTCGCCGCGGAGCCGCGCGCCAAGCGCCAACCCAAGGCCGATCGCAAGCCCGTGCCCCAGCGAGCCCGTCGAAACCTCGACGCCCGGAACCTTCTTCGCGTCGAGGTGCATACCGAGGGGACTGCCCGTATGGTTGTATTCCTTGAGAAGCTCCCTGTCGAAATATCCAAGGTCCGCAAGAACGGGCGCATAGCCGACACCTATGTGACCCTTCGAGAGGATGAAGCGGTCGCGTCCAGGCATCTCAGGATCGCGCGGGTCAATCCGCAGGTACTTGTGATAGAGGATCGTAAGTATGTCCATCGCGGACATCGCGCCGCCTATGTGGCCCGAGCCCGCCCAAACGACCGTGTCGACGGAGAGCGAGCGGAGCTCGTGGGCCTTTTCCTCGAGGCGCCGCCTCTCTTCTGTGCTCAAAGGCATGATCACCATCCTTTCCGGGCCGACAGGGGACCGTCGCGCCGCACCGCAGCGAAGGCCTCGTCCGCGACCTCGAGCGTAAAGTCGATGTCCGCATCGCTGAGCGCCGTGTTGATGAAGAGGTTGTGATGGTTTGTGAAGTAGACGCCGCGACGCACACATTCGGCGACCCAGGCCTGGTGGTGGTCGAAATCTGGGTCGTCCGTGATCCGCATAAACCACATCGCAGGCTCGCCCGAGACCTTGAGCGTGAAGCCGTGACGCTTCCCCGCCTCGACAAGCCCCTCGGTGAGCCTCTTCCCCTTCTCCGTGCATATCCGCGCCGCATCGACGGCCTTCATCTTGCGCACGCATGCGACGGCCGCCGCGATAGGCGCCGCAGAGAGCCAGTAAGAGCCCGTGTACATCACCGAACTCGCCGCCTCGCGGAGCCACTCCTTACCGCAGAGCGCGGAAACGTTCCACCCGTTCGCGAGCGCCTTGCAGAAGCACTCGAGGTCGGCCGTAAAGCCGTAGTGCGCGTCCGAACCGCGCGTGTCGAGGCGGAATCCGCAGCGGACGTCGTCAATCGCGAGCACGGCGCCCTCGCGCGTGCAGAGGGCGCGAACCTTGTTCCAGTAGCCCTCGGGGGGCAGACGGTTGTCGTCGAAGACGGGGTGGTAGTAGGGCGTCGAGAGAAAACAGGCTATTTCGCCCGGATGTTCGACAAAAAGCCGCTCGAGCGCCGCATAGTCACCGAACTCGACGTAGAGGTTATTCGCCACATCCTCGGGGGCGATGCCGGGATGGCCCGCCTTCTGGGTCCAAGGCGCCACACCGTGGTAGCCGCCCTTTGTAAGGATGACTTTCTTACGTCCCGTTGCCGCGCGGGCGATCATGAGGGCGAAGGTCGTCGTGTCGCCGCCGTTCTTCGCAAAAAAGGCCCAATCCGCCATGTCGACCGTGTCAACCAAGAGTTCGGCGAGCTCGACCATCTTCGCTGATGGGAAGGACACGCAGTTGCCCTCCTTAAGCTGGGCGAGTGCGGCCGCATCGACGTCGGGATCGTTGTAGCCGAGGATGTTCGGCCCATAGGCGCACATGTAGTCGATGAAGCGGTTCCCATCGAGATCCCAGAAGTAGGGACCTTCGGCGCGGGAAGCAAAAACCGGATAGGCCTCCACCGGCATGAAGCAGCCTTCGGCGGGCCCCAGGTGCCCGTAGACGCCTCCCGGTATCACTTTTGCGGCGCGCGCGAACAGCTCGCGACTCTTTGCATAGCTGTAGGTTCGCATGTCCAGCCTCCCCTAGCCGAGGTAGCGCGGCACGATGCCGAGCACCTTGTTCATGTGGTCGATGAGCGGCGTATAACCGCTGAGTGCGACATCCCCCGCGCCGATCGCCGCGTAGGAACTCATCTCGCCGCGGATCATCGCGCCCGCCTTGTCGAGGCTCGCAAAAATCATCCGCGCCCGGATCCCCTCCGCCTGCCCCTTCCGCGTCTCAAGCCGCCCGCCCCGTGCAAGGACGGTCATCGCAGGCCCACCCTTCGCCGCAACGAGAACGCCACCATCGGCCATCCGCGCCGCGTTGAGACGTCCGTCGGGGTCGTGATTGCCAACCTCGGACAGGGCGTAGAAAGCCGCATGCAGGGAGAGTTCCGCGTTTGCGGCGCGATAGCTTCTGTCGGAAAGAAGCTCCGATCTCGGCCTAAGATAGTGCGAGAGTCGCTCCGTAAGCTGCGTGAAGGGTCCAGAGAGGTAGCCCAGCCGCGTGAAGCCCCTGACAGGGATCGGCTTCCCTTCTCCCGCAAACAGTGCGTTGAACTGAGGCGCTCCGGGGAACCACAGCTTGATCGTCGAACCTCCTCCGCCAGGGAGGAATTCGATCCGTCCGCCACCGATCGCAAGCCGCGCCGCACCCACACCCCCCACCGAAAACTCGAGCACTTCGCGCCGTCCATCCGCAATGCACCTCGCCTCCTCGTCGTGGGCAACAAGCCCCTCAAGGCAACGAAACACGGCGAAGAGTCTGACGCGCGCCATCGTCATAGTGTCGACCATGCGCCCTCCTTGTGCGTTTGCGCCCGCCTCTTGTTTCATCAGGTATAGAGCGAGCGCTCGCTCGTACAAGAATAAGACTACACGCTTTTGGGAAACGCGCAAGCAAATTCGTTCATCCGGTCGCGATGACGCCCGTTTTGGAGCGGCGACGAAGAGACAGGGTTGATCCCGAGACATACAAAAGGCCGCCCATTCTGGGCGGCCTTTTGCCGCGCTAATAAGCCGATGCCTCAGAGCTGTTGCCCCCCACTTTTCAGGGTGTCCGCGCGCCCCCGGAAGCAAATTCAGGCCCCACACGTGGGCCTGAATTTGTCCTCACGTGGCACAAGGCGGCTCAGCCCTCGCGCGGGGTCAACCCTCTTAGTCGGCTTCCTTTCCGAGAAGTTTGGCCGTCTGCCGGGTGATGGCCGCGGGGTCGGAGAGATCGAGCGGCAGAACGACGCGGTTTCCGGTTGCGGCGAGTTTTTCAAGCGCGGTGATATAGCCCTCGGCGAGCCGAAGCGAGGCGGCTTTCTCGCCGTTCGGAAGATCGACGGCGGCGGCCAACGTCCGAATTGACTCGGCGGTCGCCCGCGCGATGGCGAGTATTTCCGCAGCACGGCCTTCGGCCTCGTTGATCGCACGCTCCTTCTCACCCTCGCTCTTGTTGATGGATTCTTCCATCGCGGCCTGCGAATAGTTGATCTTGCTCTCCATCACGCCGAGGCTCCGCGCGATCTCCGCGCGCTTGTCGCGCTCCGCCTTGAGCTGAAGCTCCATCGCCTTGAGCACGGAATCGGGCACCTTGATGTTCTGGATCTCGTATCGCGTCACCTTGACGCCCCAGGGGGCCGCGGCCTCGTCAACGGCCCGGACAACGGCCGCGTTGATCGCGCCGCGTTCCTCGAATGTGCGGTCGAGTTCGAGTTTGCCCATCACGGCGCGAATGGTGGTCTGCGCAAGGCAGACGCTCGCGAAGCGGTAGTCCGTCACGCCATAGCTCGCGCGCTTTGGATCGACGACGCGAAGGTAGAGGACGCCGTCGACGTGCACCTTGACGTTGTCCTGCGTAAAGCACTCTTGCGAGGGCACATCAATCGCTTGTTCCTTGAGGACATGTTTATAGGCGACCCGGTCCAGGAAGGGCACGAGGAGATGGATGCCCGCGCCGTAGCTTGCGGCGTAGCGTCCGAGCCGCTCGATGATATACACCGTCTGTGCGGGCACGATACGCACCGAGCGAAAGAGCTGAATGACGAGGACAAGGCCGAAAAGGCCGAGAATGGCGAAAAGCGGGAGGAAGGGGTTCATGCGCGGCCTCCTTCACGGCTCTCACGGGCGATGCGCGCCCGCTCGCGTTCACGATCCATGCGCGGCGGCGCCTCGCGGGGCGCGGCATCGCGCCCATGGTCCTGGCCGCTTTCTCCAGAAGGCACTTCCCGCCTTCCGCCACCGATACCGAGAAGCTCAGCGACGCTTTTTATTTCGGCAAGCCCGCCGGGGAGCACCGTCGTGCCCGTTGTGCCGAGTATCTGGCCGAGGCGCTCGACGTACTGCTCCGCAAGCCGCAGAGTCATCGCCTGAGCGCCGCCGGGAGCGGAAAGCGCCTCCGCGACAAGCCGCAGGCCCTCAGCGGTCGCGTCGCTCACGAGCTTGATTGCCCGGGCCTTGCCTTCCGCCTGGTTGATCGCGCGGGTCTTTTCGCCCATCGAGGTATTGATCGCCTCCTGGCGCTCGCCCTTCGATACGTTGATGCGGCTTTCCTTAACGCCTTCGGAGGCGAGTATCTCGGCACGCTTCTCGCGTTCCGCGCGCATCTGCCGCTCCATCGCCTCGGTGATGACCTCGCTCGGCGTGATCGAGCGGACCTCGTAGCGCGTAACCTTGATGCCCCAGGGATCAGTCGCCTCGTCCACGGCCTTCACGATGTTGTCGTTGATGGTCTCGCGTTCGGCGAAGCTCCGGTCCAGCTCGATCTTGCCGATCTCGGAGCGCATCGTCGTCTTTGCAAGCTGGACCGTCGCAAAGCGGAAGTCATCGATGCCGTAGCTCGCAAGGACGGGGTCGAATATCTTGTAGTAGAGGATGCCGTCCACGGTCACCTGCACGTTATCCGACGTGATGCACACCTGGGGCTCCACGTCGATCACGTCCTCCTTGAGGCTGTGCTTGTAGGCGACGCGTTCGACAAAGGGCACGAGCACATGCAGGCCCGCGCCAAGGGTCCTGCGGTACTTGCCGAAAAGCTCCACGACGTAGGCCTTCTGTTCCGGCACCACGACGATAAGCCGTAAAAACGCTATGATCGCGAAAAGCGCAAGCGCGTACGCGACGATAATACCTAACATCCGCGAACCCCCTTTCCGTTTTTGTCGTCTACGGTGACTGCGCCGGACGAATCAAGGCCACCTGCGCTCGTAATGGCGGAGTCATCGCTGGCGGCACCATTGCTGGCGGACGGAAGGGCCACGCCCCCCTCGTCTGATCCCGGTGCGAGGAAGTCCCGCGTCACGACGAGGGCAAGCCCCTCGCGCGAAACGACGCGTACCACATCGCCCGGCGCAAAGGACTCAAGATACGCAAGCGCCTTCCAGCTCGTACCGCGGAAGCGCACCCGCCCCGGCGAATCGGGGCTGATGGCTTCGGTCACTGTCGCCTCCTCGCCCGCGAGCGTGTCAACCTCTTCATCCTCGCCGCGATAAAACACCGTGCCCCGGAGGAACTTCTTGAACTTCCGCCGCAAGAGCACGAGCGAGGCCACGCTCGCAACCGTCCAGAACAGTCCCTGGAGGGCCGAATTCGCCGCGAAGGGAGGGATAGCGCAAAGCAGAGCCGTTGCAAAGGCGCCGAGGCCAAAAAAAATGACCGCAAGACCGGGAATGAAAGTCTCGGCTCCCACGAGCACAAGACCGAGAACAGCCCACCAAAACCAGGCATCGAACACCGCATCCTCCCCGAAAATCGCGCTTGCGGCCGCGCGATGCATCACCTGCCTGCGCACTCCACGACGGAAGCGCCGCTCGAGCGTGCAGAAAGCCGCGCTGTGCCGTAATAGCGTATCGTCGACGCGCCGCTTGCCTCGGCATCGACCGACTCTTCGGCGCGGAGCTCGGCACGGCTCGCCCCCGAGACTCTGACATGCGCCGTCGCCGCGGCAAGATCCTTGGCGCGGAGCTCAGAAGCGCCCGAAATGCTGGCATCAAGGGAGACTGCCTTGCCCGAAAGCTCCGCCCGGCTCCCACCCGAGGCATCAAGAGCAAGCCGCGCACAGTCGATCCGACCCAAGACCGAACTTGCGCCCGAAAGACCAATTCTAAGCGCCCGTCCTGAAAACGCATCGATAAGATGCGCGCCGACCGCGCCCGAAAGCGACAGGGCCTCGAGTTCGGGCATCGTCACCTCGACGACAAGCCGCGTGATTCCCGATACGCCGCCCGGCACCCCGGGCTTAAAGCCGAGCACAAGGCGACCCCGGACGACCTCGGCGCGATATTCGGGTAACAGGTTGCCGTCGAGGGTTATGGCGACGCGATAGGCGGCGCCACGGGAAATACGAAGTTCGCCGCCGCCCGACATCTCGATGCTCGCAAACCCGCCGAGCTTCCGCTCCTCGGTGCGGACAGCTCCGTCGCCCCTAAGGCCGAAGGCGCCGACAGCCGCCACCGCTACGACGGTGGCGACAAGAAAAACAACATGCACACGTTTCATCATGACCCCTTTAGCATGAAAGCGAGCCTTCCGGCCTCATCGGTTCGGGCGCCATACGGCCGCCCGGCGAAACGCGCCACCGCCCCGAACGCACCTAAGGGCGCGTGCGGCGCTCCGCTACCGGATACGATAAAACACTATAGCGCAGGCCCCCTTAAGAAAAAAGGGGGACCGGCCCGGACAGGCGATCCCCCTTACGCGGCTATGCGCGGCGCGCCGCACTAACGGCCAGCGTGCGCCCGCATCCAGATGTTGAGCATCTTGAGCGCGCGGTCGGCCGTCCTAAAAGTCGGCACACCGCGAGAAAGGAGCTCAAGCGCGAAGGGATCGTAGAGCTCACCCGCATCAACAACGGCGACAAAGGGCTTATTTGTCTCGCGAAGATAGCGCCCAAGCCGGTGCGCCAACGAGGATTCGCTCGTCACGTCCTCCTTGTGCACCGCAGGGTCCGCGGCGAGGGTGTTGACCATCGCCGAAAGCGGAACAATGCCGACAATGCCGCAGGCGACGTTCGGATCCTCCATGACCGCGCGGAAGCTCTCCTCATAGGCCGCGTCATCCGCCATCGGCGTAAGGTCGAGCGGATTGTGCACATCGACGATCTCGCTGATGCGCGCAGCGGCGAACACCTTTTCAAGACGCGGCCCCGCCGCGCGCGGGTCGGAAGCTGCGGCGAACGAAGCAAGCTCGAGGGCACCCAGGTTGTCGGCGAAGGCAACGCACTCGAAGCCGGCGCTTGAGACCGCGCCGAGCCCCCATCCTTGCGCCTTCTTCCCGCGGAGGAATGCGAAGGTCGTAAGCGCGTCGTCGAACTCGTCGAGGCTCTCCACGACGATCGCGCCGGCCTGCCCCATGAGCGCCTTCGTCACGGGATAGTCGCCCGCGATGCTCGCCGTGTGGCTCGCGCTCGCGGCGGCGCCCGCCGCGGTGCGGCCGGCGCGGTAGAAAATAACGTGCCGCCCCGATTCGGTGATACGCCTAACGGCGCGCAGGGTCTTCTCGCCGTCCATGGGCTTGAAGCCCTCGACATAGACGGCGAAAAGCTCAATCTCGCGATCCTCGGCGAGGCGCTCGAGGTAGTCGCCGATGGTAAGATCCATCTGGTTGCCACAGGTGACTAAATACTTCGGGTTGAGGCTCTCATGCTTGGAGACGCGACATATCGCGAAGGCACCCGATTGGGAAATCACCGCGACCGGCGCCACCTCGCCCTTGGGCATCGGGAGCTTGTACTCCGGGATGAACAAGGTGTTGTACTTGCCGGGCACGGAACGAACGCCGAGGCAGTTGCCGCCATTGAGGAGCGGACCGCGACTCTGACCTGCGCGGGAATCCTCGAGCGCCTTGCGCATGTGCGCAACGAGCCCCTCGGTGCCCGATTTCTCCTCGAGGCCGCCCGGGATCACAATGACTGCTTCCGCCTTGTCAAGCTCGGCAAGCTCGGCGATCGTCGCAGGCGCGGACGCGGCCGGGATGACGAGGACGAAGAGGTCGACCTTTTCGGGGAGCGACGCGATGTCCGGCACACAGCGGCAGCCGTCAACCGCCTCGACCCCCGGCTTCACGACATACAGCCGCCCCCGGTCGAAGCCGTTCGCAATGAGGTTGCGCAGGATGATACGGCCGTTGTTCATCCCCTTCTCGGAGACGCCGACAATCGCGGCGCTCCGGGGATGCAGCAGGCGGTCGATCTTGTCGACCGGCCGTAGCGACTGGAGCCGGTTCACCACACGGCCGTCAGAGGCAAGGACGAGCTCGCCGCCCTCCTTCGCAATCTCGCCGACCTTGACGAGGACGTCGAGCGCGACAAGGCGGCCCTTGCCGTCACGCCCACGCGAGACGACGAAGGGGTTCACCTCGAACTCGGTAACGCCCACCGCGGCGAAAAGTGGCGCGGCCTTGAGAAAGGCCATCACCGTGTCGACGATGCGCGACTCTTCGATGGCGGGCTTCGTATTTCTGAGCCCTCCCGCCGCAAGATCGCGCACCGCGTTCCTCGCAAGGACACGCTCGACAAGGGCGCGGTCTGCGGTTGCAGGCGAGAAAAAGACGTTGGCGACGCCCTCGCGGAAGGCCTTCGCAAGGTATTCGGTGTAGATGCCGCCAGGTCCGAAGGAAACGACCGGCCCGAAATCGCGCGCGAAGCGGTAGCCGACGATCATCTCATGGCCGATTTTCGGTTCGTAGGGCACGAATTCGTTGACGGTGTAGCCGTCAACGCGCTCCTTTGTGAACTTCGCCTCCATCTGCGCGATCGCATCGGCGATCGAGGCGGCGTTGTTCGGCACAATGGCGACGCCGCCAACCTCGGTCTTGTGGAGAATGTCGGGGCTTATAACCTTGACAACGGCCCGCTCGCCGGGAAAGGCGGCGCGGCCGTCCGCAAGCAGACTAGCCGCTTCCTTCGACCCTTTCACAAAGTGGTGGCGCGGCGCCTCGACGCCCATCGCCGAAAGGAGCGCAAGTCCCTCGACCTCGGTGAGCGCGTCGCGCCCCTCGCCCCGGACGCGGGCAACGATGTCACGGATTAGCTTTTCGTCCATATTCGAAGGCCTTGAGATTCGCGGCGACGACGGCCTCGCCCTTGCGGGCGAATGTTTCGGCTATCGCCTTTTCGAGGCTCTCTGTCCTCACGGGCAGGAGCTTGGAAGCGGCGCCAACAAGCACCATATTGGCGGCGCGCGCGTTACCCGCCTCCTTCGCAATCGCGTCGGCGTCGAGGATGAGAGAATTGGGAAGCGCGCGGAGTTCCGCAAGCACGCTCTCGAGCTCGGGATAGTTCGGAATGTTCCGTACCGGCGCGGCTGCGGCGATCACCGACGCGTCCTGAGCAAGCCAGGGAAGATAGCGAAGCGCCTCAAGCGGCTCGAAGGCGAGGATGAGGCGGGCCGTTCCTTCGGGGATCGTGGGGCTCGCGATGGGGCCGTCAGAGAGGCGCAGGTGCGCGAGCACCTCGCCGCCGCGCTGGGCCATGCCGTGCACCTCGGACTGCTTGACCGCAAGGCCCTCGGCCATCGCGGCCTGGGCGATGACGACGGAGACGGAGATACCGCCTTGGCCGCCGACGCCGCAGAGGATGATGTCGTACTTCATGCCTTCCTCGCTTTCTTCGCGGCCTCAAGGCAGGCACGGACCGCGATGACGACGGAGACGCCCTCGTAGGCGAGCTCGCGCTTCATGATCTCGACGTTCTGCGCGTGGTCCTTCTTGTGCGCATTCACAATGTGCACATGCGCGGGGTCGACGCCACAGGCGACCGCAATGTCCTTGAGACGCTGGCCGGGAAGGATCGTAGGCTGCGCGCCCGTCATGCCGGTCGTCTCGTTGTCGAGGACGAGAAGGGTCATGGGCGTCTTGTGCGACACGGCGTCGATGAGATTCGTAAGCCCGGAATGGTAGAACGTCGAATCGCCGACGACGGCGACCGCGGGTTTGAGTCCCGCTGCGGCGGCGCCACGCGCCATGCCGACGCTCGCACCCATCTCGACAACGGTCTCGATCGCGTCGTAGGGCGGCATGGCGCCAAGCGTATAGCAGCCGATGTCGGAGTTGACCGAGTGCGTCGGGTACTCCGCAAGGGCCTCCTTGAGAAAGCCGAAGGAATCAGCGTGCGGGCAACCCTGGCAGAGCTGGGGCGGGCGCTTGGGTAGCGCCAGGTCGCGGCAGGCCTGGCCCTTGCGCGCCGCAAGGCCGAGTGCGGGGCGGATGTTGTCCGGCGATAGCTCGCCAGTGAGCGGGATGGCTCCCGTCTCCTTGCCTTCGATCGCGATGCGCTGGTCAAGGATGCCGCGCAGGTAGCGCTCGACAAGCGGGTAGCCTTCCTCGATGACGAGGACACGCTTCACCCTGCCGCAGAGCTCGCGAATCTTGCCATAGGGCATCGGGTAGCGGCCGATGTGGAGCCAGGTCGGCTTTTCCGCCATCTCAGGCAGGTTCTCAAGGTAGTACTCGCGGGCAAGCCCTGTCGTGATGACACCGAATTCCGCCGAACCGGCCTCGATGTTCGCCGCGGCCTCGGCCTCGGCGCGGAGGCGTTCGTACTTCCCAAGGAGGTCCTTCCAGAGGCCGCGCGCTGAATGCGGCATGAGCGTCCAGCCCCAGCGGTCGGGCGCTTTGCCGACCGCGTTCTGCGGTAACTGGCTCCCAAGCTCGACGACCGCGCGGCTGTGCGCAAGACGGGTCGTAATGCGGACAAGCACTGGACAGGAATAAGCCTCAGAGACCTCAAAGGCCTTCCGGGTCATGTCGTAGGCCTCCTGCTGGTCGGAGGGCTCGAAACAGGGCACGCGCGCAAATTCGGCGTACCAGCGGCTGTCTTGTTCGTCCTGTGAAGAGTGCATACCCGGGTCGTCCGCGACGACGAGGACGAGACCGCCCTTGATCTTCACGAGCGCGGAGTTGACAAAGGGATCGGCCGCGACATTGAGGCCGACGTGCTTCATAGAGACCATGACACGGCGACCAGCGTAGGAAGCGCCGAGCGCCGATTCATAGGCCGTCTTTTCATTGGCGCACCACTCGGCCGTGATGCCGCCGTTATGACCGAGGTTTTCCTGAAAATACTCCATAATCTCGGTCGAGGGAGTGCCGGGGTACGCGAAGGCCGCCGACAGACCCGCGTGGAGGGCGCCGAGAGCTATCGCCTCGTCTCCCATCAGTGTCTCGAACCCCATGATGCTTCCTTCTCTTACGAATGGTGGGTATCAGTCGAGCCGGCTAAAGCCGGCTCGACTCTATAGTTTTCCCGCGTCGCGGAAAAACAATC
>JAJUIB010000019.1 GCA_029265615.1 Spirochaetota bacterium
CGACGCCGGAACTCGGGTGACGCGAAAGCCCCCGGACATGCGTCTCGTAGATGACACAGTGCCTGAGCGGGTAGTTGAGTGGCCGATCGCCGCGCCAATCGAAATCATCCGCGACCACGACGCACTTGGGCATAAACGCCGCGTTGTCCTCCTCCGAAAAGGAGAGATCACGAGCTTCCGAACTGGGATCATAAGCCCGAGCCTTGGGAAGATCCCACACAAAGTTTCCGGTAAGCGCCTTTGCATAAGGATCAAGAAGCGCCTTATGGACGTTGAAGCGGTAGCCCTTTGCCGGCATGAAGGGGCCATCGGCCCGCCAGTGGTAGAGCGCTCCCGCCTTAAGTCCCGGCACGAGGACATGCCAGATATCCCCCGTGCGGTTGAGCCGCGGATCTAGGCGATACTCAAAAATTGGCTCGGCATCAAGCGGCGTCGCATACAGCGCTAGGATCATCGCCTCCGCGTTTCGGGAAAAGACAGCGAAATTGACCCCCTCGGCCGTGAGACGGGCACCAAGAGGAAGCGGCGATCCGGGCCGCACCGCATACATTGAGGGACGCACGGCTTAAATATAGCGCGTGCCCACCTGCCGCGCGAGATACTTCACCCCGGCAGACGCAGGGCGCCCGCTCAAGCCGATCGATGAGCAGAAAAAAGCTACGGGGCGGCCCCATGGGCCGCCCCGTGCCGGCGAAACATCACTCCTTGCGAGTTCACAAGCTTCGAAACACTACGACCGCGTTCTGTCCGCCAAAGCCCATAGAGTTCTTGACCGCGGCCCGAATCGTTGTGCGGACGCCCACGTTCGGCACGTAATCGAGGTCGCACTCGGGATCGGGATGCTCAAGATTGATAGTCGGCGGGATGAACCCCTCCTCAATCGCCTTCACCGTCGCGACGGCCTCGAGAGCGCCGGCGGCCCCCATGCAGTGGCCGATCATCGACTTGATCGACGAGATTTTGAGCTTCCGTGCATGTTCGCCAAAGGCGTGCTTGATCGCCTTGGTTTCGATCGGATCATTGAGCGGCGTCGAAGTGCCGTGCGCCGATATGTAATCCACCTCGTCGGGCGCAAGGCCAGCGTCCTTGAGCGCAAGGAGCATGGCGCGTGCAACGCCGCGGCCTTCGGGGTCGGGCGCCGAAAGATGGTGTGCGTCGCAGGTGTTCGCGAAGCCCGCGATTTCGCAGTAGATCTGCGCTCCGCGGGCCTTTGCCGCCTCGTACTCTTCAAGAACGAGGACTCCAGCGCCCTCGGACATCACAAAGCCGTCACGGTCCTTGTCGAAGGGACGCGAGGCATGTGCAGGATCGTCGTTGCGCGTGGAAAGAGCCTGGATCATCGCGAAGCTAGCAAGCGCGAGTCGCGAGATGCTCGCCTCCGATCCGCCTGCGAACACGAGATCCGCGTGGTCGTCGGCGATCCAGCGGTAGGCGGTACCGATGGCGTCCGTGCCCGCCGCACACGCGGTAACAAGACATTGGCTTGGTCCTCGCGCATTGAGATAGATGGCGAGATTCGCAGCCCCCAGGTTGGCCAGAGACTTGACGGCGGTAAGCGGCGGCACCCGCCCCGGACCGCGTTCATAGAGCCGCGCGCAGCCCTCTTCGATGCTGATGGATCCTCCCTGGCCCGTGCCCAGGCACACGCCTGTCCGCTCCGCATCGAGCTTTTCCTTGGCAAGCCCCGCATCGGCAAGCGCCTCAAGGCCCGCGTACACCGCGAACTGCGAAAACCGATCCATCTTTTTCGCTTCTTTCGCGTCCATCCTCAGGCCGGGATCGAAGCCCTTCACCTCGCCTGCGATTTTCACAGAGAGGTCGTCGACGTTCACCGCGGTCACCGGAGCGATGCCCGAGGTGCCCGTCTTAAGCGCAGACCAGAAGGTGGGAACGTCGTTCCCGACGGGGCTCACAACCCCGAGACCCGTCACAACAACCCTTCGTTTCGCCATTTCACATCCCCATTCCGCCGTCAACTTTTAGGACTTCCCCCGTCACATACGAAGAAAGTTCGGAGGCGAGAAAGAGCGCAGCCTTCGCCACTTCCTCGGGAGCGCCGTTGCGCCCAAGCGGAATCGTCGCTTTGAGCTTTTCCTTCGCCTCCGCCGGTATCTTATCCGTCATCGATGTTTCGATGAAGCCCGGCGCAAGCGCGTTGACCCGCACGCCACGGCTCGCCACCTCGCGCGCAAGACTCTTGGTGAAACCCAGGAGCCCCGCCTTAGACGCCGCGTAGTTCGTCTGCCCGCCATTCCCCATGATACCGACGACGCTCGAAACGTTGATGATCGAGCCCGACCGCCGCTTGATCATATGCCGAGCAGCCGTGCGCGAAACAAGAAATGCGCTCGTAAGGTTCGTCCGGAGCACGGTCTCCCAGTCCTCAAGGCTCATCCGAAACACAAGGCCGTCGCGCGTCACACCGGCGTTGTTCACCACGACGTCGAGCCCTCCCGCTTCGGCGACGACCGCCTCGAGCGCCGCCTCGACCTCGGCTTCCACCGCGACATCGCATTTTTTCCAGGTGACCGAGCCGCCCTGTCCCGCCGCTGCGGCGAGCGCCTCAGGATCCTCGGCCTCGCTCCGGGAGAGGTAGAATACCCTCCCTCCCTCCCGCGCGAAGAGCTCGACCATCGCGCGGCCGATGCCCTTGGAGCCGCCCGTTACCACGCAGGTCTTTCCAATCAGCAATCCTTGCATCCTAGTTCTCCTCGAGGGCGCCTCCGCGCCGCAGCGTACACGACAACGTAGAGGCGATGGCCTGTTTTACAGCGAGATAGCGGCGATCTGATCGAGCGTGCCGCAGGCATGACAGGGCAGCTCTGCGGCGACCGCCTTCCAGAGTCCCGCGAGAACGGTGCCCGGTCCCGTTTCCGCCACTGTGTCAAAACCTGCGGCGAGAATGGCTTTTTCCTCCTCGATCCAGCGCACGGGGCTCACTATCTGCTTCACCGCAAGTTCCTTCGCTTCCGCGCCGGTCTCGATGCGCCGCCCCGTCACATTGGAGAAGAGCTCGATTGCGGGATCCTTGAACTGCACATCGGCGACTGCCTCGGCGAAGCCGTCGCGCGCATAGGCCATGATGGGGGAGTGAAAGGCTCCTGAGACCTTGAGGCGGACAACGCGTTTCGCCCCTGCCGCCTTGAGCGCAAGCTCTGCAGCGGAGACATCGGTTTCAGTGCCGGAGATGACCGACTGCGTCGGGCTATTGTAGTTCGCCACCCAGACCTGCGTAAGCCCCGCATCGGCGATGACCTTTTCTATCGCTTCGGGCGCCATGAAGAGTACGGCGCTCATCGTCGAGCCTCCGGAACGCTTCCCCGCCTCGTCCATGAGCCTGCCGCGCTCGCCGACCAGTCGGAACATGTCTGCATGAGAAATGACGCCCGCCTCCGCGAGCGCTGGCCACTCGCCAACGGAAAACCCGGCCGCGCCCTGCGGGAGAATGCCGTGCTCGCGGGCGCAGAGCGCGGCCGCCGCACCGATGAGCGCGACCGCGATCTGCGTATTGCGCGTCTGCTTAAGCTCATCCTCGCTCCCCTCAAATATGAGCCGCTTCACATCGAGCTTCGCCGCATCCGCTGCAAGCTCAAACAGCTCACGCACCGCCTTGCTTGTCTCGTAAAAATCGCGGCCCATGCCGGGATACTGGGCGCCCTGGCCCGGGAACAGGAAACAGGTCTTCACATCGACCTCCTCGCGTCTCGGCGTCCGAAAGCCATTCCGGCTCCGGCGGCACCATAATTTACAAAAAACAGGAAAATGTAAAGCCGCCAAGAACGCAGGGCTGGACCTCAGGACCCTCGGCTCATCGACCGCTCGGCAGCCCCTCGCTACCCCTGCGCAAGCGAACGGACCCCAAAGGGGCGAAAGCCTGAGGCTTCAAGCGCGCGGCCGTAATCCGCCGGCGCAAGAGCGGAATCGAAGACAATGTACTCGATGCCACCGGCTTTGAGGCGGTCCGCAAGCGCCTCGAGCAGCGCCCGCCCGAGGCCCGCGCGGCGGAATGGCGGTTCGACGTACACAAAGACGACGCGCCCGATGCCCCGCCCCGCCGCGCGCTCGCGAATCGCCACCGCCGCGGCGATCGCGCCCCCCTCTCCATTTTCCGCATATGCGGCAAGCCAGTCCTCCCGTTCAAGGCGTTCGCGGAGAAACGCAAGTTCGCGCGCGGCGAGCGCCGCGGGAAGCCGCGCCAGCGCCTCGGTCTCGGCGCCTGCAAAAAGGGGCGGCAAAAGCCGTTCCACTTCGCTACATCCCCCTGTTTTGATACCCAGATCGCTTGCCACAAGATCGGTCGTGTCTTCGGGCTCAGGCCCCAGGCGCGCAAGGCCCCGGAGCTCGCAGAGCTCATCGTACCACGACGCGATAACGCGGCGCATCTCGCGCGCCTTATACTCGCGAAAGGCTTTTTCCACCTCCGGATAGGCCGCAAGACTTTCCTTAAACGCCTTGAACACGCCCCGGCCGCGCGACAAAGCCGCCCCCAGATCGCGGCGAGCGCTGGGCTGTCGCACCTGGCTCATAAAATCTTCCATGAGGCGGAATCCATCACGCGAGGACCAGGGGGGGGGAGGCGCAAAGCGCTGCTCGTCGGCAAGCTCAGGCGGCGGCTCCTCGCCGCCGCCTTCCGCTTCGGCGCCAAGCTGCACGACCTCTCCCGTTTCAAGATCAACGACCCACTCGCCCTCCTGGTCTTCCATCGCGAACACGATGTCTTCAATCACCTGGTCGCCGAGTTCGAACATCCCCCCGCCTCCGTCCGCACATAGTGGGGCCGGAACGCTCCAGGGTCAAGATTCCGTCCGAACGCCCATGGCGCCCTTCCCTTCTTCGGCGTATACTCGTCGCAGGCATGGAAGCGAACCTCCACCTGCATTCGCGCTACTCCGACGGCAGCCTCTGGCCCGCGGAAATCGCCGCACGCGCGGCAGCGCTCGGTCTTCGCCTTGTTGCGGTCACCGATCACGACAGCCTCGGCGGCGTCCCGGAGTTCCTCGCCGCGGCACAGCGGCTCGGCATCGAGGCGGTTGCTGGCTGCGAAATCGACTGTAGCCTTCCCGAACTTGGCTATCGGAGCGAGCTCCTCGCCTATTTTCCCGGCGCAGGCGACGCAGCGGCTTGGTCCCAGACGGGGGCGTTTCTCCGCAGGGTTGCCCGGGCGCGCGAGGAGCGCCTTAGACTCTTTATCGAACGCGCCCGCGTCGTGTTTTGCCGCCCTGACCTCGCCTTCGAAGAGCTCCTCGCGCGAAAGATCGGCCCCCGGCCACCAGAACAGCTCGACCGCACGGCGCTCTCTTTCAGCAAGGTCGACCTCTACGAGTACCTCAAAGCGCTTGCGGTTGTCGAACCCGGCGTCGGCTATCGCGAATTCCGCAAGGCCTACTTCGATTCCGGCCTCATCCGGGATGGCCGCTTCCATCGAGCCGCGATCGAGGAGGTCGTGGCGCCAGTGCACGCGGATGGCGGGGTTCTCGTAATCCCGCATCTCGGCCACGAGTTCGACGACTCACCCGATCGCATGCGCGCCGAACTTCCACGGCTTCGCCGCCTGCTCGGCCGCTTCCGCGAGCTTGGTATCGAGGGGGTCGAGCTCTATTGGTATCGTAGCGAAGCCAGTGCCGCACTAAACGACCTGGTGCGCCATGAAGCCGACAAATTCGGCTTCTTTTTTACCTATGGCTCCGATTGCCACGGACCCGGCTCGCAAAAGCACACACTCGGGCAGTTTTCGGGCGATTTCGCGGGCTTTCCAGGTCAGCCCCCCCTGTGTAACAAGCGCTAGCCGCCTCGCCCTCGGGCGTTGTACCATGCGGATCGCGCCGGAACATCCGCGACGCCCCATATCCCGGAGGTTGCCATGGCCCACTGCCTCGTTCCCACCGCCGAGGAAATCCTCGACCGGGTCTTTCCCGTTCTCGACAAAGGCTTTGTCCGCCTGGTCGACTACCTGGGCGGAGACGCCCGCATTGTCCAGGCGGCCCGTGTCTCGTATGGCGAAGGCACCAAGAGCTACCGCGAGGATGCCGCGCTCATCGACTACCTTCTTCGGAACGAGCACACCTCGCCCTTTGAACAGGTGGTGCTCACCTTCCACATCAAGCTACCGATTTTCGTCGCCCGACAATGGATTCGCCATCGAACCGCCCGCGTCAATGAGATATCGGGCCGATATTCGATCTTGAAAGATGAGTTTTACCTTCCAGCGCCCGAGGATGTCGCCCTCCAGAGCCGCGACAACAAACAAGGCCGCGCCGAGCCCCTTCCTGCGGACGAAGCGGCGGCTGTCATCGCGCGGCTCGAGGCCGGACAAAAAGCGGCCTATGCGGAATATACCGCCCTTGTCGACATGGGTCTTGCCCGCGAGCTTGCGCGCATCGACCTCCCCCTCTCCCTGTACACCGAGTGGTATTGGCAGATCGACCTTCACAATCTTTTCCGCTTCCTCGCGCTCAGGCTCGATGCGCATGCACAAAAGGAAATCCGGGCCTATGCGGCGGTGCTCCTCGAAATCGCCCGCCGAGTGGCGCCGGCCGCGACCGCCTCCTTCGAGCGTCATACGCTCGAAGGGCTCCGCTTCTCTGGCCCCGAAGTCGCGGAAATCCGGCGCCGCCTGGCTCGCACCAGTGGAGCCGCGGACGCATCTTCCGAGGAAGTCCCCCTCCTCGAGGGCAAGGAGCTTGAGCGGTTCGAAGCAAAACTTGCAAGCGGACGACAGTTGTAAGCCGAAGCGCTTGGCGGCGTGAGCCCTTCGGCGCTGGCGGTGGGGCGCATGCGCGCTGCGCTCAGCGCAGCGCGATCTCGGGATATTCCTCGAAGAGAAGGAGAACCACGCTCGCGGTCCAGGTAAACGCAGGATCAACAAGCCCCTCGCCCGTCTCAGGATCGAAGTTCTCCGCACAGCCGCCACGCTCCGCCGCCGCAAGAAATCGCGCCGCAACATCGCCCGCAAGCGATGTATAGCCGGCCTCGCGTAGCGCGTCGATAAAGAGGTAGGTCGTTGGCGCCCACACGGGGCCAAGCCAGTAGCCGTTTCGCCGGAATTGCGGGCTATTCCGTGCCTCGGTCGCAAGGCCAAATGGAGCAAGAAACTGCTCCTCATCGCCAAGATCGTCAACGACCGCCTCGATCACGGATGGGGGAAGCCGCCGCGCCACGATGAGTGGTAGACGCAGGATAAGGCTCCCCCGATCCTCGACGCGTTCGCCAGAACGGCCTCGCCGCGCGAAAAACCCCTCTTCGTCGTAAAGGCGCTCGAGCATCGTCGCAACGAGACGTTCCGCTTCGGCACGCCAGGCCGCCGCTTCCTCATCCCGGCCCCTCATGGCGGCGAAATCCCCGAGGATGTCGCATTGGCGGGCGAGGTGGGCGTAGAGGTCGGGCGATTCGACCGGTCCGCCGCAGGCGAATATGGAGGCGTTATCCCAGCCTGAATCGTTTCCGTGCTTGTAGACAAGCGCGCCCGACGGGAGTCGCATGGCGCCGAGCCAGAATTTTGTCGCCAGTGCGATCGATGCGACGAGCGGAGAAACGAGCGCTCGATCCTCGGGACGGAGGCCCTCATCCGCCCGGGCGAGTATGCCGCGGAGCGCCCATGCGTGAATGGGCGGTTTCAGACAACTGAATGACGCGAACTTGTCGTTGACGTAGTCAGGGTAGGCTCCCGTGGCGTCCTGGTTGTCCATCATGAGCGCAAGCTGCTCGAGTGCGAGCCGTGGAAACCGCCGTGCAAGACCGAGCCCGTTGAAACAGTTGTCCCAGCTCCACACGTTCGTCATCCAGTTCTTGGACATATACATGCCCTGACGGGTGAGCCGCCCCTCAGGCGCGACCATGCAGGACCAGGTAATATACGCTGCAAGCTCGCAAAGCGAGGCAAAGCGCTTACCCACCGCGGGAAGCCCCTCGCACCAGCGCGCAAAATCCTCAGCCGACTCAGGCTCCGCTACGTTTTCCGCGCGCAGGGGCTTGATTACGTACTCCTCGATGCGAGCACGTCCCGCCTCGATGTCGAGAACAATGCGCTCGTTGCCGACCGCCGCCCAGGGGGCATCGAGGCGCCACGAGGCCTGCCGCAGGTCAACGAGGTATTTGCGGTCCTTCACGTAACTCTGTATCTCAAAACATCCTTCATCGACCTCGGTGATGTGATCGTAGCGCGCCTTGCGCATCGCAAGGCGGAGTCCGGCACCCCGGCATACGAGCTCAAGCGCATGTACACCGGAGAACTGCAGGTGCACGCTTTGCGCGCCCCCCTCCGCCGCGATAAGCGTGCATGCGGCAGGCGAGGCATCCGCCACGCAGGACACCTCCGTCCCCCCGACGAGAAGCCTGAGGTCGAACAGCCCGCTGGGCACCTCGTCCCCGCCGCCCACGTCTTTGAGAACAGGCCCCTCAGCATCGAGAGCCAGGGCAAGGCGCGCTCCGCGCCTCGACCAGGGAACCTTGGCGCTATCGATCTTCACGGGAATCCCCTTTAAACAGGCCCCCCTGCACAACTTTTACATAAGGCATGGCCACCTGAGTCGCCGGGTTAAGACATGCTTCGCCCTCCTCAAGCCCGACAAACTCAAGGGCGAGGGCAAACTCGCGCGGCGTGAGCCGATAGGGGGGTAGCTGATCCTGGCCGCAGGAATTGCTTCCAAGCCCATTCTGCGCAACATCGAGATTAAGGACAACCGCATCAAGGTGCCTAATTTCATGGTCATGCGCCGCCTTTTCGAGTTCGGCGACGCCGTAGTCGTGGGCCGTGAACTCGATGGGCTCCGCCGTCGCGAGAATCCCGAGCCCGAAGCCCTCCCCTGTTTCCGTCCGCCCATCCCCATGCCCCGCACTCCGCAGCGACAGACAGTCCACACCGAGGCGGTTACCGTTTTCCTGCGGCCGCACATAGGGCGTATGTAGCCCCTCGACCGAACTCTCCCAAATACCGTAGCGTTGCGCCGTTTTTGAATCGGCATAGGCTTCACCCGGACCGAGCCCCCGCCAGCGGACGCGATCGAGCGCGCGCGGAAGACGTAGCTCGACACCGATTCGCGGTAGCATATGGGGTGCCGCCTTGGCAAAGCCACGCGGTACGCCACGTAGCTCAAAGAAAAGCCCGCCCCGTCCGTCGATCACATAACGCGCACGACAGTCAAAGCCCCAGGCCTGACTCGGCGCTGCGGCAAGCATGCAATTTTCAAGCACAAGGCGCCCTTCCTGCGCTTCAGCAAGCTCAAACCGCCGCGAATGTTCCCGCACCAAGTGGACGAAGTGCTTCTCCTTCCATTCCTTGATCACATACATGTCATTGTCGATCGGGGCGCGCCACAGCGAGAATCGCGGCCCCGAGGCGACAAGCATGCGTCCTGCGTGCTCCCAGCTGAGGAGTCGGCCAAGGAGCGTGTCAAACCGAAAAACTGAGGGACCTGCGCGGACAACCAGCTCGCGGCCCCTGCGCTCGACGCTGGGGAGAGGGGCGTCATCTACACCGCGATGGTGCAAGAACACGGACGGCCGCCTGGGCCGCCCCACACCGAGCTCACATTGCACAAAGGCGACGCGATGCCCCGCGGGAGCCCAGGAGGCATCGGCACGGAGCAAAAACTCAAGCTCAAGGAACCGCCTCCCCGATCCTGAGTTTTCCTGCGCACGTCCAGCCTCAAAAAGCGTAAGCGGAGCAAGTTCGAGCCGCTCCTTGGTCCGGGGGGCGATTGCGGGCATCGGGAGCCGACCCGCGGCCTCGATCCGACCCTCGCATAGCACACGCCAGGCAAGCTCGAGGTCGCAGAGCGACGCAAAGTCGCGCCGGTTCTCCACCTCGATCTCAACCGCCAGATCTTTTATGCCCACAAGCCGCACGCGAAGGGGCTCGAACACCTTTGCAAGCTCGAGAAGTCCTGGCGAAGGACGTCGATCCGGGAATACAAGCCCGTCGATGCAGAAATTGCCATTGTTGGGCTCGTCGCCAAATTGTCCGCCGTATTCAAACCAGACACGCGCAAGGCCCTCCGGGCCCTGGGCGCGGCGCAGAAGGCCGTGATCTATCCACTCCCAGACAAAGGCTCCCTGGAGGCGCGGATGGGATTCGATGATCGCCTGAAAATCGGCAAGTCCGCCCGGTCCGTTCCCCATCGCGTGGGCATACTCACAGAGTATGTGCGGTTTCCCCGCCCCGTGCGCGATCTCGAGAAGCCGCGGAAGCCGGGTATACATCGTGCTGTACACATCGGTATAGCGCGCGGCGCCGTCGCCCTCGTAGTGGATAAGGCGGCTATCGTCGATCGCACGCGCAGCCTGAGCCATCGCCTCGAAGTTGCGGCCCGTATCCGACTCATTCCCGAGCGACCACATGATCACGCTGGGCCTGTTCTTGTCGCGCTCGACAAGCCTTGTTATGCGATCGACATAGGCCGCCTCCCAGGCGGGGTCCTCGGTAAGCCGCGCGGCGTCTTCGACCCACTCAAATCCGTGGCACTCGAGGTCAGCCTCATCGATAACATACAGCCCGTAGCGGTCGCAGAGTTCAAGAAAATACGGATGGTTTGGATAATGTGATGTACGTACGGCATTGATGTTGTGCCGTTTCATGAGGAGCACGTCCTCGAGCATCGTTTCAGGCGGCACATAGCGCCCGCTCGCGGGATGAAAATCGTGCCGGTTGACACCCTTGAGCAGGATCGGGCGGCCGTTCACGAGAAAGTTACCGCCCTCGACCCGTATGTCGCGGAACCCCACATCGAGGCGAACACACTCGAGGATCCGACCTCCCCGCTCACTCTCAAGAAGGAGGGCATACAGGACGGGCTCTTCGGCGGACCACCGGCTCGGCGCCTTGACCGCAAGCGTCATCGTAGCCAGATTCGTGCTGCCCGGCCTTGGACAGCCCACCGCGCATTCGGCCATCGCAACCGCCTCGGCGCTGCACCCGCCCGCGGCACTCAGCGGGTGGAGGCTTGCACGGAGCCGAAGCCCGTCCTCGCTCCGCACTGCGGCGCCAGACGCGGAGGCGAGCGTGAGCCTAAGTTCAAGCTCCGCATCGTTCATGGCCGCATCAAAGCGCGTGCGCGTCGCCACATCGAAGATCGCCACCGGCGGCTCCTCGACAAGCTCCACATCGCGGAATATCCCCGACAGCCACCACATGTCCTGGTCTTCAAGATAGCTTCCATCCGACCACTGATACACCCTGACCGCGATGAGGTTATCGCCTGCCCGCAGTAGGGGCGTGACGTCGAACTCCGCGGTCATGCGGGCCACCTTGGAAAACCCCGCCGCAATGCCGTTCACCCAGAGGTGATAGGCGGAGTCGACACCATGGAAGCGGAGTATCCGCCGATTCTGCGAGGGGGGGAGCTCGATTCGCCGGCGGTAGATACCCGTCGGGTTGTCCCGCGGAACGCGGGGCGGATCGATGGGGAAGGGATAAAACAAATCGGTGTAATGCGGCGAGCCATAGCCGTGCAGTTGCCAATGCGAGGGGACGCAGAGGTCGTCCCACGATCGGTCATCAAACTCGGGCGCTGCAAAACCCGGGGGGGAAAGCTCCGGCCCCTCGAGGTAAAGAAACTTCCATACACCGTTCAGGGAACGCGTCGAGCCGCTGGCCGCGCCAAACACCGTGGCTCGATCGCCCCGGATCGCGGCATGGCGATCCTGCCAGCGGTGGAAATACGCCCTCGCAGGAAGACGCCCCCGCGCAAGCAGCGCGGGGTTCTCCCAATCGGGCACATTCGCTTCCGCTTGTATCCTGTCTTCCTTGTTCATCACCCGCCCCTAGCCCTTAAGCGCCCCGCTCATGCCCTCAACGATGTAGCGCTGGGCATAGGCAAAGGCGGCGACAGGAATGATGATCATCAGCGTCGTAATCGCCATAATGGGAACCACCTGCATTTCGTGCGCCCCCTTGAAGGCGGCAAGGCCGAGCGGGAGCGTATATTTTATCCGCGAGTTGAGGAAAATGAGCGGCCCGAGATAATCGTTCCAGACCGCCATCACGTTGAGAACCCCGACGAGGATGAGTGGGGCCTTCATCATGGGAACGAATATCCGCGCAAAGGTCTCGAATTCGTTCGCCCCATCGATCCGTGCCGCATCCTCGAAGTCCTTGGGTATACCGAGGAGAAACTGCCTGAGGAGGAACACATAGTACGCCGATCCGAAAAACGCAGGAACGATGAGCGGCTTCAAGGTGTTGATCCAGCCAAGGAGCTTGAACTCCATATAGAGCGGTATCATCGTGACATCCCAGGGAATCATCATCGTTCCGAGAAGCACCATGAACAGCGCGTTCCGTCCTTTGAACGAATAGCGGGCAAAGCCATAAGCCACAAGCGCACAGGAGGCGACCTGCCCGATTGTAGTTGTAACGGTGACGATGAGCGAGTTCATGAGGTAGCGGCCGAAGGGTTGCGACCGCCAGGCCGCAGCGAAATTCTCAAACCGAAGAGCGCTGGGGAGGATGCGCGGCGGATATGAATAGGCTTCCTTTTCTGTCATGAGCGCCGTGCTTGCCATTACGAAAAACGGCGCAAGAAAGTAGACCGCGAAGAGCGCAAGTAGCGCATAGGTGAGCGTCTTCGCGGCACGGCCCATTTTCATGCGTTTCCTCCCTTTCTGGCACCAGCAACCTCGTGTTCGTAGAACACCCAAAGCGACGAGGATTTAAAAATAAGTCCTGTGAGCACCAGAATGATGATGAACATGAACCAGGCGTTGGCCGCGGCATAGCCCAACTTGAAGTGGCGGAACGCGTTCTCGTACACATAGAGCCCGTAAAAGTAGGTCGACTTGAGCGGACCGCCCTTCGTGAGGAGTAGCACCAGCGAAAGCTGTTGCATCGCGCCGATGGTACTCGTGATGAGATTGAAAAGAAACGATGGTGTGATAAGCGGGAGGGTTATCGAGAAAAACTGCTGTATGGGCGAGGCGCCTGCGATGAGCGCGTCCTCATAGATGTCCCGTGGGATGCTCTTGAGCGCGGTGTAGAAAATGAGCATCATCGTGCCCACACCCCACAGACTCGTGATGACCATGGCAATGACCGCCCAGGCAGGATCCTGGAGCCACCTAGGCCCCTGGAGACCCAGGCGTCCCAACAGCCAGTTGAGGATGCCGTATTCGGAATTAAGAATCCAGCTCCACACGATGGCGACCGCGACGCTCGATACGACAGAGGGGAGGTAAAATATCGACCGAAACAGCGCAGCACCGCGCACCGGTCGAGAGATAAGCAGCGCAAGCCCCAAGGCCGCCGCGAGATTGAGCGGCACAAAGATAGCCGCGAATTTGAGGGTTATAGCCAGCGACTTCCAAAATTGCGGATCGTCGGTCAACATGGTCCGATAGTTGCCGAGTCCCACAAAGCGCGGCGCACCCAGCACCGGCCAGCTGAACAGACTCATGGCCGCCGAAAAAAGAAGCGGCCCGAGTGTAAATGCAACAAAGCCCACAAGCCAGGGAAGGATGAATAAATACGGCGTTGCACCCCATCGCCCAATCGCGCCGCGGACAGCCGCGCCGCGCCCCTTCGCGATGCGCCTTTGCGCCTTTGTCATATGCCCCGCTCCTCATTTGCAACCTGCGGGCATGCTGCCCGCGAGCATCGAGCCCCGCGCCCGACACCGTCGATAGTTGGCGATCACCCGCAGGTGCACCGATTTCATTCCACAAGCGCAGCGATCGACTTTTCAGGCGACTCGTAGATGCTCGGATTGAAAATCTTCTGCAGAGCCTGACCAATCTTGTCAGAAAGCTCGCTCCAGTTCTCCACCCGGTATGAGGTTGGGACGTGGCCGGCGCTCTGTTCGAGCATTGTGTAATACACAGACATGAGCGGATCAGCGGTGAGCTTTTCACCCTCGGCCACCGAGCGGAGAACTGGCATCTCATGGCCGATCCTGAATTTGTTCGCTTCGGCGCTCGTCCAAAACTTCATAAATCGCCAGGCGGCCTCTTTGTGCTTGGACTTTGCGTACATCGCGATGCCCGAGATCGACACAACACTCACCGATGGCCGCCCTTCCTCGACCGAGGGCAACTTGGCAAGGCCAAAGGGTATGCCATCCTTTTGAATCGCGGGCATTGACCAGGAGCCGTTGATAAACATGGCGACCTTGCCCGAGCGGAGCTCTTTGGCCCCCGAGCCCTCGGTCGCAACCGCATAACCCTCTTTCATAGCCGTTTGCATCTTCTCAAGAAGAGCGATAACCTTCGGGCTATCGATGCCACCCCGGAGCTTCCCCTCAGCCCCGAGATAGCCTGCGCCTGCGTTCCAGAGATAATGCTCGAAGTCGTAGGGGTCGGGCGCTCCCTGAAAGGCGAAGCCGTATATCTTTTCCTTCGGGTTTGCCACCTTTTTCGCCGTCGCAAGGAGTTCGTCCCAGGTCCAGTCCCCTTTCGGATACGATACTCCCGCTTTATCAAACAGAGCCTTGTTGTAATACACGACATGCGTCGTATAGCCGATGGGTAGTCCGAGCGTCTTGTTGTCTATCGACGTGTAATTGAAAAGTGTCTCATAGAAGTCTTTTTTGAACCCGCGCTTTTCCTTGGCGATCCACCCATCGAGCGGCTCAAGTCCGCCCTTGTAGTGGGAAAAATTCCACATATACATAACATCAGGCGCGTCCTCCGCACCCAGCCCCGCTGCCAGCTTGGTATCGAAGTCGTCGCCATATCCCTCAAGGACCACCTCGATGTCGGGATTTGTCGCAACGAACTGGTCGACAAGGGCCTGCTGAAGCGCAAGCGTTTCTTCCGAATCCCAGGTCGCAAACCGAATGCTCACCTTTTCTGGCTTTTTCGCGGCACAGCCGCCCAAGGCAAGAACAAACACCAGACTTACTGTAAGCACCCCACTGCGTCTTCGTTTCATCATGTACCTCCACCGTGCCACAAGGAAAGCCGACAGCCCCGCCATCGGCACTCCAGCCTTGCTGTGAGGATAGCGCAATTTACAAAACTGTCAAGCAATTTTACTAAACTTTACCAGGACATTGTGCAAGCATTACCCCAAAAATACTCTATAATATGTTCTTGCATATGGTAAAATCTTGTAAACGAATTGACAGGCGTCGCCCTGTGAGCCTAGTATCTACGTCATGGCGACCATACGGGACATTGCAGAAAAGGCCGGTGTTTCCCCCGCGACCGTCTCGCGCGTCCTCAACCGCGACGAAACGCTCTCTATCGGCCCCGAAAAGCGGGCGCTCATCCTGGAAATCGCCGAAGATCTCGCCTACAAAACCCCGAAGCGCCGGAGAGCAGAAGCGGCGGCGGAGCAGACGCAACTCCCCCTCGTCTTTCTCCTCCTCTACAGCCACAGCGAAGAGCTTGACGATCCGTACTACCTCGCCATCCACCATGCGGCGCGGGTAGCAGCGGCAAAACGAGGCATCCGCAGCCTTGATGCTTTTTATAAAGGGCCCGAAGACATCCCTACGCTGCCAAGAGCCGCGGCGGGGTTCGTCGTCATTGGGAGCGAGGGCGGCTACGATCCGGCGCTCGCCGACTTTCTCGCCGCACCAGGCGGGATTTGCGTCGATTTCGATCCGGGTCAGGAAGAACTCGACGTCGTGCTCGCCGATTTTAGGCGCCCCATCGCGGAGATCGTCGCCACGTTCATGGATGCCGGCTACACCCGCATCGGCTACATCGGCGGTAAAGAGCTCAGCTATGACAAGACACGGGAAATCGACGACCCGCGTAAGATGCTTTTCACCGAGGAATTGGCCCGTCACGGCCTTTTCATTGCCGATCTCGTGTACGCCGAGGGGAGCTACTCACCGGCCACCGGCTACGCAGCGACACAGGCCCTCCTTGCACGCGAACCGCGGCCTGAGGCGCTCTTTGTTGCAAGCGACAACATGGCGGTAGGCGTCTATCGCGCGCTCGCCGAAGCGGGACTCGCCATCCCCGCGGACATCGCCGTTGTCGGCTGCAACGACCAGGCAGGTTCGGCATACATGACGCCGCCACTCTCGACCATTCGCATTCCCCGCGCCGCGATGGGCGAAGTGGCGGTCGGACTTGCCTTGAGCCGCGCAATTGACCCGCGCGAATTCGGTCTCCGCGTCGCCGTGCCCACGGCCTTTGTGCAGAGAAAGAGCGTCTGACCCCCTCGGTCACGCGGGTAGATGCGCTGTTTTTAGGCCCGCAGATATTTTTGCTCGCCCGCTCCATAGAGGCGTTCGGCGTCAACCTTATCGCCTTCCCCGTTTTTCACGAGCCCGCGGAACGCGCCAAAAGGCCCATGGTAGTCGCTCCGCACAATGCCAAGGTTAAAACACAGATCATTCGTGACTTCCGGCACGAACACGAGATCGACAAGCCCCTCGACGTCCTGAATGATCCACTCGCCGTCGGGGCCGCGCGGCCGCGTCACTTTGACGGGAGGAAGCGGCCAAACCCGGTTGTTGATCCAGAGGCAGTTCTCGTTGTACCGCGCCTGGTCTTTCACCTGGTTGTCCGTAAGGTTGAAGCCGACCCGGCGCCCCTTGTCGTCGAGTCCGAAGCCCGTCACCCAGTCGTAGCGCATCCGCCAGGGATAAAACCCCTTGTGCTCGTCGACAACGCCCATCGCCTGCGCGCCGTCGAAGACATATCGCTCGCCGCCAGCGGTGAATTCGCCCTCAAGCGGCATGAGCGTTTTCATCGAATACATGGCGCGGTTGAGGCCGAGCGGCAGGCAGGCCGCACTTGGCGCGCAGCTCCGGGGGCCGTAGGCGAAGCGGAAGTGTCCCGAGAAACCACGAGTGGCGTCGTGGCAGCGCCGTCCAACCTGTATCTCCCAGGCGCCCTCGGCAAGCGGCGCCCTGTATTCAAGGAGAACGTCGCGCGTGCGATAGACAACGGTCGACCCCGCAAGCTCCTCGCCAAAGGCGAAGGCGGAGCCGGGAATCGGCCGCTGCAAACTGTAGCGGATCTTCTGCTCGCGATCGTAGGCATGGAAAATGGCCGCACTAAACAGCTTCGCGTTGTAGAGCGCGGTGAAAAAGAACCACCTTCCGTCGCCGAATTGAAAGGCCCGCCACTCTTTAAGGCGAAAGTCCTTGACCCAGCGCGGCACGGAATAGTGGTAGGGGCGCGCCACATCAAGCATGTTCGCACGCGGAAAGGGCGCGTTGAAACGGCCGAGCTCAAATGCGCCTCCGCGAACGGCCGACTCAGGCGGAGCGGCGAAGGGGTTGGCCGGCATGTGCCTTACACAAGCCCGCGCTCGTAGAGCAGGTAGAGCGCCTGGGTGCCATTGTCGTCGAAGCCCTCGGCACTCGCCCGCGCAAAAAGGCGCTCCGCGAGCTCGAGGAGCGGAAGCTTGAGCTTCATCTCGCGGGCCGCTTCAAGGGCGATGCGGAGATCTTTGAGAAAGTGCTTCACATAGAACCCCGGCGCGAAGTCCCCGTCGAGCATGCGCGGCACCATGTTGTTGAGTTGCCAGCTCCCCGCCGAGCCCGCGCCGATGCTCTGGAGCACGGTGCGCGGATCAAGACCGGCGGCCTTGGCGTAGCGCATCGCCTCGACCGCACCCGTCAGGTTGCTCGCAATGACGATCTGATTCGCCATTTTCGTGTGCTGCCCCGCGCCTGCGGGCCCTTGGAGCACGACGGTCTTTCCCATCACCTCAAGAAGGGGCTTTACCGCCTCGAAATCGGCGCGTTCGCCGCCAACCATGATGGTGAGCGCCGCGTTGCGCGCTCCCACGTCGCCACCGGAAACCGGGGCGTCAAGAGCGTGGAGCCCCCGCGTCTGCGCCTCGGTAAATATGCGCCGCGCAAGATCGGGCTTCGAGGTGGTCGTATCGACAAGATAGGCGCCCGGTCGCGCCGTTGCGATAAGGCCCTTCGGGCCGAAGTAGACTTCTTCGACATCGCTCGGATAGCCGACCATCGTGAACACAACCGAACAACGCGGTGCAAGCGCCGCGGGGCTCTCGGCCCACTCGGCGCCGGCGGACAGAAGGTCGGCGGCCTTCTCCTTGGTCCGCGTGTAGACGAGCACCCGATATCCGGCCTTCATGAGGTGGCCAGCCATACTTTTTCCCATGACGCCGATGCCGATAAACCCAAGCGTATCCTTTGCGGGATCCATACCCCACCTCCTCTTCGTGTCGCACATCCTAGCCCGCACGCGCGGCAGAGGACAAGCGCGTAGCCGCGCCCCCCCGCCTGGAGCGTGTTTAGAACTTGTACCCGAAGCGCCGGAGCATCGCCTTCCGCTCGGCTTTGTCTTCCGGGCCCTCGATGCCTGCCGGCGAGCTCCCGTCCACAACCCCGAGAATGCCCGCCCCCTGCTCCGTTCTCGCAACAATAAGCTCGACGGGATTCGCCGTCGCACAGTATACATGACAAACCTCCGGACAGGCCTTGATACGATCAAGCACATTGATAGGATAGGCGCCCGGCCCGATAACGAGGTAAAACGTATGCCCCGCGCCTGTCGCGCGGGCCATTGCCGCCGCGATTTCGACAAGGCGGGGGTCGCTTCCCTCGGTTCGGATAAGGCAGGGGCCCGAAGCCTCGTTGAAGGCAAGCCCCCATTTCACACCCGGCACCGAGCCAGCCATGATCTCGCCAATATCCTCGACCGTTTTGATGAAGTGCGACTGTCCAACAACGACATTGCATTCTGCATCACACACTAAGCGGATCGCTTCGATGTTCATATCCCTCTCCTTCCCCCTGTGCACAGCGTCATGGCGAGGCGGCCTCCGGCGCACAGAATACCCCGCGCGTCGGCGCTAGGCATCTATTCCAAGTACTGTCTTGAGAACATAGCCGACCAAGAACGAGAAGACGGCGACACCAAGGCTTATAAAGGTCATCTCGAAGAAGCGCCGCTTGAAGTCCAGGTCTTTCGCCACCGAAATATAGTAGTTGAAGCCGAAAATGATGAGCACCGCCGTCGCGAGTGTGATCGCCAACGCGAGAATCTTTGTGCCGAGGAGCAAGAAGGGTAAAATGAGGAGGAGAACCGTAAGGAGGTAGGCGACCCCCGTATAGATCGCCGATTTGCCGGCCCGCGGATCATTTTCCGCCTTCGAGGAGAGGTAATCCGAGGCCGCCATCGAAAATGCCGCCGAGATTCCCGTGACAAGCCCCGCAAGCGAAATGATCTTCGTGTCCGCAAGCGCGAGGGTAAAGCCCGCAAGTGCCCCCGTAAGCTCAACGAGCGCGTCATTCAGCCCCAGCACGACCGAGCCAACATACTGGAGCCGCTCCTCGTCGAGGAGGGCAAGGAGTGCGCGCTCATGCTCACCCTCCTCAGCGGAAAACTTCGCGGTCTCCGGAATGGCCGCGGCAAGTTCTGCGTAGCGCTTCGATGCCGTGCCCTCGGTGCGCTCCATGAGCTTCAGCGTAAAGGTCAGCCCGAGAAGCCGCGCAAGAACGACGAGCCGAAAAGCGCGCAGGCGGAGCGGTTTGGGCGTCACACCGATCCGCGCCGCCCAGAAGTCAGCATGCTTTTTTTCTTCCGCGGCAATGCGCGACAAAACCGCCGCGTTGTTTGCATCCTTGCAGCCTGCCGCAAGTCGCGCATAGACCTCGTGCTCCGTGATTTCGAGCCTGGCGGCCGCGAGGGCCGCCTTCCTGATTTTCTCGTCCATGGAAATGGAGTATAGCGTCATTGCAGGGTTCGCGCGAGCACAGGAGCGCGCAAGCACCAGCCCCCGCTTACTTATAGTGCCGGGCCGTGCCCACTGCCTTTTGCCAGCGTTCCAGAAGCCGCGCCCGGCGCTCCGCTGCCATTTCCGGCACAAATTCGCGCTTTTTCCGCCAATTGCGCTCCACTTCGCCGAGGTTTGCCCAATAGCCAACGGACAAGCCCGCAAGGTAGGCGGCACCAAGCGCCGTGATCTCGCCTACTTCGGGCAACACAACCGAACGCTCAAGCACATCGGCCTGGAACTGCATAAGGAAACTGTTCGCGGAGGCACCGCCATCGGCCTTGATACAGGGGATGCGCCGCCCGAAATCGCCCTCCATCGCCACAAGGAGATCCCGTGACTGATAGGCGATCGACTCGAGCGCCGCACGGACAAAGTGCGCCCGTGTCGTCCCGCGGGTGATACCAACCACCGTCCCCCGCGCCTCGGAATCCCAGTATGGGGCGCCCATGCCCACAAAGGCAGGTACCATGAAAACCTCGCCCGAGTCCTCGACCGACCGCGCAAGACGCTCGCTCTCCGAAGAATCGGCGACAAGCCCCATTTGATCGCGGAGCCACTGAATCACCGCCCCCGCAATAAAGACCGAGCCCTCGAGCGCGTACGTATAGCCCTTCCCGAGGTCCCAGGCCACTGTCGTCAGCAGGTTGTTCTTCGACACAACCGGCACGCTTCCCGTATTCATCAGCGTGAAACACCCCGTCCCGTAGGTGTTTTTCGCCGTCCCCGGTTCAAAACACGCATGCCCGAAGAGCGCCGCCTGCTGGTCCCCCGCGCAGCCCGTCACCGGCACCTCAGCGCCGAGGAGCTCCTTGCGTGCCAGGCCGAAATGTGCGGAACTCGGCACCACGTCAGGAAGGATGGCCGCAGGAATCTTGAACAGCTTGAGGAGTTCCTCATCCCACCGCCCCTCTTTGATGTTGAAAAGAAGGGTGCGGCTCGCATTGGTCGGATCGGTGAGGTGCCGCCCCGTAAGCTTGTAGATAAGCCAGGAATCCACCGTGCCGAACATAAGTTCGCCGCGCTCGGCGCGGTGTCGGAGCTCTGGGTACTCGGCAAACAGCCACATGAGCTTTGTCCCCGAAAAATACGCATCGATCACAAGACCCGTTTTTTCCCGCACGAGGTCGGAGAGCCCTAGCGCGCGGAGCTCCTGGCAAATCTCCGCCGAGCGGCGGCACTGCCACACGATTGCGTTATGCACCGGCTTACCGCTCGCCCGATCCCAGAGCACCGTCGTCTCCCGTTGATTCGTGATGCCGACCGCCGCCACCTGATCCGGCTCGATTTGCGCCGCCTCGATCGCCCCGCGGGCCGCCTCAAGCTGCGTCCGCCAGATTTCCTCAGGATCGTGCTCAACCCATCCCGGCTTCGGAAAAATCTGCGTAAAGGGTATCTGCTTGAGCCCGATGATGCTGCCTTCATGATTAAAAAGGATCGCGCGCGACGAAGTGGTTCCCTGGTCAAGAGCGAGAATGTACAGTTCTTTTGCGGCCATGCCGTCCTCCGGTGACAAAGCTGTCGCCAGTATACGTCCCTTTCTTCGCCCTGTGCAGTGTCTTTTTTCCCCTGCAATTTAAACATAATTCATCCGCATGCCTGCGATTCCGTTTGCCTCAGACGAGCACGGCGGATGCATACGGCCCGCCCGCACACTCTGGATTGCCTTCCGGCTGGCTCTGTGCTCCAATAGAAGACATGAAAACCAAGCGTGTTCTCATCGTCTTCATGATTCTCATGGCAGGATTAGTCCTCACGGCAGCCCTTTTCCCGGCAGAATTCACGACCTTGCTCAAACAGCCTGCGTTGTTCAACCATGCGCTCTTCATCCATGCCCTTGCGGCATGCCTCTTTTTCGGCAATGCGCTTGTTGGAATACTCTGGGAAGCGCGCGGCATTGCGACACGGAAGAAGGACATCTTTTTCCATACCTTCAGTACCGTAAGCTGGCTCGACGCCCGCTTCTCCGCTCCGCTCATCATCATCACCGTCGTTTCAGGACTAATGCTCGCCGTGATCCTTGGCGACCTGTGGCAGATCGGGTGGCTTTCTCTCGGATTCCTGCTTTTCCTCTTCTCGGGCCTCGTGTGGGTGCTCAGCGATATTCCGCTCCAGTACAAAATCAAGGCCCTTGTGGCACAGATCCCCCCAGACGACGAAGCCCTGCCCCAGAAGCTCGAGGGTCTCCTGCGGCTCCGTTTGTGGGTTTCCCTCGCAGGGGTCATCCCCCTCGCCATCGTCTTCGCACTCATGGTGTATAGGCCGGACATACCGCCATTCGGGCATTGGCTCCCCTGATGATCGCGGAGCGGCAGGTTTGAGCATCCGCCCCTCTTGCCACAGCCCCTTCATTTCGCGATAGTCAAATTACGATCTGGCGCGCGTCGCGCCCTAGATCGTACCGCCGATTTATTCCCACTTGCGGGCGGTCAAAAAATTCACGCTAAAAAGGAGGCCCCATGGCCCGTTCCCGCCACGCCGCGTGGCGGTATCGCTCCGGCGCCTCCCCACGCGCAAGGAGTACCCCATGAAAGACCGACGCTACCTTTTCACCTCCGAGTCCGTCGGCGAAGGCCACCCGGACAAGCTCTGCGACCAGATTTCCGATGCTGTCCTCGATGCCTGTCTCGTCGATGATCCCGAGTCACATGTCGCATGCGAGTGCTACGCCACCACCGGTATGGTACTCGTCGGCGGCGAGATCACCACCAACACCTATGTCGACATCCAGGAGCTTTCCCGCCAGGTCGTCAAGGAAATCGGTTATACCAACCCCGATTATGGCATCGACTATGAGTCCATGGCCGTACTCAATGCCATCCACGCTCAGTCGCCCGATATCAATCAGGGAGTTTCCGGTCACGGGCTCAAGGAGTTCGAGGGCCAGCAGGGCGCAGGCGACCAAGGAATGATGTTCGGCTTTGCCTGCCGGGAAACGCCGGAGCTCATGCCCGCACCCATCATGTACGCGCATCGCCTCCTCGAGCGCGCCGCCGAACTCCGCAAAGCCCGCCGCATTCCCTGGCTCAGGCCCGATGCGAAGAGCCAGGTCACCCTTGAATACGAGGGCCACAGACCCATACGGGTCGATACCGTCGTCGTTTCCCATCAGCACAATCCCGACATCCCCTATGAGGCTTTGCGCGACACGATCATCGAGGAGATCATCCGCCCCATCTTCGAACCGACCGGGCTCGACATGGAAAGCACAAAGTACTTCGTGAATCCGACCGGTCGTTTTGTGATCGGCGGCCCCGCGGGCGACACAGGCCTTACCGGCCGCAAGATCATCGTCGACAGCTACGGCGGTATGGGCCGCCATGGAGGCGGCGCCTTTTCCGGCAAAGATCCCTCCAAAGTCGACCGCTCTGCCGCCTATATGGCACGTTACGTCGCAAAGAACATCGTCGCGGCCGGCCTTGCCGAACGCTGCGAGCTCGAGCTCGCCTATGCGATAGGCGTCCCCTTCCCTGTCTCCGTGATGGTCGAAACCTTCGGCACCGGAGCGGTCGCCGAAGAGCGCATTGCCCTAGCGGTGCAAAAGGTTTTCGACCTTTCTCCCGCTGGCATTATTCGCGAGCTCGAGCTCAAGCGGCCGATATATCGCCGCACTGCCGCCTACGGCCACTTCGGCCGCGATCACTTCAGCTGGGAACGCACCGACAAAGCCGAAGCGCTCAAAAAAGTCATCTGAGCCCCCGGAAGGGAGGTGCGCTTGGGAGCGCGCCTCCCTCTTGACGGCGGCGTGATGGGTAGCTATCATTGAAACCGGTTGCAGTGCCAATGAAAAAGAACCTTGCGTCGATTGCGGATCTCGCCAAACTTGCAGGCGTTTCCAAGTCCACTGTTTCCCGCGCGCTTGCGGGAAGCCCACTCGTTAACAGCGCAACCCGCGAACGCATCGAAGCCCTTGCCCGTGAACATAACTTCCGGCCGAACCTCCCCGCACGCTACTTGAGCCTTGGTGCAAGCAGAACCATCGGGTTTGTCACCCATGCCTGTGCTGAGTCCGATGGTGCGCCCGGCCAGTTCAGCCTCGAGATCCAAAGCGGCGTCGCCGCCGGACTCAAGGCCCGGAGCTTCGACCTCCTCGCGCTCTACATTGATCCGCTCGATGAATCCTGGGCCGCCGACTACCTCGACTCTGGGCTTGTCGCCGGTTTCATTCTCATGACAAGTGAACACAAACGCCGCCATCTTGATCTTCTCCTTGAACTCGAGGCGCCCTTTGTCGCCTGGGGCAATGGCAAAGGGCGCTTTTGTTCCGTCGTCGGCGACAACGTACAGGGCGGTCGACTTGCCGCCGAACGCCTACTCGCTCTGGGACGGCGTCGCATTGCGATGATCGGGGGACCGAAAGGCGAAGCAGAGGCGGATGACCGGCTCCGCGGGTTTTCCGCAGTCCTTGCGGCCGCAGGACAGCCTCTCGATCCTCGACGCCTCGTCCATGGCGATTATGGCGAAGGGTCCGGCCTCGCCGCGGCAGAAGCGCTTCTCGCAGCCGATCCCGAGCTTGATGCGATTTTTGCCGCGAGCGATCTTATGGCAATCGCGGCACTTCGCCGCCTCGCGGCACACGGGCGCCGTGTCCCCGAGGATGTCGCCGTTATTGGCTATGATGACATCAGACTCGCCGCCTATGTAAGCCCCGCGCTTACGACGGTGAGCCAGCACATCCAAGAGGCCGGGCGTTATCTGGCCGAGGACCTTATCGCACGCATCGATGGTGGACCGATCAGCACCCGCGTGCTTCCTGTGGAGCTCGTTATCCGAAACTCGGCATAGAAGCTATTTTACAGCTTTTTGCAACCGGTTGCAGTCCGAGAAAAATGGGAGGCGGTATGAAGCTTTTGGCGATGCTTAAAAGTTCGCTCCGAGACGTTCCTTTTGAAGATTGGTGTCCACCATACTATCGTGAACTTGCCCTCGAATACGAGAAAACACAGGCACGACGCCGTGCACGGCAGGCGGTGCGAAAGATGCGTCTCCGCCGTACCCGCGATCTCCTTGCACATCTTATACGGCGCATGGGTATAGCCCTGCGAAACGCAAGATAAAATTAAGGCTTTCAAGCCCATCCATGGTTTCCTGGCGCCGCGTGCCCTACAATGAATGGCATACAAGGAGCCCCTGTGCGTGTAGTTCACCGCTTCTCCTTTCTGTGGCTCTTCAGCCTCCTGCTTCTCCCTCGGCTCGCCGACTTTGCGGCGCAGGAGTACGCGCCGCAAAGCCGTAGCGTTCTTGAGCACGGGGCCAACCTCGGGGGACAGCGCATGCTCATCCGCCCCTACTCGCCCGACGAAGCCTTCCCCGCCTTTGACGATCCCCGCTTTGTTCCCTTTTCCGACGGCGCCATCCACCCAGCCGCAGAGGGACGCCGGAGTTATTTTCTTGCCGCTGGATTTCGCCTCACCCAGGATGCAGGCACTGCAGCGCTCATCATTCCACCAAGCGATTATCCCTTCAGCCTCAGACTCAACGGCATCACACTCCTCGAGCTCGGCCGCCATGCCGATCGCTACGTCTCGAACATCTTTCTTTCGACGGCGCTCTGGCTTCCGCCCGAACTCCTTAAACACGACGGGGGCATCAATGAGCTCATGATCGCCTATTATCCCATCGCCGGCGATGAAGACTACCCGCTCACCTTTCCCCAACTTACAACGCCCCGCCGCGCAGAAGGAGCGGTGTTCCTCCGTAACTTTCTCCGCGTCCATCTCATCACCGCTGCGGCATTCTCTGCGCTCATACTTGCGCTTTATTTCAGCCTTCTTGCCGTTTCCGGCCGTGACCGGAGCATGTATGCGTCCTTTGCGCTTCTCTGCATCTCGTTTGCCCTTGCGTATCTCGAGATCTATCTCCAGACCTCGGCGCTTGAGGAACTCCTCCTCAAAAAACTTTCCAAGCTCGGCTTTCTTGGTCTGCTCTTTTGTTTTCCGGTCCTTGTCTCGTTTTTCACCGCCCGCCCCCAGCCACGCCTCCGCACAAAATTCATCGGTTTCTGGGGCGCGATCAATCTCATAGCCGCCGTAGCATTCCTGTCCGCCCCTGACAAACTCGCGGTCGACCGTTTTTTCACCCCCGCGATGGCTTTTGAGTTCGTTATCGCCATGAGTTTTTCCTGTTTCGCCCTTGTAGCCGCGCTCCACGAGCGAAATCGCGGTGCGCCGCCCCTTCTCGGCGGACTCGTTCTTGTCATTCTTGGAAGCGGTGCCGATATCGTCGCTATTTCAAGCGGAAACCTCCCCTATGTGTACCTAACCCCCTATGGCTTCCTCGCCATCGTTATCGCGATCTTTATTGTGCTGGCCCGCAAGCAGGTGCGCACAGCCGAAGAAGCCCGCGCCCACGCACAACTCCTCGGCGAACAAAGCCAGGAACAAAACCGGGTGATGGAACGTGTACGAGAACTCTCAGCAGAACTCGTCGCGGCCGAGCGCGAACTCGAAGCGGCAGCAGCAGATGCCGAGCGGCTCATCGCAGAGAGCGCCAAAGAAGCACGCCGCGCGGCGGATGAATCAAGCGAGCGCGCCGCAGAGGCAAGTACCGTCGCAGGACTGCTTGCCGAGCAAATAGCCCGTTCAGCCGCGCACATTCCCACGGCGGTGCGAAGCCAGGCGGCGTTCACCGACTCGGTGGCAACAACGCTTTCCGCGATGAATGAGCGCATCGAGTCGCTTGCCGCCGATGCACAGGGAAGCGCGCAGGCATCGGAAGGACTCGCTGCTCGTGGCGACGAGGCGGCGAGAATTGTTGCCGAGTCGCGAAGCTCCGCCGCCTCAATTGCAGGAGCCGCAGCCTATCTCCGCGAGGTGATCAGCCAGGTTCTCGACATCGCCGATAAAACAAACACCCTTGCGATCAATACCGCCATCGAAGCGGCGCGAGCCGGACATGCGGGGCGTGGGTTTGCCGTCATTGCAACAGCGATTCGTAGCCTCGCAGCCGAATCGGGAAGCCTCCTTGCAGCGACAGCTTCGCGCCTCCGAGAACTCGAAGAGGCGGTGAGCCGTAATGAAGCCACAAGTAGTGCCGTCGAAGCGGGGCTCTCGAGAATCATTGGTTCGGGGCGTGAGACTGCACGGCTCATCGGCCTCATTTCCGAGGGCATACTTGCCCGACGCGAGGAGTCGAAAACCCTCGTCGCGCAAGCCGCACGGCTACGCGATGAAACGCGTTCTATTGAAGCCCCCATCGACCAGTCGCTCGCCGACAATGATGCTGCACGCAGACGCATTGTCTCGCTGGCCGACTGCTTTGCCGCACTCGAACGCACGCTGCTTGCCGAGGCAGAGCGCACGCGGTACCTTGAGGAGGCGATAGGCCGTGTCATCGGTGTCGCAACGCGCGATCGCGCGATTGTCGCCGGTCTCGACGCCATTGTGCGAGGGGTTTAATAAACGCGCGTTTCACGTGAAACACAGCCGTCTTCGCCGTTCTCTGCGATTTCAGCTCCTTTTGTCGACTCGCACTATATTGGCAATTAAACCAGGGGATTCTCAACGTATCCCGATTGCTTACAGAAGGATGAGGGAGTTACATGCACGTCGCCAACGTACCAGCCCCCTGATACACAAAGAGCCGCCCTCGGGGCGGCTCTTTGTTTCACGTGAAACACATACACCTAGTCGTTCGATTGTTCGGAAGCATCCTGGCCCGTAGCCTCAGCGGTGGTGAGCGCATCGGTCTCGTCAGCCGAAGCGGTGGCACCTGAGCCGAGCTCTTCAGCTGGTTGAGACAGCCCTGCGCTGCCTACATCCTCGGGGTTCCCGGAAAGCTCCTCCTCTTCGCGAACGATCTTATCGAGACCGATCACAAAATCCGGACGATCGATGTTGACGACACGAACGCCACGCGCGGCCTTGCCGAGAACCGGCACCGCAGCAGCGGCGATCTTGAGCGTCTTCCCGAGCGAGGTTATGACCATGACATCGTCATTATCGCGAACCGTTATCGCTCCAACAAGTTCTCCGGATTTTTCATCGGGTGCGTAGATCATCTGCCCACGGGTGGCGCGGCCGTGCACCGAGAAATTGTCGAAATCGGTACGCTTGCCATATCCATACTCGGAAAGCACGAGCATCCGCTCGTCGGAGGTAACGCGCAGCATCGCCGAAAGCTCATCCCCGTCCTCGAGTTTGATGCCACAGACACCACGAGATGCCCGCCCCATGACGCGCACCTCTTCCTCCGTTATGCGAAGAGCCTGGCCCTTTCGGGTGATGAGAACAGCCTCGTCCTTCCCCGTGGTCAAACAGGCGGATACAAGCCGATCGCCCTCGTCGAGGTTGATGCCGATGATGCCGCGGGTCTTCGCGTTTTGGAACTCGCTCGTCGCCACCTTTTTCACAACACCGCACAGTGTTCCCATGAGCAGGAACTGCTCGTCGGAAAAGTCCTTGAAATCGACAATTGCGGTGATCTCTTCGTTCGGAGAGATTGCAAGAAGGCCTTTGATATGCGCGCCACGTGCCTGGCGGGAAGCCTCGGGTATCTCGTGAGCTTTGAGCCAGTAGGCCTTGCCCTCACTCGAGATAAATAGGAGATAGTCGTGAGTGTTCGCAACAAAGAGCTGTTCGACATAATCATCGTCCATAAGCGAAGCCGAGCTCGACCCCTTGCCACCGCGACCCTGGCTCCGGTAGGCGCTTGTCGCGACGCGCTTCACAAAGCCCTTGTTGGAGATGAGAATCACCATCTCCTCGCGCTTGATGAGATCTTCGATGTTGATCTGCTCAATCTCATCGGCAACGATCTCCGTGCGCCGCTTGTCGCCATAGCGCTTCGCAGCCTCGAGGGTCTCATCCTTGACGAGGGCAAGGAGCTTCGCCTCGCTCGCAAGAAGGTCCGTGAGATAGGCGATGCGCGCTTCGGTTTCGGCGAGTTCGGCCTCGAGCTTTTCGGTTTCGAGAGAGGTGAGACGGGCAAGGCGCATGTCGAGAATCGCCTGCGCCTGTACCTCGTCAAGACCAAAGCGTTCGCGTAGGCGCGTTTTGGCAAGCTCGGTATCCTTCGAGGTCTTGATGATGTGAACGACTTCGTCGATGTTCTTAAGCGCGACAACGAGGCCGCGGAGTATGTGGGCCTTTTCTTCCGACTTGCGGAGCTCATAGCGGCTCCGCCGTGTCACCACCTCGACCCGGTGCTTTACAAAGTGGGCGATAAGGTCCTTGAGTCCCAGCTGTTTGGGTCGACCATCAACGATCGCCATGTTGATGACGCCGAAGGTGGTTTGAAGCGGTGTGTGGGTAAACAAGCGATTGAGAACAAGCTTGGGCACCGCACCCTTCTTGAGTTCCATGACAATGCGGAGCCCCTCGCGGTCGGATTCGTCGCGCAAGTCGGAGACGCCGTCGAGCACCTTGTCGCGAATCAGTTCGGCAATGCGCGTAATGAGTGAGGTTTTATTAACGGCATAGGGGATTTCGGTGAAAACAATCGCCTCCCGCCCCCCCTTCAGCGTCTCGATTTGAAATTTGCCCCGAACAACGATCTTGCCCTTGCCGTTCTGGTAGGCTTCCTTGATTCCACGCCGCCCAAAAATCGTACCGCCGGTCGGAAAGTCAGGCCCCTTGATATGCCGCATGAGGCCTTCGACGCTGATTGCGGGATCATCGATATAGGCGGCGATTGCTTCAGCCGCCTCGACGAGATTATGCGGCGGCATATTGGTCGCCATGCCGACCGCAATACCCGAGGAGCCATTGATGATAAGATTCGGAATCGCGGATGGAAGAACCGATGGCTCCTTGAGCGATTCGTCATAGTTAGGAACAAAATCGACCGTATCCTTGTCGAGATCGGCGAGCATTTCCTCGCCGGCCCGCGAGAGTTTGGCCTCTGTATAGCGCGAGGCAGCAGGCGGGTCGCCATCTATCGAGCCGAAATTTCCCTGTCCATGAACAAGGGGGTATCGGAGCGAAAAGTCCTGCGCCATGCGGACGAGGGCGTCATAGAGCGAAAAGTCGCCATGGGGGTGGTATTTACCCATCGCGTCGCCCGTAATACGCGCGCTCTTTTTGGTAGCCGCTGTATAGCGGAGGCCAAGCTCGTCCATCGCATAGAGGAGTCGACGATGAACGGGCTTGAGTCCGTCGCGGACGTCGGGCAGCGCCCGGGCCACGATGACCGACATCGCGTAATTGAGGTAAGCGGTTTTAACCTCGTCCTCGACGGGGACGGGAATCACCTTGCCTGATAGCTCTGCCATGCTGCGCGTTCCTTATACGTCGAGGTTCGAGACGTAGACGGCGTTTTCTTCTATAAACTGCCTGCGGGGCTCCACCTGCTCGCCCATGAGGGTCGTAAAGACGCTTTCCGCCTGAACCGCGTCCTCCATGGTGATTCGCACGATGTTGCGCGTGGCGGGATTCATCGTGGTCTCCCAGAGCTGGTCAGGGTTCATTTCGCCAAGACCTTTGTAGCGCTGGATTGCGACCTTTTCGGGATCCTTGCCCGATGCGGCGAGTATCTTGTCTTTTTCCGCATCATCGTAGGCGTAGTGGATTTGTTTGTCGAAGCTGATCTTGTAGAGCGGCGGCATGGCAAGGTAGACATGCCCCCGCTCAAGAAGTTCCGTCATATAGCGGTAGAAAAAGGTGAGGAGCAGGGTGCGGATATGTGACCCGTCGACATCGGCATCGGCCATGACAATGACCTTGTGATAGCGGAGTTTGGAAATGTCGAAATCGGTACCGATGCCGGTTCCAAGGCTCTGGATGATCGGCTGGAGCTTGTCATTGCCGATGACCTTGTCGATGCGCGTCTTTTCGACATTGAGCATCTTGCCCCAGAGCGGCAGAATGGCCTGAATGCTCCGGTCCCGGCCCATTTTCGCCGATCCGCCTGCGGAATCGCCCTCGACGATAAAGATCTCGCATTTTGCAGGATCCTTTTCCTGGCAGTCGGCAAGCTTTCCGGGAAGCCCCGAGCTTTCAAGAGCAGACTTGCGCCGCGTGAGCTCCCGCGCTTGGCGAGCCGCGATGCGGGCCTTCGCGGCAAGCACCGTCTTTTCGAGTACCGCGTTGACCACTTCAGGATATTTCTGGAAGTAAAGATCCAACTGGTCCGCGACAAAGCCTTCGACAATGCCCTTCACTTCGGTGTTGCCGAGCTTCCCCTTGGTCTGTCCCTCAAACTGAGGATCCATCACCTTGACGGAAAGGACGGCGGTGAGACCCTCGCGAACATCGTCGGAGGAAAGACTCTCCTCCAACTTCTTTGCGAGTTTCGATTTTTTAAAAAACTCGTTGATCGTTTTGGTAAGCGCGGCCTTGAAGCCGACAAGATGGGTACCGCCCTCACGGGTGTTGATGCCGTTGACGAAGGAGAACATCGTCTCATTGAAGCCGTCATTATATTGAAGCCCGACTTCTATCTCCACGTCGTCGCGGGTGCCAAGAAAGTAGATCGGCTCTTTGTGAACAACGGTTTTGTTTTTGTTGAGGTGTTCGACGAATTCGCGGAGGCCGCCGTCGAATTTAAACTCGGCCGTGCGCGGCGTCGAAAGGCGTTCGTCGGTGAGGACGATGCGGACGCCCTTGTTAAGAAAGGCAAGCTCGCGGAGCCGATTCGAGAGCACATCAAAGGAATAGACCGTTGTCTCGAAAATTGTCGGGTCTGCGGCAAAACGAATCACGGTGCCACGCCGGTCGGTTGGCCCTAGCACCTTGACCGGCTCTTCAGGCACCCCGCATCGGTATTTCTGGAAGTGATATTTGCCCTCGACATAGACATGGGCCTCCATCCAGGTTGAAAGGGCGTTGACACAGGACACGCCGACGCCGTGGAGACCGCCTGAAACCTTGTAGTTCTGCTTGTCAAACTTGCCGCCCGCGTGGAGGCGGGTGAGAACAAGCTCAAGGGCGGAAATTCCCTCTTCGGGGTGAATGCCAACCGGAATGCCGCGGCCATTGTCTTCAACACGGACAACGTCGTTTTTTTCAAGAACAACGACAACGTCGGTGCAGTAGCCCGCCAGGGCCTCGTCGATCGAGTTGTCGACCACCTCATACACAAGGTGGTGAAGGCCGTCTATACCGGTTGAACCGATATACATACCCGGCCGCTTGCGAACGGCCTCGAGTCCCTTGAGGACCTGGATGCTTTGCGCCGAATAGGTAGAATCCATAACCAGTCCAGAATGGAGGATGGCGGCCTCGGGCGAGCCCGCCCCGGGCGGGCCACAGTGAAGCTATGGCGGAGCTCCGGATCCGAATCGCGTACCGGGTCGGCGTAGCGATGCGGCCGGATGGCGGAAAAGGCCCGCCTTTTACGCTGAATGGGTTAAAAATCGCTTGCCGCCGTAGGCAAAGGGAGTATACTCGGAACGACCACGAAAGTAAAGAAGCGGCCCGGAGTGAGGGCCTTAGGAGGAGAGCGCAGGCGCCAGTTGTGGATAACTTGTGCCTTTTTCCTCAATCTCTTGTCAGGCAAGCATTAGGGTGATAGTGATTCGAACGGCGCCCGCATGGAAAAAAGTAGCCGCATAAGTATTTTCTTTTCTTAGTAGGTTTTATCCGCAACTACTACATGCAAATTTGGTATTGGCCGAATTTTTTGGAGAAATTCGGCCGATTTGAAGCTTGTATTCTCTTCCTTGGCTCCTTGATACATTGTGGATAACTTGTGTATATAAAACGCCCCGAAAGGAATGGCTCATGGGCACCTGGAACTATGCTGTTTTCTGGAATGAGGCGATGAATCAGATCCGTGACGAGATCGATGAAACCGAATTCGCTATGTGGTTCAACATCGAGTATGATTCCGCGACGGAAAACAGCATCACCATTCGGGTGCCTTCGAGTTTTTACCGCGATCAGCTCGTGCGCCAGTACCAACGCCTCATTGAACAAAAACTGTTTGAACTGAGCGGCAAGCCGCTTAAGCTGGAATTTATCATCGTCAAGCCGACCGAATGGATAAGAAACCAGGAAGAGGAACCACAATCCGATACGGGCGCCGCGAAATCCACGCCTTCAGGTGGGATACCCCGCATGGCCGAAGTCGGGGGAAGCCCGCAGCCTCGAGCGAAGGATGTGCCCAGCGGCCGAGATATCAAGGACCGCGGCAAGCACCCGCAGCTTAGACTAGACTACACCTTCGAAAATTTCGTCATCGGCGAAAACAACTCTTTTGCCGCCAACGCCGCACTTGCCATTTCCAAAAACCCTGGCACGGCCTACAATCCCTTTCTCATCTACGGCGGGGTAGGGCTCGGTAAAACCCACCTTATGCAGTCTATCGGCAACCGCGTATGGCAGACCGACCCAAAAGCAAAAGTTCTGTGCATTACCGCCGAGGAGTTTACAAACGAGTTCATCCAGTCTATTCACGACAAGACGACACAGGCGTTTAAGAATAAGTACCGCTTTGTTGACGTACTCCTTATCGACGATATCCATTTCCTTCAGAACAAGCTTGGAAGCCAAGAAGAACTCTTTCATACGTTTAATGCGCTCTACGATGCAAACAAGCAGATGGTTTTTACCTGTGACCGCCCCGTTTCCGAGCTTAAGAACCTTTCAGATCGTCTCCGCAGCCGCTTCGAACGCGGCCTTAACGTCGACCTTCAGCCGCCAAATTTTGAAACGCGCGCAGCGATCCTCAAAAAAAAGGTCGAAGCGGGGCGCGTGAGAGTTCCTGATGACGTGATCGACATTATCGCAAAAAACATATCGACCAACGTTCGCGATTTGGAAGCGGCGCTCACCAAGCTCGTCGCCTATGCGGAGCTTGTGCGAAAAGACATAACCCTCGAAATCGCGCAACATCAGCTTAAAGATGTATTTTCACAGTCAAAGCACGGCAATGTGACGATCGACAACATCCTCCGCGTGGTCGCCGACAACTACAATCTTTCGTATAGCGACCTCAAGGGAAAAAAGAGAACCAAAAACATAGCCTTTCCGCGACAAATCGCTATGTACATTGCACGTGAGATCACCGAGTACTCGACAACCGAACTAGGCTTCGAGTTCGGAGGCCGTGACCACACGACAGTCATGCACGGCTGTCAGAAGATCGAAGAAATGCTCAAACTCGATCCCAATCTCGATGTAAAGATCCAAGCGCTCATTCGCTCGATCAAGGAATACAGCGCAAAAACGTAAGTCAAAAAATTGAATAACCTGGAGGATAAAGGGACAGGTATAGTGGATAAGCTACAGGTCGGTGGACATGTGGAAAAAAGCATCCGCTTTGTCCCTGCTTATCCACACAAAGTAAAGCCTTATTAAATAAATACTTAGTATAGAAATACACATATACAAGGTTCTTATTATTACTCTTACTGTTAAATTTATACATCAAAGGTAATGATAAAGAGAGAAATCATGCTGTACATCTCACCTCCATGCAAAGAGAGTACGTCACAAGGGATCGCGCATCGCTTGAAGCAGCTCGCATTTACGCGTATTTTCTGTTAGACTAGCCAGCTAGGGGGTAGCCCATGAAGTTTACCTGCGAAAAAAACGCCTTTGCACGGGAAATTTCCTTCGCGCAAGAGGTCATCGCTTCAAAAAACGCCCTGTCGATTATGTCGAATGTTCTTCTTGAAGCCGAAGAGGGGACACTCGTACTCAAGGCAACGGACATAAAGGTAAGCTTCGAAACTCGTATTCCCGTTGAAACTGCGGAACCCGGTGCAATCACCGTTTTCTGTGACAAGCTATCGGGCATTCTCGCGTCCATTCCTGAGGGCGACATCGAGGTAACCGAGGATAACGGCAAGGTTGTGGTAAAACCGACCTTCAAAAAAGTGCGCTTTCAGATCAAAACCATCGCAAGCGAGAAATTCCCCGAACTGCCAGCGGCGGCAGAAGATATTTTTTTCTCTATACCTGCCAAAATACTGAAGGACATGATTGAGCAGGTAGTTTTCGCCGTATCTGAGGACGAAACGCGATATTTCATGAACGGTGTTTATTTTGAACGCGCCGACGATGGACTTGTCATGGTCGCGACTGATGGGCGCCGGCTTGCATATATCCACAAACAAATCAATACGGAGCTACCGCGCTTCAAAAGCGTCATCATACCGCCCAAGGTACTTTCGCTCGTTATGAAGCGCGCTCCTGATGAGGGGCTCATCGCCATCGCTGTTACTGAAAAGAACATTTTCTTTCGCTTCGGATCGTATCTGGTATCGTCAGTCCTCATCGAGGGACAGTTCCCGAATTACCAAAAAGTCATTCCAGAACATCAACAGTCGTCCATCATGGTGAAGCGAAGCGAGCTTATCGAAGCGCTTAAGCGCGTTTCTATCTTTATCGATCAGAAGTCGAATCGCGCATTTTTTAACCTTTCGGGTGGAACACTCCTTCTTTCATCGGATGAGAGCGAACTTGGTACAGCACGTGAAGAGCTTCCCTGTCGTTACGACGGTCCTGATGTTCGTCTTGCGCTCAACCACAAGTATATTGAAGAACCGCTTAAGGCTATCCAAGAGGAAAGCGTGCTTATCGAATTCACCGAACCCAGTCGTGCGATCACTCTTTCCCCTGATCCTAAGGGTGATTTTTTCCATATCGTGATGCCGATGCAGGCCGACTAAAGAAAAGCTCCCGAGCGCGGATAAGCGCAGTGCCCCGCTCTTAAGAGCGGGGCATTATTGTATTGAGGTGACAATGCCATTTATAACGGTTCGTTTTTCATCCTTTCGCAATCTCGAAGATGGCGAGATAGATGTTGCGGGAAAACGCGTGTTTCTCGTGGGGGAAAATGGTCAAGGGAAGACAAATTTTCTTGAAGCCCTTTATTACCTCTCCTACGGATCATCCTTCCGCGGAGCCGTCGATACAGAGGTCGCACGCCGTGGCACAGGCTATTTTGCGCTTGAGGCGACAAGCCGGATGGAGGGCTCTGATGAAGACCTTCCTCCTGAGAAAGTCATCGTCTCTTGGAAGGAGAGGACAAAGACGATACGCCGCGGAGAAAAGCCCCTTCGCGATCGCAAGGAACTTATCGGCATAAACCCAACGATAATATTTTGCCATGAGGACTTTTCTTTTGCGGTTGGAGAACCCGAACGGAGGAGGTTTTTTTTCGATCAGACTGCTGGGCTTGTTTCGTCGCTGTATATCGATCTGCTTCGCGAGTATAAACGCATTCTGAAGCAGCGCAACGCCGCACTCAAAGAAGGACAAGTTTCGGTTTTGGAATTTCTCGATGAGCAGCTTGTGTCACGCGGCAAAGACCTTATGGAAGAGCGCGCGCGTATACAGGCGGATTTCGAAGAACGGATAGCCGTACTGTATGAAGAGGTGTCACTCCTTGGCCGAGAGATACGGCTCCGGTATCGACCGAGTTGGCCGAATGACGCAGGGCGTAATGAGCTTGTCGATTATCTTGCCCGAAGGCGGAGCGAGGAACTTGCGCTTGGGACGAGTCTTTCAGGGCCACATCGTGATCGGTGGCTCTTTTTCTCCGAGGGGGAGGAATTTACAGCAACCGCCTCGACGGGGCAGCACCGGCTGCTCACCCTGGTGCTTAGAATAGCACAGGCTGAGTATTACAGCGCTCAAACAGGGCGCAAACCAGTTCTTCTCTTCGACGACGTGCTCCTTGAACTCGATCCGGGGAAGAGGAGGCGCTTTCTTTCAGCCCTGCCCGATGCGGCTCAAGCGTTTTTTACCTTTCTGCCCGGCGAACCCTGGGAGGACTATCGCAGCGAGGGGACCATCGTATATCGTGTCGAACATGGACGACTCGCGGATTAAGGATGCAAAAGCGCTCCTTGCCGCTTTTTTCGATGAGGAAAAACGGCGGCGGGGTGGAATGTATGCCGAGTTTTTCTCAAGTTGGCGGATAATTGTCGGAGAACGGCTTGCGGCGCACTCTCGTGTTGTCGAGGTAGAAAAAGGAACGCTCATTGTAGAAGCCGACCATCCTGGCTGGATACAACTCCTCCAGCTAAAACAGACGGCCATCCTTGCTGCGACCGCAGTGCGTTTTCCCGAGCTTGAGCTCAGGAGTATTGTTTTCAGACTTTCACAGAAGCGGGATGCCGCCGGAAGTAGCGAGAAAAGCGATGCACCACGTTCGCGGCCGGGGCCCTTTGGGCCCGAAGGCTGTTCCCTTGTGTCCATGGATGTGCCTTTGAACGAGGCGGAGGATCAATGTAGCGCGAGAAAGCAAGATGATCGTCCCGTGGCGCAGTCTATCGGCGACCCAGAGCTTGCGAGCGTTTTGGCTTCTTTGAAAGCAGCCGTGGATGAGGCGGCAAAGCGCACGCAGGACTGAGAAATGTGGCGATCAACGTCGTTGACGAAGGGGGCGAAAAGATTTATACTCCCCCGGCCTACGCATCGAACTGACCGGAAGCAATGGGCTTTGTCGCCCAGAGTTTCCGTCATCCATAGACCTAAGGAGTCTGGATCATGAAACGCACCTACCAGCCTAGCAAGACCCGCCGTGTCCGTAAGTTCGGTTTTCGCGCACGCATGGCCACAAAGGGCGGCCGCCTTGTCCTTAAGCGCCGCCGTGCCAAGGGTCGCCTTAAGCTGACCGCCTCGGACGAGGGCAAAAAGTACTAAGGCCGCCCCGCATGGGCGGAGGCCTTGAGATCGCCGGCTGCGGTTTTTCGAAAAACGAGCGGCTGCGGACGAGGCCCGAGATCGACCGGGTGTTTAAGGAGGGCCGTCGCTATTCCGTAAAGGGGATGCGGCTCCATGTGCTTTCCTGCCCGGGCGCTCCTACGCGGGTCGCGTTCGTCACTGTCCGTGCATATCCCGGGGCGGTTCAGCGTAATCGCGCACGACGTATTCTCCGGGAGTGCTGGCGTCTCGACAAGGCGGGCTTGCGCGGCGGGTTCGAAGTTGTCGTTGTGCTCTATCCGGGCTTTGACGGCTTCGAGACGCGGCAAGCACAGCTGCGAAGGCTCATCCGCCAGGCGGGACTCCTTTTGCCCGCATGAAGCGGCTACTCGCTCTTCCTCTGCTCTTCCTCATCAAGCTCTATCAGGTGGCTCTATCGCCCTTAAAGCCGCCTTCTTGTCGCTTTTATCCAACGTGCTCCGCCTATGCCTATGAGGCCATCTCCAAATATGGGCCATTCCGCGGCTCGTGGCTTGCGGTACGGCGGCTATTCCGTTGTCATCCACTCAATCCGGGAGGCTTTGACCCAGTACCATGAGCGACATGTACACGAATAATTCAGGCGATGACAAGCGTACACTTATCGCCGTTGTTCTTTCCGTTGTTATTATTACGGCGGGCTTCATGATCCAAGGAGCCCTTTTCCCGGCTACATCTGCTTCCCCCCAAAATACGCAGACTACGGCTCAGCAGGGCTCCGTCACCACGAGTGTCGAGCTCCCGTCCCCGGGATCGACAGGTATTTCCGTGACAGCCGCGGTGGTAAATCCAACGGCCGTCACGCCGCCGCTTACGGAACAGCGCTATCGTATTGAAACGGATATCGTCGAAGCGGAGTTTACCAATAAGGGTGGTGACCTTGTTGCGCTACGACTCAAAAAGCACAAGGATCAGGAGGGGGAGGTTAACCTCATCCTTGCAGGCGCGCAGAGAAGCGAGGGTTTTGCGCTTGCATTCGGCGGTCCCAACGCTGCGCCGGTCGACGAGCTCATGGAAGCGCGGATGCTCGACGACAAAACCATCGAATTTTCTCGCACTTTTCTTGCGCCCGTCGTGGGGAAAGACGAGCCGGTTGCTTTTACCTACCGCAAGGCTTTTACCTTTCGGGATGGCGAGTACCTCTTTGGCCTCGCGGTGACGCTTGAAAACTCGCGCAACGAATATCTGCCGCTCGATGAAGGTGGTTATGCTTATACGCTCCGCTTTGGACCTCAAGTCGGGCCGCGGTACAACTACAAATCCAAGAACTCGGACTACCGGCAGATACTGAGCTACGCCGATGGCAAGTCCCGACTGGAAAAGCCCAAGACCGGAGTCTGGAGTCCCAAAACGCAGCCGGTATGGACCGCGATAAATGGGAAATATTTTTCTTTTATCGCGATTCCAGAGCTTCCCACCTACACGCTCACCGTCACTGGCGGAAACGATGCGGAGATCGGCCAGACCAATGGCCTTGCGATTTCCCGGCCGGCGATCAAGGCGAGCAGGCAGAGCGATGCGTTTTACTTCTATTTTGGTCCGCGCACGAACGCCGAGCTTGCCAAATACGAGTACGCCGACCGCAACGCTTTTGGGAAGAGCGGTTTGTCTCTCGAGCGAGCGGTTTCGAGTTCCGGCATTCTCGCCCCGCTCGAAAAGCTCCTCAAGTTCCTCCTCAATGTGTTCTACAAGCTCATACCGAATTATGGGGTCGCGATTGTCCTTGTGACCATTCTTGTGAAGGTTCTCCTCTTTCCGCTCACCAAAAAGGGCTCTATGGCCTCGGCGCGGATGCAAGAGATACAGCCAAAGCTCACCGCTATCCAGGAGAAATACAAGAACAACCCGCAGAAGCTCAACGCGGAAATGGCGGAGCTCTATAAAAAAGAAGGGTACAACCCCATGTCGGGCTGCCTCCCCCTTCTCATACAGTTCCCGCTGTTTATCGCGATGTACAACCTTTTTAACAACCACTTCGATCTGCGCGGCGCCCTGTTCATTCCGGGCTGGATACCCGACTTGTCAGCTCCGGAGACGATCTGGAACTTTGCCCCCTTTAAGCTACCACTCCTTGGCTGGAGCGATATCCGCGCGCTTCCGATCATCTATCTGGTGAGCCAGCTCTTTTACGGTAAATTCACCCAGCAACCCTCGTCGGGGCCGGCCGCGGGCCAGATGAAATTCATGATGTACGGTATGCCGATCATCTTCTTCTTTATTCTCTATGATGTGCCCTCGGGTCTTCTCGTCTACTGGATCGTGTCCAACCTCCTCACGATCGCGCAGCAGGTGGCGATCAACGACATCCTCAAGAAGAGGAAGGCAGCAAAAGCCTGAGGAGGCGTCTCCATGCCATCCCGTCCTTTTAGGAGAAACGATATGGTATATGAGTTCGAAGGGAGGACCGAGAAGGAGGCGATCGATCAGGCGATCCGCGAGCTCGGCCTCGAGCGCGACGGCTTTGATGTCGAAATCCTTGAGTCACAGTCGGGCGGCATCTTTAAAAAAGGCCGGGTACGCATCCGCGTCCATGTCGCCGACCGCGCCCCTTCTGCCGAACCCGCGCCGCGGCCGCGTGCCGAGGCGCACGCACCCGCGCAGGTGCGCCGGAGCGTGACGCCGCTTGAGTCCGATGCATTTGAAGCGAAGGTTCTCGAATTCACGCGCCGCGTAATCGAGGGCATGGGCTACGCCTGCGAGGTGTCGGTGCTGTTCCGCGAAGAGCAGAAATTGGGCATTCGCATCGAGAGTGAACACGCATCGATCATCATCGGGAAAAAAGGCAAAAACCTCGATGCCTTGCAGCTTCTTGTCAATGTCTACGCCGGCAGACTGGGCCGCGAAGACATGCGGATCATTCTCGATTCGGAAAACTATCGCATTCGCCGCGAGGAGGCTCTGGTCCGCCTTGCCTACGAGACGGCGGAAGAGGTGCGTCGCCGCCGTCAGTCGGTGTTGCTCGAACCGATGAACCCGTTTGAGCGGCGCATCATCCATACGACGCTTAACGACATTGTCGACATAGAGACGAAGAGCGAAGGCGAGGGGCTCTATAAGCAGGTGCGGGTGCTCTTCCGCGGCCGCGCCTGAGTGAAGCAAACGGGCCCTTCGACGGGCCTTCCGAGCGACGACAAAAGCCGGCTGCAGCATCGCAGTCGGCTTTTGTTTTTGTGTTTGTGCGGGAAACCCAGTACGCCTTGCAGGCGGCCGAAATATTCATATCCTAGACAGCGGAAGGAGAAGTTCATGCATCCTTACACAAAACAGAGGGTGGCGCTGTTGGGTGTCGTGTTTCTGGTGCTGAGCGGGGTTTCCCAGCTTGCTGCACAAGCACCGTCCCCGCGCCCCGAAGTCCGCTCTGCGCGTGCGGGGGCGGAGCTCCGTGCAGCGTCCAGTCGGATGAGTCGCATTGTTGACATGCTCGTACAGGGTGAGTTACTTGTCGTTCAGGAGACAACGGCCAAAAAGGAAACCATCGGCGGCGTATCCGCGCCCTGGTTCCGCGTCGAGCGCGCCTCGGGCGAAAGCGGCTGGGTGTTTGGAGCGCAGCTTTCAGCGCTACCTGCGCGGGGGTTTTACACGTCTCTGGACCTTCCTAGCGGGTGCGATTACGACGCCTATCTCGCCTTGGTTGCGAGGAGGGGCGAGCGCGTTCGCGCAGTTATGGACTTCGAAGCGGTGAAGCGCGGCGAACGTGGGTGGCTCTATGGGCGGACCGAGAGGGAGCCGCCCTATTTGGTGGTCTGGGATCGCGACCTTGATGCGGTTCCGCGGGACGATGCCCTGCCGCCGGGCCTTCCGCGCATCCTCGAGGACCGAATCTATTTTGTCGACGCAAACGTCATCGAGCTTGCGGGTGAGGAGAAGGTAGCTGATTTTACCGCCATGGGGCTTGCCTGGGCGCGCGAACGAGCTGAGGAATTCGGTGTGGGCGCCCGAGTCACACTCGGTAAGCACTACTCCGTGAGTGACGATAAAGGCTCGGCGAATTGGACGTCCGAGATGGATGTCTATGTAGGAAAAACAACAAGGATCGAAGAGCTCTGTGGCGATGACCCCTGGGGCCGACCTATCGCGAAAGTGAGCACCGATGGCGGGGAATGGGTGTGGCGGCTTGAAAACATGCGCCTCGCGGGCGAGGACGATGTGCTCGACAGCGAAGATGACGGTCTTTTTACGGAGAAGGAGGGCGAGAGTTACGGCGCTATCGATGTCGGGACCCTTGTGATTCTCGGGCGGCACGATGCGGTGGCTGGGGATGACAACTGGAACGATGAGATGGGACGCTATGTGGGGACGACGGCGAAAGTCATCGACCTGTCTGGCGCCGATGCCGCAGGCTTTCTTGGCGTCCGCGTCGAGGGAAATGACTGGTTTTGGCGGGTGCGAAACCTTGCCGTACCTAATCGTGGGATGCCGGGAAGTTATGGCTTTGACGTCGGGGACAAGGTCATTTTAGGCCGACATCGCTTGATCGAGGGATCTGGAAACTGGGCGGCGGCCATGGAGAACTTTGTCGGCAAAACCGCGACGATCACTAGCCTTTTGGGCTCAGATGGCGATAGAGCGGGCTGTTTTCTCGTGCGTGTCGATGTCGACGGCGGGAAGTGGGCCTGGCGCGTGGAAAATCTTACTCCTGCGCGCTAGGCACGGGCTTAAGAAGCCGCGCAGGCACCAGGTGCAAAGGCACGGTGCCTGCGCGAGCCCGTGCCACGTGCCGTCACTTCCCCCAAGATTCTCAGTAATGGATTTAATTATATCGATTTAATGATAGCGAAAAGACTTATTCGGCTTGACCTTGACCGTTCCTCGGCTTGGCGCTACGATGGAGCGACTCCTCACAGTATCATTCGTCACAGGCGCCGCATCGTGCGCCTGCATGCTCATGCAAATTTAGCGCGGCAAAGGAGAGCCTTTTCGCCATGTCAGTGAAGAGCTTCAAGGGCGGCGCACATCCGCCTGAGCGGAAGGATCGCACGAGCGGTCTTCCGATCGAATATGTGCGCGACGTCAAGAGCGTCGTTATTCCGGTGAACCAGCATTTCGGTGCGCCGCTTCAGCCCCTTGTCGCCGTCGGCGACCGGGTCAAACGCGGTCAGAAGATCGCGGACGCCGAGGGGCGGATGACCGTGCCCGTGCACGCATCGATCGCGGGTGTGGTCAAAAAGATCGAGCCGCGCACCCAGTCCAACAACGTCGAGGGACCCTGCGTGCTCATCGAGGCGGATGGAAGCGACGAAAGTGCCTTTCTCGCTCCGCTCGACGGCTTTGCCTGTACCAAGGAGGAGGCGCTTGCACGCATCCGTGAGGCGGGGCTTGTCGGCATGGGCGGCGCGGGCTTCCCCACCCATGTGAAACTCGCACCCCCCAAGCCGATCGCCCTGGTTATCGCGAATGGGGCCGAGTGCGAGCCCTATCTCACGATCGATGAGCGCGCGATGATCGAGCGCGCGGGCGATCTTGTTGAAGGGGTGGCGCTGACGATGCGGCTTGTCGGTGCCCCGAAGGGCCTGATCGCAGTCGAGGACAACAAGGCCGAGGTGGTGCCGGGGCTCGAGGCGGCGATCGCCGAGCGTGCCCGTGGCTATGATATCGGGGTGCAACTTCTTAAAACGAAGTACCCCCAGGGCGGCGAAAAGATGCTAATCAGCGCGATTACCGGCAAGGAAGTGCCATCGGGCGGCCTGCCGATGGATGTCGGCTGCGTTGTCCAAAACATAGGGACCCTCGTGGCGATGACCGAGGCCTTCCGCGAGGGCAAGCCACTCATTGAGCGGGGCTTTACGCTCGCAGGTGGGGCGTGCAAGAGTCCTAAGAACCTCGTTGTTCCCATTGGCACGGTGGTCGCCGATCTTGTGGCGGCGGGCAAGGTGGAAATTGACGAGGCGTCGCTTGCCCGCGTCGTCTACGGCGGCCCGATGATGGGTGTCGCCGTGCCGCACTTCGCGATACCTGTGCAGAAGAACACCTCGGGTGTCCTGCTCATGGCCAAGGATGAGGCACAGGCCTACGCCGAGCACCCCTGCATCCGCTGTGGTCGCTGCATGCGCGTCTGCTCCTGCAGGCTTTCGCCTGCGCTGCTCAATGCGGCGCTTAAGGCGGGGGATTTCGAGGAGGCAGAAAAGATAGGGCTTCTCGATTGCATCGAGTGCGGCACCTGTTCATATGTCTGCCCCGCCCGCGTCCAGCTTGTTCAGCGCTTCCGCGTCGGCAAACAGCTCCTCCGTGCGATTAAGCAGAAAGAGGCCCAGAATGCCTGCAAATAACCTTCTTCTTTCCTCAAGCCCCCATGTGTTTACGCCGGTGACGACCCGCAAGATCATGCTTGCGGTGATCATCGCGCTCCTGCCGGCGACAGGCTATGGCATCTACCTTTATGGCCTTACGGCGCTTCTCTTGGTCCTTGCGACCGTTGCTGCTGCTGTCGCCGCCGAACTCCTCTTCCGTGCCGCGATCAAGGCACCGCGTACCGTTGGCGACCTTTCCGCCGTGGTGACGGGCCTTCTCCTCGCCCTCGTTCTGCCTCCATCGACGCCGATCTGGATGGCCGTACTCGGTGCGGTATTTGCCATCGTCGTTGCAAAGGAGTTTTTCGGCGGCCTTGGCGCGAACCCCTTCAACCCGGCTCTTGTCGGCCGCGCCTTCCTTCTTATGAGCTTTCCCGCGGCGATGACGACCTGGAACAAGCCCTTCTCCGCGATCGCGGATGCGGTGACCACGGCGACGCCGCTCAACCTTGTGAAGCAGGGGGCGAGCCTCGCCGAAGTTGCGAAGTCGGTGGGCGCCGCCGATTCAGGCGGCCTCTACTGGCAGCTCTTCGTGGGTAGCCGCTCCGGATCGCTCGGCGAGTCCTCGATCCTCCTTATTTGTCTGGGGGCGGCCTTTCTTCTCGCCGTCGGCGTGATCCAGTGGATTATTCCGGTCGCGGTGCTTGGATCGACCGCGTTGTTTTCCTGGCTCTTCGGTATGAACCCGCTCTTTTCCCTGCTCTCGGGCGGTGTTGTTTTCGGCGCCTTCTTCATGGCGACCGACTACGCGTCGAGCCCGCTCACTCCTGTGGGCAAGGCGATTTACGGTGTGGGCATCGGCCTCCTTGTCGCGCTCATCCGCAAGCTTGGCGGCTTCCCCGAGGGTGTCACCTATGCCATCCTCGTGATGAACATGCTCAGTCCCTTCCTCGATAAGCTTCGCGTGAAGAAATACGGCTGGATTCCCCCGAAGAAGTCTGCCGCCAAGGAGGCCGTGAAATGATGAAGGACATCGTGAAGCTCGGCCTGGTCCTTGCGGCGTTCGCGGCCGCGGCATGCGTGGGGCTTGCGTTTGTAAACCTGGCGACCGAGGCGCAGATCGCCGTCAACGCCGAGAAGCAGCTCAATGAGTCGTTGTCGGGTCTGTTTTCCGAGGCGGAGCGGTTCGAGGATTTGAGCGCCGAGCTCAAGAGCCCCGATGATGGGGTCAAGTTCGAAGCGGCTTACCTTGCCCTGCGTGCGGGTGCTCCGCTTGGGCTTGCGGTGAAGGCGAGCGGTCAGAGCTATGGAGGCCCGACGACCGTGCTTGTCGGCGTCGGGCTCGATCGCAAAATCGTCGGCGTCCGCGTGCTTGACGGCAAGGATACGCCGGGCTTGGGTGCAAACGCGATGAACCCGACCTTTTTTGTCGACAAATCAAAGAAGACGACCTTCCCCGGCCAGTTTGCTGGAAAGGCGCTTTCCGACCCCTTCGAGGTGAAAAACGACGTCATCGCTATTACGGCTTCGACCATCACCTCGAAGGCCATCACCAAGATGATCAAGGTCGCGGCCGATGCCGGAGCCGTTCGCCTCGAAGCCTCCGCACAGGCGACCCAGGCTCCTGCCACGGGAGGGATGTGATATGAAGCGACTCTGGAAGATATTCAAGCAGGGGATCATCAATGAGAACCCCCTCCTCATGCTTATGATTGGGCTCTGCTCGGCCCTCGCTGTGACGACGAGCGTGTCGAATGGTGTCGGCATGGGCCTTGCCATGACCTTTGTCCTTCTCTTTTCCGAGATCATCATCTCGCTTTTTCGCAAGGTTATCCCGAGCTCGGCGCGCATGCCGATTTTTATCATCGTCATCGCCGCATTTACGACAATTATCGACCTCGTGATGAAGGCGTATTTCCCCGAGCTTTCAAAATCGATGGGCGTCTTCATCCCGCTCATTGTCGTCAACTGCATCATTATGGGGCGTGTCGAGGCTTTTGCCTCCAAGGAAAAGGTTGTCGACTGCGTGGCGGATGCTCTGGGCATGGGTCTTGGCTACACCTGGGTGCTTGTCGGGATCGCTGCGCTGCGCGAGCTTCTCGGCAATGGCACACTCGCCGGGGTGCAGGTGATGCCTGCGAGCTTCCAGCCGATTCTCTTTTTCATACTTCCCCCGGGCGGCTTTTTGGTTTTCGCCCTTTTCATCTCCCTCAACATCTGGCTTAAGGGCCGGATGCAGAAGGCCGAGGCGAAGTCCGCGGCCAAGGCCGAGGAGGTGGCCGCATGACCAAGATATTCATCATCGCGCTCCTCATCAACAACGTCGTTTTGATGCGCTTCCTCGCGCTCTGTTCGTATGTGGGCATGACGAGCGACGTCGGGCAGTCCATCGGCATGGGTTTCGCGGTTACCTTCGTCACAGTCCTTGCGACCGCGGCGACCTGGCCGCTCTATCACTTTGTCCTGGCGCCGCTCGGACTCGGCTTTCTCCAGATTCTTGTTTTTATTCTGGTGATTGCATCCCTTGTCCAGCTCGTTGAGTTCTATCTCAAAAAAAACGTTCCGGGCCTGTACGCGGCGATGGGCATCTATCTTCCACTCATTACGACAAACTGCGCGATCCTTGCCGTGACCTTCGAGAATATCTCGAACAAGTACAGCTTTATCGAGTCGATCGTGTACGCGGTGGGTGCATCGCTGGGCTATCTCCTTGCCATGGTGCTTCTTGCCGGTGTGCGCGAGCGCATTAAGAACAGCCCGGTGCCGGGCTTTCTTAAGGGAACGCCCATCCTCTTCGCGGCGACAAGCCTTATCGCCATAGCCTTTATGGGCTTCTCGGGCCTGGTAAAGTGAGGGTGCCGGCATGATCAAGATACTCATCACCCTTGGATTTTCCGCGGCGCTTGCATTTGTCCTCGGTGTACTCCTTGGCTTTTTCCGCGAGAAGTTCAAGGTCGAACGTGACCCCCTTGTGGACAAGGTGCGTGAGGCCCTGCCAGGTGCGAACTGCGGCGGCTGCGGCTA
>JAJUIB010000021.1 GCA_029265615.1 Spirochaetota bacterium
CCTCGAGCAGGTGGCCCGCTCCGGGAAGCCGCTCCTCATCATCGCGGAGGAGATCGAGGGGGAGGCCCTGGCGACGCTGGTGGTCAACCGCCTGCGCGGCACGCTCAACGTCTGCGCGGTGAAGGCCCCCGGCTTCGGCGACCGGCGCAAGGAGATGCTGCGCGACATCGCCATCCTCACCGGCGGCACCGTGATCTCGGAGGAGGTCGGCCGCAAGCTGGAGTCGACCACGATCAACGACCTGGGCCAGGCCCGCCGCGTGACGTCCGATAAGGACAGCACCACCATCATCGAGGGCAAGGGCGACGAGAAGGCCATCCGCGCTCGCGTGGACCAGATCAAGGCCCAGATCGAGGAGACGACCTCCGACTACGACCGCGAGAAGCTGCAGGAGCGCCTGGCTAAGCTGAGCGGCGGCGTGGCGGTGATCAAGGTCGGCGCCGCGACCGAGGTGGAGCTGAAGGAGAAGAAGCACCGCGTCGAGGACGCCCTCTCCGCAACCCGCGCGGCCATCGAAGAAGGTATCGTCCCGGGCGGCGGCCTCGCCCTCATCCAGGCGGCGCTCTCCCTCGAGAAGGCCGACCTCTCCAAGATGAGCGACGATGAAAAAGTCGGCTTCAAGATCACGAAGCGCGCCCTCGAGGAGCCCATCCGCCAGATTGCCGAAAACGCCGGCGTTGACGGCTCTATCATCGCCGACAAGGCAAAGAGCGAGAAGAAGGGCATCGGCTTCGATGCCGCGAAGATGGAGTGGGTGGACATGATGAAGGCCGGCATTATCGACCCGGCCAAGGTCACGCGCTCCGCGCTCCAGAACGCCGCCTCGGTCGCGGCGCTCCTCCTCACCACCGAGTGCGCCATCACGGATCTCCCCGAAAAGGAGAAGGCTCCCGCGATGCCCGCAGGTGGCATGGGCGGCATGGACTACTAAACCGCTCGTTGAGCTTTGCATCGGCCCTCGCCACACGGCGAGGGCCTTTTATTTTGTCTGCGCCGCCGCCCTTAAACGGGGGCGCGGGGCGCCTTCAGCTGGCGAATTCCGACAAATCAGGCTACACTGCCTGTCGTTCCACCAGTCTCCGGACGGGAATCTAAGGAGTGAGCAGTGAGCGAAGGGAAACTGCCGGTTCGTGTCAAACTCGGCTTCGGCGTCGCCGACTTGGGCGGTAGCCTCTTTTTCACGGCAATGGGTTTCTGGTCGCTCGCCTTTCTCACCGATGTCGTCGGCATTCTGCCTGCCGCCGCCGGCGCCGCCGTCATGGTCGGCAAGCTCTGGGATGCGGTGACCGATCCGCTCATGGGCTATCTTTCGGATCGCACCCGAACACGCTGGGGGCGACGGCGGCCCTACCTGATCTTCGGGGCCCTCCCCCTCACCCTCGCGATGTGGTTCTTTTTCACCAAGCCCGCGGAGCACAGCCAGGGCTGGCTCCTTGCGTGGGCGTCTCTCGCACTCTGCCTTCTCAACACCGCCTATACGGTGGTCAATATCCCCTATAGTGCGCTCACGCCCGACCTTACCGACGACTATCACGAACGCTCGAGCCTGGCCGGCTACCGCTTCGGCTTTGCGGCCATCGGCACCCTCATCGGCGCGGTCGCCGTCCTCCCCCTCGTCGGTCTTTTCCCGACGCGCGCCGCGGGGTTTTCCGCGGTAGGCGCCTTTCTTGGTCTGCTCATGGGACTCACCACCCTCATCACTGCCTTTTCCGTGCGGGAAGGCGACCACTCGGCAACACCAATCCCCCACGAAGGTTTTTTCGAGACCTTCTTCGTCGTCTTCAAGAACCGCCCCTATGTCATTCTCCTTTTCACCTACGCCTGCAATCTCACCGCTCTCGCCTTTCTGCAGACCATCATCGTGTACTACTTCAAATACCTCTATCGAAACGAGGGCATGGCGACCCTCGCCATGGGCATCCTCCTTGTTGTAGCCATGCCCTTTATTCCGATTTCCGTCCTCGTCTCGAAGCGGATCGGCAAGAAGCGTAGCTACCAGCTCTGCTTCGTCCTTCTCGCATGCTCCTGTCTGGCGATATGGGCCTTTGCACACCGTCTCGGCATGGGCTTCTTTCTCGGCGTGATGTTCGTCGCGGGCGCGGGCCTCGGCTTCGGCTGGGCCGCACCCTGGGCAATGATCCCCGATGCGGTGGAGTACGATGCCGTGACCACCGGGAAGCGGAAAGAGGGGGCCTTTTACGGCATGTGGACCTTCACCTCAAAAGTGGGCACCTCGCTCGCGGTCTTCCTTGTCGGCCTCATCCTCCAGTGGGGTGGCTATGTTGCCAATCTCGCCGAACAGTCGGAGCGGGCGCTCGGTACAATCAGACTCATCGTGGGGCCGATTCCCGCGTCCGTCTTTCTCGCGGGGCTCGCGCTCATCGAGCGGTATCCGCTCGATGAAACCGCCTACCTTGCGCTCATGCGCACGCAAGCGGCCCAACCAGATGCCATAGCCGCGTCCAAGGCTCGGCCTGAGGATGCCACCACCCGGCCCTAAGTGCGAACGCAAGGACCGCCCTGGTGATCCGCCCCATTATCCGCGCCCGATCCCGGCCACAGCTTGCCGCAGCCTCGCTCAAGCCCTTTGCGCTTTGGCTTATGCGGGCCGTAGGTCCCCTCTATGCTCGTCTTGCGCTCCGCTATCGGAGCCTCTCGTTTGTGGGCGAAGAACATCTTGTCGCCGCGCTCGACGAGTTTTACGCAGGAAAAGCGCGGCTCCTTCTCGCATTTCGGCATCCTTTTGGCGATGAGCCACAGGCTATGGCTTGGGCGCTGTCCCGGCTCAGGCGAGGCGGGGTACCCTCCTCGAGTGTTACGAAGCTTGTGAACGGGAACGATGCGGCATGGAGGCGGCGGCCATGGCCGCACTGCCTATTTCTCCACGGCTATGAAGTGCCGCTCTGGTCAGGTCCGCTTGTTCGCTGGCTCCTTCCGCGAATTGGGGCACTGCCTGTCTACCATGTTCGTGTCGATGGCGAAGGCATACGGCGCACACGACAGATTTTCCGCGATGGGCTCCATCCACTCGCACTCGCACCCGAGGGTCAAAGCTCCTACCGCAGCGAAAGCCTGCCACGTCTCGAGCGTGGTGCCATCCAACTGGGCTTTTGGTGCGCCGAAGAGCTCGCCGCGGCTGGGCGAAGCGAAGAGGTCAAGCTCTTGCCCATTTCCGTTCATGCACGTCGCCGCGACGCTGATTTCCCCGCCCTCCTCAGGCTCGCAGAAAAGCTCGAACGGCGCTTCGGACTCGACAAAGGCGAAGCTCGCGCCGCGCAGGCCGTGGACGCAGAGCGAAGCGGAGGTCGCGAAACGACGTTCATAGCCCGCCGCGCGCTTGGACTCCGGCTGCGGCGCATCGACGCCTTTCTTCTTGCGCAGGCTGCGGCATCTTATGGGCTCACGCATCCCGCCTGCGAGACCGCACGAGCCATCGCCGCCGGGGCCGGGCTCGAGAACGCGGCGCTTGCCTCGCGCTGGGCCTGCGATGCGCGCGAAGCGCTCCGCGCGGCGATCATCGAGGCGGCCCTTGCGCGGGGCGAGGCGAGTCTCGGGCTCGAAGCGGCCAAGAGCCTATCCACTGGCGATGCAATCGCGCGCGTTTACCGCATCCGCCACGCGGGCTGGAGCCGTATTTTTCCCGAACGGGACCTTTCCGCGCTGTCGGCCTTCGAACGCGAGCTTGCCGACCTCCGCGCGGGCGAGGCCTGGTACGCGATGCGTCACATGGAGCTCGTCGACCTCCTGTGGTATCTCGATACGGCCTATCTCGAGGCACCCCTCGCAGAAGACGGCGCGCCGAGCATCGAACGGCTCGCAGAGACGCTCGACAATCTCGTCGATCTCTCCTACCGCCTTGCGGGCGGCAATATCACAAACCGGCCACGAGAACTCGGCAAGGACATCGTCCTCGTCATGCAGCCGCCGCTCGAATTTGCAAGCAGGCGCATAGAGTATCTCGCAGATCGCCGCGCTGCACTCGCGCGCGCGACTGCCGATCTCGCCGCGGCCTATGGTGCGGCCGTCGAGGCCTGGCACAGGGCTGTGCAGGATTCGCAGGAGGGCGGCCAGGCCACGGACGGTGCTTGACGATGCACAAGGCGCGGCCCGACAATTGCATCATGGGAACCACGAAAAAGGACGGGGATGCGGTACGGCTCTGGCTTCGCAAACTCGATGATGCATGGTACGGACTCGCCGAAACAGGTGGACGTCTTGTCGCGACCGCGAGGGCCGCAAGCGAGGAAGATGCGTCCCAAGCGCTCGTAGCCGCACTCCCCCCGTCAACCTCCTACGCCATGGGCAAAGGTGGCTCGGCCGAAATCGACCGGCTCCTTGCGCTTCTCGCGAAGCTTGAGGCAGGAGACGAATCCGCGAAACATTTCGACCTCGCCGTCGAGCTTCTCGGAGAGCCCGCCGCGACCGTCTATCGCCTCGTCGCCGCTGTTCCCCAAGGCTATGTGACAAGTTATGGACGCGTCGCAACCCTGGCGGGCACGATCGCACGCTCAGTCGGCCGGCTTATGCGCAACAACCCGCTCTACCCCATCGTTCCCTGCCACCGCGTGGTGGGGGCTGACTTTTCCTTGGTCGGCTACCGCGGCGCGACGTGCGGTCCCGACCTCGATGCCAAGCTTGCGCGCCTTCGCGCCGAAGCGCGCGGGTACCAGAAAGCGACATCCCTTCCCGCAGCGGGAGGCCTACTCGTCTTCCCCGTTGAACGCGTCCTTATACGGGTCGACCGCGGAACGCCGCCCCCTGGCCGCTCGTAGCCCGCCAGGAGCCGCCTTTGCGGCCTTTCCTCAACGGTCCCAACCTTTCTCCGCGGCGAGCGCGTTGACCGCGGCAAAGACCAGGGTCGCCGCAAGGCTTGCGGTAGGGTCAGGCCCCTCGGACAAGGGCAAAAGCTCGCAGAGATCAAGGCCGACGACTTTGCCGCTTGCAAACACCCGTTTGAGCATGCGCAGGAGGGTTTCAGGGTCGATACCGAGCGCCTGGGGCGCGCTCACGCCCGGCGCCCAGGCGGAAGACACCACGTCAAGGCACACTGTCGCCAGAAGGTTTTTGGATTCTGCGGCAAGCGCGTCAATTGCCGGATAGGCCAGCGCCGCCCCCGCTTCCGCAAGGTCACGCGCCAACAGCCAACGCGCGCCCAGACGCTCCGCGTCGCGAAAGAGCGCGACCGTATTCGAGCGTTTCTGCACCCCAACACAAAGGTAGCGGAACGGTTTTCCCTCTGCGGCAAGCAGGTCGGCAATTTGGCGGAACATCGAACCCGAACCGCCCCCCTCTGGATAAGGCCGCAGATCGAAATGTGCATCGAAATTCACAATGCCGAGGTCACCCGAGCCACCACGCTGACCAAGCCAATGCCCCAAGGCGGTTTCGTGGCCACCGCCCAGCACGAGGGGGAACCAGCCCCGTTCACGGATTGCGGCGATCTTCGCGCCCAGGAGCGCCTGCGCCGCCTCAAGTTCACCGCCCTCGCACACGACATCGCCAACATCATAAAGCCGGAGGGCGGGGTCGAAGGAGCAGGGCAGGTTGGCGCAGGCACGGCGTATCGCCTCAGGGCCGCGGCGGGCGCCGGGTCTTCCCATATTGCGGCGCACCCCCTCGTCAGAGGCAAAACCGATAATCGCGACCGCATAACGCGGCTGTCCAAAATCCCCGCGACCGCCTGTCGCAGCGGGAGCGTCGAGATCGACCGCTTCAACCCACTGGTGCCAGCGAAACGCATCATAGTCCTCGACGGAATCCACGCGCCCCGACCAGGACAGGCGCGTACCAGGCTGGTACATTCTCGCTCCTTGCGCCTTGCCACACATCCGTAGCACCGCCGACGGTGTCGGGTTCGACGCAAGGCTATGCCACACGGCGATGTCGCGGGGCGCCTTTCGCAACAGCATGAGCTCAGAGTACACTCGCGTCGTGATCCCTGGATTCGACATCACATGCGCAAAAGGCGGCGTGGCAGAACCTGCCCGCCCGCTGTTTTCCAAGTTCTACCTCGAGATCACGAGCCGGTGCAACCTCGCCTGCCCCTTCTGTCCGCCAACGAAGCGCGCGGGCGAGCACCTGCCGCTTGAACGCCTTGAACGCCTCCTTGCACGGCTTACAGGGCGGGTTGGCACACTCTACCTACACGTCAAAGGCGAACCCCTTCTCCATCCACAGTTTGCGCAGGTCCTGGCCCTCACCGAGACCTATGGCTTTCGCATTTCAATAACAACAAATGGCACACTTCTTGCTTCCAAAAAGGAGCAGCTCTTAGGTGTTACGAACCTTGTGAAACTTTCCGTTTCCCTCCATAGCCATGTGGGCACAGATCGGATCGAAGAATACTGGAAGACCGTGACGGACTTTCTCGATGCGCATCGAAAACAGCCGCGTTTCCCCGTAAGCCTGCGGCTCTGGAATCGCGGAAACGGAGGGCTCCCGCCCGAAACCGCGCGGCTTTGGGAGCTCATTGCAGCGCGCTATGGCATCGAAGGCGGACTCGAAGCGGCGGCGACATGCCGCTCTATTCGGCTCGACGAGCGCGTCTACCTGAATCAAGCCGAGTCGTTCATCTGGCCGGATGCGAGGCGCGGAGTCCCGGGCCCCAGCCAAGGGGCACCGGACGCCACAGGCGGTATATGCCGGGGCTTCTGCCTCGCCCTCCGCGATCAGGCAGCGGTTCTCGTCGATGGCACCTTCGTCCCCTGTTGCCTTGACGGAGAAGGAAGCATCGCGCTCGGCAACCTCCTTGTCGAGGATCTCGACACACTGCTTGCAAGCCCGCGCGCTCGCGCGCTCTACGAGGGCTTCTCTCGCCGCGAGGTTATCGAGCCGCTTTGCCAAAGCTGCGGCTTCAGACTGCGCTTCGACCGGAGGGCTATAGACAGCGCATCGAAGCCCTAGCCCCGGAAGGGCTCGCCGCGACTTTCTAAGGCCTCAGGCGTCGAGTCGCCTTCGAGCGCAAGGCCCTCCCATATGGCCGGATCCTCCTGACCAAGGCGCCAGAACGCGATATTGCGCAAGGGAAGGGCGCGGTAGAGAGAAAGCCGGCGCAAGGTAGAACGCGCATCGTCAAAGAAGAGGCGAACCGTCACCTGCTCGGCATATTCAAAAAAGGGCACCTCATCGAGTCGTTGTATCTCGGCGATGCACTTCTCGGCGATGAGCTCCGCAAGACTTGAGAATTTATAGGCACGCGACAGACTCTTATCCGCCCAGGCGCGACCATAGAAGGGCGCACCCATCACCAGCTTCCGTTCAGGAATCTGCGAACTGGCATAGGCCGCAACGTTGCGACACCATTCGATGGAGGCGACGGGCCCGGGCGCGCTCGTGCTCCAGTGCTCGTCGTAGGCCATCACGATCACCCGATCCACCAGCGCCGCGATGCGTGCGTAGCCGAAGCGGTCGGTTTTCGCATCGATGCGTGCAGGAAGGGCCACCGAGAGGAGCTTATCGGGGAGCCTGGCGCGGAGAAGCTGGAGGAAGGTAAAAAAATGCTCGTAGTCGTCGGCAGGGACAGTCTCAAAATCGATCTGCACTCCGTCAAAAGGCGCCGCAGCGCGCACGATGTCGTCGATGAGGGCGTTCCGGAGGGGGTAGGCGGGGTCGAGCACAAAGTGCGTGAGGGCGTAGTTGCCGACCTCGGCGATGACGAGGTGCGCGCGGCCTGAGAAGTTCCCGAGACCTGCGCGCTTAGGCACGCCGATGAGTTTGCCGTAGCTGTTGAGTCCGGCGCCAAAGTATCCTATATCCGTCACCGGTAGCTGAGGCCCCAGGAAACGCTCCTCGCCCGCCATGAGGTAGGCCCATATTTCGCGAAAGCCGAGCTTCCCTTCGGCACAGACCCATGCAGGCAGGAGGGCGGCGAAGCACAGTGCAAGGCCAAACATCTTCGTGCGTTTCGTCGTCACGTGAACTTTCCCTTTCCGGCATCGCGCCGTGATAGAGTCAACGACCGTTACGAGCGATCGTCGTTCATGGTTGAAACACTCGACTCGCCCCAACTATACTGCGCGCATGCAGCTTGCTGGAAGCCTCCACCACCTTCGCGCAGACTGCGCCCGGTGACCGGATTCCCCCCGCTTGTGCCTGCGGCACCGCGTATTCTCATTCTCGGCTCTTTTCCTTCGGCACGCTCGCTCGCATGCGGCCAGTACTATGGGTATGAGCGCAATCAGTTCTGGCTACTCGTGGCGCAGGCCTACGGGGAAAAACAGCCTGTGGGCTGGGATGAAAAGCGTGCGTTTCTTGCGCGAAACGCCATCGCGCTCTGGGATGTGATTGCAAGCTGTGAACGGATGGGGAGCCGTGACGATGCGATTCGGGCCGAAACGCCCAACCCGATCGCCACCTTTGTCGCAAGTTTTCCGGGCATCGAGCGCATCGCACTCAACGGCGGCAAGGCGGCCGCATCGTTCCTTGCCCTGGTCGCCCCGGAACTTGGCCGAAGGCCGTTTGCACTCGGCGAAACACGCATATGGCAACCGGCCTCGGCGCCGGTGTCTTCAGAGCGCGGCATCCTCGTGCGGCGCCTCCCCTCCTCAAGCCCCATCCCGACGCAGACGTTTCGGAGCGCAGCGGACAAACTGCCCTTCTGGACTGAGTTTCTCGGGCCGCGTGACGATAAAGGATAGGGTAAACTTTACGCGCCTTACGCCATATTCTAGTATGGTGGTATGGAAAAAGTAGCCGCGAAGGGGGGTTTGCGGCGATGAAAGTCAAACCTCCCCTCGCCCTTGCGGCGAAAAAATGCCTCCATGAGTCGCTTGCACCCGAGATGCTCGCGCGAATCGCCAAAGAGGTCATGCCCGGCTATGATCTTTCAGGACGGGCAGGGTTTCCCCAGACGATTCCGGTACCGAGCCAGATTATGATCTCCCACTTCATCGACGACGTGATCGGAGCAGAGCGCTTCCTCCTCCTCGTTGAACGCCTCGTGCGGCTTGACCGGGAGGGCTTCATGGGGCGCGCCTACCGCATTCCTGGCCTCAGTGAGCTTTTCAAAGGGATTCTCGCGGAGGGCTACCTCTGGGATGAAGAGACACAGCTCTTCATGGAAGACCCGCGGAGCCACCGCCGCCCCGACTGGGGCCGCCTCACGGAAGGCGAAGAGCATCGATTTTCGCTCCTCCGTATGGACATTGTGAAAAACTCCGAGCTGGTCCGCGCACATGGCGAATCGCGCGCACGTGCAGCCTTTGAGGACCTCAGGGTCATCTTTGCCCGGGCGGTGGAAAGCCGCTCCGGCAGAATTTGGCGCTGGGACGGTGACGGCGCACTCGCCGCCTTCCTTTTCGGCCATTCCACGACAAGCGCCGTGCTCGCTGGCATTGCGACACTCAACGAACTCTTTCTCTACGATCGCTTCCACAATGCGCTCGGCGAGCCGCTCAAAACCCGCATCGCTGCGCACACCGGGCCGCTCCGCTACAGCACGGCGGTCGCGGAAATGCTCAAGCAGGAAACGACTCAGGAGGTCATAGAAGCCGAAAGCCGCTGGACGCCACCGGGGGCGCTATCCATTTCGCCCGCGGTTGCACCGACCCTCGACAAAGTAATTTTCGATCGCTTCCATCCTTCGGGGGAGCCCGGATCGCGGCTTCTCATCTACGAGATCAAGGTGGCCGGAGTATGAAGCTCATCCTCTACGCCCACGATCCGGCCGATCGACGCCTTCACAGCCTTTTTGGCAAGCTTCAGGGCCACGACGTCGAGATTCTTCCCTTCTCCGCGTTTGGACGTAGTTACAAAAAGAAGGCGCAAGGCGCCTTTGTATACCTTGAGGCCGTGGCCGAGGATGCGAAGCGGGTGGCGGAACTCGGCGCAAAACTCGGCGAAATGCCCGGAGCCGCATGGGGCGTCATTGACCGCACAGGCGTAATCGACGACCCTTCGGGCCTTTTTTTCGCGGGGGCAAGCGACTATATAGGGCCCGCCCTCGCCAAAGTCGGCCTTTCGGTGCCACGGCTCAAGGCCGCGCTCGCCTTCGCACGACTCGATGAGAGCGCAACCTGCGGAGGAGCGCTTCCCTTCAAAGGCTGGTCAGCCTTAACCGAGGGCGAACTCGTCGATGTGCACTTTTGCTACGCGGCGATCGGCGCACAACGCGAACTTCTTGAAAGCATTGGCGACAAGCGCCTCTATAAACTTTGCGAGGAATTTTCAAGCTTCCTCGAGCGATGGGCCGCCGAATGTGGCGGCATCGTGTGGATTCGGGAGCCGGCCGGCACCCTCGTTCTCTTCCCACCCACCGATGTGGGCATGAACCCGATTCTCGCCGCCTGGCGCCTCATCCTTGACCGCATTCTTGTCGGCTACGAGATATTTCACCTTGACACGCCGCTCACCTTTCGCTTCGCCTTCCACGCGGGACGTACCCCCTGGCGACGCTCGGGAGCGACGGGGACGGTGGTGTCGGAGGATGTCAACTTCGTCTTCCACCTGGGGCACAAGGCGGCCGCCGATGGCGCTGTCACCGTCTCGGAGACCGCTCTCTCCTCGATTCCCGCACCACTTTGCGACCTTTTTCTCAAAGCAGGCGATTACGAGGGTCACAGCCTTATGGCATCGCGACACTTCAAGGAGTAGCGTATACTGGCGCTATGTCACAGATAGTTCGTTTTTCCCCAACCGCATCGGTAAAAGGCCAACTCGTCCGCTCGGTGGCCTCGAGTGCCCTCTCTTTCGGCCTCGACTTCTTCGTACTCGCAATTCTCGTCGAAGGGGCCGGTCTTAGGCCTGCCCTTGCCACCGCGATGAGCTTCACCGCGGGAACGGGGCTCAACTATCTCCTCTGCGCCGCCTGGATATTTCCCCGCGCCGGGATACCGCATCGCGGGCGCGAAGCGCTTTCGTTTTTCTTCTTTTCCGCTATCGGCCTCGGACTCAACGCAGGCGGCATGGCTCTGCTTGTCGGCCGGTTCAGCCTTCCCTACCTGCCTGCACGCGTCGGAGTTGCCGCCTCAGTCTTTCTCGCCAACTTTGCCATGCGCAAGTTCTTCGTGTTTGGGCGCATCGTAGCAAGCGACTGAATCCGCAAGGTCTAACTCTACTCTCATACACGCGATAAGCGCGGCACAAAAAGCGCATCGGAGCTTGCACAAATTAGTTTGTAATGATATCAATATTATAAAGAATACACCACCAGCAAGGAGAAGCCTGTATGAAAACCTTTGTCTGCAGTGTCTGTGGCTATGTCTACGAAGGCGATGAAGCGCCCGCGAAATGTCCCCAGTGCGGCGCCGCGGGGAGCAAGTTCATTGAAAAAACACAGGCGGGCGAGCGTGTCTGGGCCGACGAACACCGAATCGGTGTTGCCAAAGGCCTTGATGCGGAGGTCGTACAGGGCCTCCGCGACAACTTCATGGGTGAATGCACCGAAGTGGGCATGTATCTTGCTATGAGCCGCCAGGCGGAACGCGAAGGCTACCCCGAAATCGCCGAGGCGTACCGCCGCTACGCCTTCGAGGAAGCCGATCACGCTGCGCGCTTCGCCGAGCTCCTCGGCGAAGTTGTGCACGCCGACACCCGGAAAAACCTTACGCTCCGCGCCGACGCGGAGGCTGGCGCATGCGCAGGCAAACTCATGCTCGCAAAACGCGCCAAGGAACTCGGCTACGATGCAATTCACGACACGGTTCACGAGATGTGCAAGGATGAGGCGCGCCATGGGGCCGGCTTCCAGGGGCTCCTCACGCGCTTTTTCCCTAGGTAGAATCGCCCTAAACGCAGGCGGCGGCGTGCCTGCCATGGCCGACCGCCGCCGCGTCCCGGAGGAGCGACAGCGCATGAGCGATCCTGCGGCTTTTCTCGCCAAACATGGCGTGCGGCCTTCCTACCCACGGCTCAAAATCTTGGAGTATCTTGCGGGCACGAAGGAGCACCCTTCTGCCGAAATGATCCACCGCGACCTTGTATTAAGCCTCCCCACCCTCTCGCGCACGACGGTGTACAACACGCTCAGACTCTTCGCCGCGGTGGGCATTGCCCGCGAACTTCGCATCGACGAAACCGAGGCACGATTTGACGCGGACATGCGGCCGCATGGTCACTTTCGCTGCCGCGCTTGCGGCCGAGTCTTCGACTTTCCGCTCACCCCCGGCATCGAGCAGCCGGCCCTCCCCGAGGGATTCAAACTCGAACGTGCGGAACTCTCCTGCGAAGGCCTTTGTCCCGCCTGCGCCACCTCGTCCCTGCCGCTACCATGAAGCGCAAGAAAATGGCACGTGTTTGACAGTGGCAGGACTTTTTCGTATAGTTCTTGTACGTTTGCGAGCTAGAGCGGGCCTTAAGGAGAGGGAGAAAGTCATGAGCGCCGAGATCGTCCTTACCGCGGAAAACTTCGACAGTGTCGTCCTTGCCTCCGACAAACCTGTCCTCGTCGACTTTTGGGCAGAGTGGTGCATGCCCTGCCGCATGATCGCTCCAAGCGTCGATCAGCTTGCCGAAAGCTACCGCGACCGCCTCGTCGTCGGCAAGGTCAATGTTGACGCCGAAGGGGATCTTGCCTCGCGCTTTGGCATCATTTCCATCCCCACGCTCATTGTCTTCAAAGATGGCAAGGTCGTCCGGCAAAAGGTCGGCGCCCTCCCCAAAAACGAGATCGAAAACCTCTTCAAGGACCTTGTCTAAACCGGCGCATCGGTCTTGAGATCAGGAATCGAGGGCGGCCCAATAAGGCCGCCCTTCGTATTGCCCGTCGATGCAAGGGTTCCGATGCGAAAAAGGAGCGCCGCTAGCCGCCCTACGGCGCGGCGGCGTTTGGTGCGCCTGGCGTCTCGCCGCCCTGGGCTGAAAGGAACCATGCAGCGGGCCCGGCCCCGCCCCTCGCGCAGATAGTTTTCGCGGTGGACGGCTTCCAACGAAACGCATCTTCGTATGCAGGCGATGGGCCCGCGAACGGCCACACATCCCCAATGCCCACAAGAAGCTCGCCGAGTTTCGACTCGCCGACGGGACCGGTTTTCGACTCTTCGGCGTAGAAAAGCGCGGTAACAGGCGCCGCCCCAGGCCGCGGCCTGAGCGCGAGCGCCCCGGTAGCGTCGGGAATGCCGCCTGCCGCACACCAGAAATCCCGCGCATACGGCTGAGCGTCGATACCGCCCGATGCGGCCAGGTTGTCGGCCGCTTCATCGCGCTCCGTAGCTAGGCCTTCGGGAGCAAAATGAAGAAGGATAAACTCCCCTTCGGTAACCTCGGCCGGCGGGAGACGGTAGGTGCATAACTTGCTCGAACTTGCATAGGCGAGCTCGACGCCACCAAGGTTCCCCGTGGATAGGGCGATAAGCTCAAGATAGTCGCGATGAGGATTCGTGGTCGATGAATTCCGCGCGGTGCGAAGCTCGCTGAATGCAAGGCGGGGAGGCCTTGCGTTCCAACCGGTGAAGCAAAACGAAAAGCGGGTCGAATTGCCGCGCTCATCCGCCACCTCGCCTGCAAGGAGATAGTCGCGGCCAGGTAGCGCAGGTTCGCGAAACTGAATGGTGAGGATGGCGCCGTCGACCAGGAGCTCGGGCGGGGGAAGCGCGGCGCCGCGCGAAACGGCGGCATTCCGCATGGCGGCGCCACGCGGAGGGACCGATGCGCTCTCGGCCAAGCCATAGGCAAACGTCCCCTCGACAGGTGTGACCGGCTCGTCGAAGCGAAGCCTGAAGTTTCGCTCGTCGAGGGGACCCGCCTCGAGTACCCCCGGCGGACGGTAACCTGCCACCGGGAGAAAGCAAGGGTCGATGTCCGCGGCGCAGCCTGCAAGCCACAGTGCGGCCGCAAACGCCGCGGCGGCGCCGCACACGGCGCACAGGGCGGACGAGGGTCTCTTGACCATGCAGACCTCCTAAATCCTTCAGGAGACACAACGCGCAGCGACACGAAGTCCGATTGAAGCAAGAGTCCGCCCTGCATCACGCCTTCGCGCGATGCAGGCCTTGTCCGCCTCCATGGAGGCGGCTATACTCGGCCCTGAAACACCACACACCGGGGAAAGGCACATGCGCATCGTCATCGCCAACGACCACGGAGCCGTCGCCCTCAAACAGGAGATTGTGACCGCCCTCCGCGCGGCAGGGCATGAAGTCACCAACCTTGGCGTCGACACCGAAGAATCGGTCGACTATCCCGACATCGCACGGCGCGCCGCAGCGGCCTACCTTGCAGGCGGCTACGACTTCGGCATCCTCTGTTGCGGTTCGGGCATCGGCATCTCAATCGCCGCAAACAAGGTGCGCGGCATCCGCTGCGCACAGGTCTTCGACCTTTATACCGCGCAGATGTGCAAACGCCATAACAACGCGAACTTCATCGCCTTCGGCGGGCGCGTGACCTATCCCGTCCCCGTTCCCGCAATGATCGCGGCGTACATGGAGGCCGAATACGAGGGCGGCCGCCACCAGCGGCGCGTCGACAAACTCGACGAACTCTGCTGATAGACACGCCTTGCGCGCCCCGCATCGTGGTGCACAAGGCGGCCGTACGCATCACGCCTCGCACCGCCCTTCCACAAGGAGCCGCGCGATGCCCTCGTCGACCGGCACAGGGCGTCCGAGCCGGGTCATTGCCACGACGACGCGCGCCGCGGCCGCGGTCTCGCCCGAACCAAGCTTGATTATCTCCTGGTGAAAGACAAGCTTGAGCCGACCCTCGCGCTCCACGCGCAGGCGGGCGAGAAAACGCTCGCCACTTTGCAAGGGCCGACGGTAGTCGATTTCGATGCGATAGACCACGGGGTCGAGGCCGTCGGCGTGCATCGCCGCGAAGTCGAGGCCGAGCGACCTCAGGTATTCGTGCCGCGCATGCTCGAAGTAGTGCTGGTAGTTCGCGTTGTTGACGATGCCCTGCATGTCGAGCTCGTAGTCGCGAACCGCCATCTCGAGCACGCCCGGCCACACCGCGCCTGGGGAAGTGGTTTCACGCATCGCGGCTTACAGATCGTAGCGCTCGCCGTATCTGACGATCTCGACCTCTTTGACGCCCTTGCCAAGGAGGTAAGTCTTGAGCGCAGTAAGGCTTTGGGGCTCCCCGTGGACGAGGAACACCTTTTTGAGCCGCTCAAGGTCGAGGCTACACATCCAGTCCCAGCTCTCTTCGTAGTCGGCATGCGCGCTGAACGCGTTGATCTCCGCGATCTCGGCTTTGACGCGGAAAAAGTCGCCGTGGATGCGCACCTCAGGCTCGCGGTCACGGATACGGCGCCCCAAGGTGTTTTCGGCCATGAAGCCAACGATAAGGATGGTGTTCCGCTCGTCGGAAATGTAGCGCATGAGGTGGTGCTGGATGCGCCCCGCCTCGCACATGCCGTCTGCGCTGATGATGACCATCGGCTCCTTCATATCGTTGAGGCGCTTCGAATCCTGCACGCTCGATGAAAAGCGGAGCGCGTTGAAGCCGAAGGGGTTCTCGTGATGGCGCACAAAAGCCTGGTGCGTCTCCTCGTCGTAGCACTCAGGATGTATCTGGAAGATACTCGTCGCGTTGATCGCCATCGGCGAGTCAACCCAAATTGGAATGGGGGGGATGCGTCCCTCGTCGGAGAGGATGTGGAAATAGTACACGAGCTCCTGCGTGCGCTCGATCGCGAAGGCAGGGATGATGATCTTGCCCCCTCGCCGCACCGTCTCGTTCACGACTTCGGCGAGCCGCTCGAGCGCGTCTTCGGCCGACTCGTGGAGGCGGTCGCCGTAGGTCGCCTCGAGCACGAGGTAGTCAACGGGTGGTATGGGTGAGGGGTCGCGGATGATGGGCTTGCCCTTGCGCCCAAGGTCGCCGGTGAAGCCAATCGCCACCTCGCGGCCAGAGCGGTCGCGCGCGAGCATGCGACAGATGGCAGAACCGAGAATGTGCCCCGCGTCGAAGAGCTCGATGCGCATACCATCCCCGATGGGGAGCGGCCTTTCGTAGGACACCGTGACGAACTGCCCCATCGTCTTGACGACATCGTCCTCGTCATAGAGCGGCTTCCAGGTAAACCGCTCGCCCTTCTTCGCCGCCTGCTTGGAAAGGTATTCGGCATCGCGCGCCTGGATGGACGCGGAATCCATCATAACCACGCCCGCAAGGTCGCGCGTGGCGGGCGTCGCATAAATGTTGCCGCGATAGCCGCGCTTCGATAGTAGCGGTAGCATACCGCAGTGGTCGAAATGCGCATGCGTGAGAACTACCGAGGAAAGGCTTTCAGGATCGGGCACAAGTGCGCGGTTTTTCTCCTCCGCGACCTCGCGCTTACCCTGGAAGGCGCCGCAATCGATGAGGCAGCGCGCCCCGTCCACCGTGAGTACATGCTTGGAACCGGTTACTTCGCCGGCGCCGCCCTCGGAATGCAGTCTGATGCTCATGTCGATAGCCTAGCGCGGGCAGAGGCGGCGCGCAAGCGTCACACGAGGAAGAAAAGCGCAGCCCCGCCTACCGCGATCGCCGCACCGAGCGCCTCGAGCGGCTTCACCTTCTGTTTGAGAATGAGTATCGACGGCGGGATGATGAGGACAGGCGTAAGCCCCATAAGCGTGCTTGCGGCACCCGCAGAGGTAGACTGAAGAGCGAACAACGAAAGAGTGACCCCCGCGAAGGGGCCGAACACCGCCCCAAGGGCGGTTGTCCGCATCGCCGCTCTGTCCCTCGGCGCCTCGCGGAAGAGCTCGCCTGAACGCCTAAAAAGGAGGGCCTGGATGAGAAAGCCGACAATCGCCGTCGCCGTACGAATCTGGGTGCCGCCTATCGCATTGTATCCGCCAAGCCCCTTTTTCGAAAGGACGAGTCCCACCGCGTTGAAAAGCACGGAAAGGAGTGCAAACACGAGGCCCTTGCCCTGACCTTTCGCGAGCGCGTCAGCCTTCAGCCATCCCCGCCAGGTGCCTCGATCTATGGGCGACGCGCCGCCACCCAGATCGCGCGCCAGCACCGTGACAAGAATTCCCGAGATGACGACGAACATGGCGAGGATCACGGCAGGCCGCATCCGCTCACCAATGAGGAAAAAGCTGAACAGTGCGGCAAAAAGCGGCGAAAGCGGCTGAAAAAGCACCGTCAACCGGGAACCGATAAGGATGTACGCGTTAAACAGAAAGTAATCCGCAACCACGAAACCGATGAGCCCCGAGAGCGGAAGGTAGAGCCATGCCTCGCGAGGGGCATCGAGCGGTAGCGGCGAGCCACGCATGATGGCACCCGCCACCGTGAGAAGACTAAAGGCGACCACGACCTTGTAGAAGTTGACGGCAAGGGCGCCGATCCGCTTCGACGCGCGTTCAAAAAAGAGCGCCGAGGCCGTCCAGCAAAGGGCCGTCCCAAAGGCGGCAAGCTCACCGTAGCGTGTCATAGTGCGGCCACTATATACGAACTTACGCCGACGCGCATAGGAGGGCCCTGCGGGGAGTTCATACGCCGCGTATCGCGTTTGACAGCGAAGGGAAGCAGCCCTAGATTTAGTGTAGCAGAAGGAAGGAGGAGCCATGGCAGTCATCGCTATCGCGCGCGAACTCGCCTCGCTGGGCGAGGAAATCGCGGCCGAGCTCAAACGGAAGACCGGCTACCGGCTTGTCGACCGGGAGTATGTCGAAAAGCGCCTTGGAGACTTCGGCCTCGGGCCCGAAAAGCGCCAGAAATATGACGAAAAGAAACCCGGCCTCTGGGCTTCGCTCTCCCAAGAACGGGACGACTACCTTCACTATCTGAAAACCATCCTCTATGAAGAGGCGGCCGAAAACGGCGCGATCGTGATCGGCCGGGGGGGCGGTTCCATTCTCCGCGGACTTGCAAATCTCGCGAGCGTCCGCATCACCTCCCCCCTCGATGTCCGCGTTGCGCGGATACGCAAGCTCCACGGCTGCGACGAGCGCCGAGCACTCCAGATTATCGAACAGAGCGACCACGACCGCGTTGGGTTCCAGAAGTACTTCTTCGGCACCGATTGGCGCGACGCGCGCGAATACGGCCTTGTCATTAACACCGGCGAGCTTACCGCCGCCGAAGCGACAAATCTCATCGAGGCCTACCTCGCTATCGTGGCGACACCCGAACGCGAGGCACAGGCGAAACTCCGCGTCGACGAACTCCTCCTCGGCCAGCGCGTGGTCACGGAAATCGTGTACGGCAAAAAGGTGCCCATCCACTTCCTTGAGGCGGAAGCACGCGGGAGGCACATTGTCCTCCATGGCGTGGCGAACACGCAAGGCGCCATCGAAAGCGCACTTGCTGCAGCGCGATCCGTCCCCGGTGTCGAAGACGCGGAAAGCGCCATACAGATTGTCCAGGAGTTTACGGTCATGCCCTGATTCCCCCGCCTTCGGCATGCGCTTGCGCCCTCGCCTCGCTTCAGCCTAGTATGGCGTCATGCGTAGGCTTTCAGGCTTTCATGCCATCGAGGAATACCTCAAAAGCGGCAAGGCGGGGGGGCGCATCCTCGTTGCAGGCTCGGGGCCGCGGATCAAAACCATTCTCGAGCTTGCCCGCAAGGCTGGCCTTGCGGTTGAAGTCCGCCGCGCCGAAGAGCTTGACCGCCTCGACCCCGCAAACCGCGGGATCATCCTCGAAACCGAACACGAAGCAGTCGCTGGGGAAGTAGACGTGGACGAATTCCTTGCGCGTGCGAAGGACTCAGGTCGCGCCCTCGTCCTCGTCCTCGACCATGTTGAGGATCCGCAGAACCTCGGCGCCCTCGTCCGTTCCGCGGACGTCTTCGCCTGCGACCTCGTCGTTGTGCCGCGTCGGCGTGCCGCGCCGCTTTCCGACGCGGCCGCCCGCGCCTCCGCGGGCGCCCTCGCCCACGTCCCCGTGGCCCTTGTGCCAAATCTTGCGGAAACTCTGCGGCGTCTCGCCGAGGCGGGCTTTTGGAGGTATGCCGCCGATATGGACGGCACGCCGCTTCCCCAGGCGGAGCTCCCCGGGAAATTCGTCCTCGTTCTCGGAAACGAAGGCGCAGGAGTTTCGCGCGTTCTCCGCGCCGAGTGCGACGGCACCCTCGCGATCCCCCAGGCAGGGCACGTGGATTCGCTCAACGTTTCGGCCGCCGGCGCGATATTTCTGTACGAATACCGCAGACGGTATCCCGTCCCCGGCGCCTTAAGCGGTGAGGAAGGATGAGCGTGTACGTGTGCACGCTATCTCCTTGTAAGTTATAAAGTCATAGCCGATACTCAAGCTATAGTGCATCGTCGGTGCCAGCACCTTGCGCCGGCTCGACTCAGGAAGAGGGGCTTTGCCCATACAAAAAGGAAGCATGATGGCGGACACCCCAGCGTACGCTCCGCAGCTGTGCCCGACACCCCACGACGGCGCATACGCGCCCGACGAGGCGGCGAACCTCGACCACGCCGAACGCCGATTTCGGGAGCTACTCGACCGCGCACCGATCGGCATCGCCCATCACCGCATGATCTATGACGACGAAGGACGGGCGGTCGACTACTTTTTCCTCGCCGCAAACAAGGCCTACAAAGAGCTCACTGGCGTCGATCCCGTCGGCAAGCGCGTGACGGAAGCCTTTCCCGGCATCGAGCGCGATCCCTTTGACTGGATAGGCCTCTATGCCGAGGTCGTCGCCACCGGCGTGGAGAAGCGCTTCAGCCAGTACTTTGCGCTTAATGACCGGTACTATGACTGCGTCGCCTTCCGCAACGCCCCTGGATGCTTCGTCGTCGCCTTCAATGAGATAACCGAGCAAAAACGCACCGAAGCCGAACTCGAACGGGAGAAGCGCCTCCTACGTACCATCATGGACACAAGTCCCGTGGGCATCGCGACGGTCGATGTCGATGGCGCCATAACCTATGCCAACAAGCGCGCCGAAGAGATACTCGGGCTTTCGCGCGACGACATAACAAACCGCGCCTACAACGCGCCTGCGTGGAAGTCGACCACGCTTGATGGTCGGCCGCTTCCTGATGAGGAGCAACCCTTCATGGTGGTGAAACGGCGCAACGCGCCCGCCTACGGCATACGACACGCCATTGAATGGCCAAATGGGCGGCGAGTGATCCTCTCGGTGAACGGCAGCCCCATTCTCGGGCCGAACGGGGAATTCCGCGGCATGGTGGCAACCTTCGAAGACATCACCGAGCAGCGAGCCGCCGAGGAGCGCATCGAGGCAATGCTCCGTGAAAAGGAGCTCATCCTCAAGGAAACGCACCATCGGGTCAAAAACAACCTCCTTGTCGCCGCGAGTCTTCTTGATCTTGAGGCCGAACAACAGAGCGACGAGCGCTGCAGTGCGGCGATCGATGCTGCGGCCGAGCGCGTACGCGCGCTCATGAGCCTCTACGACCGCCTTTACCGCTCGGGGGGCGAGGGTTTTCGGCACCTCGACGAGGCGCTTCCGCCCCTCCTCGACGAAATCGTGACGCTCGTGTCGTCTCGCACGCGCCTCAGCCTCGAAACAGCCATCGAGCATGTCGAAATCCCGGCAAAGGACCTTGTCACGATCGGCATCATCCTCAACGAGCTTGTCGCGAATTCCGCAAAATACGCCTTTGGTCGCCGCACCGATGGCCGCATCACCGTGAGCGCACGGCGCGACGGCAGAGAACTCAGGCTCAGGTACGCGGACGACGGCGTCGGCCTTCCCACCTCGATTGGCTTCGACGAGTCTTCAGGCTTTGGCATGCGGCTTGTCGGCGTCCTGGCCGAGCAGCTCAAGGCCCGCGCGCACATCGAACGGGGCACAGGCGCAGCCTTCGAATTTGTCATCCCGCTCCTCTAAGGCCGGGCAAGCTCGAGGACGATTGGTTCCATCCTGAGCTCCACGCGGCCCGACAAGGCCATCCTTTCGCCCGTAAGGAGATCCCTCCCCGCAAGAGCTTCAGGGAGCGTCACGCGGCCCGACCTCCCGTCAAGGTTGAGGAGAGCGACAACGCGACGCACACCGCCCGAACGCTCAAGGAGAACGACCCCCGCCTGGAGCTCCTGTGCAGCCCAACACGGCTCGCGGCTACGCACGGCCTTGGTCGCGCGGTGCGCCGCGCCGAACCAGGCCTCAAAGGCTGCATCGCCCGAGGACCAATCAACAGGATCCTTGTCGAAAAGACTCGGCCGTCGTTCGATCGCGCACTCCTCGCCCATATAAGCAAGAAACACGCCATCCAGGAGCATGGTAAAAAGTGTCCAATTCTTAAGGCGGGCTCCTCGCCCGAAGCGGAAGGCGGCGCGGGGCTGGTCGTGGTTTTCGAGAAACCGCGTCTTGACGGCGTGCACAGGCAGCGTCGCACTCTGCGCCGCGAGGGCGCGGAGATAGCCCGCGATGCTCCCCTCGCCGGACCATGCCGCCTCAAGTTCAGCCCTGCTGTCGTAGTCGTAGCTAAGGTCGAAGGCCTCATGGAGTTCGGCGTCGCAGGCCGCATACATTCCGCGGGAACGAACCTCGGCGACAAATTCCTTGTGGACGCTTTCGGCGAGCCAGACGATCCGCCTCCGCGAGGCGAGGCGGCTGCGTGCCGCCTTCCAAAACTCAAGCGGCACAAGGCTCGCCACATCGCAGCGGAAGCCATCAACCCCTCGTTCAGCCCACAGTTCGAGCGTCGCGATCTGGTAGTCCCAAAGCTCGCGATGCGTATAATCAAGATCGACAACGTCGGACCAATCGGCGAAGCGCGGCGCAGGCCTTCCTCCACCGTCCTTCCAAAACCACTCACCGTGCTCGCGAGCAAGCACCGAATCGGGGCTTGTGTGATTGTAGACAACATCGATGAGCACCTTGAGGCCGAGACCGTGCGCCGCGTCGACAAAGCGGCAAAAAGCCGACTCGCCACCGAGCGCGGGATCGACCGCGCGGTAGTCCGCGATCGCATATGGGCTTCCAAGGCGACCCTTCCGCGCGGCGGTCCCGATCGGATGGATGGGAAGGAGACAGACGAAATCAAAACCGAGGCGGCGTGCGCGCTCAAGCGCGGGAAGGGCCGCGTCAAAGGTGCCCTCCTGCGAAAAGTTGCGCACAAAGATTTGGTAGATAGACCTGCCCCTTAGGCTTTGAGGCGTGTCGACGGCCATACAGGCCTCCTTGCATCGCGTTGTTCAAACACTTTAGGCTAGTATACGAACGCTCGTGCCAAAAATGCCAGCGTCGCCCCCAAAACAGCGAGAGGCCCTGCCATGAAACGACAAAGCGACCCCGTGGGCGCACCGAGGAAGTCCGAGACGAAAAGCACGACCGAAGCTGCGGCGTATGACGGGGACATCGCGCTCGGCCAGAATGCGGTATTCCGGCTCGCGCCGCTCGATGGGCCCCAGGGGCTTTTAGCCTTCGTCGATCCTGAACGCACGGTCGTCATTGCTGACAAACGGACGCGCGCCTTTGTGCCAGAAGGCCTCAAGAAGGCGCATCTCGCCCTGGTCCCCCGGGGCGAAGCGGCGAAAACCCTTTCCGTCGCCGAAGCGCTGTACGACGAATTCTTCGACCGGGGCGTTGACCGCGACTTCAGCGTGGTCGCGCTAGGCGGTGGATCCGTCTTGGACCTTGCGGGCTTCGTCGCTTCGACGTGGATGCGAGGCATCGATTTCGGCTATGCACCCACGACGCTCCTTTCGATGCTCGACGCCTCGATCGGGGGAAAAACGGGCCTAGATTTCCGCGGCCGGAAGAACCTCATCGGCACCTTCGCTTCACCGCGCTTTGTCCTTGCCGACACGCGCGTCCTTTCCGAGCTTCCCGCCACGGAGCTCGCAGGCGGCTTCGCCGAGGCGGTAAAACACGCCATCATCGAGGGGGATGAGCACTTCGCGACGCTCGAATCGGCGCTCGAAGAGTCTGGCATTCCAAGACTCGACGTGTTGCCCGAAATAATTAGGAGATCCGCCGCCGTGAAGGCGCGCATCGTGCAAGAGGACCCGCGCGACGAGGGGTTTAGGTCCTTGCTCAACCTTGGCCACACCTTTGGACACGCGGTCGAGGCTGCGGCGGGCATCGCGCACGGCCATGCCGTCGCGGTGGGACTCGTCACGGCATTCCGTTTCGCGGAACGCATCCTGGAGGAAGGGCGTGCTGCGCGCCGCGCCGCGCAGGACGGAGCGCGTGTCGCCGCGCTTCTTCGCCGCGCTGGGCTCCCGACGACAATCGACGAAGCGTTCGCCGAAACGTTCTCCGGCACGTTCGCCGGCACGTTCGCCGGCACGTTCGCCGGCACGGCGATGCAAAAAGCGCCCCCCTCCGCCCGATCGGAAGCTCAAGCGGCGCTTTTTGCGGACAAAAAGCGCCGCGGAAAGACGCTCCGCTTCGTCCTCCCTCGGGGGATCGGCGCGGTCGAACTCGTGCGCCTCCCCCTTTCGTCGATAGCCGATTTCATCATGGAGGCGCCATGAACAGTCTCGGACGCATACTCAGGCTCGAGATCTTCGGCGAAAGCCACGGACCGGCCGTCGGCTTCGTGCTCGATGGCGTTCCACCGGGGCTCCCGATCGCGCAAGGAGACTTCGACGCTGACCTTGCGCGGCGCCGCGCGGGGGGTGCAGGTAGTACCGGGCGCGTCGAGGCCGACGTGCCTGAGTTTCTTTCGGGCCTCTACCGGGGACGCACCACAGGCACGCCACTTGCCGCGATTTTCAGAAATGGAGACGCACGTCCCTCAGACTATGAGGACTTCGAGCGCCGCCCCCGGCCAGGCCATGCAGACCTGGTCGGCCACGTCCGCTATCGGGGCTTTTCCGATCCGCGCGGAGGGGGGCATTTCTCGGGACGCCTCAGCCTCCCGCTCGTCACAGCGGGTGTCATTGCAAAGAAACTCCTTCCGGAATGCGCCTTCATGACGCGGATACTCGAGGCGGGCGGCGAAGCCGATGTCGAAAAGGCTGTCGCTAAAGCCCGCGCGGCAGGTGACTCGGTGGGTGCCCTCGTGGAACTCCGGGTGAGCGGCGTGCCCGCGGGCCTTGGCGAGCCATTCTTCGGCTCGGTCGAGGGCGAGGTGGCGCGGGCCATCTTTGCAGTCCCGGGCGTCCGCGGCATCGAATTCGGCGATGGCTTTCGCGCCGCCCGAATGCGGGGAAGCGAACACAACGATCCCATTCTCTCAGCCTCGGGGCTCACGGCGAAAAACGGCGCAGGCGGAATCAACGGCGGCGTGACGAACGGCAATGAACTTGTGCTCCGCGTCGCAATGAAGCCCGCTTCCACCATTGCGCGCCCACAAATGACCGTCGACCTTGCACGCGGCGCGCCCGCGGAACTGTCCGCAGGGGGGCGGCACGACGCCTGCATCGCGCTCCGCGGCGCCGTCGCCCTCGAGGCGGCGCTCGCGCTCGTCCTCGCCGATTTTGCGCTCCTTGCGCGTAGCCACGATGCAGCAGCCGCAATAGAAACTCCGGGGGCAGGCGCATGAATCTCGAAAGCGTCCGCGCCGAGATCGACCGCATCGACGACGAAATCATTGCGCTCCTTGAAAAGCGGCTTGCCTGCGCCCTCGTCGCCCGCCGCTTCAAAACGGCGACCGTTGACCAAGCCCGGGAAGAGGAGCTCTTTCAGCGCATCGCCGCGCACTCGACGGGGCTTGCCGACGCCGAATTCACTCAGGAGCTCTGGAAACGCATCGTGGCGGAATGTCGGGCGATCCAGGAGCGCGGCCTTGAGGTCGTCGCGCATGCGGGTCCACGCGGCGGGCCTGAGGAATCAGCGGCGCGGAGGCTCAAGCCAGAATTGGCCTGTATCGCGATGGCCGACACCCAGGAGGTGCTCGATGCGCTTTATTCAGGCGCCGTGGACTTTGGGCTCGTAGCCGCGGCCGAAGCCCTGGAACTGTCCGGATCCCGCATCCACACCATCGCACGCGAGGACGGATTCGTCCTTATCGCTACACGTTAGGCGACAACAGTAGCTCCGATAGACACAAGATCGTCAAAGAATCCTGGGTACGACTTCGCAACGCATTCGGCGCCGTCTATCGAAACCGCGCCCTGTGCGCCGAGGGCCGCCGCGGCGAGGGCCATCGCTATGCGGTGGTCGCCGCGGGACGATGCGGCGCCTCCCCGGACCGGCGTCGAAGGCCCGCCTCCGGGACGCACGACAAGTTCGTCTTTCTCGACGGCGACCGCGAGCCCTATTTTTCCGAACTCTTCGACGAGTGCGGCAGCTCGATCGCTCTCCTTCCCGCGAAGCCGCGACACGCCGCACAGCCGCGTCGTCCCTTCGCAGGCAGAAGCGAGCGCCACGAGGGGGGGGACAAGGTCGGGGCACTGCGTCGCATCGAAGAAAAAACCGCGAAGGGCGCCGCCGCGTACGACGAGATAGCCATCCTCCTCATCAATCCTTGCACCCGCAAGAGACAGGGCCTTGAGCACGGCGCGATCGGGCTGGAGCGACGAGCGCGACAGTCCCGCGACGCGGAGGCCACTACCAAAGCCGGCTATCGCGCCCGCGACCAAAAGAAAGGCGGCACCGCTCCAGTCACCCTCTACAGCGTAGGCGCATGGCCTGTAGGCCTGGCCGCCTGCTATCTCGAAACGACAATAGTCGGGACTGCGCGCAGCGTGCACCCCAAAATGCCGCATAACGTCGATAGTGAGATCGAGATATCCGCGGCTCGTCGCTTGCGGCACTTCGAGGACCGAGTCGGCTTTTGCGAGCGGGAGGGCGATGAGGAGCCCCGTAAGGAATTGCGAGGACTCGCTCGCGTCGACGCGCGCAAAACCGCCGCGCAATGGGCCCCGAACGCGAACCGGCGGGCGGCCGGCATTCGTCACGCAAGATGCGCCGAGCTCGCAAAGCGGCTCCTTAAGCATTGCGACGGAACGCGTAGCGAGGGAGCCCTCCGCGGCAAGTTCTACCTCTGCGGAAAGGAGCGCCGCGATCGCGGAAAACATGCGTAGGGCGAGCCCCGATTCGCCACAGGACACGCGGACTGTAGCGGCAGGCACACGGAGGCCGCCCCGGACGATGAGCGCGCCGCCCTCGCGCCGGAACTCCGCGCCCAGGGCCTCTGCGACGCGGATCGCCGCGAGTGCATCATCGCAGGAGGCGGCGTTCGCAATAGAGGAGCGGCCCGGGGCGAGGGCGGCGCAGGCGATGGTGCGCTGCGTTAGACTCTTCGAAGGCGGGGCGGAGACAGGGCCTGCAATCCGCGACGCTTCAATCGAGATATGCATGGAGCCTCTGCGCGATCGCGGCGGTAAGCGCCTCGGGGGAGGCGCTCGATGCATCGATGACGATGTCGGCCACCGCGGCGTAGAGCGGGCGGCGGAGCCTGTCAAGCTCGCGCATCCGCGCATGCGCGTCGCCCGCAAGGAGAGGGCGGCCGCCCGCCTCCGGCCCCGCGGCGAGGGCGCGCGCGGCGGCCTCATCAGGAGGGAGGTCAAGCCAGACGACGAGGCAGCGCTCCGCGAGAAGAAGGCGGTTTTCCGAACAAAGCACAGCGCCGCCGCCTGCGGCGACAACGCGCGGGCCTGCCGCTATCTCTCGCGCAAGGAGCCGCGACTCGAGGGCCCGAAAGGCGGCCTCGCCGCGGGAGGCAAAGACCGCAGGTACAGGCGCCCTCGCCTCCTCCTCGATGGCGCGATCGAGGTCGACGAAGGGGAGTCCAAGGAGGGCGGCGAGGGTCGCGCCGACAGTGCTCTTTCCTGAAGCGGGGAGGCCGACGAGGACAAGAGGCTTCGTAGGCACGCGGCTTTTGCACAGGGACATGACGAATCGTAGCCGGGGCCGGGCGGCGCGGTCAAGGCGAGTAAGGCGGCCCTTGGCAGGAGCGGCTCGATAGACTAGGATGCCCGACATGAAACGCACCATGGTCCGCAGGATGGCGCTCGCCACGCTTCTTCTCGCGCTCACAACAGGACTGCTTTACGCCCAGCAGAAAACCCAGATCGTCGCATCGGCCCTCTCTACGGAACTTGTAAAGATATTTCCCGAGCTTGCAAACGGCTATATCGATTTCTCCGGCAACGGCAAGCCCGATCAGAGCGCCGACCTCAATGAAGTTGTGCCCGACTCGCGGGTGCGCGACGGCCAGCTTCAGGCGCAGGAGATTCTCGATTTCATTCTCGCAAACTGGCGCTTCGTCGCGCTCGACAGGCTTAAGGCCGTCCAGACGGCCGTGAAAGCTTCGTCGGGCGCGATCGGTGAGCTCATCGCCCTCGACTACGCCTCAGCCTTCGACGATGCGATCCGTCAGCGCGAAGCAATGGGTGACGGGCTCTACCTTACGCCCTCCGCCCACAAAGAGGCAATGGCGCGCCTCGGTGGCATCATCTCAGCCATGACCGCTGCCTACAAGCGCGAAGGCGCAAAGGCCGAGGCGGAATTCCTTGCCAACAGGACGGAGCTCTTTGCGATGATCGACAAGGGCTATCCCCTGCCCGCCGATCTCCCCGACGAGGACCGCGCCGTCCTTGCGACCGCGATGCGAGGCACCATCCTCAAGGAACGGACAACCAATCCCACACGCGTCCGCGCCGCGATCAAAGTGCTCGGCCGACTTAAGTCGGCCGAGGCGGGGCCCTATCTCGTCGAACTCGCCGAAGGCGCCGACTATCCCGTCGAAGCGATGCGAGCCCTCGCCGAAATCGGCTACAAGCCCGCCATTCCCGTGCTCGCCCGTCAGCTCAAATCATCGCCCTCCCAGGAAATCCGCAAAGCGGCACTCCTTGCGACCGGCGCGATCGGCGGCGCCGAAGGACTCGACGCGATCATCGAGCTCGCGAAGCCCGCGAACCGCGAAGGGCTTTCGCCCGAACTCCTCGAGGCGGCAACCCAGGCGCTTGCCGGCATCGCCCAGAAGGGAAACGCCGAGCCGCGGGTCTTTGCCGCACTCCGCGAGCTTTCTAGTAGCGATCGCCCGGAAATTAGGAGGATCGCTGCCGCCGGCCTTGGCGCATTCACGACGCCGCAGGCGGCGGAAACGCTCCTTGCGCTCGTAGGCGGCGAAAAGGACACAGGCGTGCGTAAAACGGCGGTCGCCGCCCTTGCACGGCAGAAGTCCGAGGGCGTGATGCCTGCGCTCATGAAGCTACTCAAGGAGCCCGATCTCGATGCAGGGCTCAAGGTCGCCGCGATCCGCGTCGTCGCCGAAAACCCGCAAGGCTCCCTCGCGACGCAGCAACTCGTCGATGCACTGGGCGACCGCGATGCCGAAGTCCGCAAGGCAGCCTCCGCCGCGCTCCAGCGGCTCTTTCCGGCAAACCAGGCGCTCGTGACCGGCACGCTCACGCGGAGCCTCGTCGCAAGCCAGGACGAGGCCTTCCTCGTCGAAGGTGCGGCCCTCCTCGCCGCGGTCGCCGACCCGGCATCGCTCCCCACCCTCCTGTCGCTCCTCCAAAAACCCCAGCCCGAGGTCAAGCGTAACGCCGTATGGGCGCTATACCGCATCCGGAGCGCCTCGAACCCCAAGGTGGTCGAGGAGCTTCAAAAGCTCATCACCAATGAGAACGAAACGCTCGCGGTTCGCATGAACGCGGTGCGCGCTATTGGCGCAATCGGCTACGACACGCCTCAGCTCAATGTCTGGCAGACCCTCGTCACGACGGCGCAGATGCGGGGCGAGAAATACGCAATGCTCCGCTTTTTCGCCGTGCGCGCCCTCGGCCAGATTCCCGCGGGCAAGGGACAGTCCGCCGCCGCCCTCGCCCGCATCGCTGCACGAGATCCCGATGCGGAACTCCGGAAAGAGGCAGTCTACGCCCTCAGGAATCTCGCATCAGCCGCGCCCGAGGCGCAGGAGGCGCTTGCCTCTTCCTTCGCCTTCGCCGAGGATGCCGAACTCAAGGCGCGCATCGTCGAGGCTCTCGCGGACTTAGGCTCTGACCGCGCGACGAGTCTCGCCGCGGAATTTCTTGCCGCCGCCCCTCTCTCCACGCCCGTGTCGCTCAAACGCCGAGTCATCCATGCCGCTTCGACGCTTCCCTCGGAGACGTCGGCGCAAGTCATCCTTGACGCAGCGCGCGACCCCGCGATCGCCGAATTCGCCGCGGCCGTCCTTGAGAGCTATCCCGCCGGCCTCATCGCGTCGGTGGTGTCGCGTCGGCTCAGGACCGAGACCGACAAAGGTCTTGTGGCCCTGCTTTCCGCGCTGGAAACCAAGTTCACCGAGTAAGGCCCTCGCTTTGGCGCGCAGATTGCCGTCTGCGCGCTAAAACGGTAGGCGCTTCCACCACGCGGCGTCCGCAGGGCGGAAACGCCTTTCGCCTTTTTTTTCCACACGACTTCGCATATGCCGTATATGATTCCTCCATCGCGAATGCACAGCGCGAACGCTTAAAAAGGAGGAAGCATGGACAGTCCCGCCTATGTACGGCACGAGGGGCTTAAAAAGTGGGTAGCCGAAATCGCCGCCCTCTGCAAGCCCGAACGTATCCACTGGTGCGACGGCTCGGAGGAGGAGAACGAGCGGCTTTGCGAAGCGCTCGTCGAGTCGGGCACATTCATCCGCCTCAATCCAGAAAAAAGGCCAAACAGTTTTCTCGCGCGCTCCGATCCGGGCGACGTCGCCCGCGTCGAAGACCGCACCTTCATCTGTTCGCGCCGCAAAGTCGAGGCCGGCCCCACGAACAACTGGAAGGATCCCAAGGAGATGAAGGCCATCCTCCATGGTCTGTTCGACGGTGCGATGCGCGGCCGAACCATGTATGTCATCCCCTTCAGCATGGGCCCTCTTGGCTCGCCAATGTCCCACATCGGCGTCGAAATCACCGACTCGGCCTACGTCGTTGTCAACATGCGCATCATGACGCGCATGGGAAAGGCGGTGCTGGATGTGCTCGGAGACCATGGCGAGTTCGTGCCCTGTATCCATTCGGTCGGCGCGCCCCTCGCCCCTGGCCAGAAGGACGTGCCCTGGCCCTGCGACAAGGACAACAAGTACATCGTCCACTTCCCCGAGGAACGATCAATCTGGTCCTACGGCTCGGGCTACGGCGGCAACGCCCTTCTCGGGAAAAAGTGCTTCGCACTGCGCATCGCCTCGGTGATCGCGCGCGAGCAGGGCTGGCTTGCGGAACACATGCTCATCCTCGGCGTCGAATCGCCCGAAAGCGAAAAGACCTATGTCGCGGCTGCATTCCCGAGTGCCTGTGGCAAAACGAACTTTGCAATGCTCATTCCGCCCGAAGGCTTCGAAGGCTGGAAGGTCACGACCGTCGGCGACGATATAGCCTGGATCAAGCCCGACAAGACGGGACAGACACGCGCCATCAACCCCGAGGCGGGCTACTTCGGTGTCGCACCCGGCACGAGCGAAAAGTCCAATCCAAACGCAATGGCGACGATCCGCGCCAACACCATATTCACCAATGTCGCACTCACGCCCGATGGCGACGTGTGGTGGGAGGGCATGACCAAGGAAGTGCCTGAGGGGCTCATCGACTGGCAGGGCAAGCCCTACGACCCCGCCTCCGGCAAGCCCGCGGCGCACCCCAACGCGCGCTTCACCGCGCCCGCGCGCCAGTGTCCTTCGATCGACCCCGAGTGGGAAAACCCCGAGGGCGTCCCCATCAAAGCCTTCATTTTCGGCGGCCGGCGCTCGACGCTCGTGCCGCTCGTCTACCAGTCATTCAACTGGATGTACGGCGTGTACCTTGCGGCCACGCTCGGCTCGGAGACAACCGCCGCCGCGACAAGCGCCGTGGGCCAGGTGCGCCGCGACCCCTTTGCGATGCTCCCCTTCTGCGGCTACCACATGGCAGCCTATTTCAACAACTGGCTCCGCTTCGGCCGCATGATCAAGAACCCGCCGCGTATCTTCGGCGTCAACTGGTTCAGAAAGGGCAAAGACGGCGAGTTCCTCTGGCCCGGCTACGGGCAGAACATCCGCGTCCTCAAATGGATCGTCGAACGCGCAAACAACCACGCAAAGGGCGTGGAGAGCCCGCTTGGATGGATGCCCCGCTACGAGGACATGTGCTGGAAAGGGCTCGAAGGATTCTCTGAAGAGAAGTTCGGCGAGCTCATGGCCATCGACCGCGATCAGTGGGTCGGCGAGCTCCTCTCCCACGAGGAGCTGTTCACCAAACTCTACGACCGCCTGCCCAAAGAGCTCATCTTTATCCGCGAGCTCACGCTCTCGAGCCTCTGGCGCTCGCCGGAGCACTGGGAGTTCAATCAGGTGGCGCTCGAGCCGACCGAGGACTAGGGGCCTAGGCCGCGCTCCTTCAGCTGATGCGAAGGAGCGCGGCCACGACGAGGCCTGAGGCGGCAAACACGAGCGCCGTCACATACATGAGCGCGACGGCGCGGGGGATGTCGGCGAGCTCGGGCTGCCTCCGCGGCTCGCCGATCTTCGGCTTGGCGCAGAGCTCTCCGCCGTACCAGGCCGGCCCCGCAAGCTCGAGGCCGAGTGCGCCCGCGAACGAGGCCTCGAGCCAGGCCGAGTTCGGGCTTTCGTGCTTCCCGTGGTCGCGCAGGCCGATCGCGAGCGCCGATCGCGGTGACGAGCACAGGCCCGGGAAGGGCGAAAGGAGCGCGGCCGCCGCAATCGAGGCGAGAAAGCCGAGGCGCGCTGCGGGCCAGGTGAGAAGATCATCCGCACGCGCCGCGACGCGCCCATAGTACAGGTACCGCGCGTTCTTGTGCCCCCAGAGCGAGTCGAGGGTGTTCGCCGCGCGATAGGCGACCGCGCCTGCCGGGCCGAGCGCGAACGCCCAGAAAAGCGGCGCGCAGACGCCATCGATCGCGCTCTCCGCGACGCTCTCCACCACAGCGCGGATCACTCCCGCTTCGTCGAGCCGCTCCGTATCGCGACCGACGATCATCGCAACGGCGCGGCGGCCCGCGGCAAGACGTGTAGACGTGCCTTCGCCGGGCTTGCCAGAAAGCGCGCGCATGACGCGCAACGCGTGCGCCGCAAGGTCCCGCGGCGCGATCGCGCTGTAGACAAGGTAGACTGCGGCCGCCGCGCGCGCCGCTTCGCTCCAGAGGGCGGCATTGAGCCCCGCCCAGCGAGCCGCAAGGCCGCCCAAGGCGCTAGCTGCCTCCATGAGAAGGAGTGCAGCCGCAATCGAGGCACCCACCACTAACAGCCAGCCCAGAGCGCCAGCGAGAAGGTCGCGCCGTGGCGAGCCACAGGCGGAAGGACGTTCGCGTGCGAAATCCCCTCCCCGAAGGGCGCGCTCGACACCTTGTGCGAGCGCACCCATCGCCCGGGTCGGATGAGGAAAGCGTGGTGGATCGCCTAAAAGCGCGTCGAGGACGAGGGCCGCAGGGATGAGCAGTTCAGGCTTCACAAAGACCCTCCGAAGGTTGTGCGGGCAAAAACACAGGCGAGCGCCTCGAGAAATCGCTCGTTCTCGCCACGTGTGCGCACAGCGACACGCATAAAACGGTCATCGAGCCCTTCTTCGGCCGCGAAGGTCCGTACCGCGATCCCCCGGGCAAGGAGCGCCTCCGCGACCTTTGCGGCATGGGGAGCGGCAAACTCAAGAAGCAGGAAATTCGCCCCGCTCTCGTACACGGTGAGGCCGCCCGCTCTGGCAAGAGCGCGGGCAAAACGCGGCGCCTCGGCGGCGACCAAGGAGGCGCCGCGCGCAGGGAACTCCCTATCCTGAAACGCCCGAACCGCAAAGGCCTCCGCGAAACTCGAAATCGGCCAAGCGGGGAGTTCGGCGCGAAGCCGGGCAAGGACAGCGGGCATAGCCGCGATGTAGCCGACGCGTAGCCCCGGTACCGCCCAGGTCTTCGTGAGAGAGCGGATCACGAGGAAACGCCCGCAGTCTTGCGTAAGCGCAAAGGCCTCTTCGCCGCGCCCCGCAAGTTCAGCGAAGGACTCGTCGAGGGCGATGAATGCATCGTCGCGCCGCGCAAGAAGGGCACTAAGCGCTGAAAGGGGCGGAGCGCCACCTACCGGATTATTGGGCGCCCCGAGGAGGGCAAGCACCGGTCCCGGCGCGGCGAGAAAGGCCTCGGAAAAGCGGGCGAGAAAGCCGGGGCTTGAGGACGAAAAGCCCTCGCCGCCATCGAGCGCGACGGCCGCGATGCGCGCGAGCGAGCGCTGCGCGGCGCGGAGGTAGCCTGAATACGAGGGCGAGGCGAGGACGACCGAGGACACACCAAGCGCGCGCGGCAGGGCGAAGATAAGGGCGTCGGCCCCATCGGCGAAAAGGAAGTACTCGGGGGGGAGTCCGAAACGCTCCGCCGCCGCGGTGCGGGCCCGTGCCGCGTCGGGATCGGGGTAGCGGGCGACCCGGCTTAGTCCTTCAGCAAGGGCGTCAGACAGCCAGGGAGGTGGGCCAGCGGGGTTTATGTTGGCGCTGAAATCGAGAAGCTCATCCTCGGTAAGGCCTGAGCGTTGTGCGAACTCAAAAGTCCTGCCGCCGTGCGAAAGATGATCGATCAGCATCAGATGCCGCCGATCCGCGGCAGGATGGCCGCAAGTGCGAGCAGTGTGCAAAGCTCCCCGAGTTCGACGGCAGCGCCAAGCGCGTCTCCGGTGAATCCGCCCGTACGTCGCCTGTAGAGCCGCGCCATGCCGAAGCCCGCTAAAAGAGCGGCGCCCAAAGCAGAGGCGAACGCGCACAGGGCCGCAGAAGCCCCGCACCACATCGCCCAGACCGCAAGGGGCGCAAGGGCGAGCGCGAACCCGAAGGCGACGCGTAGGACGGAAAAGCCGCGCATCTTCGCCCCGAGTCCCGTGCTCCGCGCAGGCGGCGCACAGCAAGGTACGAGGGCGGCCGCGGCCCGTCCCGCAACGGGGGCGGCAAGCAGGGCAGTGATGGCCGCGCCGCCATTTGGTGCAATGCCCATAAGCCGTGCGAGAGCGGCGGTCTTCGCGGCGAGCACCCCGAAGCCCGCGGCGAAGGCGTAGCTCCCGATGCGTGAGTCCTTGAGTATCTCGAGCCGCCGCGCGGGACTCGCGAAGGGGAACATCGCGTCGGCACTGTCGAGAAGCCCGTCGAGATGAAAAAGATTGAACGCACCGTACTGCATCACGAGAGCAAGGATCGCAGAAAGAAGGGGGTCGCGGAACACGAGCATCCCCAGCCCTAAGCCCGCGAGCGCAAACGCAGAGGCAAGAGGGCCGATGAGCGGTAACCAGAAATCGGTTCTCTTATAGTCGGGCTCGAACTGTGCGCGCACGGGAATGCGCGACACGAGCGTGAAGGTTGAAACGAAGCGACGCACGGGCCCCCGCATCAAGCGCCTCCTTCGTCGTTGCGCGCAGGCATGAGGCCTGCGGCAAGGAGCGCCGCCCTAGAAGCACAGACCCCTTCGAGCGAGAATGTCTCAAGCACGATGCGCCACCTGCTCTCCAAAAGCGAAGGCACAAGGCGGCGAAGCCAGGACTCGGCCTCTTCAAGGGCAAGGTGATCCCTGCCCCCGCGCGCCGCGTGGAGGTGAATCTCCTGGATACGCGAAGAATGGGACGCGATCCACGACGCAGGATCCTCGCCATCGAGGAGAAGACGCCCCGTGTCCGCGCAAAGCGGCAAGCCGGGGAGAAAGGACTCCCCGAGGGCAAAAGCGCGCGCACCCGTGTATTCAAGGAGGAAACGGTCGCCGTAGCGTGCGCGTAAGTCCGCGACAGTCGCAGCCCAGGATGAGCCCTCATCCGGGCGCGGCGGATGGATAACGTAGGCACAGGAAAACGCTGCGGTCGCGGCGACAAGCTCCTCGTCCGCCGCCGCAAGTGGATCGGGCAGGTGCACCGAAAGTGCAAGGCGCGGTGCGAATTTCCGGAGCTCGGGAAGCTCCTCGGAAAACAAGGCGCGCGCCTGCGCATCGTAGGAAAAACAGAGAAGTTCGGCCCCGTGCGCCCATCCGAGTCCGGCCGCAATGGCGAGATTGTCGCGCCAGCCGCCCGGGACGAGCCAGGAGGGAACGGCCAGATTCACCGCGGGGCCTTTACGTCGAGCGGGATGCCCGCGACCATGAGCACGACGCGGTCGCAGGCGCCTGCAAGGCGGGCGTTCACGAGGCCGAGCAGGTTGCCATACCGGCGCGACAGGGCGTCCGCAGGCACAAAGCCCATACCAATCTCGTTCGTGACGATGACGATGTCGCGGGGCATGCGCTCGACGAGGGCTTCGAGAAGCACCGGAACCTCATCCTCGCGCCCGTGGTAGAACATGTTGTTGAGCCAGAGCGGCACGCAGTCAAGGATCATCCGCTCGGAGAGACACTCGTGGATGGCGAGCGGTTCCTCAAGGGTTTCGAAGCGCCCGCCGCGCTCGGCCCTGTGGCGCGCGATTTTCTCGCGCATTTCGTCGTCAAAAGGCGTGGCGGTTGCAAGGAAGCGGCGCGGCTCAGGAAAGCCCTCGGCGAGGCTGAGCGCGTAGCTCGACTTGCCGGACTTGACGCCGCCTGTGATGAGGGTGCGCATATGCCCGTGATAGCCTCAAGCGGCGGCGCGGGTCAAGGGTGGGAGCGTAAGGGTGCCTTGACGCCTCTCCACCGGGGGGGCTATAGTCCTCCCCGTCACGGCGCCGCACGTGCCGAGCCTTTTTGAGCGGTCGCTGACCGCTGCTCGGCGCAGGCTTAATCGGGAAGTCGGTGGAAGACCGACGCGCCCCCAGGCACTGTAAGAAGGCGAATGCCCTCCCCCACGGCAGGCCCTGCACAACGGGCCTCCTGCGAAGTCCACTGCGTGAGCGCGGGAAGGACGGCGGAGGGAAGGCCTTCGAGCCAGGAGACCGACCGTGCGGCCGCGTTTTTCGCGCGGAGATCGCTCCATTATTCGCTGGGTGCGGAATAATGACGGTATCGAAGTACTGCTACATCATCCCCACCCCCGTGAATACCTCGCGTTACCGTGGCCGCTAAGACGCTCATGATCCAGGGGACAGGCTCGTCCGTGGGGAAGAGTCTTGTCACCGCCGCCCTTTGCCGTGTCTTCACACGAAAGGGGCTTCGCGTGCTCCCCTATAAGTCGCAAAATATGTCGAACAACGCCGCAGCGACCGCAGAAGGCGGCGAGATCGGGCGCGCCCAGGCAATCCAGGCTGCCGCCTGCCGCGCGGCGCCCCGGGTGGACATGAATCCCATACTCCTCAAGCCCGAGGCGGACGCACGGTCCCAGGTCGTACTTCTCGGCCGACCGTACAAGACGCTCCGCGCGTCCGAATACCGACATGAAAAGGAGCGCCTCTGGGCGGCCGCGACCGGCGCGCTCGACAGACTCCGCGCCGAAGCCGACCTCGTCATCATAGAAGGGGCAGGAAGCCCCGCGGAAATCAACCTCCGCGCCGACGAGATCGTCAACATGGCGGTGGCGCGTTATGCGAGCTCGCCGGTCATCCTCGTCGGCGACATCGACACGGGGGGCGTATTTGCGCAGTTCGTGGGAACCCTCGCGCTCCTCGAGGAAGACGAGCGCGCCCTCGTGAAGGGTCTTGTCATCAACAAGTTCCGTGGCGACCCTTCGCTCCTTGCGCCCGGTATCACCGAGCTCGAACGCATCGGCGGAAAGCCCGTCCTCGGCGTCGTGCCCTGGATACGCGGTCTCGGCCTTGCCGAAGAGGACGGCGCCGCGCTCGAGATAAAAGCGGGGCGCGCCCGCCTTTCGCCCGGGGCCCCGCACGGAGTCGACATCGCGGTCATACGGCTCCCCCGCATCTCCAACTTCGACGATTTCGACGCGCTTGGCCTCGAGACCGGCGTGTCGGTGCGGTTTGTCGGCATGGCCGCCGAACTCGGTAGGCCCGACGCCGTCATACTCCCGGGGACCAAGTCGACCATCGACGATCTTTGCTGGCTTAAAGAGACGGGTCTCGAACTCGGCGTCCGCTGGCTTTCCCGCCTCGGCACCCCGGTGCTCGGCATCTGTGGCGGCTTTCAAATGCTCGGCGAAACGATCGAGGATGAACTCGGTGTCGAAGGCGCACCGCGTATCGAGCGCGGGCTCGGCCTCCTGCCTCTCCGCACCGCGTTCACTCGCGAAAAGCGCGTTGTGCGGCGGCGCGGCCGCGTCGCGACTGGCCTCCCGGGCGCACTTAGCATGGCCGCGGGCGCAGCGGTCCAGGGTTACGAGATTCACGCGGGCATAAGCGAAGTCCGATGCCCCGGTCTCTTCACGCTTGAAGACGAGGGCGCGGGAACCGCGGACGGCGTGTTGGACGGCGCCGTTTCCGCCGACGGAAAAACGCTCGGCACCTATCTCCACGGGCTCTTCGACCTTCCGAACTTCCGCCGCGCCTGGCTTTCCTCGATAGGCTGGACAATAGATGGAAGCGCTACGGCGGGGGGCACGCGGCTCGACGATGCCCGCGACGCGGCGCTTGACCGCCTTGCCGACGCGGTCGCAGACGCGATCGATATGGACACGCTCTGCCGCATCGTCGGCATAGACACGCAACCACCACCACGAGAGGGCGCCCGATGAATAGACTTGAATCGACCCTGTCACGGATCCACGATCCCGACAAGGCGGCGATGGAGGCCGCGCGCTCGCGCCAGGCGCGCCTCACCAAGCCCCAGGGGAGCCTTGGACGCCTCGAGGAGCTTGCGATCCGCATCGCGGGCATGAAAGGCGTCGAACGTCCCCGACTCGAGCGTGCGGCCGTCATCGTCATGGCAGGAGACCACGGTGTGTGCGTCGAAGGGGTGAGCGCCTATCCATCCGAGGTCACGCCGCAGATGGTGCGGAACTTCCTGGCGGGCGGCGCAGCCATCAACGTCTTTGCACGCCGCGAAGGTGCGCGAGTGGTCGTCGTCGATGTGGGTGTCGCCGCGGAACTCTCACCCGCGCCAGGGCTCTACCTTAAGAAAGTGCGGCCAGGGACGGCGAACATAGCCCGAGGCCCCGCGATGAGCCGGGCCGAGGCGCAAAGATCCCTTGAAGTCGGCATCGAGGTATTCGAGGAAGAGTACGCGAAAGAGCCTTTCAACATTCTTGCAACAGGCGACATGGGCATCGGCAACACGACGCCCTCGACTGCGCTCGCGGCGGTCTTCCTCGGAACGTCGGCGCGTAGCATTGCAGGCCGCGGAACGGGCGTCGACGATTCGGGTCTTGAGCGCAAGATAGCCGCCGTCGAACGGGCTATAGCGGTCAACGCGCCCGATCCATCTGACCCTATCGGCTGCCTTGCGGCGGTCGGCGGCCTTGAAATCGGCGCAATAGCTGGCGCCATGCTCGCAGCGGCGGCCAGCCGCGTCCCCATCCTCGTCGACGGCTTCATCTCCGGATCTGCCGCGCTTCTTGCGCGCGCCCTCTGTCCCACAGCGCAGGGCTACATGATCGCATCCCACGCCTCCGCCGACTCAGGACACCGCGCTATGCTCACCTCCCTCGGCCTTGATCCCCTACTTGACCTCGGCCTCCGCCTCGGCGAGGGGACGGGCGCCATGCTCGCCTTCAGCCTCTGCGATGCCGCCTGCCGAGCTCTGGACGAGATGGCGACATTCGACGAGGCGGGAGTGTCCGAGAAGTAACCGATGCACACGATCCTTCGATGCGAATGAAGGACGTCAAAGAAAGGAAAAGATATGCGAATCACCAAGCACATCGCAGCGCTCGTCGCACTGGTCATTGTTCCGCTTGCCGCGTCCGCGGCGCCGTCTCCGGCCGCCATCACCGCGGTTGACGCGACGGGCAAAACACTGAGCCTCTCTGCTCCCGCGCGGCGCATCGTTTCGCTTTCGCCTGCGGCGACGGAGACCCTTTTCGCGGTCGGAGCGGGGGACTACGTCGTGGGCGACACAACCTATTGCGATTACCCCGTCGCGGCCGCGACGCTTCCCAAAATAGGCGGCTTCTCCTCGAGCACGATTTCCGTCGAACGCATCCTCGCGCTCAAGCCCGACCTCGTCGTCACCGCCGGCCGCATCCACGCGCCCGTCGCCGAGGCGCTTGAAAAACTCGGCATTCCGACCTTCGCCTATGCGCCTCAGAGCTTCGCGGCCATCGCCGACGCCATGCGGACGCTCGGCTCGCTTGCAGCCACCCAGTCCATGGCAGATAAAGCCGCCGCATCGCTCCTTGCCGCGCTCGCTGACATCGAACAGAAGATAGCGACCGTGAAGAGCGCTGATCGCCCGAGCGTCTTCTGGGAAATCTACGATGAACCGCTCATGACTGCGGGCACCGCGACCTTCCAGCACGCGATTGTCGAGGCGGGAGGCGGCCGCGACATCTTCTCCGACCTTACCGGATCCTGGCCGCGCGTCTCCGCCGAAGAGGTCATAAAGCGCGCCCCCGCCTTCATCATGGGAGCCGACGATCACGGCGACAAACTCACCGCCGCCGCCATAGCCGCGCGCCCCGGCTGGGCGAGCATACCCGCCGTACGCGAAGGACGTATCGTCCTCCTTCCCGCCGCCATTGTCTCGCGACCAACCCCGCGCATCGCCGAAGGCGTTCTTGCGGTGGCCAAGGCGCTCCACCCGGATCTTTTCCGCTGATGCGCGCAAAGGCCATGACCGGGGAAACAGCTCCGACTGAGGCCGGTCGCCCCCGCCGCGCCGGACGGCGCCCCCTGTCTGCGCCGCTTGCCGCGGCCATAGGCCTTTTTGCCTTCACGTTCGCCCTCCTTGCAAGCCTCTGCCTAGGAGCGGCGCCCATAGCTCCGCGCGCGGTTCTCGCCGCGCTTGCCGCGCGGGCTCTGCCCGGCCATCCGCTCTTCGGCGCCGCCGATCCTGTGACAACGACGATTATCTGGGAGCTCCGCCTCGCGCGAAGCCTCATCGCCGCCGTCGCAGGAGCTGCGCTCGGCACCTCAGGCGCCGTCCTCCAGGGGCTTTTCCGCAACCCCCTCGCGGATCCCTACGCACTCGGCGTCTCATCAGGTGCATCACTGGGCGCGGTCCTCGCCATCGCCATCGGCATCGCTCCACCCCTGGCCCGCTCAGGCGGAGTGGAGGCGGCGGCCTTCGCGGGCGCCATTGCGGCCGCGGCGATCGTCTACGCCGTCGCCCGCGCGGGCGTCCGGACGGCGCCGACCGCGGCCCTCCTCCTTGCAGGCGCGGCGGTCGGATCATTTCTATCGGCGGCTGTTTCACTCATCGTCTCCCTCAACGATCGCGACCTTCACCGTGTCTTCTTCTGGCTTCTCGGCGGTTTCGGCGGGAAGAGCTGGGGTGAACTCTGGTCGGCGCTCCCGCCCGCGGCGGCTGCGGTTGGGCTTGCCATGCTCCTTGCCCGGCCTCTTGACCTCCTCGGCGCAGGGGAGGAGGCGGCAGCTTCGCTCGGCCTCGACGTCGGGAAAACGCGCTTTCTCGCGGTGGCCGCGTCTTCGCTCGGCGCGGCCGCTGCAGTCTCCTCTGGCGGAGTCATCGGCTTTGTGGGCCTCATCGGCCCGCATTTCGCCCGCATCATCGTCGGCCCCGCGCACCGTAGACTCATCCCGGCGTCTGCGCTCGCCGGCGCCGCGCTCCTTGCGCTTGCGGATGCGCTCGCGCGCTCCGTCGCCGCTCCGCTCGAACTGCCCGTCGGTGTCGTAACAGCGCTCGTCGGCGCGCCGCTCTTCCTCCGCCTCCTTGCGCGGGATCGCTCGGGGGCCTGGCGATGAAGAGAGCGCATGCAATCGCACAACGTGTGCCCTGCCCCGTCCTTGGATGCGGAATAGCCGCGCGCGGCCTTTGCGCAGGCTATCAGGGCCGAACCGTGCTTTCCGACGTCGATCTCGAAATTCGCCCGGGCGAGCTTCTTGCAATCATCGGTCCGAACGGCGCAGGTAAAACCACCCTTCTTAAAGCGCTCGCGGGGGAACTTGCGCCGAAAGCAGGCTCGGTGCGTCTTTTCGGCATGGGCGGGGAACGCGAGGTCGCGCGACTCGACCTCGCCGAACGCGCTCGCGCGATCGCGCGCGTTCTCCAGTCCGAGGATCCCGCATGGCCGCTTCCCGTCCGGGACTATGTCGCAGCGGGTACCTTTGCCGCAACGGGGTGGTTCGGTGCCCCGGGGCAAGCGGAACGCCGCGCGGTCGAAGAAGCGCTTGATACCATGGACCTCCGAGATCTCGCCCACCGCCCCGTCACCGAACTTTCAGGGGGAGAGTTCAGACGCGTGCTCATCGCGCGCGCCCTTGCACAGCGCCCCGCCGTCCTCCTTCTCGACGAGCCCGCCGCCGAACTCGACCTCGCGCGGCAGACTGATACGCTCGGCTTTCTCAAGGCCCTCGCCGCGCAAGGCCGTGCGGTCGCCTTCACCGTGCACGATCTCAATCTGGCATCCCTCGCCGCCGACCGCGTCGCGCTTGTGGCGGGGGGCAGGCTCGCCGCGATCGGAAGTCCCCGCGAGGTGATCACCTCAGAAACGATATTCGCAGCCTACGGCGCGGCGGTCTTGGTCGGCGACCACCCGGTGTCGGGTCTGCCGCAAGTGATGCACGCGCCGTCGTGGCTACTCGCCGACGAGGAGGACCTCCATGGATGAAGGGCGGTTCCAGCTCTATACAGGGAACGGCAAGGGAAAAACTACCGCTGCCATCGGTCTTGCCATCAGGGCGCTTGGGGCGGGACTCTCGGTATACATCGGACAATTCATAAAAGGCATGCGCTATTCGGAGATAAGCGCGCTCGAGACCCTCGCCGAGGCGCTTTCCTCCCGCGCGCCGTCGCCGCGCCTCGAACTGCGCCAGTACGGCCGCGGCTGTTTCCTGAGGCGCAGCCCTGAACCTGAGGACATCGAGGCGGCACGCGGCGGCCTTGCGGAGGCGCGCGCCGCCCTCACTTCGGGCCGCTTCGACCTCGTCATCCTCGACGAAGCGAACGTCGCCGTCGCGCTCGGCCTCATACCTGAAGACGAACTCGTTGCACTCATAAAAGCGAGGCCCGCGGACGTTGAACTCGTCGTCACCGGACGATATGCGCCCCCCGCGATCACGGCGCTTGCCGACCTCGTCACAGAAATGTGTGAAGTCAAGCACTACTATGCCTCGGGGCTTGAAGCGCGCGTAGGGATCGAGCGATGATGCCGCCCCGCGTCCTCATTGGCGCGACATCCTCAGGATCGGGCAAGACCAGTCTCGTCCTCGGACTCCTTGCGGCGTTCTCGGCACGCAGCATCGATGTCCGCCCATTCAAGGCGGGCCCCGACTATCTCGACCCCCTCCTGCACCGCGCCGTCACGGGCAGAGCCTCGCGCAACCTCGATCCGCGGCTCATGGGCGCGCGGGGGGTCATCGCGTCGCTTGAACGAGCCGGCGAAGGCGGCGACATCGCGCTCATCGAAGGCGTCATGGGCTACTATGACGGAGGCGTGGCGTCGAGCGCCTCTCTTGCCCGCCTCGTCGGCGCGCCTTCAGTACTCGTCCTCGACGCCGCCGCAGCAGCCGAAAGCGCCGCGGCAACCGCGCTCGGCTTTCTCCGCTACCGAAGGGCTTCCGGCATCGCCGCCTTCGTCGCCAACCGGGTCGGAAGCGACGCGCACTACCGCATGGTAAAGCGCGCCGTGGAGGAGCGGACCGGCCTCCCCGTCCTGGGCTACCTGCCCCAGAACCCTGCGCTCAAGCTCCCCGAACGGCACCTCGGCCTTATCGCGCCAGAAGAAAATCCCTATTTTCACCGCGTGGTTAAGGCCCTCGGCGAAACGGTCGCCGAGACAATAGATCTTGATGCGCTTCTTGCGATCGCCCGCACGGCCCCTGTGCGCACAACGCCGCCCAAGCAGGCTGCCTACGCGCCGCCAGAGCCGCAGAAGGGAAAAGGCCCGCGCATCGGCGTCGCCCGCGACGAGGCCTTTAGCTTCTACTACGAAGACAACCTCGACACATTACGTGATCTAGGCGCTGAACTGATCTTTTTCAGCCCCCTTTACGACCACGCGGTCCCAAGCGACATCGACGCCCTCTACCTGGGCGGCGGCTATCCAGAGCTTCACGCCGCCCGCATCGCCGAAAACGCGACAATGCGCGAATCACTGCGCAACGCGGCGCGGACGGGCCTTCCCATACTCGCCGAGTGCGGCGGGTACCTCTACCTTCTAGAATCGATCGAGTCACCGGACGGCTTGCGCCATGCGGCCTGCGGACTCATCCCCGGCCACGCTCGGCTCCGCGCCCGCCTTGCCGAACTCGGCTACCGCGCCGCGCAGACCACCACAACCACCGTCCTCGGACCATGCGGGAGACAGCTTAGGGGGCACGTCTTCCATTATGCCACCGTCGAAGGTGAACGGATCGCGCTCCGAAGCTGCGGCTCCGGCAGAAGAGAGGACCGCGACGTAGGCGGCTTCGCGCAGGGCGCCATCTTTGCCTCCTGGCTCCATATCCACTTCACAGGCAACCCAGCGGCGGCGCGCTGCTTCGTAAACGCGGCACGGCGCTTCAGCCGCGCCCGAGCATCTCGTCAAGGGACTTAGGCAGAAAGGCGGAAAGCTTTTCAAACTCCTCCTGCGTGATCACCGATTCGCGCTCGCAGGCGAGCTCGCGGCTCGTGGCGCCAAGACGCTTAAGCAGACTGTAGATGACAAAGGTGAAAATACGAAGTCCCGCCTTGGGGTTTGCGTCGCAGAATCTGAACAGCTTGTCCCGAGGCACGGCGGCGACGACGCAGGTACCCCGAGCGACCGCACTCGCGGTTCGAGGCAGATCCATGAAAATAGCGGCCTCGCCCAGGACATCTCCTTCCTGAATCGAGCTCACGACGACCTCGCCGCCCTCTCTACCCCGGACAAGGATGTCGACTCGCCCCTCCACAAGGAGGTGCAAGTCGGTGCCAACCGAATCCTGCTCGACAAGGTGTTCGCCATTCTCATACTCGCGAAATTCACAGATAGCGGAAAAACGACGCAAATCGCGCGGCGTAAGCCGCTTGAGAATAAGGCTCCGTGCGAGCTCGGCGGTGTAGCGGTCGCGGGGTATGGAGATGGGGCGCACCACGGACTCCTTACAAAACGGTTTTTGACATGGTATCGCAGCCCCACCCACCGTGCAAGGCGCGGAAGCGGGGGGGGGGTTTGGCACACCGGCCCGGGCGCCCGGCGGGGGGGACCCCCACCCGCGTCAACAGAAGCCGGGGCCCCCCCCCCCC
>JAJUIB010000025.1 GCA_029265615.1 Spirochaetota bacterium
CCGGCACGACGGCAAAGACAATCTCCTGTTCACGAAGCGCAACGAGACGATCACCGCCGCCCATGGCCGGAATCCCCTTCGCTGGAGCGGCAAGCCCAAGGTCTATGCCAGGATCGCCGAGGTGCGGCTAAATACACCCCCACAGGTCTCTCCCCTCCCTGAAAACTCTCAAAGATCTGGCTAGATCATGTGCCAACTATGTTGACAGATTCCGTCTAATGGCGGGAGCGAAGGCTAAAGAAGAGATACATTTTTGTCCACTATTCCAAGTGACACATGTTGATTTTCGGGCTCCGCTATTTTCGCGCGAACTCTGACAGCACAGAGCATTGCGGTCCGTTCGCAAATTAAGTAAATATTTGACTAGTAAGAGTTTTGTGTCAGAAAAGAGGTAGGGCCAAATCTTGCTGCTATTCTCCAGAGGTAGGTTCGCGGCATTGCATAAATAAGAATTTTATGGTAAAAGAGTTAACTTATCTGGAGTCGCGCCCCGCGCGGGCGCGTGGATTTTCCTGCGCAGCGCTCACCGCACCCGCACCGCAGCAAGGCTCTCGGAAAAGCTCAAGACTTCCTCGTACTGGGGACGTATTACGAATTGACCTTTTGGATTGATGAATCCCCACACGCCGTTTTGTTTGACCGCTGCGCGCTGGTTTTTGAAGCTCCAGGCGGCTTCATATGTGGCGCGAATGACGATCTTGCCATCGAGGTTGCAGTAGCCCCATTTGCCGCCTATTTTTACGGGCAAAAGGCCTTCGGAGAACATGAACGCGGCATCCTCGAACTGTGGCCCTGCGATGTAGGCGCCCTTTTTATCGATGATGCCGTACAAGCCTCCGCGGATAACCACGGCTCTGCCCTGGGAAAACGGCAGTGCATCATCGAAGGAGGGCGGTATCGCCACCTCGCCTGCAAGACCGATGTAGCCGTGCTTGCCGCCGCCAAATAGCCTGTCACCGCCGATCTGCATGGTCGCAAGCCCTTCTGAATAGCCACCTATGGCGATATAGCGCCCGAACGGCACGATTGTCTTGTTGCTTGTGTCGATAACCGAGTCGCTGTCGCTCCGGCTGAGAACCGCACGGCCTTCGGAGAAAGGGCTCATCGTCTCAAGGTCTCCGTCTATGGAAATGACAGGCGTGCCGGTTGTATCGATGTACGCCCAGTATTCGTCAAACACGGCGCCGAAGTCGAATTCGACGATGTAGACGGGAGCAAGACCTTCGGAAAAATTTCTTGCGAATGCGTAAAAGTTTTTATCCAAGACCGTCTTGCCCGATTTGTCTATGAAGCGCCAGGTGTCCTTTTCCACCTGCACCGCCGCCCGGCCTTCGCTAAACGAGAAGCCTGAGAGGGTGTCGGTGTACTGAGTGGGGATGACAAGGACGCCCTTTGTGTCGATAAAGCCGACGTTGCCGTTTTTCGTAACTGCCGCGCGGCCCTCGGAAAAGCTCCGCACGTGGTCAAATTGAGGGGCGATGACCATGGCCCCTGAGGGGTCGATGTACCCCCACTTCCCCTGGGTGAAGGCAAGGCCCGCAAGGGCGAAAAGCAAAACAAGGACGGTGAGTATGCGCTTCATAGAACCTAGTGTGATGGAGCGCGCCTTTTTGTCAAGGCCGAGTTCCCTGGCGCACGGTGCTCAAGGCGAGGGGGCCAGCTTTTAGCGTGCGCCCGTGCTAAGCGCGGCAAGGCTTGCGCGCATCGCGGCCTTGGGCTCGCACGAGGGTGTGCCGCATTGTGTGCGCGAGCGCTGTGCAAGCCGGGCCATGTCGGCGATGAAGGCCCTAAGGTCGCCGCCACAGACGCGCTCGAGGTAGCTGGCATAGAGCTCAGGCTCGCCTTCGTACATGCGGTAGAGGTCGAGATAGGCGTTGTTAATCTTGTCCATCGGAAAGCCGCGGAAGCGCTCGCTTGCAAAGAGCTTTTCATACTCCTGCTCGAAGAGCGCAGCGCGTTCGGCGATGACCGCCTTTTTGCGCGCGCGCTTTTCCTCGACCGAGAGGGGGGCTCTGTAGACGGCCTCGAGTTCGGCCGCCGTCCCGCGCAGGAAGTTTGCAAATGCCGCCTCGTCGCGCCGGGCACGGCGCAGGGAAGCAAGGTCGGGCGCCTCCTCTCCTTCGTTCGCCGCGATATATCGCGCCGCGGCCTCGCGGCCGACAAAGGTGGCAAGTTCCTCATTCCAGTCGTCACAGCCGCGGGCAAAGGCGGTCGCATGGCAAAGCTCGTGAATGATGATTTCGGCGAGCTCTGCCTCGCCATACGCGGCCATAAAGGAGAAAAGCGGGTCCGGCAGCCAGCCGAGGCTCGAAAAGGCATCGACCGGGCGGATGATGACGTCGAGCCCCTCGGCGCGGCGGGCTTGGGCCTCTTTTTCCGCGGCATCCGGATTAAAAAAGCCCTTGTAGGGCAGCTTGCCGACGAGCGGGTAGCTCCAAAGATAGCGCTCAAATGAGAGCTCGGCGCAGGCCTGCACGACCATGGCAAGGTTGTCACCCGCGACGCGTGCGATTTTTCGGTAGTTCCGCGTTTCGCGCAAGCCGAGTTGAGTAGTCGCAAAGTCGCGGATGCGTGTCGCGCGTTCGGCAAGCGCGCGGAGTTCGGGAGGGGCGGCTTTGTCCGCAAGCACGCGCTCAAGTGGCTGCGCGCGCGCAAGGATGCCGAGGTAGTGCGCACCCTGTTCACCGACATAGCACGCGGAGAGAAGGGGGACGAGGAGGTATGCTCCCAATGCCGCCGCCCTCAGGGCGGGGCTCCGCGAATCGGGACTGCGCATCGCATCAACTCTAGCCCACGGGTGCCGGGGGCGTAAAGGCCGTGCTCGCCCCGCGGGCATCCGCGTCCGCTCGCGCTTGCTTTTTGACCGGGATGCGATAGACTGAGTTCAATTCCTCTAGCACTTCAAAAGGAGTTCAGTATGAAAGTGCTTCGCGTCGCCGCGTTCGTGCTTGCTTCGGCCCTTGTCCTTGCCTCCTGCGCCTCGGTCGCTCAGGGCGCGGTGAGTGGTGCCCTCGGCTCGCTCACCGGTGGGTTGGGTGGCGGCGCTCCTTCGGGCGGTGTCGCCGCGACCGGTTCCGCCACGGCGGTCGTCGATTTCCAGTCGGGCGAGATCCTTGCTTCACCCGATGCCCGTCCGATGATGGACAGCGGCTTCTATGTGGCCAAGGTGCTCACGCCGGCTTCTCCTGCGACCAAGAACCAGGCCGAGGTGGTGTTTATCGCCGATGGCAAAAAGGTCTGGGTCAATCACGTCGTCGGAAGCCGCAAGGCGACCAAGGCCGACATCACCGTCGGCGCCACGCTCTTTTTCCTCCCCGGCTGGGCTGATCACGACAGGATCCCCGCCGATGAATACCGCAAGGATTACTGGGAGCTTGGCAACGTCACCTCAGTCGAATATCTTTACAAAAACCAGGTCGAAATAGCCGGCAACCTCTACTATCTCGATTATCTCCGCGTTCCGACCGATCCGATCAACTAAGAGGCGGTTCTAAGCCGCAGGGAGATCGCGGCGCCCGGCCGAGGTGCTTCCTCTGAGCCGGGCGTTTTTCGTATACTGCCCTCCTCATGACGCAGCAATCGCCACCGCCTGCTAACGCAGCCGACGCCCAGTTTTTTGCCGCCCTACCCGCGGAGACGCGGTTTTTCCTTGTGCGCCACGGCCAAAGCGAGGGGAATGCGCGCGGCATCGTGCAGGGAAGGCTCGATTTGCCGCTCGATGACGCAGGCCGCGCTCAGGCCGCGGAGACGGGCTCCTGGCTCGCCGCTGAAGGGCTTGTCGAGATTCTCGCATCGCCGCTGTGCCGCGCCGCGGAGACGGCGCGCATCATCGCCCGCGCCGCTTGCCTCCCCGACCCCCTGTTCGACGACCGCCTCGTCGAGATGGACACAGGGCCTTTTTCGGGACTGTCGCTCGAGGAGGCGCGCCGTCGCTACTCCGCGGCCTACGCCGCCTTCGAGCGCAGGAGCTGGGACGGTGTCCCCGGCGCGGAGTCGTCTGCGTCCCTCTACGAGCGGGCCATGGCTGCGTGGAGCCTTGCGCGCGACCGCGCGCTCGCAGGCTCCCGCGCGATCGCCGTGGTGAGCCATGGCGGCTTTATCCAATGGCTGTTTCGCGCAACCTTCGGCTGCCGATCCTGGATGCCCCTCGTCCCCACGGGGAACTGCGGTGTCTTCGAACTGCTTGTTTCGCCCTGCGCGCAGGACGGCGGGTGCGTTGGCGATGGCACCGCCGGTAACGGCGGTGCCGGAGACGGCGCCTATCTGCAGTGGCGGCGAATTAACTTCCAGGCCTCCACACTCCCCGCGGTGCGACCGGTGTTCTGAACTGGCCGCGCCGCAGGGGCGGTGTTTCCCTCCGCCACAAGTGACGCGTTAGGCGCTCCTTGTGGGTATTTCCAAATGCGACATGCCGTCCCGCGAGAGCCTTCGCACTGTCTCTTTTAGAAACAGTGCCGGATCGATCCTGCGACGCGGCGCCCCACGCTCCGCTGTGCCTTCGTTTCATAGGTCTCAATCTATGCAAGACTTATGTGCCATCCCCTCTGGATGCGCCCTCTGCTCGCTTTAGGCACGCTTTTTGCTTATCCATTGGCAAACACACACCAACTCATCGCACAAGGAGGTAGATCATGGATCACTCGAATCTCGTGGCACAGCGGCGTGACCCTGCCGCGGCGCTCGATCTGTGGGACGCCTTCGATGACCTTAGGCGGGAGTTCGAGCGCACGTTCGGCTCTTTTGAGATGCCAAGCGTTTCCGGCTTGCTCGATTGGCCTTCCGGCCCCGCGATCGATCTTGTCGAGGGCGACGAGGAATTTTTGGTGCTCGCCGATCTCCCCGGCGTCCGCAAGGAGGATCTCGATCTCAACATCCAGGGTAGCCTCTTGACGATCAAGGGCGAAAAGCGCCGCGAGGAGCCGACGAAGACGCGCAAGGTCGTGCGGAGCGAAACCTGGGTGGGGAGCTTCAGCCGGACCATCAGCCTGCCTGATTCTGTCAATCCCGACAAGGTGGAAGCGCAGCTTAAAGACGGTATTTTGCGCATCCGCATCGCTAAGCGCGAGGAATCCAAGCGCAGGACCATCCAGGTGCAGGTGAAGTGAGGAGGTGGAACCATGAACGCGATGAAACCCCGCGCAGATCGTGTGGCCATCGTTCCGGCGGTCAGGATTATGGAAGATGAAGCGGAAGTGCTCGCCCAGATCGAGATGCCCGGAGTGACAAAGGACGGCCTCGAGATCAAGGTCGATGGCAACATCCTCACCATCGAGGGAAAGCGCGCGGATGAGGTCCCCGCAGGGCGGTTCCTCATCCGCGAGCGGCGGCACGCCGATTACCACAAGGCGTTTTCCATCGACGAAAGCATCGATCGTGACGCCATCACGGCGGATCTTGTCGATGGCGTGCTCAATCTCCGCCTCAAGATGAAGGAGGCGGCAAAGCCGCGGCGCATCGCGATTACTTAAGCGCCGCGCGCTAGGGTAGCCGCCTCCGGGGTGGAGCGCGGGCCTGGTGCTTCGGAATGAGGGGCTTTATGTGCGCTCGAGGTTCCGGCCGTAGAGCCGCGAGAGCTCGGCGAGTTCTTGTGCGAGTTCAGGGCTGAAGGCCCCCTCGGCCATGCGCCAGGCCCAGTTGCCGCCAAGGGTCGAAGGCGTGTTCATCCGGGCCGCGGAGCCGAGGCCGAGCAGGTCCTGCATGGGGACGATCGCCCAGGCGGCGACGGATTTCCAGGCTTCGCGAAGGAGCGCGCGGACTGTGTCGGCGGGGCGGTATCCGAGGTAGCGCTCGAGGTACTCGCGTTCCGCGTAGCTTGCCGTGGAAAGCCAGCCTGCAAGCGTGTCGTTGTCGTGGGTGCCCGTATAGACGACCGAGCGTTCGGGGTAGTTGTGGGGGAGAAAGCCGTTCGCAGGGTCGAAGGCGTCTCCCGACTCCGATTCGTCGAAAGCAAACTGGAGGATCTTCATGCCCGGAAGGCCGAAGCCATCGCGGAGCGCACGGACCTCCTCGGTGATGAATCCGAGATCCTCGGCGACGATGGGGATGTCCTCGCCCAGCTTGCTCTTTACGGTGGCGAAGAGGGCCTCGCCGGGAGCTTTGCGCCAACGCCCCTTGCGCGCGGTGCGCTCGTCGGCGGGTACGGCCCAGTAGGCCTCGAAACCGCGAAAGTGGTCGATGCGGACATAGTCGTAACGTTCGAGGGCGGCGCGGAGCCGCGCGATCCACCAGGCGAAGCCTTCGGCCTCGTGGGCCTTCCAGTTGTAGAGTGGGTTGCCCCAGCGCTGTCCGTCGGCGCTGAAATAGTCGGGCGGGACACCCGCCACCTCGCGGGGACGGCCGCGCGCGTCAAGGTCGAAAAGCTCGGGGCGTCGCCACACATCGGCGGAGTCCTCGGCGACGAAGATGGGAAGGTCGCCGATGATCGCGATTCCCGCGGCGTTCGCCGCCCGTTTGACGGCTTGCCACTGGTCGGCAAAGAGGAATTGGAGCACCTCGGTGCGCGCGATCGCGCGTGCGCGGATAGCCTGTTCGTGCGCGAGAGCTCGAGGCTCGCGGAGCGCAAGCGGCTCGGGCCAGGCACGGTTCCATACGGAGGAGGGGAGCGCCTCCTCGCGGGCGCGTTCGTCGTATTCGGCTTTGATCGCCATGAAGAGCGCGTAGTCCGGAAGCCATGCACCTTCTCGCGCGCGAAAGGCCTCGAAGGCCGCGCGCCTAGCGGGTGCGGCCCGTTCGAGAAAGGCGTCTGCCGCCTGCTCGAGCAGGGGCCGTTTCCATGCGATGAGCGCGCCGTAATCGACGCGCTCGGGTGGGAAGGGGCGGGGAGGGGTAAGATCGACCTTTTCGAGAAGACCCTCCGCTACGAGGAGCTCGAGCGAGATGAGGAGTTCATTACCGGCAAAGGTGGAAAAGGGGGCGTAGGGCGAATCGCCGTAGCCGGTGGGACCGAGGGGTAGTACCTGCCAGAGCCGCTGACTCGCTTCCGCAAGGCGCTCGATGAAGCGAAAGCATGCGGGGCCGAGTTCGCCGATGCCGAAGGGCCCGGGTAGGGAGCTTGGGTGGAGGAGGATACCGGAGCTTCGTTTCATGTGCATGGGCTTCTCCCTAAGGCTGTCTCCCCGAGGCGCCGCACGACGCCTCATTATGGAAAGAAGTATACGCCAATAAACCGGTTTATCAAGAGGGGTAGCCGTCTCCTCCTTCGCGGGGCCGCTTGCCGCCTCCTCAGGATCGACGTACACTACATACTCAGACTTCAATCACACATTGGGAGGTTTTCGATGAAGCAGAAGCTTCGATTCATCGCCCTTGCGCTTGTTGCATTCGCGGCGTTCGGGCTTGTCGGCTGCGCGGGCGGCCCCAAGCCGCTTGCCGGCGAGGTCAAGCTTGTCATCGCGCACACGAACGACATGCACGCCCGCGCGGTCGGCGACGGCAAGACCATCCTCGGCTACGACCGGATTGCCAACTATGTGAACAAGCTTAAGGTCGACAACCCGAACGTCCTCGTCATAGACGCGGGCGACACGCTCCACGGGCTTCCCTTTGCCAACCTCGAGCGCGGTTCGAGCATCGTGAAGCTCATGAACGCTGTGCCCTATGACTACATGACGGTCGGTAACCACGACTTCAACTACGGCACGAGTCGGCTTCTCGAGCTTTCCAAGGAGATGAAGTTCCCCATTCTCGCCGCGAACGTGATCGGCAAGGATGGCAAACCGCTTTTCCCGAAGACCTATGACATCCGCGACGTTCAGGGCGTGCGGGTCGCATTCTTCGGCCTTGCGAGCCCCGAAACCGCGTACAAGTCCGATCCGAAGGGGCTCGAGGGCGTCACCTTCGCCGACCCGATCGCCACGGCACAGAAGATCGTCAAGGAGCTCACGGGCAAGTACGACGTCCTCGTTTGCATCTCGCACATCGGTATTGACCGCTCGAGCGATCCGACGAGCGACAAGCTCGCCGCCGCGGTGCCCGAAATCGACGTGATCATCGACGGCCACAGCCATTCAAGCCTCGAGACGGTGTTCGCCGAGAACAAGACGCCGACCCTCATCGCCTCCACCGGCGCGCAGGGCGAGGCGCTCGGCGTGATCGAGATCACGGTGGGAGCCGACCGCAAGGTCGCGTCGAAGACTGCCCGCACGGTGAAGTACGCGAACACGCCCGACCTCGGTCAGGACGCCGCGGTGAAGGCGCTTATCGACGCAGTGAGCGCGGGCCAGGCGCCGATGCTCGCCGAGAAGGTGGGCACGACCGCCGTCGAACTTGTCGGAAAGCGCGAGATCGTCCGCACGAGCGAGTCGAACCTCGGTAAGCTCATCGCGAACTCGATGCGTTATGCGACGGGTGCGGAGGTGGCGCTCGTTGGCGGTGGCGGCGTGCGCGACACGATCCCCGCGGGCGACATCACGAAGAAGCACATTTTCACGGTCCTGCCCTTTGGCAACTACATCCAGACTGCGAAAATCAAGGGCTCCGAATTCGACGCGATCATCGAGCATGGCGTCGGCAAGCTTCCCGCTGCCGACGGCCGCTTCCCGCATTTCGCGGGCCTTACCTACACCCTCGACGCCACGAAGCCCGCAGGCGACCGGGTGTCGAACATCATGATCGGCGGCACGCCCGTCGAGGCGGAGCGGGAGTACCTTTTTGCCACGGTGAATTTCTATTTCAACGGCGGCGACGACTACAAGATGCTTGTCGGCAAGAAGATCCTCAATGACTTCCCAAGTGATGCCGAGGTGTTCATGGCCTATGTGAAGCACCTGGGCACGGTTACTGCTGACAATATCGAGCTTAAGTAAGCGGCATCGATGCGCCATTCGGGGCGGCCGTCCTAAAAAGGGCGGCCGCCCTTTTTGTTGTATGTCGCTACTGTCCGTGCGCCTTGACCGGAGGGAAGCCTCCGGGGTATAGTCACGCTGTCGAGGTGCCGATCGCGGGACTGAGCTCCTGCGCGGCTTAATCGGGAAGCCGGTGCGAAGCCGGCACGCCCCCAGGCACTGTAGGAAGGCGCGCGACGCGCGGCCGAGCGGCACAGGCCGGTCGGAAGAGGCGTCGGATACCCGTCCCGGGCCCACTGCGAAAGCGGGAAGGACCTGGGCGTTATACGGTAGAGCCTTCGAGTCAGGAGACCGGCCTTGCGCGCTGCGCCTTGTGCGCGGACATCTCCCGATTATTCACTGGGTGCTGAATAATGAGGAACGCGGTCCGTATCGACATCCCCTCCTCGCGATAGAACCCCGAGCCCTCTTACCGCGGCCCTTGCCTGCCGTTCCGGCGCTGGCGCTGCGGTGTTCCGCCGCCCAGCCGCGCGCGCCCCGCGCGGGAGGAGCGCTCCATGCCCGACACCCTCGAGCCGAACGCTGCGGGCGAAGCCATCGCCCGCAGGAGCCGCGAGATCGTCCTGTCGCGTCTTGGTGATTTTCGCCCTCCTGAGGGGGAGCTTGAAATCGCGATCCGCGTTGCTCACACGACGGGGGACGTGGAATTCGGAAAGACCATCCTGTTCTCGCCGGGCGCAGTCGACGCAGGCCTTGCCGCCCTGCGCGCGGGGCGGCCCGTTGTGGTCGATGTCGGCATGGTTATGGCCGGCATTCGCGTCAAACGCCTTTCCCGCCTCGGCTCGCAGGCCCACTGTCTTCTCGACGAGGAAGAGACCATCGAGCTCGCACGCAGCGCGGGGCTTACGCGGAGCGCTGCCGCGATCCGCCGCGCGGCCCCCCTCCTTGAAGGGGCGGTGGTCGCTATCGGGAACGCGCCGACGGCGCTCTTTGAGCTTCTTGCACTGATGCGCGCGGGCCTCAAGCCCGCCCTCGTTGTCGGCCTGCCCGTGGGCTTTGTCGGGGCCCTCGAGTCGAAGGAAGCATTGTGGGCCTTTCCCGGTCCGGTGCCGCGCATCACGAACCTTTCGGAGCGGGGCGGAAGCCCCGTCGCGGCCGCCGTGGTGAACGGCCTTGTGGCCTTGGCCGAGGGGGCTGCGTGGTGAAGGCGCGGCCCTATCCCGAGGTCCTGGGCTGCGTCCGGGGCTTGCGGCGCGGCCTTACCACGGGGACCTGCGCCCAGGCCGCCGCGAAGGCCGCGGCCATGGCCTGCTTAGGCTGTGCGCCCGGGGCCTCGGTGGAGATCTGCCTGCCTCCCTCCTCGAAACCCTATTCCGGTGCGGCCATCCTTGTGCCCCTTGCCTTTCTTAGGCCCGAGGGCGGGGGCTGGCGCGCCGGCGTCCGCAAGGATCCCGGCGATGACGCCGACGCGACCGAGGGCCTTGTGATCGAAGCCCTTGTGGCGCTCGAAGCCCTGCCTGGGCGTGCAGCGGGGGAGGCTGGCCTTGGCGCGCTGCGCATCGATGGCGGTCGCGGGGTCGGCCGCGTCACGCGGCCGGGCCTTCCCGTGCCGCCCGGGCAGGCGGCGATCAATCCGACGCCGCGACGGATGATCGCGCGGGAACTCGCCGCCCTTCTGCCCTCGGGCGCGGGTTTCTCCGTGCTTCTCGAGATTCCCGGCGGCGAGGAGGTGGCCGCATCCACCTGGAACCCCCGCCTCGGCATCGAAGGCGGGCTTTCGATTATCGGCAGCTCGGGCGTTGTCGAGCCCGCTTCTTCCGCCGCGTTCAAAAAGAGCCTTGTCCGCGCGGCGCGCACGGTGGCGCTGGCCTCGCCCGAGCCCGCCTATCTTACGCCCGGCTACGTCGGTGAAACCTATCTCCGCCGCGAGGGCGTGCCCGAGGCGGCCATTCTTGTTGCAGGGGACCACCTCGGTCTAGGGCTCAAGTCCCTTGCACGGCACGGCGCGCGGCGCGTCGAGCTTGTCGGTCACGCGGGCAAGCTCCTTAAGGTGTCGGCCGGCCTTTTTAACACGCACTGCCGCTACGGCGATGCGCGCCTTGAGACCCTGGCCGCCTTTGCCGGAGCCGCGGGGGCGCCGCCCGAACTCATACGGCGCCTACTTGAGCTCGACACGGCCGAGGAGGCCTCACGTCTTGTCATCGAGGCGGGCTATCGTGCCGTCTTCGACGCCGCGGCGGCTCGCGCGGCGCGCCGCGCGAGCCTTCTTGCCGGCGTTCCCGTCGAGGCAGTCTTTCTCGCCCTCGATGCACGCGTCCTCGGGCGCGGGAGCTCGGCATGAGACCCTTTGCCGTCGTGGGCATGGGACCGGGCGGTCCTGACTACCTCCTTCCCGTCGCGCGCCGCGCCATCGAGGAGGCCGACTTTCTCATGGGTGCGGTCCGCCACCTTGCCCAATTCCCCGACAAGCCCGGACTCGCCCTTTCCGGGTCGGTCGAGGCCTTTCTCGACCGCCTTGCTGAAGCGGCAACGGACTGCCGGGTGGCCCTCCTTGTCTCCGGAGATCCGGGATTTCACAGCCTTCTTGGCGCGGTGCGGCGGCGCTTTCCGCGCGGTGCCTACGAGATTTTCCCGGGGCTTTCTGCCTTCCAGCTCGCCGCAGCCCGCCTTGGCATGCCCTGGGAGGATGCCGTCCTTGTCTCAGTTCACGGCGGGGACCTTTGCGCCCTCGACCGCATCGAGAAGGAAAGGCCGGCCATGATCCTCCTGGGCGGAAACAACGATGCAGCCGCGGTTGCGAAGCGGCTTGCGGGCCGCTTCGGGCCCGGGCGGCCCTGTGCGGCCGCCATAGACCTCGGCCTATCGAGCGAACGCCTCGTCGAGACCAGCCTTGGTGCGATGGCCTTAGGCGGCTGTGACCTTGGCGGCACAGCCCTTGGCAACAATGCTGCCAGGAAGATCGGAGGATTATGCGTACTCGTGCTCCTATGAGTCCCGGACTCTATGGCGTCGGCGTCGGTCCCGGCGATCCAGGGCTCCTCACCCTGGAGGCCGCTCGTCTTCTTACCGAAGCCGACTTAGTCTTTTTTCCCGTTCCCCGTGAGGGAGATGCGTCGCTTGCCGGGCGTATCGTCGCGGCGGCCGGGATTGTGCCGCGCCGCACCGCGACGCTTTCCTTTCCGATGCTCCGCGGGGGGCCGGGCCTCGATGCCGCCTGGCGTAGCTCGGCCGCCTTAGTCTGTGCCGAACTCGACCGGGGAAGCCGCGTGGCCTTCGCTACCCTGGGCGATCCTTCCGTTTACTCGACCTGGACCTACCTCCGCCGCGCCGTCCTCGAGGCCCGGCCGGAGACGCGGGTCGAAGCCCTACCCGGTATCACCGCCTTAGGCGCCGCGGCGGGATGTCTCGGCATCTCTCTCGTCGAGGGCGAGGAGGGGCTCTGTCTTCTCCCCCTGCCAAAAGCGCTTGAGCGTCTTGATGCCTATCTCGGCCTTGTCGACACCCTGGCGCTCTACAAGATCGGCGGTCGTCTGGGCGAGCTCTCCGCCTGGCTCGACGCGCGGGGGCTTTCGGATTCGGCCTTTCTCGCCGCAGGCGTCGGGCTTGAGCACGAGGTGGTCGGCGCCTTTCGCGAGGTGGCAGGGCAGGCTGATGGGTATCTCGCCCTTGCGATTGTCCGGACGGGAAGGCGGCGATGAAGGTGTATTTCGTGGGTGCGGGGCCGGGGGATCCCGAGCTCCTCACCTTGAAGGGGCGGCGCCTCCTCGCCGCCGCCGACATCGTGGTCTGGGCCGGTTCGCTCGTGAATCCCGCCCTGCTCGACTGGGCACCGCCTGCCGCGCCCCGCTATGACTCCGCAGGCATGAGTCTCGCCGAGGTGCTTGAGGTGTATGAGGAAGCGCGAGAGCGCGAGGGGAGTATTGTCCGCCTACACTCGGGCGATCCCTCGCTCTACGGGGCGATCCAGGAACAGCTCGACTACTGTGCGGCCCGTGGCATCCCTACCGAGGTGGTGCCGGGGGTTTCCTCGGTCTTCGCCGCGGCGGCGAGCTTCAAACGCGAGCTCACCCTGCCCGGCGTCTCCCAGAGCCTCGTTGTGACCCGGGTCGCGGGCCGCACCGGGCTTCCGCCCGGCGAGGAACTTGCGGCCCTGGCGGCACATGGGACGAGCCTCGCGCTCTTCCTTTCGGGCGGCCTCCTCACCGAGGCGGCCCGGAAACTCTCCGCGGTTCTGCCGCCTGCGACGCCCGTGCGCCTCGTGCGACGGGCGAGCTGGCCCGATGAACGCATAGCCGCCTGCCGCCTTGGGGAACTGGAGGAGCTTGCGGCGGGAGGGGCCTGGGAGGGGCAGACGATGGTCCTCGTAGGCCGGGCTCTTGAGCCTGAGGGCTACGAGGCCTCCAAACTCTACGATTCTTCTTTTTCGCATGGGCGGAGGAAGGCGACATGAATCCGATCGTCATAACCCTCGATGCGGAGGGAGGGCGGATTGCCGCCGCCATCGCCGCGCGCATGAACGGCGTGCGGGAAGTCCGCGCGGGCCGCGACGGGGAACTCCGTGAGCTTTTCGTGCGCGCCTTTGCATCCGAGCGGGCCATCGTCTGCGTCATGGCCGCGGGCATCGTTCAGCGCCTCGCCGCCCCCCTCCTGTCGGGCAAACTCGAGGATCCCGCCCTCGTTGCTATCGACAAAGCCGCGCGGTACGCGATCAGCCTCCTTTCGGGGCACGAGGGTGGTGCGAACCTCCTGGCCTACGAGGTGGCGCGTGCGACGGGCGCCGAGCCCGTCATCACGACGGGGAGCGAGACGGAACGGCGCTTTGTTCTTGGTCTCGGCTGCAGGCGGGGCGTCGGGGCCGAGGAACTCCGCAGGGCACTCCTCGGCTTTCTCGCCGAAGAGGGCCTCGCTCTCAGCGATATCCGCCTTGCCGCGACGCTGGCGGCAAAGCGCGACGAGGACGGCCTCCTTGCTGTCTGCGCCGAACTCGACCTGCCTCTCCGTTTTTTTGAGGCCGAAGAACTTGCGGCCGAGGCGGCGCGTCAGGCTGTCTCGGGAGCGCCGCTTTCCCCATCGGCTGCGGCGCGGCACGGCGAGCTCGGCACACCTGCGGTGGCGGAGCCCAGCGCCCTCCTTGCTTCGCGGCGGGGGCGGCTCAAGATTCCCAAGCGGGATTATGGCTGCGCGGCTTTTGCGCTGGCCGAGGAGGATGCCTGGGCGCCGCCCGCAGGTGCGCCGCCCGCAGGTGCGCCGCCCGCAGGTGCGCCGCCCGCAGGTGCGCCGCCCGCAGGTGCGCCGCCCGCAGGCGTGGGTGCCGGGATGCAGGCGCCTGTAAACTCCGTTCCTGCTTCCGTCGGGGCCACCATCGGATCTCGCCGCGGCCGTCTCTCCATTATTGGACTCGGGCCGGGCAGCCTCGAGTACCTCGCGCCGGCCGCGCGGCGCGCCCTCCTTCGGGCGGACTTTGTGGCCGGTTATGGGCCCTACCTCGAACTCGCCGCCCCCCTCCTTAAATGCGTGGAGACCTATTCGACGCCGATGCGCGAGGAGGGCGACCGGGCCCGCCGCGCTATCGAAGAGGCACTGCGGGGGCGGCGCGCCGCCCTCGTCGCTTCGGGCGATGCCTGTGTCTACGGGATCGGCGGCCTCGCCCTCGCCCTTGCGTCTGAGGAGGAGCTCGGCGCATTCGACCTCGAGATCCATCCTGGCATCACGGCGGCCAACGCTGCGGCCGCCCTTGTTGGTTCGCCCCTTGAGGACGACTATGCGGTGATCTCGCTCTCCGACCTCGTCGCCCCGCGCGATCGCATCCTTGCGCGCCTGTCCGCCGCGGCCGGGGGAGGCTTCGCCCTGGCGCTCTACAATCCGCGAAGCGGCCTGCGTCGTGAGCTTTTCCGCGAGGCGGTGGCCCGCATCCTCGAAACGCGGTCGCCCGAAACGCCCGCCGCCGTCGTGCGCGCGGCGACCAGGGAAGGCGAGCGCCGCCTGGTTTGCCCCCTCGGCGAGCTTCTTTGTCATGAGGAGGAGATTGACATGTCGAGCGTAGTTCTCGTCGCCTCGTCCGAGGCGCGGATCAAGGCCGGGCTCATCGTGCAGCCCCGGGGGAGGGGGGCATGAAAGGCTATGATCGCCGCACCTGCGTTTCGGTTCTCATTTTTGCTGCCATCCTCGGTCCGCTCGCGTCGCTCGCTGCGGCGCCCCTTGCCGAGGGAGGGGCGCCCCGCATCCTGTCCGAATCCGGGGCCTGGCGCGACTGCATCGATGCGATAGGGCGGAGGGTCAGGGTTCCCGCCTCCCCTCGCAGGGTCGTCGTCCATTTTGTTTCCTTTGTCGCGCCCTGGTACCTCGCGGGGGGTACGGCCGTCGGCATCCCCGAGCTCTCGAGCCCCGAACTCGTTCCGCCTGCGGCGCGCGGCCTTCCGGTCACGGGGGGACCGTCCCGCCCCAACGTGGAGTGCATCCTCGCCCTTGGCCCCGATCTTGTCATCCTTTCGGCGAACGGGCAGTTGCCGCGTCAGGCAGCCGAGGCCCTCGAGGGGGCGGGCGTCCCTGTCCTCCTCCTCGAGTACGAGAACTATGGCGATTTCCGTGCGCTTATGGATTTTTTCCTGGCATTGAATGGGAACAGCGCCGAGGCCCGATCGCGGGTCAAGGCGCTGGTCGCTTCGGTCGACGCCCTGGTGGCACAGGCCCGCGCAGCCGCCCCCGTCTCCTATCTTTCACTCTTCGCGACCGCGAAGGGGCTCAAGGTGGAATCCTCCGCGGCGCATACGGCCTATATGGCCTCACTCCTTGGGGGGCGCAACGTCGTGGAGGGTATGCGTCTCCCCCCGGGCGCTCTTCGTGTCGAATTCTCCGAGGAACGGATCGCCCTTGTCGACCCCGACGTCGTCCTCGTGACGACGATGGGGGACGATCCTGAGCTTGCCGCGGGAACACGTGCGGCCATCGCGGCCTCGCCCGCCTTGTCGGGGCTACGCGCGGTGCGCGAAGGGCGCATCTACCTCCTCCCAAGCCGCCACTTCCTCTACCGCCCCTGCGAGGAGTACCCTGAGGCTTTTGCTTTTCTGGCCGCCCGTCTTGCGGGGGGACGCCGATGAGCAAGGCGCTTTCGCCGACTGCGGTCGGCGCACGCAGCGGGCCCCCCTTTATCATCACGCTCGTCGGCCTTGCGTCCTTTCTCGCGCTTGCCGCGGTGACGAGTCTCTCTCTTGGCGCGATCCGTGTGCATCCCGCCGCCCTCTTTAGCGCCCTTTCTGGCAGAGGGTCGGCTGCGACCCTCCTCATTCTCCGCGGGATCAGACTTCCGCGCGTTCTCCTCGGCGCCCTTGTCGGAGCGAGCCTCTCTCTTTCTGGCTGCCTCCTCCAGGCTGTGATGCGGAACCCCCTCGCCGCGCCTAACCTCGTCGGGGTGAGTTCGGGGGCCGGACTTGCCGCACTGGTCGCGATGATCGTCTTCCCGGGGAAGCCCGGCCTTGTGATGCCGCTCTCATTTGCTGGCGGCCTCGGCGCCGCCCTCCTCGTCTACCTCCTCGCGTGGAAGCGCGGCGCGCGCCCTTCACGCCTTATTCTCGCTGGCGTCGCCGTCTCGAGCCTTCTCGGTGCGGCGGCCAATGCGCTTGTCGCGCTCAGGCCCGATCGGCTCCTCGGTGCCACCGACTTCATGGTCGGGGCGCTTGCGGGCCGCGGATGGCGGCAGCTCGGCCTCGCCGCCTCCTACGCTCTCCCCGCGATGGGCGCAAGCCTTCTCCTCTCGGGGCGCCTCAACATACTCGCCTTGGGCGACGAGGCCGCTCTCGGCCTGGGGCTCAGGCCCGAGCGGAATCGCGCCGTCTTTCTGGCGCTCGCCGCCCTTCTTGCGGCCTCTGCGGCGAGTGTCGCCGGCCTTCTCGGATTTGTTGGCCTCGTCGCCCCGCATTTCGCGCGACTCTTGGTCGGCGCCGACTTTCGCCGATTTGCGCCCGCCTCCGCGCTTTTCGGTGCGGGCCTTCTTGTCGCCTGCGATTGTCTGGCCCGCTGTCTCTTCGACCCCCTCGAGCTACCCGTCGGCGTCGTGACTGCAATCGTCGGTGCGCCCGTCTTTCTCGGCCTTCTCAGGGAGAAGCGCTAGTGGCGCTCGAGGCTCAGGGGCTCTGTGTGGCCTATGGCGGGCGTAAGGCGGTCGAAGGTCTGTCGCTGGGGATTCGCGGCGGCGAGATCCTCGCCCTCGTCGGGCCGAATGGTTCGGGGAAGACGAGCCTCCTCAAGGCTCTCGCAGGCGTTCTGCCGGCCGCAGGGGGAGGCGTTTTCCTCGATGCGCGGCCGCTTGCCTCCTATAGGCGGCGCGAGCTTGCCCGGCGCATCGGCCTTGTCGCCCAGGTTCATCCCCCTCTCGAGGATCTTCTTGTCGCAGAGCTGGTGGGCTATGGTCGCTTCTCGCGCGAGGGGGCAGGTCCCCCCGGCGCGCGGGGGCGAAAGGTAATCGCGGCCGCGCTCCGCGCGGTCGGCCTTGAGGCGTTTGCCGGTCGAGAGCTTGCGCGGCTTTCGGGCGGAGAACGCCAGCGCGCCTGGATCGCAATGGCCCTCGCCCAGGAGCCTGACTTTCTCCTCCTTGACGAGCCGACGACGCATCTCGATCTCGCCGCCCAACTTGAGCTCCTTGCGCTCCTTAAGGAGCTCCGCGATCAACGGGGGCTCGGCATCGGCATTGTTCTCCATGACCTGAATCAGGCGGCTGCCCTTGCGGATCGCATGGCACTCCTCTCGGGGGGGCACCTCCTTGCATCTGGCCCGCCCCGGGAGGTGATGCGCGAGAGTCTCCTTTCCGCATCCTTCGGTGTCGCAGGCCGCGTCTTTGATGCAGGGGGAAAGCCGCACTTCGCTCCCGAACGGAGCCTCCGGCATAATGGTGAAGCGGGACGGCCGATCGCGCCGTCCGGAAAGGAATCCCCATGACGAATGATCGCGCTCTCCTCGCCGTCTCCTTCGGTACGACGCGCCCTGCCGCCATCGAATCAGCCATCGCGCCGACCGAGGCGGCGATCGCTGAGGCCTTTCCCGATCGCCGTCTTGTCCGCGCCTTCAGCTCGGCTATTGTGCGGTCCCGCCTTTTCGAAAATTTCGGCCTTGCCGTCCCATCTCCGGCGGAGGCGCTCGCACGGCTTTCCGCCGAGGGGGTCCGCGATCTCCTCGTCGCTCCCCTTTTTCTCATCCCAGGCGCGGAATTCGAGCGCAAACTGCTTGCCCCCATCAGGAAACTTTGCGGCGCTTTTTCTTCCCTTGCGCTCTCTACGCCCCTTCTGCCCGGTCTGGCGGAAGAGCTTGCCACCCTGCTTGAGATGCGGCGGCGCGCGGTCGATGCGGAGGCCGATTTGGTTCTTATGGGCCACGGTAGCGAGCACGCCGCGGACCGCTTCTACGTTGATTTCCAGAAAATCGTCGATCGCCGGGGGTGGCCGCTCCATCTGGGCACGGTCGAGGGGAGCCTCGGTCTCGAGGCCGTTCTTTCGCGGCTTACGACAGGTTGTGCCGGGGAAGGGCGGGACGGCATGGCGGGTGGCAAAAGCCGCGGCTTTTGTCGCAAGGCGCGGCGCCTCCTTCTTGCGCCTCTCATGCTCGTCGCAGGCGAGCATGTGGAGGAGGACCTTGCAGGACCGGGGGGCGGGTCCTGGTTATCGCGGCTTCGCGCCGCGGGCTATGAGGTGCAGCTCCTTTCAGGTGGCCTTGGGGAGGAGCCTAACGTCCGCGCCTTGTTCGTGCGGGCTGCCTGCGAGGCGGTCGCTCGGGAGGGATCCCTCTCTGAATCAGTATAGAAGCCACCCGCAAGAAGGATGACATGCGGCATAGCGCTATGTGGCGCATAACTTGCGCATGGAGAGAAGCGACTGCCAGTGTCCTCTTACGCGGTATAAATGAACATCATGCTGACATCTTTGTGGCGATCATTTTGATCTAATATGGATGTATGCCACATTCATCGAGTATTGCTTTGCTGTTTGTGTTGATAATGGTTTTTACTTCTTCAAAGTCCATTTTTTTCGCTTTTGCTATTTCCATGAGTACATCTTTTATAAGGAGAGGGTCCTTTCTGCTACCGCCAAGCCAAGTGTCCGATTCGGGATTGTCTGTTTCACAAAGTAGTAATTCGTTTGGAGTGTATGTGACGAGTTTTCTGATGTATCGCGAGTATTTGAGTTCGCATCCAAACGTGCACTTGTAGTTTCTTTCGATTATCCTCTTGTAGTGCTTTTTCGGCCCATGATACCAGTGAATGATGGGCTTTGCTTTTGGGTAATTATCCAGCATATCGAGCACTCGTTTCTCTGCGCCCTTGGTGTGTATGATGCAGTACTTGTTGGTGCTGTTGCAGTGCTCAAGGAATATCTCGAATAGCTCTTCCTGCATTTTCCTGCAGATGTGTTTGGCCCAATAATAGTCCAATCCGATTTCGCCAATGATTTTTGAATCATCAAGCAAGTTCTCTATTTCCTGTCGCACATACCCTTTGTCGGCATTAAACGGATGAATCCCAAAGGTCGGCACTATAAACCTGTTGCCGCGGGCAATTGTCTTTGTTTTCGTATAGCTCTCGATATCCATTGAAGATGCAATGCTGATTATTTGATGTTGTTCTATCTGCAATAGGTCGGGGTCGTTGTCCTCATACTGATGGATGTGTGTGTGAAAATCGTAGTACATACAGCCTCTTTATGGACAGGTCTTTTGTATTGTCGCGTTTTCGGCCATTTGATCAAGGGTTTATCCACGCAAGACCGCGGCGTCGAGGAGGGCGCGCGCCCAGGCCGCGAGCTCGGCTTCGCGACGTGGGGGGCGGGGAGCTTCGCCCCCCCGCCGCCGCGCAAGTTCGGCGGCGAGGGCCTCGTGAGCGCAGAAGATGAGGGGTCGCTTGACATTCGCCTTTTCGAACTCGCGGGCTCGTTCGCGGTACAGGAGCTCGGGCGCGGCCCGGGCCGTCACGCGGCCGTTCTCGAGCAGGATGGCCTCGCGGCCGAAACGCAGAGCAAATTCGGTGTCGTGGGTGGAGACGTGGATGGCGGTTCCGCCTTCGCTCAGCGCAAGGAGGAGCGCTTCGATCCGCTCCGCGTGGAGCCCGTCAAGGCCGCTTGTCGGCTCGTCGAGGAGTATGGCTTCGCAGCCCGTTGCGACGACGCCTGCGATGGCGGCGAGCTTTTTCTGGCCGTAGCTTAAGGCATGGGGAGGTCGTTCCGCAAGTTCGGCAATGCCGCATGCCTCGAGGGCCTCTTCGACCCTGCGGTCGATCTCTTTAGGCGGAAGGCCGCGGTTCACCGGGCCGAAGCTCACGTCTTCGGCGACGCTGTTTGCAAAGAGCTGGGCGTCGGGGTCCTGGAAGACAAGGCCGAGGCGGCTTCGGAGCTCGCGGAGTTCGGCGGGCCGCCCCGAGATCGCTCGGCCGCCCAGGCGGATCTCCCCCGCGCGGGGGCGCAGAACTCCCGCCATGACAAGAAAGAGCGTCGATTTGCCCGAACCGTTCGGACCGAGAAGGACGGTGCGATCGCCGGGACAAAGCGCGTAGTCGATGCCGCGCAGGGCCTCGGCGCCGCCGGGATAGGCGTAGACGACACCGTGGAGGGAAACAAGGGGAACGTTCATGCAGGTGCTCCAAGGAAGAGTATGGCCGCTACCGTGCCGAGGACGGAGGTGTAGGCGAGTGCCCGGGCTGGCTTAAAGGGGGCGCCGCGGCCACGCACCGCGAGGCTACCCTCGTAGCCGCGACTCCGGAGTGCATCCCATGCTGCTTCGCTCCGGATCCAGGCGATGCGTGCGCTTGCTGCGACAAGGAGGGCCAGCGAACGCCGTCCGCGCCTTGCGTTCTGGTAGCCGAGGCGGCACTCCTGAGCGGTTCGGATGCGCTCCGCAGTCTCCGCGAGCAGGGCGATGTAGCGATAGGTGAGGGATGCGAGTTCCACGAGAAAGGCGGGCACGCCCAGGCTCCGGGCCAGACGGAAAAGGTCGTTGGCCGGTGTCGAGAGCATGAGGGCGAGGAGGGCGCCAGATGCGGCGAGGGCGCGCAATCCCAAAAGGAGTGCCCGTGCGTAGCCTTCCTTGCTCGCATAGAGTACGATGGCGCCAAGGTGGAGCGCCCGCGCGTCCACCGGGGCCTCGGATGCGAGTCCCACCGCGAGACCGAGGGCTCCCGCCACGATAAAGGCGGCGGGGGCTGCGAGTATCTCAAGGTAGACCCGAAGTCCCGCCCGGGAGAGGGCGAGACCTCCCGCTAGGAAAAAGAGGAAGAGTCCGAGGGCTGCGGCGGGACGCGGGGCCGCCAGGGAGAGGCCGATGCCCGCCAAGGCGGGCAGGGCTTTCTCCGCTGGATGGAAGCGGGCGCCGGGACTTGCGAGCGCTACGCGATCAACGGCGAACATCGGCCGTCTGGCCGACCGCTTCTTTGCGGGCGCGCCCCGTGTAGTAGCCGACACCGAAAAAGACGACGCCCGCGCCGAGGGCCGCCTGAAGGGCGAAGAGGAGGGACTCGATTTCGCCACTTGCGGGCTCGAGGATGCTCGCGGCCCAGGGGTGGTAATCGGGGCGGATTTCCAGGATAGCCGCCTCGGCCGCGTCGTCGGCCCCGCCGAATTCGGCACCCTTTGCGATAAGGAGGGGACTTCCGGCGAGGACAATCACCGCGAGGACGATAAGGATATTCGAAACGCTTCGCTTTTTGCCGTTCATCGCGAGCCCACCTTTTCGAGTGCGGGGAGCCCCGCAAGTTCGTCTGCCGCCTTGTCGGCGATGAAGTTAAAAGCGAGGACGGTGAGAAGGCCCTCGCTGATGGCGAGAGGAATCTGGGTAAGGGCGAAGATGGAGCCGAATTTGATGAACGAGGCGCCGAAGCCGCCTGAGGGATCTGGATAGGCGGCGGCAAGCTGTAACGAGGTTGCCACATAGGTGAGAAGATCGCCGAGGGCCGCGGCGAGGAAGACCGCAACAGGCGTTTTAACTTTGAGGATTTTGAGGCCCTTGTAGACGCCATAGCTGACGAAGGGGCCGACGATGGCCATGGAGAAGACATTTGCGCCGAGGGTCGTAAAACCTCCATGGGCGAGGAGAAGGGCCTGGAAGACGAGCACGATGGCGCCAAGGACCACCATGGGAAGGGGGCCGAAGAGTATGGCGCCGAGGCCCACACCCGTCGGGTGGGAACAGGATCCCGTCACCGAGGGGATCTTGAGCGCGGAAAGGACGAAGCAAAAGGCCCCCGCCATAGCGAGGAGGAGCTTGGCCTTGGGGTTTTCGCGCATGATTGCGGCGATACGGGATGCGCCAAAAAGAAAGAGCGCGATGGAGGGCAGGGCCCAGATGGCGGCCCAGGCCGGGGGCAGGAAGCCCTCCATAATGTGCATGGAGTAGGCCGGAACCGCTCCAGCGGCGAGCGCGGCCAGAATGACGGCCGCCTTCTTGTGATGCGTCACAATGCCACCTTTCCCCGCGACCTTCGCGCGGGCGGTTAAGTTGCGCCGGGGCGGTGGTGAATTTTTAAGGACGCGGGGAGGCAGAACAACGCCACTGGGGTGCAGGTGGCGCGCCACCTGCGCTGGTGCCTTGAGCGACCGCGGGTGACGGCATGCCTTCCTCGCGGCGAAAACCACGTCGCCGCCTAGGCTATTCGGATCGGCAGGTCTTCTGGCTTCCGGGTCATCCTCGCGCCCGCCTTCCCGCCCCTTTTTAGGGCAGTGGCTTCCTCGGGCGTCTGTCTCCGGTCACAGCGGCGGGTCCGCTCCCGTTTTGCACGGGATTCCCTCTTAGCGTCGCGCATCGCGCGACGAACCGATTCGATGCGGGTTTGTTATAGAACCGTCGGCCCGCGCTTGTCAAGGACGATAGGGGGCGCCGCCCCGCGCCGTCCATCCGCCCCCCTTATTATTGATTCGAAAATGAAGTATTCTGGATGCAATCTGACTATCTAGAGCGAGTACATGGAATTCAGCGAACTTTCCCTCCATCCCGACCTTCGGCGCGGCCTTGAGGAGGCCGGTTATGTTACCTGCATGCCGGTGCAGGAGAAGGTCTTCGAGCATGCTTTCTCCGGCGAGGATATCTACGCCCAGTCCCAGACCGGAACCGGCAAGACTGCCGCCTTCCTCATCTCAATTTTTCAGCGCATCATGACCGTGCCCGAGGTGCGGGATCGCAAGGTGCTTATCCTCGCCCCGACCCGCGAGCTTGCGGTGCAGATCGAGGGCGAGGCGAAGAAGCTCGGCAAGCACCTGCCCATCACCACAGGGGCCTTCTACGGCGGTGTCGCCTACGGGCCGCAGATCGACATGCTCCGCGCCGACGTCCAGGTGATCATCGGCACCCCGGGACGCATCATCGACCTGGTGCAACAGGGCAAGATGCTCCTCCGCGATGTGGGCTTCCTTGTCATCGACGAGGCGGACCGCATGTTCGACATGGGCTTTATCGACGATCTACGCAAGCTCATCCGCTACCTTCCGCCTGCCGAGCGGCGTCAGACCTTCCTCTTTTCCGCGACGCTCGGCCTCAGGGTGAAGGATCTGGCCTGGGAATACATGCGTTCGCCCCGTGAAATCGCGATCGAGCCCGAGCACGTCACGGTTGACCTTATCACGCAGGAGCTCTACCACGTGGGCAGCCACGAAAAGATGCGGCTCCTCCTCGGCATCCTCGCGCGCGAACAGCCTAAGAGCTGCATCATCTTCTGTAATCAGAAATTCATGGTTGAGGAGCTTGCACGGCGCCTTCGCGTCAACGGGCACGAATGCGAGTACATCATGGGCGACCTGCCGCAGGCGCAGCGGCTGCATATCATTGAGCGGCTCAAGGCGGGCGAGCTTTCGCTCCTTGTCGCGACGGATGTCGCGGCGCGCGGTCTCGATGTCGAGGCGCTCGATCTTGTCGTCAATTATGACGTGCCGGACGAGGTCGAATCCTATGTCCACCGCATCGGCCGAACAGCGCGTGCGGGCAAGGCGGGCAAGGCGGTGACACTCGCCTGCGAGAAATTCGTCTTCGGCCTCCCGGCGATCGAGCGTTACCTCGGCCAGAAGATCCCGGTGATGCCCTTTAGCACGGAGCTGCTCCTCGAGGACAAGAGCGAAGACATGCACTTCGGCCGTGCGCACGGGGCCCCCGGCGCCCGCGAGCGAGGCCGTGGCGACTATGGTCACGGCGGCAGGGGCCGGAAAGGCCAGAGCACTCGGATCGGGGCTCGGTCCGGTGAGCGCCGCGAGGAACCGCGGCAGCCTGGCGCCCGGAGGCGCAGCGCGGAAACGGCGCGGCCGCCCGAACGCCGGCCCGAACGCCGATCCACGCCTGCGGCGGCCGGCGAACGCGACCTCTACGCGATGAGCGCGGAAGAGCGGATGCGCCACTACAAAGAGAAATACGGGCCGGGTGAGGGCGGCCGCCGCCCAGCGCGCGGCGGGACAAAGCGCCACGAAGACAAGCGCCCTGCGCCGCAGGGGCACCGTGCCGCCGCAGGGCAAGCGCCCCGTCCGCGAAAACCCGCTCCACATGGCTCTGACAAGGCGCTGCACAAAACCGCATCTCCAGCCGCCGCCCCCGTCGAGGCCAAAAAGCCAGGCCTTTGGGGCGTGCTTGCGCGTCTTTTCCGGGCTGCTGCGCGAAAGGACTCCTAGGCCTTAGCCGCGAAGGAGCCGCTCCACAAGCCGTCCTAGCCGGACGAGGTCCTTCGCGGTGCGCTCAGAGAAGGCGGCGGCGGAGAGCCGAATGTAGTCCTTGTGCTTGTGTGAGGGCGAAAAGAGGTAGCCGGGCGCGATCGCGATGCGCGACTTAAGCGCTTCGCGGTAAAGCTCGAGCGAGTCAAGGCCGCCGGGTAGCTTGAGCCAAAGTAGGTATCCCCCCGCTGGCTCCGACACCCGCGTCCCCTCGGGAAAGCTCTCTTCTATCGTCGCCTGCATGGCGGCGACCTTGTGCGCGTAGGCCTCGCGGATCTTGCGGAGGTGCCGATCGTAGCCGCCAGAGGCGAGGTAGCTTGCGATGGTGAGCTGCGAGAGCACCGAGGTGCCGGAATTGATGGCGATCTTGAGCTTGAGGAGTTCGGGGAACCTTCTCCCTGCGGCAACCCAGCCGATCCGGTAGCCCGGCGAGATGTCCTTGGAGAAGGACGAGCAGAGGAGGGTGGATCCTGAGTCGTCGAAGGCGCGGGCCGGCGCCGGACGCCTGTCGCCGAAATACAGTTCGCCGTAGACGTCGTTTTCGAGGAGCGGCACGCCGCGCGAGGCGAGCATCTCAACGAGGCGGCGCTTGTGTTCGTTCGGCATGAGACTGCCGAGCGGATTCGAGAAATTGGGAATGGCGATGACGGCCTTCACAGGGTGGTTTTCGAGGGCGAACTCGAGGGCTTCGAGCGAGAGCCCGAGCCCCGGCCGGGCGGGTATTTCGAGGGCGCGGAGGCCGAGGGCCTCGATGAGGAGAAGGAGCCCGAAATACCCGGGCGACTCGATCGCAACGAGGTCCCCTGGGGCGCACAGGCACTGGAGCGAGAGCGCCATCGCCTCCGTGCAGCCCGCAGTGATGAGGATTTCGTCGGGACGCAGGGGGCAGCCCGCGGCGTAGGCCCGTTGCGCGATCTGGATGCGGAGTTCCTCGCAGCCCTCGGGGTACACCGAGGTGTCGAGGCTGAAGCGGTTCTGCCGAGCGAGCTCGGCGAGGATGCGGTTGAGCCGTGCCGTGGGTAGGAGCTCGGGGTCGGGGGTCGCGGCGCCGAACTGCGCGACGTCCGGCTCGTGACTTTCGCGGAAAAGCTCAAGCGACAGTTCGTCGATGCGCACCGGGGCTGGCTCTTCGGCGCCCAGTGCGGCGCCACCCAACTCGGGCTCGGGTTCGAGGGGACGCTTGCGCGGCTTGGCGCGTACATAGTAGCCCGACTGCGGCCGCGCGATAATGAGTCCCTTTGTTTCGAGAAGCCGGTAGGCCTGGATCACGGTCGTGAGGGATAGCCCCGAGCGTTCGCTCGCCTCGCGGAGCGCAGGCAGGCGACTTCCCTCGGGAAAGGTGCCCGCCTGAATCTGGGACTCAAGTTCGCGCGCAAAACGCTCGTAGCGCGGCTCTTTTTCACGCATCGAGGAAAATTGTTATTGATTCTTTGATTAAAATCAAGCTCCGTAAAAACTGTATTCTAAAAGTAAATACAGATAGGGCTCAAAATCAGCGTTCAGTTGAAGATTTCTCGCACTGTTATGTGAATAATTTTAACTTTCTGAATCTGTATTTGTAAAACTGTTTTCGGTATGTTCATATCATTGGCAAAGAACCGTGCTAACCGCATTAAAAGGGAGGAGCCTATGAACAAGGCCATGATTTCTATACTCGATGTTTTTTCCCCTATCGATTCTGCGCGGACGAGCTCTCGGCGCCTTGCCAAAGGAGAGGCGGTTTCGATCGCGGTAGGCAGGCAGCTTGTCTGCGTCGAGGGCCAGCTCTGGCTCACCATGGCGGGCGATCCGCAGGACTATGTGCTTACCGCGGGTCAGAGCATGGACCTTACGGCGCCTGCGGTCGTTTCCGGCCTGTCGAGCGCCGCTTTTGCGGTCGCCTAAAGTCCGGCTTTAGCCTTTGACGACGGCGAGGGGCGGCCCTGACCTCAGCACTCCGCCCCAAGCCGGCGATCCCAGCGTTCCAAAAAGACCGCCCCGAGAGCCCAGACGGCACAGAGTGCCGCCGTCGCCGCCCAGAGCGCGCTCATGCCCGCCTTTCGCGCAAGCGGTCCCGCCAGGAGGGGACCGATGGCCCAGGCTCCCTGGTAGAAGACCCCCATAAAAGACTGGAAGGAGCCGCGCCAATTTTCGGGCGAGTGTTTGGCGAGAAAGACGCCCATGTTCACCGAACTTATTATTTCGCCAAGGGTCCAGATCGCGGTGGCGGCGATAAGCCAGGCCCTGCCCAAGGGCAGGGCGAGCATGCCGAAGCCGAAGATGTAAAAAACGCCCGAGAGCGTCATGCACTCGAGCGGCGAACGCGCGCGGAGGGCCCGGGCGAGCGGAATGGAAAAGAGCAGCACGAGGAGGGCGTTTTCGGTCATGAGGAGAGCAAGAAACCCGGGGCCTGCGGCGCCGAGCGCCGCGGAGACGGTGAGGGGGAGTGCGAAACCCGTCTGCGAGTAGGTGAGGCTTGAAAGAAAGGCGAGAAGCGCGAAGGCAAGAAGGATGGGGCGGGCGAGAAAGGCGCGGAGCGCCCCTCGTTCGTCGCGTTGTTCAAGCCCCAAGGCGGCGCGGGGGGCCACGGGCATGTGCACGCCTTTGCCGATGAGGAGCACCGCGAGCGCGGTGCAGACCGCATCCCCGCGGAACAGCCAGGCGGTTGCGTGATCGAAGAGGAAGGCGGCGACAAGGGGGCCGAGGGCGACGCCGACATTGATCGACCAGTACTGGAGGCCGAACACCTCCTTGCGCCTGCCTGTGGGCGCAAGATCGGCGAGAATCGCACCGATGAGGGGGCGCGCGCCGCCACGGAACAGGCTGCCCAGAGCGATGAGCCAGGGGGCCCAAGATTCGCGGAAGACGAAGCTCGCGGCGAGGTTGGTCGCCGCGCCGACCGCCTGGCAGATCATGAGCGTGCGCTTCCGCCCGACAGCATCGGCGATGCGGCCGGAGACAAAGGCGCCCAGCGCCGAGGCGGCAAAGACGACAGACACCATCGCGCCTGCGCGCGATGCGTCGAAGCCGAGTATGCGCGACAGATAGAGCGCGAGGAATGCTCCGACAAAATCCCCGAAGCGGTTGATCATAGTCGCGAAGAACATTGACCAGAGCGAACCACCGAGCCCCCGATAGGGGGCGACGAGGCGGGCGAATGAGGCGCCTGAGTCCTTTTTCATGGCCGCGATTGTAGCCGATCGCGGCTCTGCGCGCCTACAGCTTAAGCTCCACGCGAGCGTGGACGCCGTTTTTCCCCTCGATGAAAAGCTGGGCGTTCACCTGCGCGCAGAGCGTTCTGAGGAGTGTCATGCCGAGGCCGCGGTGCGTCGCAGGGTCGAAGCCTTCGGGAAAACCGACGCCATTGTCCTCGACGCAAATGACGATGCGCCCCTCGACCACCGCAAGGCTCATGAGAATCTCCCCCGGCTCGCGTCCTCGGTGGGCGTATTTGAGCGCATTGGTGAGGAGTTCGTTGACGACAAGGCCGAGGGGAATGGCCCTGCGCGAATCGAGACGGAGGGGGGCGAGCTCGGTCCTGATCCATCCGCCGCCTGAGCTTCCGGAGCTTGCCGCGAGCGAGTCGGCAAGGTCGCGGAGATAGAGATCGAAGGCGACGCAGCTCTGGTCATCGGAGCTTGCAAGATTTTCGTAGACCCCGGCGATCGAGCGAATGCGCGCGATCGCATCCTCGAAGATAAGCCGCGACCGCTCGTCAGCGAGGTTGTCTCGCTCAATGTTGAGAATGCTCGAGATGACGTTCAGGCTGTTTTTGACCCGGTGCTCGAGTTCACGGAGGAGCGTCGCGCGGTATTCCGCCTCGGCGCGGAGCTGTGCCTCAAGCGCAACACGTTCAGTCACGTCGCGGCTTGTGCCGATCATGCCGCGGAACCTGCCGTCGGCATCATAGGGGAGGAGCCAACCCTCGTGGATACGCGGCCCCCGCCCCGGCAGGTCGATGCGTACCTCGTAGCGTGCAGGAAGGCGGTTCTGCTTTGCCGCACGGTAGTGTGCAAGAAATTCACCAAGCAGTGCCTCGGGGAAATCGCTTAAGCGTTTCCCCGTAAGGCGGTGGTGAGGCTGCCCGACGAGCGCACCGAGCGCAGGGTTCGCAAAGCGGATGACGTCATCTTCATCGATGAACCAGATGCCGTCCTGCACCGCTTCAACCACGCGCCGCCAGAAGCCCTCGTCTACGTGGGCCTCCTCAGCGTCCCCTGCGCTTACGGAACTTCGCAGTCTGTCTTCGACCATAGCATGCGTCCTTTAGGGATTCTTTTACAATGTGTTTTACCGAGCGTACGGTATATAGATACCACACGCAGAATAATATCACGATTTTGCGATATGGATGTTAAAAATCTAAAAATTAGGGAACAAATTGCTGCAATGTGTCACGTAAGCTGTATGTGATACGCATCGGATTGGGCGCCAGGGCAGGCCTGCTCTGCGGTGCTCAGCGTTTTTGCACCTTGCCTCGACTAAAAGCGTACAGGATAACAGCGCCATGAAAATTCGCCCTGGCCCATGTAGGGGAATTGCCCTTCAAGGGACTCGCCGCCGCAATGTCCTCCAACTCCCTCCGGTGTCGGCACCGCAGAGCCAGCACGCGATCGTCATTTTTGTCGTGGCCATTGGGAGGCTTACCTACTTCGCTCCGAAATTCGGCGTGCGTCAGAGCGGCGCGCTGCCCTGCTGGCGTGGTGCCCGCCCTGTCTGCCGCCTGGCCGCGCGCGAGCTCGCCGACGAGTATGGCCGAAGGTTTTCCGATGCCATCGCGGTTCTGGAGGATGAACCGCCCCGGGATTGCCGGAGACTGTTTTCCTTGAGAGGATACAGTCATGGGAAAGTCAACGAAGAGGTTCTCGCCCGAGGTCCGGGAACGAGCGGTTCGGCTGGTTCAGGAACAGGAAGGGCAGCACGAGTCCCAA
>JAJUIB010000034.1 GCA_029265615.1 Spirochaetota bacterium
TCTCTGGGAACAGGAGCTCCGGGAGCTTATGGACGACAAGACGGCGAAGGACAAGGCGGAGCTCCAGGAGCTCAGGAAGTGGACGAAAAAGCTCGAGAAAGAGCTCGAGCGGAAGAACGCGGCCCTCGCGGAGCTGGCCGCGCTCGTGGTCGAGGTCGGAGCAGGTGGCCGTTCAGTCCGTGTATCCGCGATAGGCGACACCTGCTTTTTTATCCTGAATGGTTATGAGCTCGTCGCGTCTTTTCCTCTTACCGTCGCGGCGGAATTTTCAGGCTCACCCGAACTCATCGCAGACCGTGGTGATGCAATACCTCGATTCCGCCGTGCTTCATTTGCGCTTAAACGGCTAAGACGACCAGCTTTGGCCCTCGCTACAGACGCGCTAGCAGCCCGGATTCTTACATCATCGCCTCAAGAGCGTCGAAACCTTCTTGAGTTCTTTGACCGCACATCTAATAGCCGTTTTGCGTCATGGGCCTCGGAAGAAATTCGTTTAGGGATGCTCCGCCGTGACGACCTTACATACATAGGGATTCGCTAAGTATGGCATGGCCCACTATTGTCGAATACAATGCCGCATTCACGCGACCTGAAATCGGACTTGTCGCTCCTTCGCTCAAGGGGGCATGCTGCAAGCGCGGGCCTTTGGGAGCCCCCATTCCGCTCTCAGGCAGCTTTGCCCGAATCTACGAGGTAACGCTCCCGAACGGCATCAGGAAGGCGGTACGCTGCTTTGCAGAAGATGATCCCGATCGTCGTTTACGTGCGTCCCGCGTCTGCGCGCGGCTTGCCGCGCGACTCAAAATGGCTCCTGCGCTCCGCCCCTATTTCGCCGATGTGACATGGGAGGAGCACGCCATAAAAGCAGGCGAGCGCACCGTGCCTGCGATGATTATGGAGTGGGTTGAAGGTCAGACGCTCAACGCTTATCTTGAAGCGCAACACACCGACGTGAACGCGATGCAGAGACTCAGAACGGGCCTTGCAAACCTCGTGCGAGACCTTGCCGCGCATGGCGTGATCCACGGTGACTTACAGACCAGCAACATCGTCATAACGCCGAGTGGCAGCCTGAGGCTCATAGACTACGACGGTCTTTTCTTCCTGGATGAGGCGGAAGACGACGGTAGCAATGAACTTGGTCACGTCAACTTCCAGCACCCGGCTTTTGATCCACGTTCCCACAGGGCACTCGGGGACCGTTTCCCTTCAATCGCCATGGATCTCGGCCTTGAAGCGCTCATTGAGGACCCCGGGCTTTTCGCGCGCTTTTCTACGGGCGAGAATGTTCTCTTCGTCAGCGAGGATTACCGCGATCCCGACTACTCGGCCGCTTTTGCCGCATTGCGCCGGAGGCCCAGACTCGCGCGCGCCGCGGAGCTCTTTGCAGGGATCTGCAAGGCTTCGCCTGCGGTGCTACCGATTTTAGATGAGTTCCGTACGGAAGCCTACGGGGCCGAAGCAGACAAAAAATACAGCGCGCAAAGCCCCGAAGCGAATAAAATCAGTTTCGTCGAGGGTGTGAACACAGTAGCCGTTCCCATCACCACCTCTGCGTACACAGAAACAATTTCTCGCCGCGAACGCGTAGCCTACCAAGGACCATATAACGTCCTCGATGTGAGAGACTTTATGGCCGCCCTTGACGCGGTGGGTAAACGCGTGGAGGCCATCGGCCGCATTGTCAGCATGAAAGCCGATGGACGCACAAAATACGGCAAACCCTACGTTTTCGTAAATTTTGGCGACTGGCGTTCAGACTGTTTTAAGCTTACGATTTGGTCAGAGGGGCTTGATTCATTCGCGGTCAAGCCGAGCGACTCGTGGATCGGCCGCTGGGTTAGCGTCGTGGGCCTCGTGGACGAGCCCTACTACAGCGATCGTTATGACACGACGCAGGTCTCGATAACAATTCTCGACAGCTCACAACTCCGCTTTATCAGTGAGGAGGAAGCGCAATACCGCCTCGGCAGAAGCTCAGTAGCGATAGCCCCGCCTAGCGTTGGCGTTCTGGCAGAAGTTGCACCTGCCTATCATGGCGCGACGCAGCCCTTGGGAAAGCCTTCAAACGCAGAACTCCTCAAGCAACTCAACGCAAATCACGTCGCTGAGGCGAGCATCTTCGCGGCTAGTCCACAACCGGCAGCACCTCCTCAAGTCAAAACAAAAAACTCAGGATGTATGTCGATCGTGCTGTGGATCATTGTGCCCTTGCTACTGTGGCTCCTTTTTCAGCAATGACGAATGAGTTTTACGTAAGCGCTAATTATTCCGCGTTTAACGTATAGCTTGACGGATTGAGTCGACAGGGAAGCAGCGCTTCCTGTTCGGCCTCGGTGCGACAGGTCGGTAAGGCATCAAAGAGGTGGCAAAGATAGGCATATGGCTCGTGCCTGTTTGCCTTGGCTGTTTCAATCAGGCTGAAAATCCCCGCCGCTTGCATGCGCACCACGCGGGCTGACCTGTACTGTCAATAGTGGAAACGGATGATTACGCCGATTTCTTTGCATAGAAATCTTCGGCATAACGCGCCAGCGCGATGTTGCCGATAGCCGAGTGACGACGCACGCGGTTGTAATAGATCTCGATGTACTCCTGAATAGCGGCCATCGCCTCAGCTCGGGTGGCGAAATGGCGGCGGTTGACGAGTTCCTGCTTCAGGCAACCCCAGAGACTTTCCGTTGGCGCGTTGTCATACCAATTGCCTTTGCGAGACATCGAGGCTCTGAAACCCGCTGCCTCGACGTCGCGGCGGTACTCATAGGAGCAGTACTGGCTTCCGCGGTCTGAATGGTGAATGCAGCCGGGGCGGGGCGTCCGGACGGCCAGCGCCTTCGCGAGTGCGACGCGCATGAGTTCCTTCGTCATGCGGTCTCCCATGGCCCAGCCGACAATCTCCTTGCTCCCGAAATCCTTGACGCCAGCGAGATAGAGCCACCCTTTGTCGCTGGGAATGTACGTGATGTCCGTGCCCCAGACCATGCCTGGAGTCGGGGGAGCGAACGCCTGGTTGAGCAGGTTCGGCACCGTCGGAAAGTTGTGCTTCGAGTTCGTCGTAGCCTTGAACTTTCGTTTCTGCCTGCATCCCAGGCCCATTTCCTTGCGGAGTCGACCAATGCGATCGCGTCCGGCCACGGTGCCCTCGGCGGCGAGCTCGGCCTGGATCCGCTTCGTCCCGTAGGTCGCGCGGCTGTCGTCATAAGTCTTCTGAATCTTGGCCTTGAGCTCGACGTCGGCCCTCGTTCGCGCCGAGGGGCCTTTGGCAAGCCATGCGTAGTAGCCCGCGCGGGAGACAAAGAGAACCCTCGCCATGAACTTGATCGGGTAGCGGAGCCGGTGATCCGTCATGAACGCGTACCTGGCAACGACTCCTTCGCAAAGTACGCGGTGGCTTTTTTTAGGATCTCGCGCTCCATTCGCGCCTCGGCCAGCTCCTTGCGAAGCCTCGCGTTTTCCGCCTTCATGGCGGCATAGGTCTGTTCCCCGGGAGGTGCTCCCGGACTTGCCTCGCTGTAGCCGGAGACCCAGTTCCCTATAGTCCCCTTGGGGATGCCGAGCTTCTTGCTCACGTCAGCGTGGCTCATCCCTTGCTCGTTCACCATCTTGATGACCTCGGCCTTCAGCTCGGGGTTGTACTTCCTTTTTTCTCCCATACCTGCCCTTCCGTTCAATAGTACTTCAATCGGTCGTGTCCACGGAAGTCAGTATAGGCCAATAATGCAATAACATGTTCAAAAGGCACGGCGCCTTTGAAATCACAGGGCAAATTCAGCACTTCCCCGCCTACATCCTAAATCTGCCCCGCGGAAAGAAGGAGCTCAGAATAATAGCGCGACTCTATCGCCGATTCGGGGACGCCCGAGCGGGCAAGAACGCTCCGGATCTCGCCTTGGGCAAGGGCGACCGCGGCGGGGTCTTCCGTTTCAAGGAGCGCCTCGATTTCGATAAACCAGCCGAGCCCTTCGACTTCGCAGAGCTCGATGGCGATGGGCTTGCCGCCGCCTGCGTCGAACTCATAACGACGGCCAGTCTTTCTCTTGGTGTAGAACGGCTCACATCCGAGCCGCTCTACAAGCTCGATGAAGGCGTCATGATCCGAAACCGCGAATTCGCGCTCGCGGTTTATCTCGATGCCGCCTTCGCAGCGCTTTGTCTTAAAGGTGACGAAGGTCGCCTCCCCCTCCTTGCGGATGCGAAATCCCTTCTTGCCGCGATGGAGGCGCCAGTCTGGGCCGTGCCAGTAGGCGTCGGCCTTGTCGAAAGCCCCGACGAGGCGCGCAAACGCCGCGACGCGAGCCTCCGTCGCCTGTGGATCCTCGACCCGCGCCTTGAGCTCGACCTCGATCATGGCGCCCCCTTTCGCGTTATGCGCTCAAAGTACGGGCGTCGCGCGCCCTTAAGGCCTGAAGGAAAGGACGGACAGATCGTAGTCTTCCGGCGCCTTAAAGCCGAGAAGCTCGATGCAGGTCGCCGCGAGCGATGATATGCCAAGGCCTTCTTTAAGCTCGCGTGCGTACTCGCCTTTCGACTCGGGGTCGAAGATCACGCAGGGCACTGGGTTGAGCGAATGGCTCGTCTTGGCCTTCGGACTGCCATCGAGCTTTCTCAGCACTGCGCCCGTCTTCTTGTCGTGCTCGAACATATCGTCTGAATTACCATGATCCGCGCTCAGCACCAATACGCCGCCCGCCTTTTCGACAGCGCGGCGCAGGCGCCCGAGCTGGATGTCCATTCCGGCGAGCCCGCAGACGACAGCATCATACACGCCGGTGTGCCCCACCATGTCACCGTTCGGGTAGTTGAGGCGGATAAAGCCGTACTTGCCGGACTCGATCGCGGCGATGACGTGGTCGGTGATTTCAGCGCACTTCATCCAGGGGCGCTCCTCGAAGGGCACACGGTCGGAGGGCACTTCGATGTAGTCCTCGAGCGCCTCGGAAAATTTTCCGGAGCGGTTGCCGTTGAAGAAGTAGGTCACATGGCCGTACTTCTGGGTCTCGGAGATCGCAAGCTGGCGCACGCCCGTGGCGGCGAGGTATTCGCCCATTGTACGTTCGATGGAGGGCGGCGCGACGAGGTACTGGGCGGGAACGTGGAGGTCGCCGTCGTACTCCATCATGCCCGCATACTCGACTCGGGGCCTGTGTCCGCGGTCGAATTTGTCAAAGGCCTCCTCTTCGAAGGCGGCGGTTATCTCAAGCGCGCGATCGCCTCGGAAATTGAAGAAAATAACCGAGTCGCCGTCCAATATCGGACCGACCGGCTTGCCGTCTTCCTCGATGACAAACTCGCCGATATCCTGGTCGATGACGGCAGGCTTCTCCTTCCGATACGCCTCGATTGCGGCGCGGGCGCTCGGAAAGCGGTGCCCCTCGCCGTGGACATGCGTCTTCCAGCCGCGGTGCACCTGTTCCCAGTTCGCGCCATAGCGATCCATCGTGATGTACTGCCTGCCGCCGCCCGAAGCGATGCGGTAGTCGCAGCCATTCGCCGCGTTGAGCGACGCAAGGAAGGCTTCGAAAGGATCGATGTACTCAAGGGCGCTCTGTTCGCCCACATCGCGACCGTCAAGAAGCGCGTGGATGCGCGCCTTTTTGACGCCCTCGAGCGCGGCACGCTCGAGCATCGCCTTGAGGTGGTCGATGTGCGAGTGGACGTTGCCGTCCGAAAAGAGCCCAATAAAGTGGAGCGCGCCGCCGGTCGCCTTCACGTTGGCGACGAGTTTTTTCCAGGTCGCGCCTTCAAACATCGCGCCCGAAGCAATCGAGGCGGAAACGAGCTTTGCGCCCTGTGCGTAGACCCGGCCGCAGCCGATCGCATTGTGCCCGACCTCCGAGTTGCCCATGTCCTCGTCGGAGGGTAGTCCGACGGCCTTCCCGTGCGCCTTAAGGCGCGTGTGGGGACTTGCGGCCTCCATCGCGCGGAAGTTCGGCATGCGCGATTCGGCGACGGCGTCGCCTTCCGCATATTGTCCATAGCCAACGCCGTCCATGACGACAAGTACGACGGGACCGCGGCGGCCCTTCCATGCGGGATTCCGCTCGAGCGCGTTCAGCATGCGTGTCTCCTTATCCTATGTGCGAAAACGGGCGGTAAGGCCTATGGCGCGGGCTCGCTGCCTGCGCGCGGCGCGTGCAAAGGCCAGGCACCGCGCCTTACTCCCCGTAGTATTCGATGAGCGTCCTCGCAGGTAGACCGGCAAGCGGCGTCGCATAATCGAGAAAGGGAAGGCCAATCACCGCAAAGACGCCGATGGGTTCGGCGCCTCCCTCGCGCAGGAGATCCGCCGTCGCGCGGACCGTGCCGCCCGTCGCGATGAGATCGTCAACGATAAGCACGCGGCCGCCCTTCGGGATGTCCTCGCCGTGCATTTCGATCTCCGCCTCGCCGTACTCAAGCGCGTACTTCTTGCCGATAGTCCTGCCCGGGAGCTTGCCCTTCTTGCGGACGAGGATGAGGGGTAGGCCCAGTCGATCGCACAGCGGCGCGGCAAAGACAAACCCGCGCGACTCGATTGCGGCCACCGCGTCAAGGCGCTCGTTCTTGTAGAGCTTGACCATCTGGTCGATGCAGTACCGAAAGGCGTCCGGATTCGCAAGAACGCTTGTGATGTCGTAAAAGAGAATCCCGGGCTTGGGGAAATCGGGAACCTTCCGGATCGCGTCGTCCAGGTTGAAACCGTCGGGCATGGGGGTAGTACCTCTTCCGTGCTGCGATAGGATCAGGCGATGCCCCGGATCCACGCGGCGATCGCCGGGGCCTCGGGGCGCGGTCCGACCAAGTCGGCGCCGGCGGGAGAAAGCTCGGAATCCGCGACCATCTCCTTGAGCCAGGCCACCGCAGCCCCCGTGGCGCCAAAGTAGGCGGCCTTCCGACCTGCGAGGTTCATGCCCGCAACAACGCGGGCGATCTCGGCATAGGCGGGGTTTTTCGGGTTGTCCGCGCCGAGCAGATACAAGCTCGATGCGAGAAGCTCAGGAATCGTCACGGCGCTCGCGGAACGCAGACGCACCTCGTACACGGAGGTGTCGAGCCGCTCGGCGATGGCGCGCGCGGTCCGTTCGAGCTCGGGCCGGCCGTCCTCATAGACGATCAAGGTTTTCGTCATCTTCGTAACTACCGCTCTGTCATACTAGTCTGCGGGATTCGCGCTGTCAAGCTTGGGCGCGAAAGGCGCTGTCGTAGACGGCATCGCCGTGGCCGGTATCGCCGTCATCGGCGTCACAGGAAGCGGCGCCCCCCCCGCAGGCAAGCCCCTTTCAGGCGGAGCCGCCGAGAAAAGACTCCGACGCGCGCTGGCTTCCCGCCGCTCCACGCCGCTACGGATGAGCGCATCGATCCCGGCCACGGCAAGCGAAAGGCAGGCTGCAGAGCCAAGCCGAAGGAGCACTTCCCCTTCCGAAAGCCGCGCCGAGTATTCGCTTTTGAAAGGCCAGGGAGCATAGCGCACGTCATAGCCTGAATCGATATACGCACCAAGATCGAAGGCCAGCGTGGTGTAGAACAGCGCAATGGGGTAGCTACCAAAGGCGATGATCTCAAAACGACGTAGCGCGTTTTCGCGTTTCCCCGCCGCCGCTGTGAACTCCGAGGGGCTCATGCTCGATAGAGGCGCCGCGGCGAGAGCGGATGCGCCCACACAGAAAAGGACGAGGGCCGCCACGGCGCGGCGTGTGGGCAGGGCAAAACGCCCGGGCGAAGCGCTCCGTACGCGGCGTGTCACGTGTCGTGTCACACCCCGCCCCGCGCGCCGAAAAGCGCCGTCCCCACCCGCACGAGGGTGGAGCCCTCCTCTATCGCAATCTCAAAGTCGTTCGTCATGCCCATGGAGATTACATCGAAGCAGGGAAGCTCAAAGCGCGCGGCAAGGCCGTCGAAGGCGGCGCGGAGCGCGCGGAACGACGCACGGATTGGCGCCTCGTCTTGGGTGTAGGGAGCCATCGTCATAAGGCCGCGAAGGACGAGGCCTCCACTCTCGCCCGCACATTCGTCGGACGCAGGGCCGGCCCGCGCGATGAGGGCCTCGCAGGCAGCGCAGAGGGCATTGAAATCGGGAAAGCCGGCCTTAGACTCCTCGCCTGTGTGGAGTTCGAGGAGAATTTCAAGACGGCGCGAGGCGGCGCGCGCACGCTTATCGAGTTCGGCGATAAGGTCGAGGGAATCGACCGATTGGATGCGCGAAAAGAGTAAAGCGGCCTTTTTCGCCTTATTCGACTGGAGCGTCCCGATCATCTCAAGGCGAACATCGGGATGCGCCGCAAGAAAGGCGGGAAATTTCGATTCGGCTTCCTGCACGCGGCTTTCGCCAAAGAGCCTAAATCCGGCGGCATAAGCGGCCTCGACCGCTTCGAGGGGGTGGAACTTCGAGACCGCCATGATCTCGATCGCGCCCGCATCCCTACCGGCGCGGACGGCCGCGGCGTGCACGCGCTCGCGGAGAGCCGCCGCGTTGTCCGCGACGAAATCGTACTCGCCCATGCGGCCTCCTTTTAGAGAAAGTCGCGAAGCGACTCGTCGATGCCCTTACGCATCTCGAACCAGAACGAGAGCGATGCCTCCTTGGGGTCCGCCTCGAAGGCATTTATCCAGCGGGCGAGCTCGGGGCTGTCATCCTTCTCGACGTTGCGCTTTCGCACAAGGAAGCTCCGAACATAGTCGATGTCCGCCTCGCTCTCCCAGTACACCGCGGCGTTGCGGCTGTTAATGCGGCTTGCGGCAACCGAAACCGCGGCGAGGTATTCGTCCTTCTTGCCGTAGACGAGCCCGATCGCCTCAGGCATCATCTCCTCACCCCATGCGCGGTGAAAGCGGCACAGCCCCGCGTTGTCCATCGCAAGCTCGTTCTTGAATCGCTCAGCACACTTCCGTCCAAGCTCGCGCGGCGTCATAAACTCGCCGCCGTAGTGCATGTAGTACTTGCCCATGATCGCCATGGGCGCAAGAACGCCGGGCGTCCAGTACTGGTTCGGCACCATCCAGCCCTTGCGGCCGTTGGCGTTCGCGACGAAGCGGTCGAGTATGCGGACTCCCTTCTCGCGCCTTACACGGCGCGCCCACTTCCTCGGCCCCTCCGAAAGGTCGAGGACGCCCTTGCGCCCGAGAATCGCATCGATAAGCTCGATACCGAGTTCCGCGTTATGCGCCGAATCGGTAACGGCGTCGAAAGCCGCGATGTCAGAAGCCTGAGGCCAACGGGGCTTCCGCGTGACGCCGAGCTCCTCGGGGCTAAGCTCGCCCGCGTCGAGGCAGTCCATGAGCCAGGCGAGAACGCCGCCCAACGAGATGGCATCGAAGCCCGCGGCGTCCGAAGCGCGGTTGAGGCGCTCGGCGGCCCGCTGGTCAAACACGCCGCAAAGGGGGCCGAGGGCCTGGTAGGGCTCGTAGTCCTTCTTGAACTCGCCGCGGAGCTTCTTGCACACGGCGGCACAGGGCTCGCCGCAGGTCGCCTGGCTCCGTGTCGCGATGGTCTCCTCGTTGAACTGCTTAAGATAGTGCCCGAGAACGAGGCGCTCGTGCAGTGCTTTCCGTTCATCTTCGCTCCAGTGCGTCGTGCGGTAATTGAAGGCAAGGAGCTTGCCGCCCATAGAGGCGTAGTTCACGCCGAGCGTCCCGCCCGTCTCGAATTTGGGGTCGAAGCGGTATTTCGTCGTCGCCTCGAAATCCTTAACCGCGAGTTTCTGGGCATACTTCTCCTCAAACCAAGCGTCGGCGACCTTGCGGTCACGGAAGTCCTCGTCGATCACCGTGCCGCCGTAGACCACCGCGGCGATTCCGTGCTCGGTGAGCATCTTGGAGCCAAGGCCGCCGCGGCCTGCCCAGGTGTCGACATCGGTGGCCTTCCCGTCCTTCACGGGGGCGGAGAGTATGGCGCCGAAATCGGTTGCGAGCGCGGCGGGACCGACCGCCAGGGCGCGGTAGTCCGACTCGTAACGTCCGCCGAAGCGCGAAAGCGCATAATCCATAAGAGCGTAGGCGCCCGTGCGGCCCGCGGAGGCGCCACGCGGGCCGCAGCCACCATAGCCCCAAAGGCTACCGAGCTCGACCGGCTCGAGCTCAACTTCGATCTCCTCGCCGTGGAGCCGGTTTAAGTACAAAATAGATGGTCGCGGCGCCTTTCCGACCAGGCTCACCATGTTGATGCCGAGGTTGTCGAAAACGAGCCCCGCCCCGCCCATGCTGGAGACGTAGAAACCGCGCCAGCAGGGCGAGAAGCCCGTGAAAATGAGGCGGTTCGAGCCGGGGAGTATCGAGCCTGCGAAGAGTCCCGTCCCGAAATTGAGGCTCATCTGTCGGCCTGAGATGTGAAGGCCAAGATCCACGGGGCCAAAATAGTCGCCGAACTTGTACCGCTTAACGCGGTAAAACCCCGTCGAGGCATCGATGAACAGGACCTTCTGCGCCGCTTCCATGCCGTCTACCTCCGCCTTCGACTCTAGCCGCATGGCGGGCTTCAATCAAGCGCCTCGTGGTGGAAGCCGCGCAGCGACTAGCTCCGCTGCCGCGCAAGCACGGCCATCACGTCGCCAAAGCCACAGCGCTTTGCAAGGCGGTCAAGTGGGGGTTTTAGCCACGCGGGGCGCAAGCCGCTCGCCCAGCCCCCCCAGGTGACGATGCGAAGTGGCTCAAAGCCCTGGCGTTCGAGTAGCGCGACAAGCGTCGCGCGCGAAAAGAGGTAGAGGTGATCATAGATGGCACTGCGCCAGTTGGATCGGAAAAGGCGCGCCTGAAAACCCGCGGCATTCGGCGTCGTAAGGGCAAGGAGTCCGCCTGGCACGAGAAGCCTATGCGCTTCGGCAAGAAATTCGGCAGGCTCATTGAGATGCTCGATGAGGTGCGAAGCATGGACAAGCTCGAAGCCCGAGCTTGCAAGCTGAGCGGACTCAAGCGTACCGGCACGAAGGTCGAGACCGAAATGTTCGCGGCCATAGGCGGCGGCCGGCGCACAGGCCTCGATGCCGAGGGTCTCCCAGTCCCGCTCGCGGAGCGAGGCGAGGAGCGCGCCTGTGGCGCAGCCCACATCGAGGACACGAGGCTTTCTGCCTGCTACTTCGCGCGCCGCGCGAAGCGGGGCGGCGGCCTCCTCAAGGCGGAGGTCGGCCAACGCAAGAAGCTCAAGATCGCGATAGTCGAACTGGCGCGCCACCTCGTAGGCAAGGTAACGCTCGTCGTAGCGGGCGAGCACCGCGGACGAAAGGGGTTGGGGGTTCTGCATGAATAGACCGCAGGAAACGCAGCGCTGAAAGGAGAAGCTACCGCAATCGAAGGCGGGTTTGAACGTCATTCCGCCGCAGAGGGGACAGGGCCGTAGCCGCGACACTTCGGCCCGCGGCTCGGTCGCGAAGGTCTTCATTCCACCAGGACCGACCAGGAGGTCTTACGCTCGTTGCCTGCGTAATCGCGGACAAGCGCCTCGATGACCGCGCGCCCCCGGCGGAAAAAGAGCCGCGTGAGGGCGGCGCGACCGTCAGGCAGAAGATACGACGCGCGGTCCACCGCCGCCTCGGGGAAGAGGACGAGCCTTCCCTCCCGCGCAAGAAGAACATCATAGCGAAGCTCGGCGACCTTCGCTCCGTCGACGACAAGCCGCACATAGTAGGGCGCGCTCGTCCCTACGGACCATGATGCGTCGAGTGGGTCGAAAAGATCGAGCGCGACCAGGTACTCGCCCTGCGGCAGACTTTTTGTCTCGCCGAGAGCATAGCTTTTCCCCTCGCGCACGAGCGCGGCCGAGCGGATGAGCGGCGGCGTCCTATCGGGGAGCGCGGGGAGGAGGAGGAGTGGATTAACCCATCGCGCCGCAGGACGGTCGAAAAGCGCGAGGAAGAGTCCGCGGCCTTCGATCCATCCCGAGGAGCCCACGCCGCCTAAAATGCTCTCCGCGCGAGTCTTGTTGAGGTAGCTGGAAACGGAACCGGGCGCGAGCCCTGCGTAGAGAGCGGCGATGCCGCGCTCGTGTTCGACGATGGCGAAGGAACCGAGCGTCGAGGGAAAGGGGGAAACATCGGTCGACGAACCGCCGTCGCGATGGTAGACAAGCTCGCCATCACCGATTGACCTTACAAGCCCTGCATCCGCGGCGAGTAGCAGACCCGAAAGAAGGCGGCCGCGGGCGGGCGTCCCGAAGGTGGCGGCGGGCCGGGGCTCATCGAGGGGCCACTCGAGGGCCGAAAGCGGCGATGCACAGGGGAAGCCCCCGACGGCCGCAGCGAGACAGGCGGTGATACGCCATCCGGCCCTGCGCGGCTTCATCACTCCTCCTTGAAATCGAGCCTGAGGATCGAAGCCGAATCGGCAGATTCGGCAACCCCGAGAAAGAGCGCATCGCCCCGACGGACCAGGAAGGCATCTGCGGCCGCAAAGGGGGCTGTATAGAGGCGTCGACCTTCGGGCGAGGCGGCGACAAGCCGCGTCGTCGCCTGTCCCCGTTCGAGCGCGAGAAGGAGGTCCCGCTCGGGAGCATAGGCGCCAAGCGAGGACAAAGGCTCGGCGGCCAAGAGCGCTTCGCGCCGCGCGTCGCAGTTGTATATGCCAAGCCCCGTGGGCGCCTCGTAGAAGAGATAGCGGCCATCTTCGGTGAAAGCCATGGCAACGGATCTGCGAAAATCCGACTCGAGCCAGCGGTGATACGTAACGCGATACGCGGAAGAACGACGTTCAAGGACAACGAGACGCTGGCGATCTATCCCCGAGATGGCCGCGACGAGCGATCCATCCGCGGAGACCGCGCAGCCGTAGATGCCGGCGATGCGGCTGCCGCCGGGCGAAAAGGCGAGGAGCTCCTCGCCACCCCGGCCTATGCCGACTATCTGGCCATCCATCAGGCCGAACACGGCGAGCGCGGGGCTCGCGGAGAACGCGGTGATCACCGACGAAAAGCCGCGCGACCACAGGACACGGCCATCGGAATCGAGTTCCGAAACCGCGCACTGCCCCGGTGCAAGGAGAAACAGTCGCCCTGCGGCAAAAAACGGATAGCCCGGCTCGGCGATGCGCTGAGCCACAGTGCCGTCGGGAGCGCGAAGCTCGAGAGACTCGGGCAGCCGATCATAGGCGATGTACGCACCGGGGGAAAGCGCGACGCCGAAGCCCTCGGGGGCGGCGAAGACGGGGCCGCTTTCGGGGTCAAAATAGCCATAGCGACCCGCGATTCGGTACGGAATGCCTGAGCCTGCACCGAAGTCAAGGCGTAAGGCAGACTGCGTCTTTGTAGCGGATGGCGCCCCCGCGGCCGTCGGCGCGGCGAGCGCAGGCGCCGCGTCAAGTGCGTGCGCCCAGCGGGGTTCAAGAACGAGGGCCTTGGACAGGGGGCGCGCGGCGAGAAAAAAATATGCAAGCCCCGCGACCGCGAGCATAATGGCGGCAAATCGCCGCTTCCCGCTCTCTTCCATAGCGCGCGCAATCCTTTCCCGGGCCGCGCGCCCGATATGCGGGGCTCGCTTCCCTCTCGATCGGAGAATGGTATATACTAGCGCTTGTCGCTGTCAACCGAATACGCGGAGGATACATGGACACGAAGCGCCTTTTCGCTCTCGCCCTCGAGGCCGCAAACGCCTCGTATTCGCCCTACTCGCGCTTCAGAGTCGGAGCCGCGCTCCTCTGCCCTGATGGAACCGTGTTCACGGGCACCAATGTCGAAAATCGCTCCTTTGGCCTCACGGTGTGTGCCGAACGGAGCGCGCTTCTTGCCGCAGTGAGCGCAGGCCGCCGCGAATTTTCAGGTATTGTCATCGCGACGCCCGACGCAAGCTATCCGGTGAGCCCCTGCGGCGCCTGTCGCCAGGTGCTTTCCGAATTTCTTTCCGCCGAAGCCCCGGTCGCGTTTGGCGCCACGGCGGACGACATCGTGGAAACAAGCATGGGAGCGCTCTTCCCCCACGATGCGCTCCACGAGCTCGCCGCGAACCAGCGCTAAGCTACCGCGCCACAGGTACGCCGCAAAGCGGGTAAGCCACAAGGTTTACTTTAACGCTTCGCGGCCTCTTGGCGTTTCGACTCGGCCTCGAGCTTGGCGTTCCACACGTCCATTTTCTTTTTGGTCGTCTCGGCCTCGTCGCGCTCTCCCAGGTTCATGTAGAGCCGCCTCAGCGCGGAGAGATAGACGATCGCCTGTCTGAAATCCTGGGGCTTGTGGGTGTATATCTCGTACTGCTCGCGGTACTTGTCGGCGCAACGCTGGAGCGTTTGTTTGACGATGGCAAGGTGCCCCATCACGATGGGCCGGATCGGCGAATCGAAGCCTAGATCGGTCACGGCGCTCCGCAGATCGACGAGGTTTTTTGCGAGAGCCCCGTACTTGCCCCATATCTCGAGAAAGGACCAGCCATATTTCGAGTTTTCCCCGAAGGCGTCCTCGAGCGATTGGATGGCAAAGCCGAATTTTCTAATGAGCTTAAACCGCGAGGCGGCATCGAAATCCTTTATCTCGGCAAGCCGCTCCTCATAGTCCGAATAGGGGCCGTCCAGCGTCGCCGTAACGGTGTCCTCAAGGTATTTGAGCGCACGCACGAGCGTTTTCCGCCCCTCAAGGAGATAATCCTCGTTCTTGATGCCGAGCATCGAGACGGACAGCGTGCTCACGAGGATGTACCACGAGCTGAGGTCGAGCGCCGTCTCGGCGAGGACGAGCCGCTTATAGGCGGCCGCCGAATCGTCTTTCGCGAGGAGGTCGAGGAGCGTCCGCTCCTTTGCCACACCTGCCTCGATCGTCTTCCGGTACTCTTTGACGATCTCGAAGTACCGGTTGCGTTGCTCCTGCGTTATTTTTCCCATCAGCCGTCCCACCAATTCCCGTACTTACGGAGAAGCTCGGTCGCATGCGCCACGGAAGCCTCCTCCTCAGGATCGCCCGCGAGCATGCGGGCGATCTCCTCGGCCCGCGCCCTTCCGTCCATCCGTGTAAGGCGTGTGGAGGTCCGCCCCTCGGCCACATCTTTTTCAACCCTGTAGTGATTATCGGCGCGTGCGGCGATGGAGGCGAGATGCGTTATACACAGCACCTGTCGGCGCCGGCCAAGGGCCGCAAGGTGCTCGCCGACAGCGACGGCGACTTCGCCGCCGATGCCCGCATCGACCTCGTCGAAAATGAGAGTGCCGACCGTATCGCACTCCGCAAGCACCGTTTTGGCCGCGAGCGCGACGCGCGACAATTCGCCGCCAGACGCGATGCGCGCAAGCGGGCGCGCCGCTTCGCCCGGGTTCGGCGCAATGAGGAATTCGACCTCGTCCACGCCCTGCGGACCAACGATCGGCTTCCCCCCTTCGGGTTCCTTGCGCGCAACACGAACCATAAAGCGAGCCCGCGGCATGCCGAGCGTGTGAAGAATGGCTTCGACGCGGCCTTCAAGCGAGCGGGCCGCATCCGTGCGCTTGCGCGAAAGTTCAAGCGCGGCGGCAAGCACCTCGGCTTCGCGAGTCGCGATGTCAGCCGCAAGGCCTTCTTTGTCCTCCTCCCAGGTTTCGAGCCGGGCAAGGCGCTCCGTATCCTCTTCGAAGCGGGTGAGAACCTCCTCAACCGAGCCGCCGTACTTTTTTTTAAGCCTATGGAGTTCGGCAAGCCGGGATTCGATCTCCTCAAGCCGCTCGGGACTGTAACGCAAGCTGCCTGCATAGTTCCGTAGCGAATCGGCGATATCCTCAAGCTCGTAGTAGGCGTCATCGGCACGGCGCGCAAGCTCCGCAAGGTTTGCGTCGATGCCCTGCGCGGCATCGAGGGCGGCCCGGCCGCGGCGGAGCGCGGAAAGGACGCTCCCCGTCTCGCCTGAATAGGCAAGCGCCTCGTGCGCATCCTGGACAGCCGCAAAAAGCTTCTCATGCTGGGAAAGGAGGCGCTCCTCGGCCTCGAGCTCGGCCTCCTCGCCGCGCCGTAATTTGGCTCGTGCGATCTCGTCGATAGCGTACCGAAGGACTTCCATTTCCCGCGCACGCTCCTTTTCCGAAGCGAGCGCGCTCTCGAACGCGCGGCGGCGGGCCGCCAGCTCGGCAAAACGGGCACCGAAGGCGGTAGTCTCCTCCTCGATGCCCGCGTACCGATCGAGGATGCGCCGGTGGTTGTCGCTCGCAAGGAGCGACTGCTGCTCATGCTGGCCGTGGAGATCGACAAGAAGGGCGGCAAGGGCCGCAAGATCGGCCCTAAGAACGGGCTGATTCTGGATGAACACCGAGCCGCGGCCGCTCGCCTTGATGCCGCGCCGCACGAGGACCCTGCCATCCTCAGGCTCGATGCCACGCGTCTCAAGCCAGGCGCGGGCGTCCGCGTTGTGCGACACGTCAAAGACGCCCGAAACGACGGCTTCTTCCGCGCCCGCACGGATGACGCCCGTGTCGGCCTTCCCACCGAGGAGAAAGCCTATCGCACCGACAAGCAGGGACTTGCCTGCACCCGTCTCGCCAGTCAGTATTGTCAGGCCTCCAGAAAGGGAAACGGCGAGCCGCTCGATGAGTGCAAAATCCCGAACGGAAAGCTCCTCAAGCATTGGGTCCCCCGGACCAGCTCAGTTTTTCGCGGAGCACCTCGTAAAACGTGTAGCGCTCCGGCGTATAGATGAGTGCGCGACGCTCTGCGTGCGTGAAGGAAACGCGGTCGGCCGCATGGAGATCGTAGGTAAGCTGACCATCAACGGTGAGCATGACCGCGGTGCGCTTCCCTTCCTCGACGACAACGTCGATGCGTTCGCCCCCCGGCACGACAAGAGGCCGGTTTGACAGCGTGAATGGACAAACGGGATTGAGTATCATCGCATCCATCTCGGGATGGAGGACCGGGCCGCCGGCCGCAAGGTTGTAGGCCGTGGAGCCCGTGGGCGTCGCAACAATGACACCGTCCGAGCGGTATGCGCCCAGGGCATGGCCTCCGACGCGGATGTCGAGGCCAATCACCTTGGCGATGCCCTGGGCGGAAACGACGCCGTCATTCAGCGCAAGGAACTCAGCTACCCGTTCGCCCGCGCGCCGCACCTCGATGGCGAGCATCGAGCGGGCGGTGAGCCCCAGCTTGCCCTCGAGCCAAAAATCGAGGGCGACCATCCAGTCTGATTTGCCGAAACCGGCGATAAAACCGAGGCGGCCGAGATTGAAAGGCAAAATCGGCACGCCGGAGCGGGCGGCGGCGCGCGCGGCGAAAAGCACCGTCCCGTCTCCGCCGAGCGACACGACGAGGTCTGCGCCCTCCGCAGAGGGATGATGGGCATCGGGAGGACCTGAGGAACCGTAGACTTCGCTTGCGACCCCGAGCGTGGCAAGGTGCGCGGCCATTTCGCGCGCGACGCCTGCGGCATCGTCCTTCATGAGGTTGGCGATGATGAGGACCTTGCGCGCGGCCATGCACGGTCCCTTACGGAAGCGTCGCGAGGACCCGCGATAGCTTCTGGGCGCCCTCCTGGCCGATGCGCTGATGGAGGGGGAAGAGCAGAGCCCGGAGGCACAGGGATCGCGCGTTGGGGCACAGGCCCTCAGGGACCAGACCGCGACCGACAAGGCTTGACTCGAAGGCCGGCTCCGTCTCGATCTCCTTTTTCTTCGCGTAGGCGCGTACATCCTTCATGCCCGAGGCAAGGAGCACGGGAAAGGCCCAATAGGCGGGTTCACCCTCGCCGTCCTGGGAAAGAACGCCGTGACGGGTCCGCGCAAGCGCCTGGCGGAAAACGCCATAAAGCTCGCGGCGCTTTTCGATGTTCGTCTCAAGCTCCTTAAGCTGGGCGAACCCGAGTGCGGCGTTATAGTCGGTCATGCGCAGTTCCGGCAAAAGACCTTCGGCGCGGTTGCGCAAGACGGTGGCGTCGCGTCTCGCCTGAGCAAACAGCAGGGCGCCACCACCTGCCGTAATAAGCGACCCCGACTCGAGGCCGAGAAACGCAAGGTGCCCGAGGTTCCCGGCCCGGACCTCGCCACGATAGGCGCCGAGGGAATGCGAAACATCTTCGATCACCGTAAGCCCGAGACCGGCGACCTCCTCGGGATCAGGTATGATACCGAGAGCCTCAAACAGCACGCAGGCGCGGGGTTTTTTGGGGGCCGCCTGAATCGCGGCAAAAAAAGTCTCGGCATTCGGAGATGCGCTATCGGGCGCGACATCGACCCACACCGGCTCAAGGCGCCGCTCGCGCAACACCGCCTCATAGTACACAGGCGACAGCGCAGAAATCGCAACCGCATCGCCCGGCTCAAGACCCACCGCGTCGAGCGCAAGGCCGAGCGCGAGATACGGGCTTCGGACGGCGATGCCAAAGTCGAAGCCAAGCGCTTCCCTACTCGCCTTTTGAAAGCGCTCAAGATACTCTCCGGGACCAATGTCGTCGGTCACGAGGCAATTGAGGACGGAATCCATGTCCTTTCTGCGAATGTATGAGCAGAAGACGGGAATGCTCATGCGCGTCTAGCCAGCCTCTAGCGACGAATTTCGTCGATCTTTTTGAGCTCCTTCGGATTGAAGAGCTTCTTGATATCGAGAATGATGAGGTATCCCCCGTCGCGGTGGACAACACCCTGGATATATTCAGCGCCGATGCCGGAAAGCATCTGGGGCGGGGGCTGCACCTCGTCAGCTTCGATGGAAACGACGCGTTCAACCTTGTCAATGATAACGCCGAGCTTCATGCCATCAATGTCGATGATGATGAATCCGGAAAGAAGCTCGTCCTCCTCGCTCGCCTGCGACTTCTTGAGGTGGAAGCGCTTGTGGAGCGAGATGATGGGAATAATCTCACCGCGAAGGTTGAAAAGTCCCTCAACATAGCCAGGCGCATTGGGGATTTGGCGAATTTCCTGGACGCGGACTATCTCTTTCACGTCCATGATGTCGATGCCGTAGAGCTCTTCGCTGATCTGAAAGGTGACGAGCTGGATTTGCGTATCCCGTTCGGCCATTAAAATCCCCCGTTGCGCGTAGTACAGGAACAGCCGTAAGTGTAACACCTTTATCGGCGCGGGGCAAGAACAGCGGCACCTCGCCAAATCGGGGGCCACAAACGACGCCCCGTTTGCTCCGATTAGGGGTCCGGAAGGCGAATAGGCAGACAAGCGAGTAAAGAGGCAAGGTGAAAATAAAAAAGCCTGGCGACGACCTACTCTCCCACCGCGAAGGCAGTACCATCGGCGTTGAGGGGCTTAACTTCCGTGTTCGGAATGGGAACGGGTGTGTCCCCCTCACAATAGTCACCAGGCGTAATTAACGCATAGAA
>JAJUIB010000020.1 GCA_029265615.1 Spirochaetota bacterium
GGCCGTCGTAGCTCTCGGCCTCGCGGAAGGCCTTGATGGCCTGGAGCATATTCGCGCCCATCGCGATGGAGGCGACATAGACGTAGCCGTAGGACATGGCGATCATGCCGAGGTCCTTTTTGCCGACGTCCTTGCCCGCCATGGCGAACTTGGCGACGGCACCGAAGGGCGTGGCCTTGGATGCCTGGCCGCCCGTGTTCGAGTAAACCTCGGTGTCCATGACGAGGAGGTTGACATTGCGGCCGGAGGCGATGACGTGGTCAAGGCCGCCGAAGCCGATGTCGTAGGCCCAGCCGTCGCCGCCGAAGATCCACACTGACTTCCGGATAAGCCCCTCGTCCGCGACGGATGCAAGGTTAGCCGCCCAGGCCTCCTTCACCTTGGCGAGCTCCCTCTTAAGCTCGGCGACGTCGGCACGCGCAGTCTCGATCTCGTCATCCGTTGACTGGGGATTGGCGAGGATTTTGTCGACAAGCGCGGCGGGGATGCCCTTGCCCTTGTTGGCGACGAGGAGCTCGCGGGCGTATTCGGCGGTCTTGTCGGCGGTAAGGCGCATGCCAAGACCGAATTCCGCAGCGTCCTCGAAGAGGCTGTTCGACCAGGCGGGGCCCTTGCCGTCCGCGCGCCGCGCGTAGGGCGTGTTGGGGAGGTTGCCGCCGTAGATCGAGGAACAGCCCGTCGCGTTCGCGATCATCGCGCGGTCGCCGAAAAGCTGGCTCAGGAGCTTGACGTAGGGGGTTTCACCGCAGCCGGCGCAGGCGCCCGAGAACTCGAAGAGCGGCTGCTTGAGCTGGGTGCCGACGATTGTGCCGAGGTTGAGCTTCTTCGTGTCCGGATTGGGGATGGAGAGGAAGAAGTCCCAATTCTTTGCCTCCGCCTCGCGGAGCGGCATCTGGGGTTCGAGGTTGATCGCCTTGCGTTCCGGATTGGCCTTGTCCTTGGCGGGGCAGGTGTTCACGCAGACGCCGCAGCCGGTGCAGTCCTCGGGACTCACCTGGACGGTCACCTTCTGTCCTGCGAACTCCTTGAGGGCGGGCTTCGCATCGGCGCTCTTCCAGGTCGCAGGCGCCTTGGAAAGAAGGGCGGGATCGTAGGCCTTCATGCGGATGACGGCATGGGGGCAGACGAGGGAGCACTGGCCGCACTGGATGCAGAGCTCGGGATTCCACACCGGGATCTTTTCTGCGATGTTACGCTTCTCGTACTTGCTCGTCCCGGTGGGGAAGGTGCCGTCGTCGGGGAGCTTCGAAACGGGGAGCTTGTCGCCGCGGGCGGCGATCATCTCGCCGATGACCTCTTTGACGAAGGCGGGCGCATCGGGCGTGTAAGGCGTCTTCATGTGGTGCTTTGAGGAGACGGTTCCGACCTTGACCTCCTCGACCGCGGAGAGCGCCATGTCGATCGCGGCGAGGTTCTTGGCAACGACGTCGGCACCCTTCCGGGCATAGGTCTTCTCCGTGTACTTCTTGATGAGCTTAACGGCCTCGGCTTCGGGGAGGACGCCGGAGATCTTGAAGAAGGCGGTTTGCATGACCGTGTTGATGCGGTTGCCCATGCCGGCCTTCTCCGCGATCGCCATGCCGTCGATCACATAGAACTTAAGCTTCTTGTCGACGATGCGCTTCTGCACCTCGACGGGGATCTCGTCCCAGACCTTGTCGGCGGGGAAGGGACTGTTGAGGAGGAAGACGCCGCCGTCCTTCGCGTTCGCGAGCATATCGAGCTTCTCGAGGAAGCCGAACTTATGACAGGCGATGAAGTCGGCCTTGGAGACGAGGTAGGGCTTGTCGATCTTCTTCGGGCCAAAGCGGAGGTGGGAGATTGTGTAGGTGCCGGACTTCTTCGAGTCGTAGACGAAGTAGCCCTGGGCGCTGTTGTCCGTCTCGTCGCCGATGATCTTGATGGAGTTCTTGTTCGCGCCGACGGTACCGTCCGCGCCGAGGCCGTAGAAGAGGCACTCGACGACGCCGGGAGCATCGAGGTGGAAGGATTCGTCATAGGCGATGTTCGTGTGCATCACGTCGTCGACGATGCCGACGGTGAAGTGGTTCTTCGGTGCGCTCTTTTTGAGTTCATCGAGGACGCCCTTGGCCATCGCGGGAGTGAATTCGTAGGAACCGAGGCCGTAGCGGCCGCCGATGACGGTCGGCCAGGACTTGAAGGAGGCCGTACCCGCACCCATCGCCTCGCCAATTGCGGTGCGGACGTCCTCGTAGAGGGGCTCGCCGATGGCCCCGGGCTCTTTCGTGCGGTCGAGGACGGCGATGCTCTTGACCGTCGCGGGGAGGGCTTTCACAAAATGCTCGACGGAGAAGGGGCGGAAAAGGCGGACAATGAGGACGCCGACCTTCTCGCCCTGCTTGACGAGCTGCTCAACGGTTTCCTTGACGACATCGGCGCCGGAACCCATCACGACGACCACGCGCTCGGCGTCGGGCGCGCCGACGTAGTCGAAGAGCCGGTATCTGCGGCCCGTGAGGTTCGCGAATTTTTCCATCGTCTGCTCGACAATGGCGGGAACCTTCGCGTAGTACTTATTTGCGGCCTCGCGGGCGGCGAAGTACACGTCGGGGTTCTGGCTCGTGCCGCGGATGGCGGGATTCTCGGGATTGAGGCCGCGGGCGCGGTGCGCGCGCACAAGCTCGTCGGAGATCATCTGCCGCATCACGTCGTAGGAGAGCTCCTCGACCTTCGAAACCTCGTGGGAGGTGCGGAAGCCGTCGAAGAAGTGGAGGAAGGGGACGCGCGCCTCGAGCGTTGCCGCGTGCGCGATGAGCGCCGTGTCCATGACCTCCTGGACGTTGTTGGAAGCGAGCATGGCCCAGCCGGTCTGGCGGGCCGCCATCACGTCCTGGTGATCGCCGAAGATGGAGAGGGCCTGGGCCGCGACGGCGCGGGCGGCGATGTGGAAGACCGCGGAGGTGCACTCGCCCGCGATCTTGTACATGTTCGGGATCATGAGGAGGAGACCCTGGGAGGCGGTGAAGGTGGTCGTGAGGGCGCCGGTGGTGAGCGCGCCGTGGACGGCGCCGGCGGCGCCTGCCTCGGACTGCATCTCGACGACCTGAGGCACTGTGCCCCAGATGTTCTTGCGGCCCTGGGCGGAGTACTCGTCGGAGAGCTCGCCCATGGGCGAAGACGGGGTGATCGGGTAGATCGCGATGACCTCGCTCACCGCATGGGCGACGTGCGCCGCGGCGGTGTTGCCGTCGATCATCACCATGTTCTTCGTATCGGGCATACCTGTTCCTTGAAAGAGAGATGGGGATGGGGATTGCGGCTCGATCCGAGCCGCAATCATAGTAAGACGCTTCGTCGTTTTGTTCAATATGCCGAAGAAGAAGTCGTTCAATAATGCTCGAAACGCGCCGCGCCGGGGCTAGATCTGCGCACTCCGCTGTTACTCGAAGAGCCAGGTGGAGAGGTAGCGTTCGCCAGTATCGCAGATCAGGGTGACGACAAGGCCCCCTGCGAATTCAGGGCGGGCGGCAACACGGAGTGCGGCCGCGACGTTGGCTCCCGCGGAAATGCCGGCGAGGATGCCCTCCTCGCGCGCAAGGCGGCGGGCGAATTCCCCAGCCTCGAGGCCGGGCACCGTCATCACTTCGTCTGCAACTGAGCGGTCGTAAATTGGTGGCACGAAATTCGCGCCGATGCCCTGAATTTTGTGCGCGGCAGCTCGGCCTCCCGAGATGAGGGGGGATTCGGCGGGTTCCACCGCGACGACACGGAGCCCCGGCTTGAGTTCCTTGAGCCTGCCGCCCGCGCCCGACAGGGTGCCGCCCGTGCCGACGCCCGCAACGAATGCGTCGATTTTTCCCGCTGTGTCGCGCCAGATTTCCTCCGCGGTGCCTGAGCGGTGGGCCGCGGGGTTTGCAGGATTCTCGAACTGTCGCGCGAGGATCGCTCCCGGCGTGCGCCGCGCGATCTCTGCCGCGCGGCGCACGGCGCCCGCCATACCCTCGGCCCCCGGTGTGAGTTCGAGCGTCGCGCCGAGCGCGGCAAGCAACTTCCGACGCTCGATGCTCATCGTATCGGGCATAGCGAGAACTACGTGATACCCCTTTACCGCACCGACCCAGGCGAGTGCGATGCCGGTGTTGCCGCTCGTCGCCTCGACAATGGTGCCGCCGGGCTTAAGGAGGCCGTCGCGCTCGGCCGCCTCGATAATCGAGCGGCCGACGCGGTCCTTGACGCTCGCAAGCGGATTTTTCGATTCGAGCTTGACCGCGACGCGGGCGGGCAGTCCCGCGCCGAGCCTCCGGAGATAGACCAGGGGGGTGTTCCCCACCAGGTCGAGCATGGATTCGTAGATGGGCATCCCGTGCCTCCGTGCGTGAAGTGATCGCATTTTAAGTATAGCGATCTTTCACGCGCGGTGGGACGAGGGCGAGGCTAGGAAAGCGCCTCCAGTGCGGCCTCGAAGATTAGCTTGAGCCCCTCCTCTGTGGTTTCCGCGTGGAACTCCGGACGCCACGCAAGCTCGGCGAGGGTGTCGCTCACGCTAAAGCAGGCGGCGATCTCCACGCCGCGGTGGGCGGCGACGGCGAAGAGTGCGGCAGCTTCCATCTCGGCGACGAGGGCGCCTCCGTCGCGGAAGCGGCGGACCTCCTCGGGTGTTTCTCGGTAAATGGCGTCGGTCGTCCATGCGGGGCCGCGGCGGTGCGCAAGCCCTTTTCGGAAGAGGGAGCACCCGAGGCGTTCGGTGAGGGCGGGGGAAGGGCGGGCGGGCTCGTCTGCGGGAAGGTAATGATAGCTCGTGCCCTCGTCGCGCAAGGCGCTGTCGCAGAGCACGAGCGAGCCGGGCGGAAGGTCGGCGACGAGGCTTCCCGCCGTACCGACGGAGATGAAGCGGCGGGATCCGAACGCGATGAGTTCCTCGAGCATGACCGCCGCGGCGGGGGCCCCGACACCGAAGTTGCCGACGACGGCGACACGCCCCCCCGTCGTTTCGAGGTAGCGGAGGTGGGGGCCGAAATAACCCTCGGCGCGGCTTACTGGTGTTTCGCGCTCTACATAGGAAAAAAGACTACGCTGGTAGGAAAGAATGACAGCCTCGGGCGCGGGGCGCGAGCCGAGCTTCCCAAGGCGCCTAATGTAGCCGATGAAGTCCTCGGGGTTAAAAAAGGGCGTATAGCGGTATTTGTCGATCGTGAGGGGGACAGGCATGGCATTCCTCTCTCGGGCAGAATCGGCTGCAATCCGCAGGCGTTTCGCTTGCGCCTACATAGTAGCGTGTTCGGGCGCTTTGGTCACCCGGCGGGGGCGGAATCGCGGGCGATGGAGCCCATTATGATTTTACAAAGTGTCCGCTTGTGTCTATGATAGAGGCGCCAAAGCCCTCTCAAGCGGGGCGGAGGCACGCACAGCACCGGGAGGTTCGTCCCATGAAGGGATTCCGCGCCAAGGCCGTCTGGTCGATGTTCTTCGTTTCCTTCCTCGCAGTGTACGCTCTGCAGCTGTACCGGGCGCTCTTTATCGAGCGGGATATCGGAGCACTCCTGTCGTACATGCCCATTTTTACGGCGATCGTGGTCGTCCTTGAGGCGGTCTCCTGTTTCGCCCTTTTTCGCCTTCTCAAGCCACTTGCGGATGCAGATGCCCTTCTTTCGCGGGGGGAGGAGCCCGACGCGGGTTTGCGTGCCGCAGCCTATGCCGTGCAGGGGCGGGCCACGATACTCATTCTCGCCTTCATTAGCGCGGCCTTTGTGGTCGGCCCCGCCATCGGCATACTTGCGGATCGGCTGTCCCGTGGTACGGGGCACGGGGCGCTTTTTGTCGCAAAGATGCTCGCCGTTTTCGCCTCCGGAGGCCTCATGGCGGCCGTGCAATCCATCGTCCTTGTCGAGGAGGCAATCCGGCCCGCAATGACGCGGCTCGATTTCACCCGCGTGCCCGACGGGGCGCGCGACATGCGGTTCGGCCGCCGGTTGGTCCTCGCTTCCGCTGCAAGTTCCTTGCTCATGGCGGTTCTGCTCGGTGTCGGCGGCTTGGCGGCGATAGAGAGCTCTGCCTCGGGCGGGCTCTCGACGGGCACATTTACGCTCAAGGCGGGGCTCCTTGCCCTCGCGATTGGCGCCTGGGCGTTCAGCCTCTTCGCCAGCATGGGGAAGAGTCTGGGGCGGCAGGCAGAGACGCTCGAAGAGCGGCTCGGCGACATTCTCCGCGGGGGAGGGGACCTTGCAAAGCGCGTGCCTGTCGTCCGGAACGACGAGCTCGGGCGACTTGCGGCGCGGCTCAACCACTTTCTCGACGTCGTCGAGGCCACCTTGCGCAAGGTGCGCGAGCTTTCCGACCGGGTGCAGGCAGGCGCACTCGAACTCGCCGAATCCGCAGACCACGCGGGGAGCGCAGTCGGCGCCCTTGACGGGAATATTGCGGCAATGCGCGGAGCCGCCGAACGCCAATCCGAGGCGGTGGCTGCCTCGAGCGCGGAAATCGAGCGAATGCTCCGCTCCATCGATCTGGTCGCCGATCGTGTCGGCGAGCAGGCGAGCGCTGTTGAACAGAGCGGCGCGGCGGTGAGTGAGATGGTCGCGAATATTGCCTCGGTGTCGCGGCTATCCTCACAGGCTGACGAGATAGCGGGCAAGCTCGCCGCGGCGAGCGCGGAGGGCGGCGAGGCGCTCAAAGCCTCGCTTGCCTCGATCGCCGAGATCGAAGCGGCCTCCAAGTCGGTGAAGGAGATTATCGGCGTCATTTCGAAGATCGCGGCTCAGACCAATCTTCTTGCGATGAACGCCGCAATTGAGGCGGCTCACGCGGGCGACGCCGGCGCCGGGTTTGCGGTGGTCGCCGACGAAGTGCGCGGCCTCGCGGAATCCGCCTCGCGGAGCGCGAAAGAGATCGTCGGCCTCATCCAGGGTATGAACCAGAAGATCGAGCGGGGCGCTGGCCTCGCCGATCGCGCGGGGGCGGCGTTCGGCCGCATCTCCGAGGGGGTTTCCGAAACGGGCAACCTTGTCCGCACCATCGCCTCGTCGATGAGCGAGCAGCAAAGCGGAGCGGAGGAGATACTGAAGAGCGTCAACGCGCTCACCGACGCGACACAGGGCATCCGCACGCTCGCGGAAGAGCAGCGCACCGAGTCGCGCGCGATGGAGGAGGCGATGCGGCGCATCGTCGCCGCCTCCGAAGAGATTGTGGAGGCGGTGCAGGAGGGGGCGGGAGCGACCCAGTCTCTCGGTCGCGTCGTCGGTCTTGTCGGCGAGGCCGCCTCGCGGAACCGCGGTCTGGTCGACGGCCTTGAATCTGCGGTCGGCCAATTTAAGTTCGGGGGAAAGTGATGGCACGGATACTTTCGAAGCGGCGCCTTTCCGAGGAGGTTTTCCGCGTGGAGGTCGAGGCGCCGCATGTCGCACGCGAACGCAAGGCGGGCCAGTTCGTCATCGTCCAGGTCGATGCCGATTTTGGCGAGCGCATCCCGCTGACGATTGCGGATGCAGACCCCACGCGGGGCGCGGTGACGCTGATTTTCCAAACCGTCGGCGCAAGCACGCACGCCCTCGCGCGCAAGGAACCCGGCGACGAGATCGTTCTTCTCGGTCCACTCGGCAATCCCACCCACATCGAGCGCTTTGGTTGGACGGTTTGCGTCGGCGGCGGAATAGGACTCGCGCCACTTCATCCGATCGCCCAGGCGCTCAAGGCGGCCGGGAACCGTTTAAGTCTTATCTCTGGCGCCCGGACGGCCGGACTCCTCATCATGCAGGAGGAACTTGGCGCAATCGCCGACGAGCACATCATCGTCACCGACGACGGCTCGACTGGGCGGAAGGCACTGGTCACGGAGCCTCTCGTCGAGCTCTGTCGGCGCGATCCCAAGCCGGATCTCGTCGTCGCTGTCGGCCCGCCCATCATGATGAAATTCTGTGCCGAAGCGACGCGGCCCTTCGGCGTAAAGACGCTCGTGTCGCTCAACACGATCATGATCGACGGAACGGGCATGTGCGGCGGCTGCCGTGTTTCCGTCGGCGGCGAGACAAAGTTCGTCTGCGTCGACGGACCCGAATTCGACGGCCACCTCGTTGACTGGGATGGAATGATGAGCCGCTTGCGTTCCTACAAAGCGATCGAGGACGAGGCGCATAGGGCCTGTCACCTCCGCGAAGAAGCCGAGCGTCTTGCTGCCGAGGAACGCGCCGCCGTTCTCGGGAAGGACAGGGAGGGTGGGCGATGAACGATATCGACTTCGCGCGTCAGGCGGAGACGGAGCTTGCGCGGATCACCGCGATTAGGCTCTCGGGACGCGACCTTTCGCCGCGGGAGCGCCTTGCCATTCCTGCGCAGGACATGCCCTGCCAAGAGCCCGCCGTTCGTGCGGCCAATATGCTCGAGGTGGCTGAGGGCTACACCGAGGCGCAGGCGCGCCTCGAGGCGGAGCGTTGCCTTAATTGCCGCAATGCCCCCTGTGTGGCGGGCTGTCCGGTCGGCGTCGACATTCCGGGCTTTATCGCCAAGATACGCGAGGGCGACTTTGCGGAGGCGGCGCGGGTCATCAAACGCACAAACCTCCTTCCTGCCATTTGTGGCCGGGTCTGTCCCCAAGAGAAGCAGTGCCAGGCGCCCTGCACCGTCGGCAAGTCCCTCGGCTCCGTGGAAAAAGCCGTTCAGATCGGGCGGCTCGAACGGTATGTCGCAGATCGCGAACGTGCCTCAGGCGCCTGCTCGCTCCCCTCGGCGCCGCGCTCAAGCGGACACCGCGTTGCCATAGTCGGTTCGGGGCCTGCGGGGCTTACCTGCGCCGCCGATCTTCGCCGCGAGGGGCACGAGGTGGTCGTGTACGAAGCCTTCCAGAAGGAGGGCGGTGTGATGGTCTACGGCATTCCCGAATTTCGCCTCCCGAAGGAGCTTGTCCGCCAAGAGGCAGCAGGACTTGGCTCGATGGGCGTGCGGTTCGAACTCAACTTTCTCGTCGGCCGCACGAGGGCTCTCAAGGCCCTTCTTGCGGAGGACCGATTTGACGCCGTCTTTATCGGCACCGGCGCCGGACTTCCCAAGTTCATGGACATCCCGGGGGAAAACCTCGTCGGGGTTTTCAGCGCCAACGAGTATCTGACGCGTGCAAATCTCATGCGCGCCTATGACCGGCTGCGCGCGGCGACACCCATTTATCCGAGCCGCCGCGTGGCGGTGCTCGGCGGCGGCAATGTCGCGATGGATGCGGCGCGCATGGCGCTCCGTCTCGGCGCGGAGGAGGTGCGTGTCCTCTACCGTCGCACCCGCGAAGAGATGCCCGCCCGCGCCGAAGAAGTTGTCCACGCGATGGAGGAGGGCGTTGCCTTCGACTTCCTGTCGAGTCCCACACGCGTGATCGCAGGCGATGACGGGCGCGCCGCGGCGCTCGAAGTGCTGTCGTACGAGCTTGGGGAGCCTGATGCCTCAGGGCGCAGGAGCCCCGTGCCGATTCGCGGAAGCGAACGTGTCGTTCCTTTTGACACGGTCATTGTCGCCGTTGGCAACGAATCGAATCCCCTCCTCGCGCGGACGACGCCGGAGCTCAAAGTCGACAGGAAGGGGCATATTCTCGTGGATGAACGGCAGAAGACAAGCATCGACCGCGTGTATGCAGGCGGCGACATTGTTCTTGGCGCGGCGACGGTCATTCTTGCCATGGGCGAGGGGAGGCGAGCCGCCGCCGCGATCAACGAAGTTCTGCAGTAGGAGGGGCTGAAGGCGAATTGGGTGCAGGCATCAAGACGCTGAGAGGCACCTTGATGCCTTGCCTTGCGCGTGCCATCCGGGTGATAATGCGGCGCAAGCACTACCTTAGATTCGGAGAACTGCATGCGCCGCATCGCTCTTCCTCTTTTCCTGTTTCTCGCTTTGATTGCCTTGATTCCGCTCGCAGCACAGACCAAGCCCGATGCGCTCCTCCTGTACCGCCAGGGCCGCGAGCTTGAGACCGCCGGCAAGACCGCCGAGGCGCAGGCGAAGTATAGCGAGTCCGTCGCCATCTGCGATGCCGAGCTCGCCACCGATGCGCGGCGTATGGACGCCTATGCCGTAAAGTGCTGGAGCCTCTTCCGCCTCGGCCGCCACGCCGAGGTCATCGCCACCGGACAGTCGGCCTTGAAGCTCCAATTTGACGCGCGCATCGCCGAGGCAATGGGTGAGTCATACTATTTCTTGGGGCAGATGAACGAGTGCCTTCGCTACCTCGGCAAGTACATCGAAAGTGTCCCCGATACGGCGGACCGCGTCCCGACCGCGTATTTTTTCATGGGCGAGGCCTATCTCCGCCTCAAAAAGTACTCGCATGCGGACATAGCGTATTCGACCGCCGTCGCAAAGGAGCCATCCATGCCGCGGTGGTGGTATCGCCTGGGGCAGACCTGCGAGCTTTTGGGCGAGTGGAAGCGCGCCTACGATGCCTACTCCAAGGCTCTGTCGCTCAGCCCGGCGATGGCTGAAGCGCTCGCCGCTCGCGACCGCGTAAAGCCGCAGGCGGGGCTTTAAGCAAACCGCTCCTACGTGCGGGCCGAGCTTGCGCTTATCGGGTGATCTCGGCCTGCCAGAGCGGCTCGGAAGGTGGAAAGGGCGCCACGATTTCGAGCAGCTTTCGCGTGCGCGGCTGCACAAAGGAAAGCCGGCGGGCGTGGAGCATCACAAGTCCGTTCGGATTGGTTCGCCGCGCGCCATACTTTATATCGCCTTTGATCGGACAGCCCGCGCATGCAAGTTGCGCGCGGATTTGGTGATGCTTTCCGGTGACGAGGTGCACGACGACAAACCAGTAGCGTTCCGAATGCCCTAAAAGCGTGTAATCGAGGATTCCGACTTCCGTCGCGACGCGGCGCCTTGCATCCTCCGTCTCCGAGGCCCGGGGAAATGCGCGCACCAGATTTTTGCGTTTGTCCCAGACGAGCCTGTTCTCGAGGCGTCCGCTTTCGGGCACAGGAGCGCGCTCGACGCAGGCAACGTACTCTTTGTCGATCCTGCGTGCGCGGAAATCTGCGGCAAGTGTCTCGAGGGCGCGGTGCGTCTTTGCAAAAATGACGGCGCCGCTTGCGCGCCGGTCGATGCGGTGTACGGCTTCGAGAAACGGTTCCGGCTGGGAGCCTTGCCGGGACGCGCATTCTTTTTTGAGGAGTTCTTGAAGCGAGGCGTCGCCGCTTTTTTCAGGCTGCACGGGAATCGGTGCAAGCTTATTCGCGACGAGTATGTCCTCATCTTCGTAGAGAATCGTATAGCCATCCATCTAAAACTCCTCACATTACCGCTACGAGCCTAGCACGAAGGCTCCAGGTGCGGATAGGCGCACAAGAACCGGCACCAAAGGTCCGTAACCGGAGGTAGCAGTCGAATTTCCCGTCTATACCTCAATCATAAGGCCTTCCCTGGGCGCGTTGAGCCACAGAGGAGGCACATCATGCGTAAACTGTTGTTCATTTTATTGGGCGCGACAATTATCGCCGCCGCATATGCCGAAACAGGTTTGGCAGAAACATCAGCCACGCTCGAGGATGCGCTCTTCCGGGGTATTCCCGGCGTGGCCATGGATGACGCCGAGCTTGCTGGCTACCTTGGCGGTGATGTGTACATGGAACTGAGCGAAAAGCGGAACCGCATCAAGGTGACTGTGACAAGCACGGATCCCGAGGCGAAGCTGGGCCTTATTCCCAAGCGCGAGGTGTTCTACGTTGATGCGCATAATAGGGTGGTGACTACCACAGCTGCAGCTCCGTATTTTGCTACCGCGGCGGAAAAAAAACGATTGGGTAACACATCGGATATGCGATCAACCCCGGAGCCATTCCCTGTTGGGGCCTGGAATATAACATCGGTGGGCATTAGAAGTGATGAATATGGCCCCAACATAATTCGTACCGATGCTGTCGGAAAGGTAAATGTATATGACACTACGGGTAAAGATTTTTACGGTCGCTATGATGATACCGGATATGCAATCCATTCTAATGTTAAACCGTTTTCAGAATCCAAGTCCTGGGGTTGTGTTATTGTTCGCCAAGCCGATAATGAACGCATAGCCCAAGCGATTAGAGAGGACAGACAGGCGGGTGGTCGCATCCAGCGCTTCATTGTCCGGGGCGGGTTCGATGCCGAGGGAGATACTATTCGTGGGGTTCGGTCTAGGAAAGATGCTGCACCTCGTGGGGTTCGGTCTAGGAAAGATGCTGCACCAGTGAGGAGGTAAAAATGAAGCATTATGATAGGCGCTTTGCCATTGCGCTCTTTACGCTGTTTATCTGCGTGTGTTTTGGGGCCTGTAGTGGTGAAAAAAGCGATTTACGTCGTGAATCACCCGCCAGTGTTTCTCCCACGGCATCTTTGCCTTCTTCACCCGCCGATTCGGCTCCTACACAGCGCATAACGCCTGCAACGCAAACGCAAGAAATCGCAAAGCTACCTGTCGCGAGCGACACAGTTACAGAAATACCGAAGAAAGAACAGAAAAATGCGGAGTATGCACCTAGAACCCCCGCGCAGCTTGAACGCGAATGGCCCCGCCGCGCCGCTCCTATGATCGATGCTATTCCTTTTGAGGACGCGCAATTTGTTATCGTATATAGGCATACACACCATGGCTACCTTTCGGAGCACGGCTACGATACTGAAGTTGTACGCTTTTATCTTGATGGAAATGGTGCTATCGAAAAGGCGCGGCGTACATACCTTCTTGGCCATGCGGAAAAGCCGGCGGGAGTCTATCTGTTTAGGCGAACGGGAAACACTGTTGAAATAATTGAAGATGATAAGGATGCACGTTTTTTAGTCTGCTATGATACTTTTGAAAAGTCGATTGTCGAAACAAAAAAGAAAAATGGACTTTTATTGCAGTATTCCTTGGACACGCCCGAGTGTGTGACTATTCGCGAGGCTGATCAGACGGTTGTTGCGCGATGGTGTTTTTCCGATATGCCACACTTAATCCGCGCAACAACGTGGGGGCGGAAGTGGGGTGCGTTCTCTGTAGCAGAAAATGGCTGGCGCTATACGGAGGATTTTGTCTCTGATCGCGATCATGCGGAAACTATGTATGTCGATGCCTATCAGTCGGAATCAGGAATTTTGTTGCGCGCAAATGCCGTTGAGGCGATCATGGAAGGGGCGATCGTGGGCGAGCCTCCTAGTGGGCTTAAAGCCCTGGAGTTGTGGGCGCTTGTGAATTATCTCTTGGGATATGATTCGGGACTTGATCCGTATATCGCGCGACTTGCATTGGGGGTTTGAATATAATAATTATTAAAGTTTGTCTTGCGGCGGCAATTCGGGATGATCGTATCTGCGGAGGAAGGAAGCAAATGTTTACCGTGAAGCCGCGCCCCGGTAGGGAGGATTGTTGACGATGAACGGGATAGTGAACCGATGCGCATTGAAGAAGCTATTGGGCGTCCTGATGGTCGCGCTTTGTTCGGGCCTTGTTGCTGTCGCCTGCGGTTTGCGCCCTGTCGTAGGCGCGAAGGGTGAGAAAAGCGATGCAGAGGTTTCCCGCGCGCAAACGGATGGGGCGGTGCAGTGAACGGCATCGCCTACGGCGGCGTGGGCTACTCCCGCGCCGCCGCCAAAACGAGAAGATCAGCGGTTTGCGTCGCTTGAAAGCGGCAAAGTGGCACTTGAACTTCGCTGCTAAATGAGGCGGCCGAGATATGAAGAGGTCTACGGTTTTGATACGCTACTGTACCGTTTTATTCCGGGGCCGATGCTGAGCTTTCAGGCGCGGTTCTCTATGAGCTACGCGGCGGACGTGAATGCGAAGTCGAACGTTGGATCGTGGAACGACAGGATGCGGCGACGCTCGTCGTTGTGTCCGACGACTCCACGGAAGCTGAAGTACAGCTTATCACGACCGGAAAGACGGTCGAGCTCCGTGAGGCGAAGTGGCGCACCCGCTATGAAATCAATCACGATGGCGGGCTTGCGGTTGAGCGGCGCTCGGACAGCCGGGTGACGCGTGAAACGTGGCCCAGCGGCCTACCGGGGGTGGCAAGCTTTGAGGAAGATGGTAGGCGCGCCGCGGGCGGGGAATTGGGGGCTACAAGCGGGGGCAAATCGCGGTACGTCGAAACCTCTGCCGAAGGCGCTGATTGGATCGAGCTCGAGGTCGGCTTTGCGATAGCGGATGGTGTTTTCGAGTCGGTTGTGGATTCCGTCGAGCCTCTTTTTGCCTGTAAAGCCGCAGGGCTCGGAGCCGTGGTCAAGGGATATCGCGCGCTCGATCGATTTGCGCTCCTCGATTACATTCTTGGATGGAGGCAGCGTATGACCCCGCTTCTTGTGCGTGCAGCGCTCGAGTGATCACAGGGGCCGGCTGGCCCATGCGGCGAGGCCGAGGGCGAGGGCGAGAATCGCCCAGGCGAAGGCTGCGGGCACGGATCCGAGGATGCCAAGTCGCATCGGGAGGGGTCCGGCTCCTCGTGTTGCTGCGGAGGCAAGCCCGGCGACCCACAAGAGGAGTGTGCTGAGCGTCAACACGACTCCGTGGAGGGCGACGCTGAAGGCGCCGCTTGAAAGGTCTACCGCGAAGGACTCCGTTTCGTCCGTCGCGGAACTTTCGCGTTCGACGGATTCTGCAAGAAGCCGGGCCGATCGCGCCTCAAGATAGGTTCCGGAACCACGGTGCGGCATGGAGGCGAAGAGGCGGAAAAAAGCCGCAAGCCGCGCGGCGCCTGGCGCTACGACGCCTTCGTCAAGATCCTGTGTGTCTTCGTCTCTCTGGTCCGCGCTCATGGAGCCTTTTTTCGTGTCTTTTCTTTCCGCTGTATGTGCCTGCGACCCTAGCCCTCGGCGAAAACGCCGCCTCCGCGCGTATCGCGGGTGGGGGCCGCACCGTCCTCGCTGTGGCCTGAAGGCGCCGTGATCGCGTAGACTTTGACCGGCGCCTCGCGGCCCTTAAGCTTTGCGAGGTAGGGACCTTTAAGCCCGCAATCGTCGCCGCAGGCCGCGCGGCAGGATTCGCCGACGACGATGGGGACGCCGATTTTGCGCGTGAGCTGCTCGAGTCTGCTTGCGACATTGACGGTGTCGCCCAGGGCCGTATACTCCATGCGTCGCTCTGTGCCGACGTTGCCGACGGCGACCTCGCCCGAATTGATGCCGATGCCAAAACCGAATTCCCTGTCGATACCGAGGCTCCGCACCCAGGCGTTCATCGTGCCGAGCGCTGTGCTGAGCTCGCGGGCGCAGTCGATCGCCGCCTTTGTGTGCCCTTCGCGTGCCTCGGGGGCGCCGACGACGACCATGATTGCGTCGCCGGTGAACTTGTCGATAAAGCCGCCGTGCGAGGCGATGACGTTACTCAACAATTTGAAGAAATTGTTGAGTATCGCGATGAGGTTCGGCCTTTTCCGCGAGCGAGGTGAAGTTGCGGATGTCGATGAACATAATCGTCGCATTTCGGCGTTCGCCTTCGAGCGAAACCTTGTGCGAGAGTATCTTGTCGACGAGTTCGTCGGATACATAGCGGCCGAACATGTCGCGGATGTGCTCGCGTTCGCGTTGTGCGGCCAGTGACTCCTCGAAAAGTCTGTCGAAGCGACGCGACGCCCCAAAGCCGATGGCCCCCGTGAGCGCGAGGACGACGGCTTTGAGCGCCTCGTTGAAAAGGTCGTTGCGCATGACGAGGCCGGTCTCGGAGCGCATCGTGACAAAAACGAGCCCTCGGCCGCCATAACCACGATCATTGCCGCATAGGTAAGGGCGGCGAAGATCCCCGCGTAGAGCGTGTTCGCAGGACCATGGCGCCGCATGCGAAGAGATTGAAGTAGTCCGAGATGGTGAACCCCGCCGTTCCGAAGGCGACCATGAGGAGAACGAGGACGGCGGAAATCACAACAAGGACGATGCGGAAGATCGCGATTTCGCGTTCGCCTTTTACCCGGTCGGCGATGAGCAGTTCGTGCACGGTGGCCCCCGATGTGGATTTCGATAAAAGAGTATCGCGAATGGCATGCGAACGCAATCGTGCTTTGGGCTTAGCGGTGTGCAATGCGCCTTCATTCGGGTTGACGAGGACGAAACTCCGTGCTGGAATGGCGCCGTCGGCCGTGACGCGCCGGCGGGAGGTTGCCATGGAGGACAAAATCGCGCGCGTTTTCGATGCGCAGCTTGCGCGAGGGCTTCATCACGGCGCATCAATCGCCGTGGTGCGCGGCGATCGGCTTGTCTATGTCCGTTCAGGCGGCTACGCCGATGCGAGGCACAAACGTCCCGTCCGCGATTCGACGCCCTTTCTTCTCTTTTCAGGCACAAAGGCCTTTGTTGCGACCGCGATTCACAAGCTTGCCGACGAGGGCAAGCTCGATCTCGCGGCACCTGTTGCGCGTTATTGGCCCGAGTTCGGTCGCCACGGCAAGGAGGAGATTACCCCGCTCGACCTCCTTCTCCACCGGGCGGGGCTCGAGGCGCGCGCGTCGCTGTTCGACCTCGTTTCCTGGCTCGGGCCGCGCCCGGGCGCGCGCCGAATTGCAGGCATGCGGCCAGCGACCGCTCCAGGTGCAAAATGCGTCTATCACACTTTCACGGCGCACATTGTACTCGGTGAGCTCATCCGCCGCATCGACGGCCGCACGCCTCGCCGCTACCTTGAAGAGGAGTTTCTCGCACCGCTCGGGCTTAACGATTGCTCGGCGGGACTTCCTCATTCGCGGCGCTCACGCGCTTCGGGGGTTTTCACCGAGGATCCGCGCCAAAAGGGGCCTGCAGGCGTCTTCTCCCTTCCTGCCTTCCGCCGTGTGTTCATGCCCGCGGCGTCCATGAACGCCTCGGCGCGGGATCTTGCGCGCTTTTATGCCATGCTGCTCGCTGGCGGTACTGCGGCGGGGCGCCGTTTCCTCTCGCAGGAGGCGGTGCACCGCGCCACAGGTCTTGTCTACGACGGCCCCGACGGCGACACTGGGCGACGCATTCGCTGGTCTGCGGGGTTCACGCTCGGCGGCTATTCGCCCTTTCCTGACAAGGACATCCGCATGATGGGGCGCGCCTCTACGGAGCGGACCTTCGGTCACGCAGGACAGGGCGGTTGTTCCTTGGGCTGGGCCGATCCCGATGCGGGGCTTGCCTTCGGTTTTGTCTGCAACGGACTTCTTCCCGGCGAGGAGGCCCACCGCCGCTTCGAGGAGCTCTCTGACGCAGTGCGGGCGGCCTTTTCCTAAGCTTTACGACCTTACGCGGGCGCTGTATGCTTTCTCTTTAGTCACATCCCAAGGGAGGAGAGAATGAACCCCGTCGAGACCTGGCACAACGAGACCCTCGGCACGGCAGCTGTCGAGGCCCTCAAGAAAAACGGATTCGAGGCTGAATACCTGGCCGATGGCAAGGCGGCGCTTGAGCGCATCGCCGCAGCGGTCAAACCCGGCATGACGGTCGGCTTCGGCGGTTCCATGACGCTCAAGGCCCTGGGCGCCCAGGATCGAGTCGCCGCCCTCGGAGCGAAGCTCCTCGACCACAATGCGCCCGGCCTGTCTCAGGACGAAAAGCTCGCCATACTCCGCGCCCAGCTCACCTGCGACCTTTTTCTTTCGAGTTCGAACGCTCTCACGCTCGAGGGCGAGCTTGTGAATGTGGACGGAAACGGGAATCGCGTTGCGGCGCTTACCTTCGGGCCGCGGAAGACGGTGGTCGTGGTCGGCGTGAACAAGATCGTCCGCGACCTTGACGAGGCCTTTGCGCGCATCGAGACCTATGCATCGCCGATGAACAACAAGCGCCTCGACCGACCGAACCCCTGTGTGAAGACCGGCGTCTGCCAGGACTGCCAGGGCGCATCGCGCATCTGCCGCGTGTACCAGATCCTCGCGCGCAGGCCCTCGCTGTCCGATTTCACGGTGCTTGTGGTCGGCGAGGCGCTCGGATTTTAGGGTTTTTCCGCCCGGTGCCTTCCCCCACCGGGCGGGTCAGCGTTTTGCGGGGACGAATGCCGCGTGGAGGAGCTTGCCAGTCTCGTCGCGGAAGGCGAGGGCGATGCCCTTTGCGCTGACATCGAGGTCGAGCCAACCGTAAACGGCGCGGGAGAACCAGCGCGAGTGCGGCGAGCTGTAGCTCGGCACAGGATCGGGGGTGCCGCCCATCGCGCCGACGAGGGCGTAGGTCAAGCCGTTCCGCTCAAGGAGCTCCATATAATGGTTGTGCCCGGAGACAACGAGATCGACCCCGTAGCGCTCGAGGATCGGCGCTACCGAGCCGAGGGTGTCCGCGTGATCATACCAGGGGAGGCCTGTTTTTTCGTCCACATAGCCTGAGCTTGCGAAAAAGCAGTGCGACAGGACGATGACCGGCCGTTCGCGCGCTGTCGCGGCGAGCCTTCGTTCGAGCCAAGCCCGCTGGTTGGCGTCGAAGCTCTCTGTGCCCCACAATAGATTGAGCACGATGATCGTCGCGGGGCCCGCCTCGATCGCGTAGTAGTAGGGCGACCCCGAATCCGACCGGAAACGCTTCGGGAAAAAATACGAGGCGAAGTGGCGCTCGCCGTGAAGGAGCGCATCGTGGTTGCCGAGGAGCGGGCGGATCGGGATGTCGGGCAAGGCCGCCGCGAGTTCGAGGGCTTCGGCGCGCCAGGCCGCTTCGTTGAGGCCAAAGTCGACATTGTCGCCGAGGATGAAGAACGCGTCGCGCTGCGGCTGTGCGGCCGCGATGGCGCCGAGAATCGCCGTCCGCGCCGTGGCGTTCGCTGTTTCCGCGCCCCAGTGCGGATCCGAGGATATCGAGAGACGAAGCATGGCGCCCGATTCGGGATCGGCGGGACCTCCCGGAATGATGCCGGCCGCTGGCTCGATGAGTTTCAGCGTGGGACGTGGTTTGGTCAGGCGCCGTGCGCGGAGTTCTATCTCGCCAAAGCCGATGGCGACCGCTACGATGCAGAGTGCGGCGAGCCCGATCGCCGTGCCTGAAAAAAGTGCACCGGGTATGGCCTCTTCTCGCCTGAGCCAGGGTAGCCCCGCGAGCGCCAGGAGGAGCGGAAGGGCGCCCACCACGGCTACAGCCAGAAAGATCCTGCGCCAGCCCCAGGCCGCAAGGCCACGCGTCCCCTCGAGCGAAAAGAGCCAGATGAGGAAGCCGAAGACGGCGGCCGCGGCGAGGCCGCCTGCGACGAGCGAAAAAACCTTGGTTTCCGTTTTCATGAGCGTCTCCTTCGCCTAATCGAGGAGCCCCTGCCCGGTGCCCGGCGCCGCGGCCGCTTTGGGTGCCGCCGCGGGTTTGGCCGCCGGCGTGGTCGTCGGCTGGGCCGGCGAACCTGCGGCAGGGGCAGCGGGGCTGCGCGCTCCTGTCAGCCGACCATCGGGGCCGAATTCAAGGAAGGGAATGTCGTCATAGCGGCCTGCGTTGTTCCAGAAGGTCATGCCAAGATTGGTTGCATCGCGGATGCCGAGGGCCTGGCGACGCACATATTCAAGGCTGTAGTAGGCACGGTCATAGCTTACGTTGAGGAAAAAGGCCTGGACATAAGGCCGGACGACCACGCGTTTTCGCGCGATCGCGGTGTTGCGGAGCGTGCCCACCTTGTAGATGCGGTAGGGGCGCTCCTCCGCGGGGGGCTCGGCGAGAAAGGACTGCTCGAAGTGCGAGGGATAGAACATCGGGCAGATGACGTCCACGTATTTTGCAAGGAGCTCGACATCCTGGCCGGTGCGCACCCCTGAGCGGTACCAGCCGTTCGCGCCGTAGATGTCGATGGAGATGGGGGCGGCGATGTTTTCTCGCGCATAGCGCAGGAAGGAAGCGAGGGCGCTCTCTTTATCCATGCCGGGGTCGCGCCAGCGAAAGGACGCTTCGTCGATGTTCACGCCGTCGGTGGGGAAACGGATGTAGTCGAATTGCACCTCGTCGAAGCCCCGCGCGATAATCTCGTTTGCAATCGCGACGTTGTATGCCCAGACTTCCTCGCAGTAAGGATCGACCCAGAACTCCTTGATCTCCTCGCGGGAAAGGGCGGGGGCTGCCTGTGCGGCCGGAGCCGCCATACCCCCGCCTGTCGCCGCACCGCCTGTTGCACCTGGCGCTTCCGCCTGCGCTTTGACGAGGTTGTAGCCGCGCCAGGGCGCCCCTGCGGCTTTGTCCCAGACGGCGTACTTTCCGCCCCCATGCTGGTACACCACTTCATCCTTGAAGACGACGATGCGCGCGATAAGGTAGATTCCTTGCGCCTTCGCCTCGGTGACGAAAGCTTCAATGTCCATCGGACTTGCGGTTTTGCCCACCTTTTTGAGGAGTGGATCGCGCGGATCGAAGCGGAGACGGCCGAAATCGTCTTTCATGTCGACAACGAGGGAGTCAAGGCCGCGCTCCGCCATGAGGCGAAAGTACTTTTCCCGAGTCTCGGGGCGGATCATGAAGCCGGTTTGCAGATAGAGCCCCTCACGGTTTTCGGCGCGGGCGCGGTAGGGTTTGCGGTCCCTGAAGGCGACAAGCCAGAGTTCGGAGAGCGATGCAGTGCGGGGACCCTCCTCCCAGGCAAGGGAGAGGAGTTGCCATTCGGGTTTTGCGCGGAGAGCGGAGCCGACGCGCTCTATCGCTTCGGCATCCGGTTCCGCCTGAGCCGCTCCCGGCGCAAGGCGGCGGACGGCGCCCTCGGTGACAAAGCGGAGCGAGCCGTCGGGAAGCGGTGCAAGAGATTCGACGCCGCCAAAGTCACCCTTTTCCGCATATGCCTCGCGGAATGACCGCGTCGTCGCGTCATAGCGGTAGATGCGGGTGAGAAAGCTGTTTGCGGCCCAGAAAGCAATCTCTCCGCTCGCTTGCGTGTTCGCAAGAGGCGACAGTGCAAGGTCGGCGATTTCCTCGACGCTCGTCGTCCCCTGCAGAAGGACAAGCCCCCCATTTACGGGCGCCCAGGCCGCGCCTGGTGCAAGCTTTCGTGCAAAGAGCCCCTTGATCGGGTGGGAGACCCAGAGTGCAGGCTCACGCGTTCCGGGAAGCGGAGCCAGGGCGACCGCCTTGAGTCCGGGCGTTGCGATTGGCGTGCCCATATTTTCCCAGGACCGCCCCCCATCCCGGGAGAGGTAGGCAGCATCCTTTGTGCAGGTGACAAGGCGTGAAGGATCGGTGGCGTCGAGTTCGAGATCCTTGAGGTCTTGCGCTTCGACAAGAAAGCTCTTTTTACCGTTCTCGTACCGTTTGTAGGTTTTGAGCGGGAGTCCCGAGGAGCGGAGTTCGAAGCTTGTAAGATCTGCGCTGTAGAGGATGCCCTTCGAGGTGAGAAAATACCAACCCGATGGCGCGGGGAGGATTTTTTTCACTTCACCCTCGAGCCAGAGGGGGAGCGCCCGCCTCCCTGAACCGTCGATGCGGTAGAGGCCGGTGTCGTAGCCTGCAAGGAGCTCGCCGCCGAGCGCAGGACGGCTTATTGGAACAGGCGCTGCGGCGGGTGCGCCCTGCCTGGTCTCTTGGGCGAAAATGCGCGCCGTGATAAGGAGGGCAAAAAAGAAGAGGGCGGACCGTGCGGTGGGTGTCCTGTGCGTGCGCATGGGTGCTCCGTGGATGAGGTGGCTTATACTAGCGGAGTGGGCTGGTTTTGGTAAGGTGGCGCGGCGCCTCTGCCGCCTTCGTCCTCGGCAAGGGCGCGGCGGTAGAGGCGCACGAGGACTCGCCAGCCCAGGGCGAGGAGGGGAATCACGAGGAGGCCGGAGAAGCCGCCTAAGCCGCGCGAGAGTATGAAAAAATCATAGAGGCCGTGGATGAGGGTGGCCCATCCAAGCCCACGGCGCAAGGCGCCGCGGAGTGCGGCAGGTCCCCGTCGGAGGCCTTCGATTTTTGCAACGCCCAGGTGGTATCCCATCACGCCCGTCGCAATCGCATGAAGGGGGACGGCCGTGAAGGCGCGCAGGAGCAGTATGCCGAAGTCCGCGTAGCCGTAGAGAAAGTCCTCGACAAAGGCGAAGCCGAGACTCACGCAGATTGCGTAGACGACCCCATCGGCACGTTCGTCGAATTCCGGGTGTCTGAAAAGATAGCGTTGTACAAAGAAAAGCTTCACCGACTCCTCGACGAGGCCGGCGACGATAAAGGCCTCGACGAGGACGCCGAGAATCCCCGGTATGGGCGGCAGAATCGCTGTGAGGATGAGCTCGAGGATCGCCGCGGGCGCGACGGCGACAAAGCCGTAGAGGACGCTCCGCCCGATGAGACCGAGCGGTTCGGGTCGGGCCCGATCACGTTGGTATATGTACGCAATGATCGCGAAGGCGGGCAGGGCCGAGAGGCCGAGGGCGGCCGCAAGTTCAAGCATGGCTCACCAGCGGTTCCGTACCTTTTCGCAAAATCCAACAAGATTTTCGATCACGACCTTCTGTCCATCGTCGAGGATCGCAAAGCCGTTCCAGCGGCCGAACACCTGGTGTTGGATCGATGCGAGGATGAGGAGGTTGGTCGATGCGGCACGATCGAGTATTGGCTCGAGGCGGAGCTCGAGCCGCCCCTCCTCGTCGCGGACGCGCCAAGGCGCAAGATAGTTCTGATCATCAAGTTCTATAGCGATGCGTCCGAGTTTGTGCGCTTTCCCCTCGGCGAAGAGCATGTTTTCGCTCGCCGCCTGCGTATCGCCAAAGCCGTAGCCCAGATTGAAGCCGAATCGGATCGCCTTGCCCGAATCCGCACGGCGCGCATATCCCGAGGCCGATCCCCAGAGCCAGGTGTTCGCGTAGGTCCACACGCCCCGCCCCCAATCGAGGACGCCGAAGGCCCTTTCGGGCACAAGCGGGAATTCGCGGCCGCCGAGACGGAAGTATCCCCTCGCGGGCTGGCAATTGATTTTCTGGTTGTAGTAAAAGGAACGGGGGGCGCGCGGGAAGGGTGTTGCAATGACCATCGATTCGCCGCCTGCAAGCTCGGTGAGTTCTATGTCCGCTACAAGGCCCGTTCCGGCGGTAGCGAGGAGGGATGAGCTTGTGCGGGCGGCCGCCTTTGCGCCGAAATCTGGCCAGGAGACGGTGAGGCGGCGGACGCCTCCATCGCTTGTGAAGGCCATACGCAGGTCTTTGCGTATGGCCCGTGTCTTCCCCATTCGCGAGCTTGCAGGCAGGCGCCACGTACCCATCGGAAAGGCGCTCATGCGGCTTTCGGTTATCTCGCAACTTGCGGTGAGATCGAGGACTGTCGCGGAGACAAGGCCCAGGTAGCCGTTGTCGGCGATAGTGAGGGCGATGCCGTAGTCCTCCGCGAGTATGCAGTAGTAGTCCCATTCCTTGATTCTGAACGCAGGAACCCTGATCGCCTTACGGTCGTAGTCGAGGACAAGGCTTCGTGCAAAGCCGGGCTCCTTAAGCCGTCCCTGCGCGTCGAGGAGTGGTCCTGGCGCGGAGATTTCGTGTTCGTTCGCCATTTTATTCCTCCCGTACGGGATTCGCGAGTGTCCCAATGCCCTCGATCTCCACCTCGACGAGGTCGCCTGCTTTGAGGGGACCGACCCCGCTTGGTGTCCCCGTGGCGATGATGTCGCCAGGCTCGAGCGTGAAGTAGTCCGAGATGTAGGAGATGAGCTCGGCGACCCCGAAAATCATCGCCGCGGTGGTCGAACGCTGGACGACGCGTCCATTGAGGCGGCACTCGATCGCGAGGTTCTGGGGATCGGGGAGGGCTGCGGCGGGCACAATACATGGGCCTATGGGGCCGAAGCCATCGAGACTCTTGCCGCGCCACCAGCCAGAGCGGTCGCCATTCTGAAGCTCCCTTTGGGAGACGTCGTTGAAGCAGCTGTAGCCGAGAACATAGGCAAGCGCCTCGGCCTTTCGCACGCGTCTACACGGGCGGCCGATAATCACAGCGAGCTCCGCCTCGTAGTCGGTTCGCGGCGCGGTGATCCCGCGGGCACGGAGGAGCGTGCTGGGGATGACGATGGGCTCGCCCGGACCGATGATAGTGTTCGGCGTTTTCGGGAAGAGCACCGGTTCGGGTGAAAGCTCTTGGACCGGCGCCGCCCCGCACCGCGCCGCGCCCGCAAGGATAGAGGGGTTTTCGGCGATATGATCGCGGTAGTTAAGCCCCACGCCGACGATTTTTGACGGTTTGAGATCGTAGCTGCCACCATCTGCGAGTGGAAGAATCATGCGCCCCCTCCTTTTCCGCGATATGCGGAAGCGTTTAGTATACCCTCCGTGCGCAGAAGAGCAAGCGCTCCACCGCCGCCTGGAAAAGTGCGGCCGCGATGCTATGCTTTTAAAGCGCCATAAATAAGGAGGCAGCGCATGAACCGATCCCGCGGCGCGGCAAAGGCCACCGCATTCATCCTTGCCCTTGTCGCTCTCTGTGCCGTCGCCCCGGACGCATTCGCGCAGGCAGGGCGCAAGACGGTGACGGTCGCGACCACCAAGGAGCTCCTCAAGGCGATCGCGCCGAATGTCACGATTGTCCTTAAAAAGGGCGAATACAAACTGTCTGCGGCCTACGATGTTGCGAGCGAGTATGTAAAGTGGAATGACACGGATGATGGCAAGGAACTTGCGCTTATGAACCTTTCCAACACCGTGATTAGGGGCGCGGACGGCGCGAAACTCATCTCCGACCTGGGCCAGGCATATTTTCTCGGTATTTACGACTCCTCGTCGATCACCTTCGATAACCTCGCCTTTGTGCGCAAGGTTGCGGACGATGTCGAGGTGAGCGCGGGCGGGATCTATGCGGAGGGAGTGTCCTCTCTCGCCTTCGACCGCTGCGCCTTTTCCGGACCGACGGGCTACCCGATCGAGCTCTGGGAGTGCAAGGATGTCTCCATCACGCGGACGAAAATCGAGGACGCCACGAGCGGTGCCTTGTACGCAGGCTATTCGCGGAACATCGAGATCGCCGAGCTCACCGTCCGGGGTGTCGGCGGCTGGCCACTCCTCTACCTCGAGGAATCCGATGCCGTTCGCATCGCCGGTTCGACTTTTGATGGCAACGTCGGCGGACATTTTGTGGAAATATACGCCGCCTCAGGCTATGTCGAGAATGTGGTATTTTCCGGTTGCACCTTTTCCGGCAACGAGTTCGAGTATTTTTCCGGCACGGAAGTGCTCCCCGTGACGGAGAGCTGCCATTTCGTTGACAACAGCTTTGGCGAGGATTGGGCAGAAAACTCTGTCGCCACGAGTTTCGACGAGTACTATGGCGGTGACGAGGGCCCTGCCTATTACGTCCACTTTGACGATGGCTTTGGCTTCTCCTACCCGCCTGAGTGGGAACTCCAGGAGGGAGACGGCGGGCGGCTCGCCCTGTTCAGTCCCTACGAGGAGGTGCTCGTATTCTATATCGGCACGGGTGTTAAAGTCCCCGCCAAATTCGAGCCGGCCAAGCAGGGGAAAAAACTGTTTGCCGACGCACTTGCGGCATACAAAAAGCTACTTGCAAGCGAGAGCTCGCTCACGGTTGAAGCGACGCCGCTCGGGGATGCCTATGAGGCGGGCGGATTTTACTCCGCGGATTACTCGGGCACCGCGAAACGGGCGGATGGGGTCAAGGCCTTTGCGCGTATCCGCTTCTTTGTCGCGAAAGGCGAGGTGCGGGCCATGAGCGCCTTTGCCGGCTCGGAATCCTCCCTCGAACCCGATGGAGAGGCAGACGCCATCATCGCCTCGATCGAGGAGGCTTCTGCCGACTAAGCAGAGGGATGCAAGCATCCAGGGCGCGATTGCCCAAGCTTTGGCCTCGGTGTTATAGTGCCCTCACCCCCTCTTTATAAGGAGCCCTCATGGTTATCCTCACCTTGAATTGCGGAAGCTCTTCGGTTAAATACCAGGTCTACGATTGGGACAAGAAGGATGTCCTCGCGACCGGCATTGTCGAGCGCGTCACCCTCGGCGGTTCGACGATTACCCACAAGGCGCGCGGCAAGGCCGACTACACGGTGGAGCACGAGTGCCCCACACACACGGTCGCGGTCGAACTCATTCTGCAGACACTTACCCACCCCGAGTTCGGCGTCATTGCCGACATGAGCGTGATCAAGGCCGTTGGCCACCGCATGGTCCATGGCGGTTCCCGCTTCGCGAAGTCCTCGATAATCGACGACGAATTCCTTGCGGCCTTCCGCGAGCTCAATGACCTTGCCCCCCTCCACAACCCCGCGAATCTTACGGGCGTCGAGGCGGCCAAGGCGGTCCTTCCCGGTGTGCCGCACTGTGCGATCATGGACACCGCATGGCATCAGACCATGCCCGCCCACTCCTATACCTACGCTGTTCCCCGCGACTGGGAAGAGAAGTACATGGTCCGGCGCTACGGCTTCCACGGCACGAGCTTCCTCTATAACGCGAAGCGCGCCGCGGTGCTCCTTGGCAAGGATCCCTTCGCGTGCAACCTTATCATCGCGCACATCGGCAACGGTTCCTCGATCAACGCGGTCAAGGACGGTTGTTCCTTCGACACCTCGATGGGCCTTACCCCCCTCGAAGGCCTCGTCATGGGTACCCGCTCGGGCGACCTGGACCCGGGCATCATTTTCCACATGATGCGCAAGGCGGGTCTTAAGGCTTCCGAGGTCGAGAAGGCGCTCAACAAAGAATCGGGCGTTTTAGGGGTTACCGGCAAGTGGGCCGATCGCCGCGACATCGAACAGGCTGCCGAAAAGGGAGATAAGGTCGCCATCCTCGCCCAGGAAATCGAGTCATACCGCATCAAAAAGTACATCGGCGCCTACTATGCGGCGCTTGGTCGCGTCGACGCTCTCATCTTTACGGCCGGCGTCGGCGAGATGGGCCCAGTGACCCGGAAGCTCGCCACTGCGGGGCTTGAGAACCTCGGCATCGTCATCGATGAGAAGAAGAATGAGCTTGCCAAGTGCCGCAATGCCGAGCTTGACATCACGGGCCCCGGTTCCAAGGTGAAGGTTTTTGTCATCCCCACGGACGAAGAGCTCGTGATGACGGAGGACGCCTTTGCCCTCATGAACGGAAGCTACGATGTCCATACGAAGTACCGCTACTCCTTCCAGTCGCGGGATTATGTGAACAAGGCCCGTGCCGAGGGTCTCGAACGCGACCTCGTCAAAAAGCCCTACCTCAAAGACATCATCGCCAAGCTACCATAAGGATTTTAGCGACTCTTGAATCGATCCTGCGGCTCTTCAGCGCCGCAGGATCGATCGTGCAGTATGGGGGCGCGGGAGCGCGTCTGGCTCGGTTGTGCTGAGTTTTGAAACCGGTTTCATGGCGGCGCTTCGCGTGTTCGGAAGGCCGCAAGGAGTAGTGCATGTCGTTCATCTATGCCTTTGCCACGATTTTCGGCTGGGGAACCTGGGCCGCCGTCGCGCATGACGTCCGCTCGCGCAATCCCAACGCCAAACTGCTCTATGCTACGCTCGGAAATCTTGCCGCCGCGGCCGTGGTATTCGCGGTGTGGGGTTCCCCCCTCCCCGCCAGAGCTTTTTGGGGCCCGTTTGCTGGCGGGGCCCTTTGGTCCTTGTCCGGCCTGTTTGCCTTTAAGGCTATCGACCGCATCGGTCTTGCGCGCGCGGTCGGGACCTGGGTGCCGATCAACATAGTTGTCGGTTTTGTGTGGGGTGCGCTCCTTTTTGGCGAGCTTGCGGGCCGCGGCGCTGGACAACTTGCGCTCATGGGGCTTGCGTTTGTGCTCCTCCTGGTGGGCGTCCTCCTCATGTCGCCGACGTCGGGCGCACATGGGGACAGGCGCGCGCGGCGCCGCGGCCTCGGCGCCGCCGCGGTTGCGGGGGTCCTCTGGGGGTCGTATTTTATCCCCGTCGCCGCATCGGGGCTCGATCTTGCAAGCGCTGCCCTTCCCATGTCTCTCGGTATGGTGGCAGGCGCCGTGCTTCTTGCGCTCGTTTTTAGCGCGGGCGCCCCGCCATTCCTTATGCGACCGGCCGACTATGGTCGCGCGGCGCTTTCTGGCCTTTTGTGGGCGGTCGGCAATTATGGCATGCTCCTCCTTGGACGGAGCATCGGGACGGGCGCGGGGTTTGCGGTTGCCCAGGTGAATCTTGCCGTGTCGGCCCTCATCGGTATTTTCCTGTTTCATGAGCAGGTGCCGGGTAGCCCCCAGGCCAGGCGCATTCTGTGGGGAGCCCTGGTTGCGACGATCGGCGGTGTGCTCATCGGGCTTGCAAAATAGGGGCCTGCCGACGCCGGGGGGCGAGCGCGAGATGTATCTTGGGAAAAAAACCCAAGTATATTACCTAATAGTGCAAAGAGGAGCGAAAATACCTGCTAACTATTGGCCCTGCATGAAGATGTACGCTATTGGTGATTTTGTGGGTAACTGACAATATATGTTGTACTTTGCAAGCGGGAAACTTGACTATTTCGACGTTTGAGCCTATATTATTACCATCAGGTACGGAACGTCGGGTTGACGCCGAAACAGCTCGACGGCTCTTCAAAGACGGCGGCCCTGCTGTCGTCGGGCCTTCCGGAGTCTCACGCCTCCTTCTCCGGAAGGCCCTTTTATTTCTTCGCGCGCCCCCGGTATACTTTCCTCATGACAACGCACGACTTCGATCGTTGGTGCCGTTCAATACTCGAGATCGATGCGCTTAGTTCCATCGATGATTCGCTCAATGGCATTCAGGTGGATCGCGGTCCCGGTGCGCTCCGCCGGGTCGCCTTTGCGGTGGATGCCTGTGCCGAGACGATCCGCAGGGCGCGCGAGGCGGGCGCCGAACTTTTGTTCGTCCACCACGGCCTCTTTTGGGGTAAACCGGCGCGCATCGCGGGGGCGCTTCGCGAGCGGCTTAAAATGCTCCTCGACGCGGACATGGCGCTCTACGCCTGTCATTTGCCCCTCGACAAGCACCCCGAACTTGGGAATAACGCCGTTCTTGCGCGGCTTTTGGGACTCGAGGGACTTGAACCCTTCGGGGGCTACCATGGCGTCAAGCTCGGCTACAAGGGCCGCTTCCGCGAGCCTGTCACCCTCGAGGAGGCGCTTCTGCGGATTCTTCCCGATGGTTCAGCGCCCCGCACGCTTATTCCGCGCGGTCCCGAGCGGCTTACGACCGCCGCAGTGATGTCGGGCGGTGCCCCCTTCGAGGTTTTCGAAGCGATCGATGCGGGCGTCGATCTCTATGTGACGGGCGAGGGCTCCCACTCGATCTACCATGCGGTGCTTGAATCGCGAACCACGTTTCTTGCGGCGGGGCACTATGCTACGGAGACGCATGGCGTCCGCGCGCTCGCCGAACGCCTGGCCCTCGAAACAGGCCTTGAAACTCGCTTTATCGACGCGCCGACCGGGCTCTGAGCCGGGATCGGGTGGCGCGCTTTCGGGAAAGGATTCGTGCTTATGAATGAGCGCAAGGTGCCGCTTCTGCCCTTTGCCCTGACACTCGCCATTGTGCTTCTCGACCAAGTGACGAAGGCGCTCGTGGTGGCTTTTGTCAAGCCGGGTACTATTGCCTGGTCCTGCCTTGGCGACTTTTTCTGGCTGATTCATGCGCGAAACCCGGGTATCGCCTTCAGCCTCGGGGACGGTTTTTCGCCCCCGCTTCGTTCGGCGCTCTTCATCCTCCTGCCGGCGCTCTTGATCGTCGGCATCGTCGTGTACTATGTGCGGAGCGAGGAGCTTTCCACGGCCCAGCGCTGGTTCCTCGCCGGTATCGCAGGCGGCGGCATCGGCAACCTCGTCGACCGGGTTTTCCGCCCCGAAGGGGTGGTGGATTTTCTCTCGGTGAAGTTCTACGGGCTCTTCGGGCTTGAGCGCTGGCCTACCTTCAATGTTGCCGATGCGAGCGTCGTTGTCTGCGCAATCCTGCTCGCCCTGAGCCTTGCGCTCGAGGAGCGCCAAAGGAAGGCCTCATGACTCGCCGCGGCCGCACCCTGGTGTTTCTGCTCGTGGCGACCACGCTCAATGTGGCGGTAACACTCGCCCTTTTTGTCGGCCTTCTCATTCTTTACAATGCGGCGCTCGGCCCGCTCCTCAAGATAAAAAGCGCGGCGGTACCGCTGTTCGGCTCCTTCCTTGTCGCCATTGTCGTTTCGAGCTTTGCCTATCGGAAGTTTCTTGAGGCGCTCCGTAAGCGGCCGGGGTTTGACGAGCGCTTTGGCTGGAAGGGCTAGGGCCTCGCTCGAGGGGCGCCCGCGCGGGCCGTGAGCGACAGGATCGGCGTTGCGCGCCTGGCACGCGCTTGGATTGATAGGCTTTGTTTTATTAGGCGAAACATCATTCCACCACCCCCCCTTCGGGGGTGTTTTTGGCTTTGACGGAAGTGAAAACTCACCTCATACTGATAGCCAAATCACCGCGCACCGTAAGGAGTCTCAAGATGGCCGAACTCGCCACGAGTTTCGAAAAACTGGGCATCCGCGTTCCCGAGGTCCTTCTTCCCAAGCCGGGCACCGATTACCAGAAATGGGCGGTCGTCGCCTGCGACCAGTACTCGTCCGAGCGCGAGTATTGGGAAAAAGCCAAGGCCTTTGTCGGAGCCGCGCCGTCGACCCTCAATCTTATTTTTCCCGAGTGCTATCTCGAGGACGCTGACAAGGCGGAGCGTGTCGGCCGTATCCAGGCCGCGATGAAGGACTATCTTGCACAGGGCATTCTCGAAGCGAAGGAGCCCGGCTTTGTGCTCGTCGAGCGTTTTACGCCCTTTGAGAAGGAACCCCGCAAGGGGCTCATGATCGCGGTCGATCTTGAGAAGTACCAGTATGGCAAGGACTCGAAATCGCTGATCCGGCCGACCGAGGGCACGATCGTCGAGCGTCTTCCACCGCGCATGGAAATCCGCCGTGGCGCCCCTCTTGAGCTGCCGCACATCATGCTCCTCATCGACGATCCTGCGCGTTCGGTGATCGAGCCGCTTTATGCCGCCCGCGAGCGCCTGCCGAAGCTCTATGATTTCGATCTTATGCAGGGCTCGGGCCGCATCCGGGGCTGGCACGTCAAAGACGAGGCGAGCCTTGCCAAGATCGCCGCGGCGCTCGAAAAGCTCGCCGATGCCGCCGCCTTCAAGGCAAAATACGGCAAGGACGAGGTTCTCCTCTTTGCAGTCGGCGACGGCAACCACTCCCTTGCCACCGCGAAGGCGATCTGGGAGGAGACGAAAAAGACTATTCCCGCGGGCGACAAGCGGCTTGAAACCCATCCCGCACGCTTCGCCCTCTGCGAGCTTGTCAACATTTATGACGAGGGGCTCCCCTTCCATCCCATCCATCGGGTGCTCTTCAATGTCGATGAGGCGAAGTTCTTTGCGGGTCTCGCCGCGTATCAGGAACACCGGCTTGAGAAGACGCGTGATGTTGCTGTAGCCTTCGCCAAAGCCGATGAGCCTGCCGGCGCAGAGCATCGCATCGCCTATCTGTCCGCGCATGGTGCGGGCCTTATCGCCTTTCCGCAGCCCCGGGCGAACCTCGCCGCGGGGACGATCCAGGAGTACCTCGATGCCTTCCTCAAGGCGAACCCCGGTGTCGGCATCGACTACATCCACGGCACCGAGAGCCTCGAGGCTCTGGCGAAGAAACCCGGCTCGCTCGGCCTCTACCTTCCGCCGATCGACAAGAGCGGCTTCTTCGGCACCGTCATCCGCGACGGCGTTATGCCCCGCAAGACCTTCAGCATGGGCGAAGCGCCCGAGAAGCGCTTTTATATTGAGGCCCGCCGAATTTCGGAATAGCCTTGCCTATGGAAAAGGGCCGGGGAGAGATCCCCGGCCCTTTTTATTTGCCCCGCGGGGCGCCCCCTGGGAGGGGGACGTGCTTTTAACTTGCGCAGGCGGTCTCGACGGCGCCGCTTGCGTCGAACTGGCTTGCGTAGATCTCCGCGTAGAAGCCGCACTTTGCAAGGAGCTCCTCGTGACGGCCCTGCTCGACGATGTCGCCATCCTTCATCACGAGGATAAGGTCGGCGTTTTTGATGGTCGAAAGCCGGTGCGCGATGATGAAGCTCGTCCGATTCGCCATGAGGTTGTCCATAGCTTTCTGGATGAGGAGCTCGGTGCGCGTGTCGACAGAGCTTGTCGCTTCGTCGAGGATAAGCATCTTCGGGTCGGCGATGACGGCGCGCGCGATGGTGAGGAGCTGCTTCTGCCCCTGCGAGAGGTTGTTCGCCTCTTCGTTGATGAGTGTTGCGTAGCCCTCGGGTTGGGCGCGGATGAAGTGGTCCGCGTGGGCGGTTTTGGCTGCGGCGACGACCTCCTCGTCGCTCGCCTCGGGGCGGCCATAGCGGATGTTTTCCATGATCGTGCCGCTGAACAGCCAGGTGTCCTGGAGCACCATGCCGAAGCACTTTCTGAGGTCTTTGCGCCGGAATTGCCGTGCGTCGATGCCGTCGACAAGGATGCGCCCCGCATCGAGGTCGTAGAAGCGCATGAGGAGTTTTACCATGGTGGTTTTTCCGGCGCCGGTCGGACCGACGATGGCGATCTTGTGGCCCCGGTCGGCGTAGGCGCTCAGGTCCTTGATGATGATCTTGTCGGGCGAGTACCCAAAGCGGACATGATCGAACTCGACATGGCCGCGCACGAGCGTGGCGTCGGCCGCCTCTGCGGTTTCCTGGGTCTCCTCATCCTCGTCGAGGAACTCAAACACGCGTTCCGCCGCCGCCGCGGTCTGCTGGAGCACGTTCGAGATATTTGCGATCTGGGACATGGGCTGGGTAAAGTTGCGCATGTACTGCATGAAGGCCTGGATGTCGCCGACTGCGAGCGTGCGCTTGGTGGCGTAGTAGCCGCCCAGGACGGCGATGGCGACGTAGCCAAGGTTGCCGATGAAGCCCATCATTGGCATCATAAGGCCCGAAAGGAACTGCGCCTTCCATGCCGCTTTGTAGAGCAGGTCGTTGCGCTCGCGGAAGGCCGCGGCGCTGCGGTTTTCGCCGCCGAAGACTTTCATCACGACGTGCCCGCCATACATCTCCTCGACATGGCTGTTGACCTCCGCCAGGTGCCGCTGTTGTGCCGTAAAGAGCTTTTGCGACTTCTTGACGACCGCCGTCACGAAGACGAGCGACAGGGGCATGACGACGAACGCTACGAGGGTGAGGCGCCAGCTGATCGAGAGCATCATGACGAGAACACCCACGACGGTGGCCAAAGAGGTGATGAGCTGGCTCAGGCTCTGGGAGAGGCTCTGCGCGAGCAGGTCGACATCGTTCGTGATGCGCGAGAGCGTATCGCCGTGGTTCGTGCCGTCGAAGTACCGGAGGGGCATGCGGTTCATCTTTTCCGCGATCTCTCTGCGGAATCGGTATGCGGTGTCGACCGCGATGCCGGACATAATCCAACCCTGCAGATAGGAGAGGAGGGCGCTCGTTACGTAGAGCCCCAGGGCGAAAAGCAGGATGCGGCTGATGGCCGCGGTATCGATCCCTCCGCTTCCCGTCATGGCGGCCATGGCGCCTTCGAAGAGCGTGGTGGTCGCCCTGCCAAGGAGCTTGGGGCCGACAATCGCGAAGACCGTCGAGGCCGCGGCGATTCCCCATGCCGCGATGATGATGCCTTTTTGTCCGCCGAAGGATGCGGCGAGCCGCCGCATCGTGCCTTTGAGATTTTTGGCCTTGGCACCGGGAAGCATCATCGGTCCGCCCATGCCTGGCCCGCCCATGCCCGGACCGCGCCGTCCAAAGCCGGGAGCGCCTGTAGGCCGCGCCGGAGCGCCCGCTTTCATGGTGTCGCTCATCGTAGCTCCTTTTCGCCAAGCTGGGAGGTGGCGATCTCCCGATAGGTTTCGCAGATATCCAGGAGCTCCTCGTGCCGCCCCAGGCCGACGACGCGGCCCTCGTCGAGCACGACGATCTGGTCAGCGCTTTTCGCTGTCGCCACGCGCTGGGTAACGATGATGACCGTCGCGCCGCTTGTCGCCTCTTTAAGCGCCTTACGGAGCCGCGAATCGGTCTTGAAGTCGAGGGCCGAGAAGCTGTCGTCGAAAATGAGAATGGGCGGCTTTTTGACGAGCGCGCGCGCAATGGACAGGCGCTGTTTCTGGCCGCCCGAAAGATTACCGCCGCCCTGGGAGACCTGGCGCTCCATTCCCTCGGGGCTTTCGGCGATGAAATCCCAGGCCTGCGCGACGCGGGCTGCCTCGGTGAGCGTTGCCTCGTCGGCGTCGGGGTCCGCATAGCGCAGATTGGAGGCGATGCTTCCCGAGAAGAGGCTCGCCTTCTGGGGGACGTAGCCGATGCGCTTTCGTAAATCTTCCTGCCTGACCGAGCGCACGTCGAGGCCGTCGACTAAGACCGCGCCCGCGCTTGCGTCGTACAGCCGCGGCACGAGGGCCACGAGGCTCGACTTGCCTGCGCCCGTCGCCCCGATTATCGCCGTCGTCCGGCCGGGTTCTGCGGTGAAGCTCACGCCGTGGAGGACGTCCTCTTCCGCTCCCGGATAGCGGAACGACACATTGCGGAATTCGACCCTGCCTGGAGCCTGATCGGCGAAAGTCAGTGGCTCCGCGGGGTCGAGGACGGACGGATTTGTTTCAAGCACCTCCGCCACGCGGTTCGCCGAGACCTCGGCGCGGGGCAACATGACGAACATGATCGACATCATGATGAACGAGAAAAAGATCTGCATCGCGTACTGCATAAAGGCCATCATGTCGCCAACCTGCATGCGCGCTTGGGCGATTTGTCCTGAGCCGACCCACACGATGAGGAGCGATACCGCGTTCATCACGAGCATCATCACGGGCATCATCACCACCATTACGCGGTTTACGAAGAGCATGTTGTCGGCGAGCTCGCGGTTTGCCGCGTCGAAGCGCTCCTCTTCACGGTCCTGCCGGTTGAAGGCGCGGATGACCATGACGCCGGAAAGTTGTTCCCGGGCGACAAGATTGAGGCGGTCGACGAGCTTTTGCATGAGCTGGAAGCGCGGCACGGCGATCTTGTACACGACGGCGATGAGACCCGCGATGATGGCCACCGCGAGTGCGATGATCCACCACATCGAGGAGCCCTTGCCGAGCGCCTTGATCACGCCGCCTGTGCCGATGATCGGCGCGTAGGCGATCATGCGGATCATCATGAGCGTGACCATCTGAATCTGCATAATGTCGTTGTTGGTGCGCGTGATGAGCGAGGCGGTCGAGAAGCGGTCGAACTCGCGTAGCGAAAAGCTCTCCACCTTCGAAAAGACCGCTAGCCTAAGATCGCGGGCGAGGCCAGCTGCGACGCGCGCCGAAATGAGGCCGACGAGAACTGTCGCGGCGGCTCCGAGGAGGGAGAGGAGAAGCATCCGCGCGCCTGTGGCGAGGATGTAGGCGCGCTGGATCACAGCCTCGTCTGCGCCGAGCGCGAGGTACTCGGTCTTGGTAAGCCGGGCTGCCGCCGCGGCCGCCATGGCCGTGTTTGCCGCGGCGCTGGCCGGGGCCCTGCCCGCCGCGATGGGGGGAGGCATCTCGCCACCGCGAGCTGCTATGGCGATGAGTGCCTCTGCGATCTCGGCGCCAAGGGCATCGCGCTCGGCGCCGCTTGCCGCTTTGAGCGCATAGACCTCCGTGTCGCGCACGCGGGGATAGCGTGCGGAAAGCGCTGAGGCACGAGGGCTTTCCGCGACAAGCGGCTCGTAGGCCGCCGCAAGCCGCGTCGCGGCCTTGGTTGGGAGCATACCCATGAGCCGCGCCATTGTCGTCGCTCGCATCACCTCGGGCAGACTTTCCTCGATGCCGCCCCGCTGAATGCCCACGTTGACGATGCGCGACATATAGTCAGGGAGGGCGAGGTCACAGAGCGCCTGCCCGTAGAGCAGGGCAAAGGCGGCGAGTATAGCGCCGAGGTAGGGACGGAAAAAACCGATGAGCCGTTTCATGTCCTATGGTACTCCTTGTCGCAGACCCCAGGTCTGCACGGCGGGGCGTCCTGTGGCGCCTCTTCCAAAAGAAACGCTTCCACCTCGCCCAAAAGCGCGATGAGCGTCCGCGCTTGCTCTTCGCCAAGCCGCGACACGAGCTTTTCCGTCGCGGCGCAGGCGATCGCGCGCATTTCCTCGACCGCAGCCCGCCCCTGTTCGGTCAGGCTCACAAGGGTCGCGCGCCGGTCGTTGGGATCGGGTCCGCGGGCGACGAGGCCCCGGGCTGAAAGCTCGCGCACCACTTGCGTGATGTTCGGAGAGCTCACCTTGAGGCTATTGGCGAGCGCAGACATCCTTGCGGTCCCGCCATGATGATAAAGGCGGAAGAGCAGGAGGGCCTGGCCCGGCTTTCGTGCCTCGTGCAAGCTGCGGCGGGCGCAGCTATGAAAAGCCCGGTCGAAGCGGCCGATGGCGAGGAGGAGCTCATGGACAAGTCGGGAATCGGGAAAGGCTGTGTGCATTCGTCCCTTGGGCTGTGGCGTGCCGCAAACTGCTTAAGGCGCTTAAGTAATCTATAAAATACCGCGAATGGACCCTGTATGGCAAACCGGCGCGAATTGTATTCTGTATTCAAATGCGCCTCTGTGCTTGACAGCCGCGCGGGGCATGCTACAATAGCTGTACCAGGCGTTTCATTTCTCGAACCATACAGTGCAAAGGGGGGATCCCATGGTCATCCTGCTCGCCGACGCTTTCGCGCCGGACCTGCCCGGGAGGCTTGCGCCCTTCGGCGAAGTCACGAGCGATCTTGCTCGCGTCGCCGAGGCCGAGGTCATCATTGTCCGCTCCAAGACCAAGGTCGACAAGGCGATGATCGACAAGGCGCCGAAGCTCAAGTACGTGATCCGCGGCGGCGTCGGCGTCGATACGATCGATGTCGAGTACGCGAAGTCGAAGAACATCGCTGTCGACAACACGCCCGAGGCCTCGAGCCTGGCCGTTGCCGAGCTCGCCTTCGCCCTCATGATCGCGATGCCCTGCCACATCGCCGAGGCGGATGCGTCCATGAAGCAGGGCAAATGGCTCAAAAAGGAACTCGAGCGCACCGAGCTCTTCGGGAAGACGCTCGGCCTTGTCGGCATCGGCCGTATCGCCCGCGAACTTGCGGTTCGGGCCAAGGCCTTTGGCATGAAGGTTATCGCGTACGATAAGTACGTCACCTCCTCCGATGCCGCGGAGATGACCACTCTCGACAGGGTTCTCGCCGAGTCCGACTATATCTCCCTCCACACGCCGCTCACCGACGAGACGAAGGGCATGATCAACGCTGCCGCCATCGCCAAGATGAAGAAGGGTGCGTACCTCGTGAACACCTGCCGCGGGCAGGTCATCGTCGAGGAGGATGTCGCGGCTGCCCTCAAGGAGGGCAAGCTCGGCGGCTACGCCGGCGACGTCTTCTATAAGGAGCCGCCCGAAGGTTCGCCGCTCCTCACCGCGCCGCGGACGGTCCTTACCCCGCATCTCGGCGCCTCGACGGAGGAGAACCTCCTCCGCCTCGGCGACTGCATCGTCGAGCGCATGCAGAAGTACACGAAGAAGTAAGGAGAGGAACATGAAGCGAGTGATCAACTACAGCGCCGGCCCTGCAGCCATCCCCCTCGAGGTGCTTGAGCAGGCGCGTGATGAGATGCTCGACTGGAACGGCACCGGCTGTTCCGTGATGGAGGTTTCCCACCGCGGCAAGGAGTACGACGCGCTCCACATGGAGACGATGGACCTTTTCCGCGAGGTTGCGGGTCTTCCCAAGGACTACCATGTCCTTTTCTGCACGGGCGGCGCCTCAACGCAGTTCCTCATGCTGCCGATGAACTACCTTGCCGCCGGCAAGGAGGCTGATTACATCGTCACGGGCAACTGGTCCAAGGCCGCCGTCAAAGAGGCCAAGCGCTACGGCAAGATCACCCACCCCGCCAACATGGAGCTCGAGGGCGAAAGGTTTGTCGCGATCCCGAAGCAGGCCGAGCTCAAACTCAATCCTGCCGCCGAGTATGTCCACTATACCTCGAACAACACCGTCGAAGGTACTGAGTGGCACTACATCCCCGATGTGAAGGGCAAGCCCCTCGTCTGCGACATGTCCTCGGACATTTTCAGCAGGCCGCTCGACTTCAGCAAGTTCAGCATGTTCTACGCAGGTGCGCAGAAGAACCTCGGCCCCTCGGGCGTCACCGTCGTTGCGATCCGGGACGACTTCCTCCAGAAGGCGCACGACGACCTTCCGACGATGATGTCCTACAAGGTCTTCAAGGACAAGTTCTCCATGCACAACACGCCGCCCTGCTTCTCCATCTACATCCTCAACCTTGTTCTCAAGTGGCTCAAGAAGAACGGTGGCCTTGAGGCGATGGGCAAGATCAACGAGCAGAAACAGAAGCTCCTCTACGCGGCGATCGATGAGTCTAAGGGCTTTTACACCGGGCTTGCGAACCCCGACTCCCGCTCCTGGATGAATATCGACTTCAAGCTTCCGACGCCGGAGCTCGACGAGAAGTTTGTGAAGGACGCAAAGGCCGCAGGCATTGTCCAGACGAAGGGCTACCGCACGATGGGCGGCATCCGGCTCTCTGCCTACAATGCGGTGAGCCTCAAGGATGTCGAGTACACGGTTCAGTTTATGAAGGACTTCCAGGCGAAGAACGCCTAAAACCGTCCTTGTGCGACAAGAAGACAAGGGGCTGCCTTAAGGGCAGCCCCTTTTTTGCACTGAGGGGATTTAGAGCCGGGCGGCGAGCGCGCGGGCCAGGCTTCGCTTTTCGGCGAGCTCTTTGCGCGCGCGACGCACAAAGGGGTTGTCCTCGGGCCGGCCCATCACGGCGCGGTACTCGGCCTCGGTTCTGAACGTGGCGCGGCGGAAACGGTTGTCGTAGTCTTTTTTTCGCGAAGCGTACACGCCTTCCTCGACGGTGGCCGCCAGGGCCTCGTAGTCAGCGAGGGCGCGGAGAAGACCCTCTCTGCAGAGGCTCGGACTGCGCGCCGGGCTCTCATCCACCGTACCGTAGAGGAGGGCGAGCACTGCCCAGGCGTGCCGTGCCTTGTCGCGGGGGTATTCCGCCCCAAGGCGGGCGTATTCCGCATGCATCACCGTCCAATCGGCGACCTCGCGCCGCGCGACCCGCGCAAGGAGCTCCTCGAGTTTTGCGCCGGGGACGAGTTGGCCGCCGAGGTTTTCCCAGGCGGATGCGCCGTCTGAGCGGCCCGCGCTCTCGCCCGCAAGCTCACGCACAAGGGCGGCGAAGCGGCTGGGGCCGTCTCGGCCGCCATCCTGAGCCTCCCTGCGTCGGGCGTGGTCGATGACCGTGCCGGCTGCGTACCAGAGGAGCATCTCCCGGTAGGCGCGGGCCGCCCGCGCGGGTTTGATGACGACGACCGGCCGCGACGAGTTTTCCACGCCGGGCGCGGCAAGCTCGTCGGGCGCGTCGCTCCGAGCCGCGCCGTCGGCTCCAAGGAGCGGCGCGCCCGCCCAGGCGTCGAGGAGGCGGAGCGCGGCGAGCATCTCTTCCGCGGTGTCAGGCGCAAAGGGCGACTGCTCGAGGGTGAGAACTTTGTGTGCGCGCTTGTCGCGGGAGGCGAATTTCGATTCGTTCCTGAGGAGGGCGTAGAGGTTGTGCGTCCACCAGTAGGCGGGCACAAGGACGAGGCGGTCACGCGCACGGTCGTCGTCGACGAGGCAGAAGGGAAGGGGTAGATCGATCTCGTAACGATAGTCACCCTTGGAGAGGAGACAGAACGAGGCGAAGCGCGAGCTATGCTTCACCGAGCTCGAAAGTCCGGGCCAAAACCCCCTCCCTGCCTCGATCTCGCCGTCGTTCGCACGGCTGTTGTGGTTTGAGCCGATCGTCGCTCCGGCCGCCATGTTTGACTGTCCCCGCACGAGGCTTGCAATGAGGAAGCTTGTGTTATGGTGCTGTTCATGTGCGGGAAAGACGAGGTTGTTGAGGATCTCGCAGCAGGAGACGGTGGAATTTTCGCCGAGCACCGAGTGGATGAGTCGTGCGCCGTATTTGAGTGCGGAGTTGTCGCACATAACAAACCGCACCGCCTTACAGCCATAGAACACCCGGCAGCCGTAGCCGATGATGCCGTTGACGAGTTCGACGCCCTCGCCGATCTGCGTGCGGGCCTCTTCGCTCGAGTTGATCGTGAGGTTCTTGAGTTTGTTTGTTCCCTTGATGTAGGCCGAGGGACCGATCCGGACGTCCTTGATGATCGCGTTCGATTTGAGCACCGAGTGCGCGCCGATTTCGCCATAGCGCCCACGGCGTCGGTCGACGCCCGTCTCGGTCATCGCCTTGAAAGCGGCAAGGAGCTCTGGTTCGCCACGGCGGCGCGCCCAGAGGTAGGCGTCTGCGGCGTTCATGCCGTCAAAGGGTAGGACCGATCTCCCGCCCGCCTCGTTCATGAGGTCGAGCTCGATGCGCACATCCTCGGACTCCCCCTCCATCACGATCCCCACTCCGAACTTCGCGTGGTTCGAGGCCTCGATTTCGTCGTTGTTGAGGAGCATGCAGCCGTCGCCGACGATGTAGTGCGCGATCGAGGTGTCGATGACGGCGCAGTTGTCGCCCAAGTCGGCGGCGACGAGGCGGGAATTGTAGATGCCGACAGGTGCGCGCGTGTCGTGGTGCTCGAGGACGGCGCGTTCGAGGCGGCCGAGCCTGACGCGGCCAGCGAAGGCGCTGTTTTTGATGAGCTCGGGTGCGAAGGGATCCGAGACGAGGAGCTCGTTCCAGTCGCGGCAGGCGTTGCCGTTCTTGACGAGAATTTCGATTTCATAGGGTTTGAGGCGGCGGAAGGAGGAGGGCTCGCGGCCGAACGCGGTAAGCTGGGCGTCGCGGATGCGGTACTCATCCTCGCCGGGGAGAAGGTACTCAGGCGGCACAAAGCCGAAGCCGAGCGCCTCTTCGGGGAGCACGCGTATTTCGTTCATGGCGGACAGTAGACTATCCTTGCGCCGCCGCCCCCCGCAAGCCCCGTCTGCGTGGGGCGTGTACGGGGCGGGCCCCGGCGCGCAATAGGCCCTGCGTCCCGCGCGAGAGGGGTTTTTGTGGGAAATCCGGGCCGCTTGACAAAGCCGCGCCCTTCGGGACATCGTAGGCTATGGATTTGCCCGGTTTCGCCATCGACGAAAGCCTCGTCTCCGATGCCGAGAAGCTCGCCTTTGAGACCTTCCCGCGCCTCGTCGAGGCGGCATCCGCGCAGTCCCGCGCCGATGCCGCGATCGCCTTCGCCGATCTGCTCGGCTCGCCCGGCGAGTTCACGCAGTACGTCGCAGGGTCCTCAGCCGATCGGCTTGCGCGGATAGACCGCCTTCTCCGCATCTTCCGCGAAAACGTTGAACTCCTCATTCACAAGACCTGGGTCGAGAAGTCCGACGAAAAGCGCAAAGAAAAACTCCTCGAAGAGCTTGCCGCCTTTGAGCGGGAATTCCGCGAGGGCTCTGTGCGCCCCGCGTTCAAGCGCTTTGTTGCACTTGCGCGTTCCATTGCCCAGCTCCTCTTCGGCGGACAGAGCCGCGCTCCCGACTTTCTTCTTTATTGCTTCCGCATCGATCCTAAGCTTGGCCTATTTTTCTGGTATGTAGGAGAGCTCGAGCTCCAGGCCCACGAGCAGGGTGAAGAGCTTGGCGAGGAGCTTCTCACGATGGAAACTCTTATCGGCGTCTACGTTCTTTCAAGCTTCTGACAAGCCGCGCAAGCGCGCGAGTGCGATGAAAAAAGCCGCCCCTTTCGGGCGGCTTTTCGTTTGGCGCCGGCCCTCGTCGTCCGTGACGATGCTTCCAGGGCGCCTTGGTGGCTTCTACGCGCACTTCGGCTAACGCTCCGCTAGGCCTGCGCTCGCTACGCTCGCTTCGGCTAACGCTCCGCTAGGCCTGCGCTCGCTACGCTCGCTTCGGCTCGAAGTGCGAAAACTCCATGGAGAAGCTGGCGCGGCCCTGGGTGACGGAGCGGAGGCTGGTCGTGAAGCCGAACATCGCCTCAAGCGGCGCCTCGGCGTGGATTGTCTCTGAGGCCGCCTTGGACTCGGAACCGTGGATTACGCCGCCGCGCTGGGAGACAAGGCTCATCGCCTCGCCGAGGAATTCCTTGGGCGTCGCGATATCCACCTTCATGATGGGTTCAAGGAGGACCGGCCCCGCCTCGCGGCATGCGGCATCGTAGGCCATGTTGGCGCAGGCCTCGAAGGCAAAGGGTGTCGCGGTGAGCTCGTCGTAGTCGATGCCGATGAGCTTGACGCCGATGTCCACAGCGGGGTAGCCATACTGGATGCCTCCCGCGAAGGCGCCGTTGATGCCACGCTCGATCGCCTCGAAAATCTCTTCGGGCACCTGGGGCGCGCGCAGGGCCTTTTCGTAGAGGTTGCCCTCGCCGCGCTTTCGCGGCTCCACGGCGATCGTGAGCCCCGCCGCGTTCACCTTGCCCGCAATCATCTTCTCGAAGCGTTCGCGGCGCTCGGCCGGGCGACTTATGGACTCGCGGTAGCTTACCTGGGGGTTGCCGATCTTCGCCTTGATCTTGAAGTCGCGCACGATGCGCGTCACAAGGACATCGAGATGGAGCTCGCCCATGCCGGAGATGACGAGCTGGCCCGTCTCCTCGTTCTCCCTGCTCGTGAAGGTCGGATCCTCCTTCGAGAGGATCTCGAGCGTCTCCTGGAGCTTTTCCCGGTCGGAGAGCGTTTCAGGCTCGATGGCGACCGTGATGACCGGCTCGGGGAAGTGCATCTTTTCAAGGAGCACCGGCCAGCCCTCCGTGCCGACCGTGTCGCCCGTCTGCGCGAGCTTCATGCCCACGATAACCGCGATGTCGCCCGCCTCGACCACGTCCACCGGCTCGGACTTGTTCGCGTGCATGCGCAAAAGCCGCGTTATGCGCTCCCGCTTTCTCTTTGTTGCGTTAAATACAACGCTCGCGTTTTTGAGCGAGCCTGAGTACATGCGCACGTAGCACAGGGGGCCCGCCTCGCGGTCGTACTGCACCTTGAACACAAGGCCGAGTGGATAGCCCGAGGACGCGCAGGGAACTTCGACCTCTTCCTCTTTTTTGGGGTGGAAGGCTCGGGCAGGCGGCGCCTCGTCGGGCGCAGGCAGGTAGTCGACCACTGCGTCGAGGAGGGGTTGGACTCCGACGTTGCGCCTACTCGCACCGCAGAGGGCGGGGACGAGGCGGCGTTCGATACAGGCCTTGCGCAGCTCCCGGCGGATGAGCTCGACAGGCACCTCGGCGCCCGAAAGGAAGAGCTCGGTGATCTCGTCCGAGCCCTCGGCGACTGCGTCGATGAGGGCCTCGCGCCGCGCGTTCGCCTCGGCGCGGCGCTCGGGCGCGAGGGGCGAGCGCTCGATCTCGTGGCCGTCCTCGCTGAAGCGGAGCTCCTCCATCGCAAGGAGGTCGATGATGCCCTCGAAGGAGGCGCCTGCGCCGATCGGCGCGTTGATCGCGACGGGACGGGCGCCGAGTTTTTTTCGCATGTCCTCGAGCACCGCGTCGAAGTCGGAGCCGAGGCGGTCCATCTTGTTCACATAGGCGAGGCGAGGGACGTGGTAGCGGTCCGCCTGGGGCCAGACCGTCTCGCTCTGCGGTTCGACGCCGTCCACCGCGGAAAAGACGGCGATTGCCCCGTCGAGGACGCGCAAGGAGCGCTCGACCTCCGCCGTGAAGTCGACATGGCCCGGTGTATCGATGATGTTGATCTGGTGGGATCGCCAAAAGGTCGTCGTCGCGGCGCTCTGGATGGTGATACCGCGCTCCTGTTCCTGGTCCATCCAGTCCATGGTCGCCTCGCCGTCGTCGACCTCACCTATTTTGTAGGTCTTGCCCGAGTAATAAAGGATGCGCTCGGTCGTGGTTGTCTTGCCGGCGTCGATGTGGGCCATGATGCCGATGTTGCGGGTTGTGCGAAGGTCCATGGAGGCTCCCTGATGTGGCGCGTTGTCGCAACTATATACAAGAAACGCAAGCCCGTGCAAGGCGAGGCGGCGCCGCGGCTTCCATATCCGGCATTGCGAACTCAAGGCGGGGCGCCTATACTAGTACTGAACCGCCCCGGGATTGCCGGAGACTGTTTTCCTTGAGAGGATACAGTCATGGGAAAGTCAACGAAGAGGTTCTCGCCCGAGGTCCGGGAACGAGCGGTTCGGCTGGTTCAGGAATAGGAAGGGCAGCACGAGTCCCAA
>JAJUIB010000014.1 GCA_029265615.1 Spirochaetota bacterium
AGCACAAGCGCAAGGCCGAGGAGCAGCCCAGCCCAGACGGCTGCGGCGAGGGCAGTCGCCGCAGCTGAACGGCCGAGGGAGCGAGCAAAGACGCGCATCGCCGCATACCGCGCAAGCGAAAGCGCCGCGACAAGCGCAGCCACCGCGAATGAGGGTAGCGGCGCCCTGCTTAAGACAGCGGCGGCAAGCGGCACTAGGGCGGCGACAGACAGCGCGCAAAGGCCAAACCGGTCCAGGGATGCCGTCATCGCCCCTCCCCGCGGCCGCCATCCTCACGAGGGGTCTCGCCCTTGAAAAAGAAGTCGTCCTTAAAGTACTTCTGGATCGCGCCCTCGGAGAGGCTCTCGCCCCGCCGCATATTGAGGACCGTTTGCTCGAGGTAGCCCTTTGTGAGGTAGTAGGCCGCAAGCATGAAAAAGTCGGCGACGCGGTCAGCCTCGGCCATGAGGGCGTAGATGCGATGCGCGCCCTCCAGCTCGATATTTTCGACGAGATACTCGACGCAGGCCTTGCGGCCAAGGAGCAGCGACCAGGTGAGCTCGGAGACCGGAATGCCGAGGGCGCAGTACTCCTTGCCGACCATCACAAAAAAGGCGCCAAGCTCATTCTTGTCGGCCGCAAGCTCGAACCACCTTCCGAGCTTCTTGAGCACCTCCGCATTTATGGAGAGAAGCTCTTCGTCGGCGAGCGCGTTGAGCGACCGGAGATTCGTCGCCGTGCGGATCTTTTCGAGCCAGCGTCTACCGACGGCGGCGCCCCCGCCCTCGACGATTCCCATGACGCTTCGTACGAGCATACTTCCCTCACCGCCCTGCGCCCGCAAGTTCGGCCATGAATGCAAGACCTTCTTCGATGACGGCGCGGCGCTGGGCAAACGCCGCGATCTCGGCTGCCCCATCGCCCGGCTGGACGCCATATTCGCCAAACTGCGCATGATTGCCGCCGGCTATCGCGACGTAGCGGGTTCCCGGGGGAAGGCGTCCGCGGGCGGCTATTGTCTTTTCGGGCGTCGCAAGACCGTCATTCGTCGCGGAAAGGCTCAACACGGGAAGCCGAGCTTGCGCAAGACTCGCCCCGCCGCCGGGATACGCGGCAAGAAGCACGAGCCCCGCAGCCTTGAGCCTCAAGGCGCGCGCGGCGGCCATCGCCCCGCCAAGGGAGTGACCGCCAAGCACCCACCGTTCGACCTCGGGATAGGCGCGAATTGCTTCGCGGGCCTTTGAGGGCGCGAATATGGCGAAGTTGAGCGGCGTTTTAAGGAGCACCGTAGGGTAACCCGCCGCGGCGAAGGCCCGCCCCAGGTAGGCGTAGGCCTCAGGCGGCACCCGCGCACCGGTGTAAAAGGCAAGGCCTAAGGGCCGCGCGGCGGCTACAGGCAGAAAAGCGATGCCGAAATCGCGCCGCTCGACACGGACTAAAGCATCGGAACCAAGAACCTGCGGATCCGTCGTCGCGGGGAATGAGCGGAAATAGAAAGCCGCCGCCACCGCGAGAGCGGCAAGGAAAATGGCGGCCCAGAGGGGGCCGCGACGCGAGTGATTTGCTTCGCTACGCACACCTAGAGCCTAGGCGAGGCTACGCCCCTTGTCAAATCGCCACCCACATCGGCTTTCTGTGTGGTCTTTGGGCTTCTTTCCCCCGCAAGCGCTTTCTGCTAGAATGCGCTAAGTCGGCGGAACGATCCCGCGCGGCAGCATCAGAGCCGCCCCGCTTCTAGGGACGGAGAGGGACACATCGCAGGGGATGCGCGCATGAGAATGGACGATAGGCGAACGCGCTTTGAACATGGCGAGGCGGAAGTCCGCCTCGAAGCACTCTACGGCGACGCGAAGGCTGTAGCGGCACGATTCGCAAGGCTTGAAGAACGGTTTGAAACGGAATTCACCGCGCGCCGCAGGACGGGCGAACACCGATTCTATTCGGCGCCGGGACGGACTGAGCTCGGCGGCAATCACACCGATCACAACCACGGCCGCGTGCTCGCCGCTGCTGTCGGGCTCGATGCCCTCGCCTGCGTCGCGCCCCGGCCCGAGGGCGACCTCGGCGTGCGCATCTTCTCCGAAGGCTGGGCCGATCCCATCACGGTGGACCTCGCGCAGCTCGACGCCCAGGAGGAGGAGCGCGGTACAACCGCGGCGCTCGTCCGCGGCGTCGCGCGGGGACTCGCCGACCGCGGCATCCCCTTACGCGGTTTCGATGCAACGCTTTCCTCGACGGTCCTCCCTGGATCTGGACTTTCGAGCTCTGCCGCCATCGAAGTCCTCCTCGGCGCCATCCTCGCCGACCTTGCGGGGCGTAGGCTCGAACCTGTTGAGCTCGCCCAGATAGGGCAATTCGCGGAGAACCGCTATTTCGGCAAGCCCTGCGGCCTCATGGATCAAACGGCGAGCGCGGTGGGCGGCATCGTCGCCATTGACTTCGCCGATCCCGCCTCCCCCCGCGTCAAGGCGCTCAACTTCGACTTTGTAGCGGCGGGCTTCTCGCTCGCGGTCGTCAACACGGGCGGTAGCCACGCCGACCTCACCGAGGACTACGCCGCGATCCCCGCCGAGATGAAGGCGGTGGCTGCTTTCTTCGGAAAGCTATGCCTTCGCGACGTGCCGCCTGAGCTCCTTATCGACCGCGGCCCTGAGATTCGCGTAGCCTGCGGGGACCGCGCATTCCTCCGCGCGCTCCACTTCGCCTGCGAGGATGCGCGCGTCCCCGCGATGGTCACCGCCCTCGAAGGGGGCGACCTTTCCGCCTACCTCGCCCTCGTTCGCGCCTCCGGCGACTCATCCTGGCGCCTCCTTCAGAACCTCTATCCTGCACACGCGCCCGGCGAACAGGGGCTGTCCATCGCCATCGCGCTCACCGAGCGCTTCCTCGCTGGCGAGGGCGCGGTGCGCGTCCACGGCGGTGGCTTCGCGGGCACCATCCAGGCCTACATTCCCACGGCGCGCATGCCCGCCTGGATCGAACTCATGGAGCGCTACTTCGGCAAAGGGGCGGTGGTACCGCTCCGTCTCCGCGCTCCGGGCGCGGTGCGGGTACTGTAAGCAAGGCGGGCGCATCCTGCGTCCCGCACAATGCACGAAACATACGGCAAAGGAGAGCTCATGGGCGGTTCAAAAGGCTTCGGTCGCTATTTCGGACTCACCTTCCTGATCGGTTTCGGCTTTTTCACGATGGGGCTCATGGACATCCTCTACGACACGTACGTGCCGATCTTCCTCGGCACCTACATCGAGAAGAACTGGATCGTCGGCGGACTCATGACCCTCGACAACATCCTTGCGGTCTTCCTCATCCCCTTCGTCTCGCTCTGGTCGGATAACACGCGGACGCGCATAGGGCGACGCATGCCCTTCATCGTGACCCTCCTCCCGCTCTCCGCGCTCTTCTTTTCGCTCATCCCCTACGCGGCGTTCCGCTCGCTTGCCGCGCTCCTCCTCGTCATCTTCGGACTCAACCTTGTAAAGCAGTCGGTACGCGGACCGGTCGTCGCGCTCATGCCCGACACGATCCCGGGCGAGTTCCGCTCCGAGGCAAACGGCGTCATCAACACGATGGGTGCACTCGGCGCGATCGTGAGCACAGTCGGACTTGCACGGCTCATGGACCTCGATATCGTCCTTCCCATCCTGGGACGGACCAAGGACGCCCTGCCCTTCCCCATCGCTGGCATCCTCGTCGTCCTCGCGACGATCCTCGTTTTCTCGTTCGTCCGCGAACGCAGTCTTGAAGAAGAAAAAAAAGAGGAAAAGGTTCCGCTCAGGAAGGCGCTCAAAGCCGTCGCGGGCGAAAAGGACAAGTCCGCGCTGTGGATACTCATCTCGCTCTTCCTCTGGTTCCTCGGCTATCAGGGCATCCTTCCTTTCGTCGGCAAGCTCTGCAAAGACGTCTTCGAGATCGAGCAGAGCAGCAAGGCGGCCCTGCCCGCATCGGCGGTGGCGATCGCGCAGACCCTCTTCGCCATACCCGCTGGGTACATCGCACATCGCGTCGGCCGCAGGCGGGCCATCCGCGCCTCGCTCCTCGTCATCGCCGTCCTCCTTGCCTTCGGCGCCTTTGTGGCGAGCCCGGCTTCGGCCTTCATGGGCCAGGGCGGCCGCTTCACGGCACTCCTCGGAACGATGTTCGCCTTCGGCATCTTCTGGATCACGATCATCACCAACTCCTTCCCCATGCTCTGGCAGATGGCAACCTTCGGCTCCATAGGCCTCTACACCGGCCTCTACTACACCTTCAGCCAGACCGCAGCGATAAGCTCGCCGCCCATCACCGGTGCGATCATCGACACCATCGGCTACCCGGGCATTTTCGTCTTCGCATCGCTGTGTATGATCGGCGCCTTCCTTTTCATGGGCAGGGTGACCAAGGGCGAGCCTAGCGAAAAGCCCCAGGCGGAGGCAGCCTAAGCCATGGAAGCACTCGGGCGCGCAGTGGAGGGGCTCCTCAGCTCCTACGAACGCGACGGCGGCGTGAACCACTCGACCGGGCCGAATCTGCCCTCGCGTGCGGCTGTCGCACGCGCGCTCGAGGACCTCGAAACCCTCGTCTTCCCCGGCTTCCGCGAGGAGGACGGCATCGACGACACCAATCTGGGCCTCGTCGCAGGCGAGCTCGTGCATCGCGCCGCGCGCGCCCTCGTGCGGGAGGCGGAGCGCAGCCTCGCCTACAAGTACCGCCTCTTAGGGAAGGATGGATGCCCCGCAGCCTGCCACCTCGAGGCGCGCGACCTCGTTCTCGGCTTTTTCGCCGAGCTCCCCGCAATACGCGCCACGCTTATGACCGACGTCGAAGCTGCCTTCGCAGGAGACCCCGCGGCGAAGAGCGTCGCGGAGGTCATCCTCGCCTACCCCGGCCTCGAGGCGATCGTGGTGCACCGCATCGCGCACTGGTTCTGGAAGGCGGAACTTCCCCTCATCCCGCGTATCATGAGCGAAACAGTGCATGGCAAGACCGGCATCGACATCCACCCAGGCGCGTGCATCGGAAGACGCTTCTTTATCGACCATGGAACGGGAGTCGTCATCGGCGAAACTACCTTAATCGGCGAGGGGGTGAAGCTCTATCAGGGGGTCACGCTCGGCGCACTCTCGGTGCGGAAAGAGGAAGGGGCGGTGAAACGCCACCCGACCATAGAAGACAGCGTGACCATCTATTCGGGAGCGACCATTTTAGGTGGCGCCACCGTCGTCGGCGCAGGGTCGGTCATCGGTGGCAATGTGTGGCTTACGCACTCAGTCCCGCCCAATTCGCGCGTCTATCTCCCCGAGGGGGATGCCGTCCTCGTCGAGCCGCGCCGCCCCGCTTGAAAAAAAGCAGGCACTCGCTACAATGTGAGGTGCGACGGGCTTTTTCGCAATGCGGCCCAGCGCATGCGGCCGCCCTCAGGGGCGCCGCGCGGTCCGGAAGGACAGGAGGATCCACGTGAAATCCCAGGACAAACCCAAGAACGAGGAAAAGAAAAAGCCCCAGAAGACGCTCAAAGAGAAGCGCGCCGAGAAAAAGGCGAAAAAGGACGCAAAGTCCTCTTCCGCCGATTGAGGCGGGGGCCCGCGCCAGGGACCTTCGCGTTCCGTGCGCGCGGGATCCCGCGCGCACGGAACGCGCGAACCAAGGCACTTACGATTCTTGCGCTAAAAAACCCGGGGGAATCCCCCGGGTTTTTTTAGCCTGCGGGGCGGCGCCGCGCAGGCCGTGGCCGCACGGGACCGATCGCGCCGCCCCGGCCGACCTAAAACAGCACGACCGGCCCCTCGGCTTCCTTCGTCCTGATCGAATCGAGGTAGCGCTCCTCTTCCCGCTCCACAAGGCTAAGGAGGTTCGGCGCGATGCGCTTGAGAAGCACCTTGCCCGTCCGCGCAAAGAAGAATATTTTTCGCGGTTCCCTGCCTCCGACGTCGGAGGCAAGTATGGGAATACCTTCTTTTTCAAGGTATTCGAAGGCGAAATCGATGTTGCTCTGCGGGATGCCGGTGCCGCCGCCGGGGAGCCGCAGTACGGCGCCGCCGCCGAACACCTTCGCCTTGAGACGCCTGCGCTCGAGGCCGAGCCGCATAAGGTCATTGACGAGCAGATCCATCGCGTACATGCCGTACTTCGCGTTGGGGCTTGCGACGAGTTCGTCGGGCCTGAATTCGCCGGGTAGCATGAAGTGGTTGAGGCCGCCGGCGCCGGCCTGTGGGTCGAACAGGGCGACAGCGACGCAGGAGCCGAGGACGGTAGAGACGATAGTGTCATCCCGCGTGGAAAAATACTCGCCGGGGTGGATGGTCACCACCTCTTGCTCGAACTGCGAGGTCCTGTGCCGGTACATGGGGCGCCCCGCTTAAAAGAGCGTAATCTCCCCCGCGCCGGCCCCCTCCTCCACCTCGAAGTCAGCGATCTTCCCCGCCGTCCGCTTGTGGGTGAAAATCGTGAAACGTTCGATCATTGCGCGGAAACGTTCGCTCCGGATCGCGCCCCGCGGGGAATCGGGGCCGAGCGCCTCGTCGACGGAAGCCTTAAGCGCGGCAAGGTCCCCGCGCGCGCCCTTAAGCCGCTCGGAGAGCTCGCGTATCTTTCCAAGTGCGGCATGCGAGTCCTCGATAAGCGCGATGAAGTCGGCCGTATAGAGAGAAAACCGCCCGATGGCCTCCGCCACGTCGCAACGCGCGCCATCAAGCCGCGCGATATCCGATTCCACCCGGCGTAGCGTCGCCTGGAGGCGAGATCCTTCCGAGCCCTCGCCGGCGCCCTCCTCCGCATCGGCCTCGCCCCCTGCGTAATCGGCTATGGCCGTGCTTGCGATCTTGATGAAGTCCTTTGTCGTACCCATCGCGGCGCCGACGTCCTCTCCAAGGCGTTCCGTGAGCTCGATCATGCCCTGCACCGTCGTCGCGACCCCCGCAAGCGCGCGGTTTTTCGCCACCTCGATGCGCGAAGCGACAACAATGTTCTGGAAGCGGGAAAGAAGGCCGGCAAGCCCGCGGAAGCTCTCATCGAGGCTCCGCACCTGCTCGGAAAGGCGGCGCGCGGTCGTTATGGCGCTCTTTCTGAGCTCAAGATAGCGCGCGGAGCCGTTTGTAAAGCCTTCGGCGCCGCTATCGCAGTAGAAGCTACGGCCCGAGTCCTTGATAAAAGCGGTGCGCCGCGCCTCGACCTCGGCGATCGTTCGCTGGACCGCCTCAATGTTCTCGGCGAAGCTTGCCGCCCCGCGGTCGAGCTCCGCGGCTATCTCCTCGATGAGCGACGAGGAAAGCTCGGCGATTGAGGATACGTAGGCAAGCTCCTCCGCGAGGGCGGCCGAGTCCGCCGCAGTTCCCATCGCGTCGAGTTCGAGTGCGGATTTCCGCGCCTCCTCGAGCGAGATACCCACGTGCTGGAGTGATTGGCGGATGATGTCCTGGAGTTGGATACCCTGCATCACCGCCTGGACCGGCTCGCGAACCTTGGAGGCTTCGTCGATGAGTCCGGCGAAAAAGGAAACCGCGTTCCGAATTTCCACATCGAGCGTGCGATAGCCCTCGGACAGCGCCCGATCGAGGCCGGAAAAGAAATTCTCCTGGAAGGCATCAAGCTCGCCGAGCGAGTCGCGGAGCGAGGCGAAGCAGTCAAGGAGGCCGCGCCCCCGGGCGGTGATCTCTTCGGTGAGCGCGATCGTGCGGCCCGAAAGCCGCTTGAGCTCGTCGGTGATGACGGAGAAGGCCTTTCCCGCGTTGCCCGATTTGAGCGCGACGGTCATCGCGTTGAGCGATATGATCTCCATCTCTTCCGAGTCGAGGCGCACACGGCCGATTACCTCGTCGAGCGAGGAAAGGCGGTCGATGCTTTCGTTGATGCGAGCAAGAAAGGCGGCGTCGCGCTCGTTGACCTGGCGGAAATAGACACCGGCGCGCGAAGCGAATTCGGCCATCGTTGAAAGGTCATCGCCTCCGCGGCGCGAAACCACCGTGGAGACACCCTCGAGGGAGCGGCGGGCAATGTCAGAACTTTTGCCCATCTCGGCGACAAGGCGAGGGAAGAGGCTGCCCAGGGAGAGGTAGGTGCCCTCGCTTTCCTTCTCGATGCGACCGACCTCGGCGATGAGCTCGGCGACGCGTTCCACGACGTTGAAGGCCATTTCCCCATCACTATAGACGAAGGCGGCGTACGTCGCAAGACAGCCCTGGCCGCATCGCGGCGCCGGTGCATGCCAGCTTCCGCCAGCGTGCAGTGAAACGAAACGGCCCGGGCAGTCGTGCCCGCGGGCACGCACGCCCGGGCCGCGCAAGCCTATGTCGTCAGCCGCTCGCTAGGCCTGCTCGTCGAACTTAACAGGGAGGATGGAAAGCTCGGTTTCGCGGTCAAAGTACCGCGCCTTGTCCATAACGGGCGCAAAGGCGATCTCGTCGCCCGACTTGTAGAGGTGGTGGGGCGGAATCTTCGCGACCATGGGCTGAGTCGGCGTCGTCGCGTAGAGCTGGATCTCCGCGCCAAGTGGCTCGACCACCGTGACCTTGGCCTTGATGAGGCCGCCTGGCGCCGATCCGCCCTCTGCAACGACGAGATCCTCGGGGCGGATCCCGAAGGAGACCTCGCGGCCTGCGTAGGGCTTGAGGAGGGCGGCATGATCGGCCGCAGGCTTAAGCCTGAAGGAACCCTCGTCGAGAATGATCTCTCCACCCTCGTCGAGCACCTTGACAGTGAGGAAGTTCATGGGCGGCGAGCCGATAAAACCCGCGACGAACTTGTTGATCGGGTGGTTGTACATATAAAGCGGCGAGCCGATCTGCTGGACCTTGCCGTCGCGCATCACGACAATCTTCGTGCCCATCGTCATGGCCTCGATCTGGTCGTGGGTGACGTAGATCATCGTCGCGTCAAGGCGGTCGTGGAGTTCGATGATCTCCGCGCGCATCTGGACGCGGAGCTTTGCGTCGAGGTTGGAGAGGGGTTCGTCGAAGAGAAAGACCTTGGGGTTGCGCACGATCGCGCGGCCGACCGCAACGCGCTGGCGCTGGCCGCCCGACAGCTGCTTGGGCCGACGGTCGAGGAGCTTCTCGATGTCGAGGATGCGCGCCGCCTCGCGCACGCGCTTGTCGATCTCGGCCTTGGGCACCTTGCGGATCTTGAGGCCGAAGGCCATGTTGTCATAAACGGTCATGTGGGGGTAGAGCGCGTAGTTCTGGAAAACCATCGCGATGTCACGGTCCTTGGGCGGCACGTCGTTGACGAGCTTGCCATCGATGAGGAGCTCACCTTCGGTGATGTCCTCAAGGCCCGCGATCATGCGGAGCGTCGTCGACTTGCCGCAGCCCGAAGGGCCGACGAAGACGACAAATTCCTTGTCGTTGATGGTGATGTTCGCGTTATCGACGGCGCGTACATTACCCTCATACACCTTGCCAATGTTCTTGAGTTCCACCTTCGCCATAAAACAACCTCCAAAAGGGAGTTATACTATGGGCGTCAGTGTACCCCGCTTTCTCTAAACCGTCAAATAAAAGATCGTAAGCATAAACCGCGCCATTTCATGCCTAGCCGCGCCGCGCGCGGGCCCAGGCCTGAAGCAGAATGCCGAAGGCAACCCCCACATTGAGCGAGCCCTTCGCGCCCGCCATCGGTATCGACACCTTGCCGCGCGTACAGCGTTTAAGGGCCGCCGCGGAAACACCAAGCTCTTCGGAACCGACAATGACGATACCGCGCACAGGAAAGGCAAACTCATCGATCGGCGTCCCGCCGAGCTCGAGAGCGAAGACCTCGCCCTGGTTCGCATCAAGCGCGGCAAGATCGGCGCGCTCCCAGGGAACGAGCGAGGTCGCCCCCATCGAACTACGCGCGGCGCGCGGGTGTTCAGGATCGGCCGTGTCGGGGGAGAGTATGAGCTTTTCGAGGCCAAAGGCGTCGGAGCTACGGAACATCGAACCGACGTTGAACGGCGAACGAATGTCCTCAAGATAAGCGCGCATACCCGGCACTACCTGCCGGGAGGCGATGTCGGGTAGCCCCGTCGAAGGATCGATGAGATCCCAATCGGCCGGCGCTTGACCAGTCTCTTTAAGGAGGGCATGGCGGAAGCCGTCAAGCTCGCGGAGGAATTCGGCCCCCGCCGCTAGAGGGGCGGCCGCAAGAGCGCGTGCGGCGCGGCTGCGCAGGGGCTCGGGCGTTCCCCTGTCTGCGGCGAAAAAAGCAAGGAGCTCGGCCGCATAAGCCCTCGCGGCAGGAGCCGCGCCGGCAGGAGCCGCGCCGGCAGGAGCCGCGCCGGCAGGAGCCACGTCGGCGCACGACACTTCACAGCTCTCCGCGCAGGGAAGGACTTCGCCCACCGGCGCCGTGGCCTTGTGTTCAAGGAGACTCCGCTCCACCGCCTCGAGAACCAGGGCCGCTTTCCGCATTCGATGCCGCGGGTGGAGCCGCGCGAGCTTTTGAATCGGAATCACGGTCAGTAGGCGGTTTTCACGAAGTCAAAGACATCGTCGACCGACACCGCACGCGGCAGGTAATTCATGAAGTCGAGCTCGCGGGCGTCGCGGGCGACTTCCACAAGGCGGTCGAGGGAAAGGTCGAAATCCTTGAGCCTACTCGGGATCTTGAGGAGGCCGAGGCGCGTCCGTAGCCATTCAACCGCTTTCGCCGCCGCCTCAATCGAAGGTAGTGGCCCCTCCTCCCGTCCAAGAAGCGGAAGGAGCGCCGCGACCTTTTCAAGCCGACTCTTCGCGGCAGCCTCCATGGAGTAGGGGAGAAAAATCGCGGCAAGACTCGACTTAGGCACGTCATAGCGCGCATTGACCGCAAGCGACAGGGCGCTCCCCATGCCCGGCGCGCTTAAGCCCTGCGCCACCGCGGCGAGAAAAGCGCCGCGCCAAGCCTCTGCGCGGGCGGCAGGATCGTCGGGCCGGGCGATGAGAGCGTCGAGCGCCGCCGCAAGCAAACTCACCGCCCGCTCCGCAAGGAGGTCGCTCATAAACGAGGAGCGTGCAGAGATGTACGATTCGATGGCGCCCATGAGTCCGTCGATGACACAGGCTGCGGCCATCTTCGGCGAAAGGCCCAAGGAGAGATTCGGATCGATGAGCACGGCCGCAGGCCCCGTCCCCGGCGCTCGGACAAGACGGATGCGGCGGTCTCGGCCATCGACGAGCGCAAGGGACTCGTCGGTCATAAAGCCATGGCGAAGCGAAGTGGGGAGCTCAATGAGGGGGAGCGGTGAGACGCCGAGCGGCCGACCGTCAAGAAGCGCGTCGATGTCCAGGCGCGCGGGGGCGCAGGCGGCGACCGCGCGCGCGATCATGAGCGTCTTTATACCGCCCATCGCGATGACGAGGGGGGCGCGGGAGCCGCGCGCGAGCCTGAGCGCGTCGTCCGCGGTCCGTGATGTGGCGCGGCTCGGCACCTCGTCAAAGAGGAGCACCTGCACGCCGCGGTCCTCAAGAAGGCCGCGCACGCGGTCGACCGCCTTTGCCTCATGGAGTAGCGGATCGGCGATGAGGAGGGCTCGGGGCGAGGCGGCGAGCGCATATTCCCCCACGAGCAGTGGAAGTCTGAGGAGCGAGTCTGGTCCAAGCCATATCCGCGGTCGAACCGCAAAGGTAAAGTCAGCCATGCACGAAGCTCCCTGCGCCGAGCCCGCCGTGAGAGGAGGGCCGGATGCGCCGTAAAAAAAAGGGCGGAAGACACGCTCCCGCCCTCTCAATCTTGCAACGAAAAATCTTGCTTAGCCGAGTAGCTGGTCGAGAATACGGTCGGCGGTGAGGCTGATAACCGCGTCATTGAGGTAGGCGGGGTCATCGATTTTTGCCTTGAGCTCGGCAATGCGGTCGGTGCGCAGGTCGGGAGCCGCCTTGGCGATCTCCACCGCGGTATAGAGCTCGGCCTTCTCGGCCGCGTCGCTCGAAATGGCGACCGAATCCCCCCGGGCAGGGCGCGGGGTCCTGCCGGACTGAGCTGCCTTCTGGGGATCTCGGATCGGATCTATCGAGTTTAGGCGATCAATGGTCATCTAGCGCCCCTGCCTTTCACCTGAATTATCGGCGACGGCCTAGAAATAGTTTACGCCAATTTGCCGCCGGCGACAAGCACCGCAAATTCGCCCCGCACCTCGTCGGGCCCGGAAAAGCGCGCAAGCGCCTCTGCCGCCCTGCCCACGACGAACTCCTCGTGGACCTTGGTCATCTCCCGGCCGATGCAGAGCTGCCGCGCCGCGTCGATCGCAACAATGTCGGTAAGGAGCTTGACGATGCGGTGGGGGGATTCGTACACGAGAAAGGCCTCCTCGCGCGCCATAAGCTCGGCAAGGCGGCTGCGCCTGCGGCCCGGCTTAGGCGAAAGAAAGCCCTCGAAAAGCACCGCCCGGCCGCCCAGACCGGCGGCGGAGATAAGTGCGGCGAAGGCGCTCGGACCAGGTATGGGTTCGACCCGATGGCCGGCTTCCCGGGCACTCCGGACGAAAAGCGCGCCTGGATCGGAGAGGCCGGGCGTGCCTGCGTCACTGCAGTAGGCGACATGCTTACCATCGGCAAGGAGGGCGAGTATGCGTTGCGCGCCTTTTTCCTCGTCGTAGGCATAGCAGGCGACGAGTGGCTTTTTGATGCCATAGTGCGTAAGGAGCTTGAGTGTATGCCGCGTGTCCTCGCAGGCGACGACGTCAGCGGATTTAAGCGTTTCCAGGGCACGGAGCGTGATGTCGCCGAGATTACCGATGGGGGTCGCGACGATGGAGAGCGTGGCCATGGGTAGGAGTATGGCCACGGCGCGAGAAAGGGGTCAAGGCGCCCGCACAAGACGGGGCTGGCGGCGCGCAGGGCGGCTGGCTATACTCCTCCTCGTGGCTCTCGCCGTTTTTGTCGCCCTGGTCGCATCAGGACTCGCGGCCGGCCTTCTCGCCTATCTTGCAGGCAGCCCTGAGGCGAGCCTGCGGCGTCGAGGCGCAAAGCAAAGCTCCCGCGCACAGGAGGTGGACAGCACGGGGCCCCGGCCCCACAGCTGCCCGCTCTGCGGCTCGCTCCTTGCCCCGGGAGAACGGGTCAAATCCGATGTCGTTCCCGGCAAAGGCGACCGCCTCATGCGTATTTTCGGCTGCGCCCGTTGCTGGCCGGCGGAGCAAGGCTCCCTCGTCAGAACCTGTCCTGTCTGCCACGGCGACATTCCACCCCAGGGCCACGCCGTAGCCCGACTTTTCGAACGCCCCGGACGCAAGCACGTCCACATTCTCGGCTGCAGTTCCTGTCGACACGGATGAGGCGCCCGGAGGCGTAGTAGCGTACGGCGGCAGGCCGCCCCTCGATCAAGGATGGAGTTGCGATGCAAGGCAAAAACGTACGGCGCATTCTGTTTCTCGTTCTCTTTCTCGCGCTGTTTCTTCTCGTCGCGCGGCTTTTTTACCCCTTTCTCACGATCCTCCTCTGGTCGGGACTGCTGTACGCACTCCTTGCCCCCCTCTATGAACGACTTGTCCGCCGACGCGACGGCAGCCAGAGGCGGCTCCATGTGCGCGGCATCATCGCAGGCGCCCTTTCCCTCGGCGGGGTTCTTCTTATCATCCTCCCCCTCGTCTTCCTTGCGACGAGCATGGTGCGCCAGCTGGGCGATCTTGCCGCGTGGCTCCGCCGGCTCCTCGAACAGCATCCGGAATTTCTCGACCTTTCACCTGAGGGACTCGTCGGCGGCTTTCTCTTCCGCCTCACCGATGGCGCACTCAACCTATCGGCGATCGACCTCCGTAGCGAACTATACGGCTTGTTCGCGGCACGCTCGAGCCACATCATCGGGCTCTCAGGCGCGCTCATTAAAAACCTCGCAGGCTTTCTCCTCTCGCTCGCCTTTATGGTCTTCACGCTCTATTTCTTTTTCGTCGACGGCGGCCACCTCATCCGCGTCCTCATCGGCGCCATTCCGATCGAAAAGGAGTACACGCGGCTCTTTTTGCGCAAGTTCCGCGACACAAGCCGCCAGCTCGTCATGGGCTTTTTCCTCATAGCCCTCTACCAGGCCGTCGCCGCCTTTATCCTTTTTAGCCTCTTCAAGGTGCAAGGCGCCCTCGTCCTCGCGGCGCTCACAGCGGTCTCCTCATTCATCCCGATGGTCGGCACAGGCCTTGTGTGGCTACCCGTCAGCGCGCTCAGACTGCTTTCGGGCGACATCGCAGGCGGCATCGCCCTCCTCGTCCTTTCGGCCTTTTTCATCTCGACCCTCGACAATTTTATCCGCCCCTTTCTCTTGGGCGAGCGCCTCCAGCTCCATCCCCTCCTCATCTTTTTTTCGATTCTCGGGGGAATTGAACTCTTCGGCTTCAACGGCCTCATCCTCGGGCCACTTATTCTGATACTCTTTTTTACGGGGGTTAGACTCTACGACCAGGTCTACGAGCGCGAACCCGAGGCCGAGGAGGGAGAAGCCTAACGGGCGAGTTCCGCAAGAAAGGAATCCGCGATCGCGACGCCGCCAGAGGTCCGTCCGAGCCGGCGCTCGGGGCGAATGGCGCCGTGATAGTCGCTCCCCGCCGTGATCCTCAAGCCGCGCGCACGGCCCATCTCTTCGAGGCGCCGGCACTGGCCAAATTTCGCGGTGGGGTGATAGGCCTCGATGCCGTCGATGCCGAGCTCTTTCCACTCGTCCATGAGCGTCGCAAGGCGAGACTTCGACACAAAGAGCGAATAGGGGTGGGCCACCACGGCAAGCCCGCCCGCCTCGTGGACAAGGGCGATGGCCGCCGCAAGATCGAGGGTCTCCTTGGGCTCGTAAAAGGGGCGTCCTTTGGCAAGGTAGCGCGCAAAGGCATCCTGGCGGTTTTTCGCGGCGCGGCGCGCGACTAAAAGGCTTGCAATGTGGGGCCGCCCCGGCCTCAGGCCGCCTGAAATCGCGCTGAGCTCCTCCATCGTCGCCGGAATACCCGCCTTGTTGATGCGCCCGAGGATGCGGCGGTTTCGCTCCTCGCGGGCACGCCCCAGGCCCTCGAGGGCGGCGGCAAGCCGCGCAAGGCCAGAGTCAGCGGCCCCGCCCGGCGCCGCAAGATCGAGGCCTAGGAGGTGAAATTCGCCGGGCTCGAAGGCGATTTCGATCTCGACCCCGCGGATAAAGCGGAAGGGCACGGCGCCTTCGGTCGAGGCGGCGCCTTCGGTCGAGGCGGCGCCTTCGGTCGAGGCGGCGCCTTCGGTCGAGGCGGCGCCTGCGGGCGCCGCGGCGGCAGCCGCGGCCTCGTCCAGGCCCGCGATCGTATCGTGATCGGTGAGGGCAAGGGCGGAAAGGCCGCGCTCCCGCGCAAGCGCAACAAGGGCGGCGGGGGAGAGGCTTCCGTCACTCGCCGAGGAATGGCTATGGAGGTCAACCACGATGTTCAGGATACTAGCCCGCATGAGATGGCTTTCACAAGGAGCATTAGCCACGCCCGCAGGCGCCTCCTTGCGCCCCGCCTCCGCTCGGAGCGCCTGAGCCACAAGCCCTTCCACTGGATTCCTCCTTGCCGGTAGCTAAAAAGCAGACCTATAATCCAGCCCGTACCTTGAAAGGCCGCGCGCCGCCCGAGAGCGCCTACGAAGGCGCGAAAAAGGCGTGCACAAAGGAGGCTCCATGGATTTCCGCTACGGCGTTGCGGCGGCTGCGCTTGCCGCCCTCGTCGCGCTCGTCTATGCGCTTACGCGGGCTCGCTGGATATACCGCCAGCCCGTCGGCAATGCCGCCCTTACGCGCATTTCGGGGCACATTGCGCTCGGCGCGCGAACCTTCCTTGCCCGCGAATACGGTGTTCTTGCCCCGATCGTCCTCGGCGCGGGTCTCGTGCTCGCCCTTGCAAACACAGGCCCCCTGCGCTTCCAGGCCCTCGCCTTTGTCCTTGGGGCGCTCGCCTCGGCAGCCGCAGGCTGGTTCGGCATGCGCGTCGCCACCGCGGCCAACGCCCGCGCCGCCTGGGCCGCCACGGCGGGAGTCGGCCCCGCCCTTGGCGTCGCCTTCGCAGGCGGCTCGGTGATGGGCATGAGCGTCGTCGGCCTTGCACTTCTCGGCATCGCGATCGTCCTTGCAGGCGGCGCGGCTATTTTTGGTAGCGGCTATGCAAGCCTGGAAACGACGGTCTTCCCGATTCTTTCGGGCTTTTCGCTTGGCGCCTCGACCATCGCCCTTTTCGCACGGGTGGGCGGCGGCATCTTCACCAAGGCGGCCGACGTCGGTGCGGACTTAGTCGGCAAAGTCGAGGCGGGCATCCCCGAGGACGACCCGCGGAACCCCGCGGTCATCGCTGACAACGTCGGCGACAATGTCGGCGACGTCGCTGGGATGGGCGCCGACCTCTTCGAATCCTACGCAGGTTCGATCGTCGGCTGCGCGATACTCGGCATCGCGGCGCTTGCAAGCGATGTGCTCAAAATCAGGCTCGCGGTGCTCCCCCTCGCGCTGTGCGCGGTCGGCGTCCTTGCCTCGGCGGCAGGTTGCTTCATCGTACGGGCCCGTCCGGGCCGCGCGCCGCAGAAGGCACTCAATTCTGGCTCCTTCGGGGCGGCGGGCATTGCCCTTATCCTCCTCTACCCAACCGCCAGGCTCGTCCTCGGCGAGGGGCGCTTCGGTCCTGCGCAAGCGGACGGAAGCCTTCCCTTCGATGCCTTCCGCGTAGCGCTCGCCGCCGCATCCGGCCTCGTCGCGGGCGTCGCCATCGGCTCGCTCACCGAGTTCTTCACCGGTACCGACACCCGCCCCGTGCGGAAAATCGCTCGCGCCTGCGGCACGGGCGCGGCCACAACCGTCATCACCGGCCTCGGCGTCGGCATGATCTCCACCGCGCCGCCCATCCTCGCAGTCGGCGCAGCAATCTGGGCGAGCCACGCGCTTGCGGGGCTCTACGGCGTCGGTATGGCCGGGCTCGGCATGCTCCTGACCCTCGGCATCCAGCTCTCCGTCGACGCCTACGGCCCCATCGCGGACAACGCAGGCGGGCTTGCGGTGATGGCGCAGATGCCCCCGGAAACCCGCGACGTCACGGACTCGCTCGACGCGGTCGGCAACACGACGGCGGCCATCGGCAAGGGCTTCGCGATCGGCTCGGCGGCGCTCACCTCGATCATCCTCTTCGCCGCCTTCGTCGCGGCCGCGGGTCTCGACGCCACCCAGGTCTCGGTGGTGTCGCCCACCGTCATCATCGGCCTAATCGCGGGCGCAATGATCCCCTTCCTCTTTTCGGCGCTCGCAATGGATGCAATCGGCGTCTCCGCCTTCGCAATGATCGAAGAGGTGCGCAGGCAGTTCCGCGAGCGCCCCGGCATCCTCGCCGAGACCGACACGCCCGACTATGCCGCATGCGTCGACATCTCGACCCGATCGGCCCTGAGGCGCATGATCCTTCCCGGCCTTATTGCGATCGCCTCGCCGGTCGCGATCGGCCTTGCAGGGGGGCCGGGTATGCTCGCCGGCCTCCTTGCAGGGGCCACAGCCTCGGGCGTCGTCCTTGCCATTTTTATGGCGAACGCAGGAGGCGCCTGGGACAACGCGAAAAAGCTCATCGAGTCGCGCGACGTCGAGGGCAAGGGCTCCGAGTCGCACATGGCCGCGGTGGTTGGCGACACGGTGGGCGATCCCTTTAAGGACACCGCTGGACCCGCGATCAACATTCTCATTAAGCTTATGGCCATAATATCCCTCGTGATGGCGCCCCTCCTTGCGGGGCTCTGGAGGTGAATGTGAAACACGACCGGCACCTGTACCTGATTTTGCACCCGAACCACTCGCTCATCGCATCACAGCTTGAGCCCGCGGACTTCATCAAGCACTATGTCCAGGGTTCGACACGCTACTTCGAGGGCAGGCTCATCTTCGTAGAGCTCAATTCCGACTTCCGCGACCCGTACTTCGATATCGACGGCGCCTATGCGGGGCTCGTCCCGCACGAGGACGGCCGCCCCAAGGCGACAAAGTTCATCAAGAGCTACCGCGTCCTCGAAAACGTCGACTTCGACGCCCTCGGCAAGCTCTATGTTTGCAATTCGGTGGGCGACTTCGTCGTCCTTGAGTCTGCGGACTACGATCCGAAGACGCGCGGGGACGAGATGCGCATCATCCTCGAGATCAACCCGGTGAAGTTCATCGTCCTCACGAAGTACAACTTCCTCGAGTTCTCCCGGTTTATCACCGATCCGCACAACGCGAAGGGCGCGCCCAAGATGTTCTACACGCAGCTTGAGTTCTCCGTGGACGACTTCATGAGCGAGTTCGAGGATAACCCCTTCATCCGCTGCTATGTGCCGGGCATCCACCCCGCGCGGCTCAGAAACGCCATCCTCGAGGTGCGGAACACCCCTGGAAAGAGCGTAAAGGGTATTTCGCTCGACTGCCCGATCGACCGCATCTCCTACAAGCTCCTTCGCCATGGCTTTATGTTCGCAAGCCAGGGGAAAAACAAGTTCTACCCCCTCCTCCCGCTCGAGGAAGTGGAACGGAGCTACTATAAGTTCTGGAAATCGATGTAGCCCCCCACAGGGCTAGGGCCCTGTGGGGCCTATTGCACACAAGGCCGGGGCGGGGGCCAGGAAGCCTTCGCCCCGCTTTCTCTTTGAGGAGGATACCATGACGATTGCAGCCGTTTCGACCGCCGCCGCTCCCGCAGCCATCGGCCCCTATTCCCAGGCCATCCGCGCAGGCGGTCTTCTCTTCGTCTCCGGCCAGCTTGGCATCGAGCCAGCAACCGGCACGCTCGCCGAAGGCACCGCGGCGCAGGTGCGCCGTGCGATGGACAATCTTTCCGCCATCCTCGCCGCCGCGGGGCTCAGCCTCGACCGCGTGGTCAAAACCACGCTCTTTCTGACCGACCTTGGGGATTTTGCGACGGTGAACGAAATCTACGGCTCATATTTCAAAGGCGCCTTCCCCGCCCGTTCGACCATCCAGGTCGCGGCCCTGCCCAAGGGCGGAAGGTTCGAAATCGAGGCCGTTGCCACCTACCCGGAAGCCTAAGGTCCGCGCGGCGCTCTTTCCGTCGTCGAGGCAGTGAGGACGAGGGCGCCCGCCCCCGCATCTTCGTCCGCGACAAAGGCAAAGACGATAGGCTCAAGGGGGGTGAGCGGCAGGGCCTCGCTCGCCTCGCGGCGCCTCACGGCGAACGGTCCCCGCGCTTCGCCGAGTGTGGCGGCCGGGAGGGCTGCGAGCCGGTCAAGAAGGCTTACGCGGGCGGGAAAGGTCGCGGCGATCGCGCCTTCCGGCCCTGCGATGCCGACCACGCGATAGCGGCGCGCGCCTGCGAGGAGCGCAAGGGGACCGCCGAGCTCAAGGCGCTCGACGACGAGCGCGGCGCGCTCGAGGGGAAGCTCGAGCCTCTGGAGCGTGGGAACCGTGTCGCGCTCGTAGAGCTCAAGCTCGCCTAAAAAGCGCCCCTCCCCCACTGTGTAGGGGAAAAGCCGCGCAACCGCGCAGGGCCCCGACAGCGGAAGCCACCCGGCAACGCCGGATGCGAGCGTAAAACAGGCTATAAGCGCGCAGGCGCAGAGTGGAATCCCCGCCGCGCGGGGCGCAAGGTCAGCGGCAAGGCCTACAAGCGCGGCAAAGCCCGCCCAATAGGGCAGAAGGCCATCCGCAAGGGCGGCTTTGGGCGCTAGTACGAGGAGCGCGGCGCCGGATGCAACCGCGCAGGCAAGAAAGCAGAGCGCAAGAGCGGAGGCCCGCGCCTCCGCCCTTGCACGACGCAGGCGGGCGGCGCGGAACGAGCGGAGCACCTGCCCTAAGGCGGCGCCTAAAAAAAACGCGCCGATCGCCGTCCAGAGATAGGGATTTTCGAAGGCACGAGGCAGGTGCCGAAAGCCCGCCTCGCGCATGGCCGCGGCCGCTTCCGCGGCGGCGGATTTCGCCGCCGCCGCGAGCGGGCTAGAAGCCATATACCTTCGAATACTTGTCGGTGAGATACTCGATAAAATATCGCGCATCGAGCTTTTCGCCCGTGACACGCTCGACAAGCTCACCGGGAAGATAGGCGGCGCCCGGCTTGTGGATGTTTTCGCGCAGCCAGGAAAGAACGGGTGCGACATCGCCCGCTTCGATCTGCGCCTCGATTTCGGGCTTGTCCTTCCGCATCTTCGCCCAGAACTGCGCGGCGTACAGATTCCCGAGCGCATAGCTCGGGAAATAGCCGATAGCGCCCATCGACCAATGGATGTCCTGGAGGCAGCCCTTTGTATCGTTCGGCGGTTCAATGCCGAGGAGCTCCTTCGCCTTGGCGTTCCAGGCGGCAGGGAGGTCCTTGACCGCAAGGCGGCCGGCCATGAGCTCGGCCTCAAGCTCAAAGCGCAGGATGACGTGGATGCCATAGGTGACCTCGTCGGCCTCGGTGCGGATGAGCGAGGGCTCGACCTTGTTGATGGCGCGGACAAAGGCATCGACGGAGACCCCGTCGAGCGCCGGACCGGCGAGCGTTTTGAGCTTGGCAAAATTCGGCTTCCAGAAGGAAAGCGACCGTCCGATCGTATTTTCCCACAGCCGCGACTGGGATTCGTGGATGGCCATGGACGAGGCCTCGGAGAGCTTTGTGCGGCGGAATTCAGGTGAAGGCGCGATGCCAAGCTCATAGAGGGCGTGTCCCGTCTCGTGGATGGTCGAAAAGACGCTCGAGGTGAAAAGATGCTCGAGGTAGCGCGTCGTAATGCGCACATCGTCCGTGCCGAGGGTCGTTGTAAAGGGGTGTGCGGTGGTATCGAGACGGCCGCGGCCCTCGTCGTAGGCAAGAAGGTGCATGAGCCACTCGCTCATTTTCGCTTGGCGCTCCGCCTCAACTTTTCGCAAAAGGAAGGAGTCGTCCACCTGGGGGCGCGCGGTGATTTTGGCAAGAAGGGCGACAAGGTCCCGGCGGAGCGAAGCGAAGACGGCGGCGATGGACTCCTCGGTGCTGCCGGGCTCGTAGAGGTCGAGGAGCACATCGTAGGGCTTTTTCCCGGGGCCAAGATAGGCAGCCTTTCGTTTGTTGAGCTCGAGCATCTTTTCAAGGTGGGGTGCAAAGGCGGAAAAATCGTTCTTTTCGCGTGCCTCGGCCCAGGCGGCTTGGGAAAGGCTCGTCGCCCGCGCAAGCTCGGTGACGAGTTCGGCGGGGAGCCGGGTCGCCTGGTCATAGGCGCGCCGCATAGCACGGAGATAGGCCCGCTCCTCGGGCGCAAGCGATGGGTCGCCTTGTGGGCGCTCCGTCGTCGACCCGAGGGCCTCGAGAAGGCGACCGATCTCCGAATTCACGAGCTTCTCGTGGGAAATGCCTTCGAGAAGTGCAAGCTGTTCAGCCCGCTCCTCGATAGCCTTGGGCGGCATATATGTTTCCTGGTCCCAGCCGAGGACCGCCTGGATGTGGGCGACAAGCACCTGCTCCCGGTCAAGCGCCACAAGGCGTTCGAGTTCTGTACGCATGTTGAGTACTCCTTGTTCGAGGGCAGGCTGCAAGACCCCCGCCCTTGGGCCATCCTAGCACCCCCTCCCCTCGGGGACAAGGCGGAACTTTTGTCCTTACTCGATTTGTCCCTTACGAGCCTTAACAGTCATCGATTAGGGACTTCGCGCAGGGAGGGCGTATGTGGTATCGTCATCCCGTGTTCCTCCGCGAACTCAGCCACTCGGTAACCCAGCTCAAGGGTGCAGGCAGCCAGGTCGCGGGCAAACTCGCCCGGCTTGGCATTTTCTCTGTGGCCGACCTTCTCCTCCGCTACCCCCGCGACTACGACGACCGTTCGGCCTTTGTGCCGATTTCCGCCTATGCACGCGGAGCGCGGACCCACACGATCGCGCTCGTTTTGGGCCATGAATGGTTCGGCTATGGCCGCATGCGGACGCTCAAACTCCGCGTCCGCGACGAGAGCGCGGAGGCGGTGCTCATCTGCTTCAACCGCCCCTTTTTGGAAAAACAGCTTCCCGTAGGTGCACGCATCCTCCTTTCCGGAAAGTTCCAGCTCCGCTACGGCGAGATCCAGGCAAGCGCCTTCGAGGTTGAACTCCTAAATGAGGGCTCGCTCGAGCGCCCCGCTGCCCTTCTTGCGGGCATCCTGCCCGTCTACCCGCTGACTGACGGTCTCAAGCAGGGCACCCTGCGCAAGCTCGTGCGCGCGGCGCTCACCGAGTACGGCGCGCACGTCGAGGACGAGCTCCCCTCCGCAATCATGGCGCGGCGCGACCTTCTACCTAAGTGCGAGGCTCTTTGCGAAATACACTTTCCGACCAGCGCTGCACAGCTTACGAGCGCGCGCCGCAGCCTCGTCTACGAAGAGCTCTTTTACTTTCAACTCGCCGTGGCGCGCCGCGCCGCCCGCCGCCGCGAATCGCCCCGCCCTGCGCGCGCCTCTGCAGGGCTCTTGCGGCGCCGCCTCCTCGAGCGACTGCCCTACGCGCTCACGCCGGATCAGGAACGCTCGGTCGCCGAAATCGCCCAGGACATGGCGAGCCCCTATCCGATGGCTCGCCTTCTGCAGGGCGATGTCGGCTCGGGTAAGACGCTCGTCGCCCTTTTAGCCTGCCTTGATGCCATCGAATCGGGGGGACAGGCCGCGATCATGGCGCCGACGGAACTCCTTGCTCGCCAGCACGCAGGGGTCGCCGCGCGCCTCCTTGAACCCATCGGCATCCGCCTCGCCTTCCTCTCGGGCAATATCGAGGATGCGGCCCGCCCTCCCCTTCTCGCTGCCCTCAAGAAAGGCGAGGTGGATCTCGTCCTCGGCACGCATGCGCTGTTCTCCGACGAGGTCGTCTATCGCGACCTCCGCCTCGCGGTGATCGATGAACAACACCGCTTTGGCGTGCTACAAAGGCTCGCGCTCGGCAGAAAGGGCCCGCCTCCCGACCTCCTCATGATGACGGCGACCCCCATTCCCCGCACGCTCGCGCTCACCGTCTACGGCGACCTTGCGCTGTCGGTCATCCGGACTCAGCCGCCGGGACGGAAGCCCATCATCACCCACCTTGCGCGCGACGACAACGCCGGTAAGGTGTACGCCTTTGTCCGCAGGCTCCTTGCAGAAGGGCGGCAGGCCTATTTCGTCTATCCCCTCATCGGCGAAGGCGAGAGTGAGCGCGCCGCGGAGCTCAAAAACGCTGAGGCGATGGCGAGGCGGCTCAAAGATGAGGTATATCCCGACTATGCCGTGGGACTTGTCCACTCGCGGCTTAAGGACGAGGAGAAACGCCGCACGATGGATGCCTTTGTCCGCGGAGAGCTCAAGATACTCGTCGCGACAAGCGTCATCGAGGTCGGCGTCGACGTGCCGAATGCAGCGGCGATGGTCGTGGAACACGCCGAACGCTTCGGCCTCGCGGCGCTCCACCAGCTTCGCGGGCGCGTCGGCCGCGGCACCGAACAGTCCTACTGCTTTCTCGTCTATTCTGAAAAGGGGCTCACGGAGGACGGGAAGGCGCGGCTTAAGGCGATGCTCGAAACCGCAGACGGCTTCACCATAGCCGAGGAAGACCTCCGCATCCGCGGTCCGGGCGAGCTTGCGGGCACAAGCCAAGCGGGGGCGCTTAGGCTCACGATAGCCGATCCCGTCAGGGACCAGGCCATCCTCGAAAACGCGCGAGAGGATGCCTTTGCGCTCGTCACCGCCGATCCGAACCTGCTTGTCCCCGAGAACACCGTGATCCGCGAGGTGCTTGCCCGGGCAAAACCTTTCGGCGATGCGCCCGTCGGCCTAGGCTAAAGCCCCGGAACGAGGCCGGGGCTCACGGCCTAAGAGCGCTTTGCGGAAGCCTTTTTGGCCGCCGCCTTTGAAGCCGCTACCGCCTTGACCGCCGTCTTTGGGGATACCTGCTTGGCTGGCTGAGTCGTGGCGGCAGGTTTGGCTTCGCCGCGTTTGGTTTTGGCGGCCTTTCCCTTGGCCGCGCCAGCGTCTTTCGCGGCGGGTTTCGTAGCCCCGCTTGTCTTTTTTGCGGCCTTGGTAGCCGTCGGCATTTTTGCCGCAGGCATTTTTGCCGCAGGTGCTTTTTTCGCTGGCACCTTCGCCGCTTGCGGCGTCGCCGCTGGCGGCGTCGCCGTTTGCGGCGTCGCCGTTTGCGGCGTTGTAGCTTTCTTCGGCTCGGCGGCCTTAGTAGAAGGCTTCGTAGAAGACTTAGCCATGGCTTTCGGCGCCGCAGTCCCGCGCGCCGGGCGCCCCTTGGCCGCCTGGGCGAGGGCCTCGACGGCCGCAGCGCCCCGCTTAAGGACAGACTCGGCCCGCATGAGGTAGTCGAGCACCTTGGCCCGACTCGCGCGTGCGCCAAGAAGCGACTCGACCTTTCGGCACTTCCGCCGCATGTACTGGATGGAAGGGATGCTCGCGTGGAAATGCTCCGCAAGCTGCCAGTCCTTCATCGCATAACGGCCGTTCTTGTCCTTGCCATTGAGCGACAGGAACTCATCGACCCGCTCGCGGGTCCAGGCAACCTCGACGCCGCCTGAGTAGTCGTGGGCCGCAAGACGGCGGCGGGTGCGCTCGACGGAGCCCTCCATCTTCTTTTTGCGCCAGTAGGGGTGGCGGTTCCTTGCCCGGAGAATGTCCTCTTTCGTATAACCCGTCTTTTCCATCCAGAGCCGTGCAAGGCGCGCCTTTGCCGCAGGCGGGAGGCGGGACTTGAGAGAGGTCTCGATGTACGCGGTGGGATCGGCCGCGTTAAGGATGGTTTCTTCCGACTTGGTCATACGACCATTCTAATTCCCGCGGCTGTGCAATGCAAATACCGCGCGCAAATTCCCGCATGCGCTTTACGCATGCATGGCGCGGACCACCACGGAGCGCGGCGCGCGGGGCCGGTCCGCTTTGGCGCGAAGGTCAGTCCCGCCTATACGCGGCGGCTGCGTAGCCCTTGCGCCGACGCTCCCCGATGAGGCGGAACCCCGCGGGTCGCCGCTTTTGCGCGCGTTGGAGCTCAGTCGGGCTTGCGACAAGAAGATAAACCGCACCGCATTTGAGGAGGCGCTGGGCACCCTCCCATGCCGGTCCAATCCAGTCGTACGCGGGGACAGGGTCAGCGAATTCCGCAAGCACATCGAACGAAAAAGGCGTAAGTTCGTCGAGGCGGAGCGGATCGATGGCGCGGTAGGCGATACCGGCGCCGCAGAGGGCCCGAAGGTTCTCGCCTGTCGCGGCAAGGGAGAGAAGGTCGCGCGAGGCGCAAGCGATGCGGTCGGGGCGCACCCGGCGCGAAAGCCAGAGGGGGAAATGCCCCGGTCCCCCCGGATTGATCACGAGGGCATCGCGGACAAGCAGGCCGGCGAGGGCCCGCTCGGCAAGCTCGGCGGCGACCTGCGCGGCATAGCCGATCGTGTCGAAGTCGGAGAGGCCCCAGTAGCCCTGAGCCTCGTAGGAGGCCTCGCCGAGCTTGAACCGGCGTCGTGTCCTGCGATAGACACAAAGGTCGATCGCGCGAAAATCGAGCTCGCCGTCGCCGGCGACGCTGTCCTCGGAGACGCCGGCCGCGGCGACACCGCTTGCGGCGACCGTGCCCGCTACACCGGAACTTGCGGCCACATCGGAGCGAATCTCAGGCTCGGCAATGGCGGGGCGCTCCACATCGAGCACCCAGGCCGTGTGCCCCGCCCCCCGCTCGGTGACGAGGATCCTGAGCCCTGCCGCGGCGATCCAGCCCAGGGCTGCCTCGACGAGCGGCTTTACGATAACGACCGCAAGTCGGCCTCCTGGCGCAAGATGGCGGGGTGCTTCCTTGAAAAACGCTTCGAGGACGGGCCCACCCGCCTTGGCAGGCAGGTTTGAGAGGATGAAGTCGAAGCGCGGCGCATCGCTTTCCCCCTCGGAACAATGTGCCACAGCACCGTGTGCCGAGGCGCTGAGCGCCGATGGCGCTTCCGCTCCATGCCGCGCGGTGCCCGTCGCAAGAAGGCCGGGCCGGACGGCGAGATTCGCGACTTTGTTTTTCACCCGGTTTCGTTCAGTAAACGCGCAGGCAAGAAGGTCTCGGTCCCGCGCCTCGACCAGGGCCTGGGGCAGGGCCTTCGCCACGGCGATGCCGATCACGCCCGTGCCTGAACCCGCATCGAGCACGCGACGGGCGGCGGCGAGCGTCTCGTCGCGGCCCGCAGCCTTGAGCAAGAGGCGCGTACCCGCATCGACATCGAAGGAGGAAAAAAGCGCATGCGAAAGGTCAAACCGACACTCGGCGCCCTTGAACTTGAAGGGAACCGTTTTGTTGACGAGAGGAGCAATATCGAGCATCGAAATGTCGCGACTGCGTCCGGAGCTAAGCCGTCTTAGACCGTCTTAGGCCGTCTCGGCTTCGCGCGTCGCGGATAGAACGCTTATGTCCTCCGCGTTGAAGATGCGGTCGATGTCGAGAATGATGATGAAGGTCTCGTCCTTCTTGCCGACCCCGCGAATGAACTCGGCGGCCAAGCGGGTGCCAAAGCGCGGGGCAGCCTCCACTGCCTTTTCATCGATCTCGACCACTTCGTGCACCGCATCGGCAAGCGCGCCGACAACCACGGTACCCTCCTGGCTTTCAACCTCCATCACAATGATGCTCGTATCCTTTGTAATGGGGGTCTCGGGAAGGCCGAATTTGAGGCGGAGATCGATGACCGGCACACCCGCGCCGCGCAGGTTGATGATACCCTTCATGAACTCAGCCGTGCGTGGGAGCTTCGTTATTTTCGTGTGCTCGAGAACCTCCCGGACTTTGGCGACGCCGATCGCATACTGCTCGTTATCGAGGGTGAAGGTGAGGTACTGATTCGCATTCGAGCCTTCCATGCGCTCCTCCTACCTCTTGATTCTAAAGATCGAAGGCGGGTGAGTCAAATAGGACCTTAAGCCCCCTTTTGCACGTTCATGAAGAGGAGTCGATCAGAGCGGTCGCAAGCCGCGCGCTCCGCCTAAAGGCCTCGATCTCCATCCACCCCAGACCAAGGGCACTCCCCCGGAGTCGCGCCCGAATCTCCTCGTCCTCCGCCTCGAGGAAGAAATCCGCAGGCAGGCCTGGACCAAGGCGTCCGCGATCCGTCTGTGCGTGGGGGTCGGGGTGGAAATGGGGACAGGCCGCAAGGCATGCCTCGCAACCGTAAAGCCGAGCGCCCCATGCGCGCTCCACGGCAGGGGGGAGTGCCCCGGCGCGCGCTGTCCAGTGCTGAATGCAGAGCTCGCGGATAAAGGCGCCCCCCTCGCCAAGGGCTCCCGTGGGGCAGGCTTCGACGCAGGCCCGGCAGGATCCGCACAGCCCCCCCGGCTTGAAAGCCGCGGGCTCAGGGCGCTGCCCGGCGGGATAGGTCGCTTCGCCCACGAGTGCGTAGGGGAGGAGGAGAAGGCCGAGAACGACCGCGGCGCCCGGGCCGCCGCGCGCCTTTCCCCCTCCTACGAGCACAAGTCCATTGCGGCCAAGGTGCCCGAGACCCGCTCTAAGAGCGAGCTCCTTTTCCGGAAGGCCGGAGTTTGCAAGATAGCGCCACGCACGCGCAGGCCCGGGGTCGAGGCCCTCCGCCCGCATGCGGCTCCGTAGCGATGCGGCGGAGGTGCGGAGGCGCGCGGCGAGCTCCGCATACCAGTCGGCCCGCGCAAACCGCGCAAGACCGAGAAGCGGCCCACCGTAGGCAGCGGCCCAGGCGGGGGGCTCACGGGGCCCCTCGCCATAGGCGAGGGCGGCGGCGACAACGCCGCGAGCCATGTCGACGCCGAACTTTTCACGCACCGCAGGCGGAAGCGGAGCACAGGCCGCAAGGAAGGCCTCGCGCGGCACAAAGCCCCAGGCGGAAAGTCCGGAACTCTTCAGTGTCTCGACGCAGAGCGTAGAAAAACGATCATGGAACGTGGCGAGGGGCATGGACGCGCGCCCGGCGGGCAGGTCTTCTTAGGGTTTAGCGGACCGCCGTGCTCTCTTTGCGGGCACGTTCGATTTTCTGCATTTTCCGGTAATATTCGGTCTGCTTTTCAATCTCGGAAACGTCGATCACGGTGAGCTTGTTGTCGGCAAGCCTGAGCTTCTGATTTTCGAGAAGCTTTCGCACGACAAGGTTACCCTCCCCCTGCGGCAGCCCCACCATGCCAATAAGCTCCTTCGGGCCGAAATCGAAGGAATATGAAGCGCCGCTCTTAAGCGGCACACGGTTCTTCTCAAGCTGGATGAGGAGCGCATCGTACATGCGCCCGACGGGGTCGGAGATGAGGGTGTTGGCAAGCTGTTTGTAAATGAACCAGATGCGCTCCGAAAGGAGGGTCGTGAGCCGGGTGACGATCTGCGGCTGGGTTTGCACCATGCGCTCGAAGTTGGCCTTGTTCACCGCAAGAAGATAGGCGTCTTCGAAGGCGCAGGCGCTCGCGGAGCGGGGTTTGTTCTCGAGTATCGCCATCTCGCCGAATATATCGCCGGGCTTGAGCACGGCGAGCAGAACCTCGTTGTTGTCGACGATCTTCGTGATCTTCACCGAGCCCTTCTGAATAATGTAGAGCTCGGAACCAGGCATGCCCTCGGAGAAGATCATCGTGTCTTTGGGATAGAAGCGGTTAAACTCCTCCTTGGATCCGTCGAGGTAGACAGCCTTGGAGTAGGGCTTGATCTTGTTAAGCCGTTCGCGAGCGACCTCGACGTGCTGGCCGTTCGGACAGTATTTGAGGTACTGATAGTAGGCAAAAAACGCCTGATTGTAGAGGCTCTGTCGCGCATAGTACTCGGCGACGCGGAAAAGGTGCGAGGGATCGGCTTCCGCCGTGTTTTTGAGCGTGAGCCGCGTGAGCGCCTCGTCGAGATAGCGCATCTTTTTCGAGAAGGCCATGATGATCTTCATGGCGACAGGCGTGTTTTTCTCGATGAGCAGGCCGAACTGGTCGCGGTGGACGGAGATGAGCGTGCAGTCGGTGACGGCCTGTGCAGTTTCGATATGCGAGTGGTTGGACATCGTCGAGACAACGCCGAAAAAGTCGCCCGGCCCGAGGACGTTGCCGCCCTCCTCCTCGACGACTTCGACCTCTTTCGCGATGCGCACCTTCCCCGAACGGATGATAAAGAAACGGTCGGCGTTCTGCTTCCCCTCGACGATGATGTACGAGTCTTTCTTGAAGTTGACGAACGTGAGCTGGAGCGGGCTTTCCATTCTGTTTCCTGACCGTACCTCAAGGGGCCGACTGCGCTAAGTATAGAGGCGCCCTCGCGGGGTGTCAACGCGAGGGCCCACCTCTATGATCGGAGCCAAAAAGCGCGCCCTGAAGGCAGTACGGAGGCATCCTTAAAGCGGCGCGCGCTCCGAAAGCCGCATCACGGCAGGGGGAAACGCGCCGTGAGCCTCAAGACCTTCTCCTTCACCCCCGCGATGACCTTTTCGTCCCCCTTGGATTTGAGGACCTCCATGATGTAGCCGGCAATTTCGGCCATCTCGGGGAGCCCCATTCCGCGGGTTGTCACGGCGGGCGTGCCGATGCGGATGCCCGAGGTGATGAAGGGACTCTTCGTATCAAAGGGGATGCCGTTCTTGTTGACGGTGATGTGCGCCTCGTCGAGCCACTTTTCCGCCTCTTTGCCCGTGATGCCAAGGGGCGAAAGGTCGACAAGCATGAGGTGATTGTCCGTGCCGCCCGACACGATGCGCGCCCCGCCCGATGCGAGGTTTTTCGCCATCGCGGCGGCGTTTTCGACTACGCGCTTCTGGTAGGCCTTGAACTCAGGCGAAAGCGCTTCCTTGAACGCAACCGCCTTGCCGGCGACAACGTGGCAGAGCGGGCCGCCCTGGATGCCGGGGAAAATGGTGCCGTCGATGATTTCAGACCAGAGCTTAGTCTTATCGCCCTTCGGCGTCATAATGCCCTGATCGTTCTCCTTGTCGCGGCCGACGAGGATCATACCGCCACGGGGACCGCGGAGCGTCTTGTGGGTCGTGGTGGTGGTGAAATCGGCGAGCTTGATGGGGCTCGGGTGGAGGCCTGCGGCGACAAGACCGGCGATGTGCGCCATGTCAACCATGAGGTAGGCGCCGACTTCGTCTGCGATGGCGCGGAAGCGCTCGAAATCGAGCGTGCGGGCATAGGCCGAAGCGCCTGCGACGATGAGGCGCGGCTTGCACTCGCGCGCGATTTTCGCAAGCTCATCGTAGTCGATGCGCTCGGTCTCGCGGTTCACGCCGTAGCGCACCACGTTGTACATCTTGCCGGAGAAGGAAACGGGCGCGCCGTGGGTAAGATGACCGCCGTGCGCAAGATCCATGCCGAGAATGGTGTCGCCGGGCTTGAGAGCGGCGAAATAGACGCCCATGTTCGCCTGGCTTCCCGAATGCGGCTGGACATTGGCATGATCCGCGCCAAAGAGTTCCTTCGCACGGTCGCGGGCGAGGTTTTCGGCAACATCGACGAACTCGCAGCCGCCGTAGTACCGTTTCCCCGGATAGCCCTCCGCGTATTTGTTGGTGAGCACCGAACCGACAGCCTCCTGGACAGCGCGCGAGGTGTAGTTCTCGCTCGCAATGAGTTCAAGATTCTCACGCTGCCTTCCGCCCTCGCGTTCGATGGCGGCCCAGAGCTCGGGGTCGAGTTTTTCGATAAACGACATAATTCCTCCTTTGGTAAGGGCCCCGCAGGCAGCGGCGCCGTCTCGTAGTATACTCCAACCTGCGCGTTTCGTGAACAGCGGGCGCATCAGGCGTATCGAATAATGAAACATCGCCTGCGACGCGCCAGGCCCCTAGTACAGCCCGGACACCTCGACATCGCCCCAGAACGAGCTGTATGCCTCAAGCGAACCTGCGGCCTCCTCGTAGAAACTCTGATATGCGATGGGCCTAGAGGGCAGAGCGCGGCGGCCCGTCGGCGTCATCGGCGCAAAGGAGGCATAGCCGCGGGAAAAGGCGACACGGCGGCTGTCGATGTTGCCGAAATACCGCTCGGGCTCGCTCAAGGCCGGCTCAAAGCCGCCGGGGCGCGCCCCCGAACCAAGGATGGGATCCATCGGCACCCAGCCCAAACCATACACATAGAATTCCACCCAGGAGTGACGCAGGGACCTGCGACTCGGATCGATGAGGATACCGGCTATGGGAACCGCGGGCACACCGGCCGCGCGAAGGAGCGCGGCGGCGGCAAGGGCGTAGGTGGATGCGTCCGCGCGCTTTGCCGCAAGCGCCTCGACGACCTTGCGGCGCTCGCCCGACTCATCGAGAGCGAGATTTTTGACAAGGTACTCGTACACAAGGCGCGCCGCGCGCCACGGGTTCTTCTCAGCCTGCACGATCCGCTTGGCGAGCGCCTGAACCTCGACAGCGGCGGCAGGCACGAGTTCGTCCGCGGCGAGGTAGGCTGCCTGCAGGGGGAGCGGTTCAGGAGGGCGCTGTATCCGATCGGGGTCGCAACTTGTCTCCACCGCCCAGGTCTGCACGAGGAAGGACTGGGTCACCGTGAGATCCTGGCCACTTGGTATATCCTTGAAGCGATAGAGGGCGGCGCCGCGGTAATCAGGCATGAGGGGAACAGGCTCCTCCGTGAGGATCTTGGAAAGTCGCTGCGAGGCCGACTGGGCGGGACGCGGCGTCCAGAGAAAAAGTTCGTTCGCCCCCGTCGCCTTCGTTTTGGTGATGCTCACCGTGTAACCAAGGGTATAGCTCCGGCGGTCAAGGTAGCGTTTCGTCCCCGGCATGGCGGTGACATCGAAGAAAAGCCCATTGCTCACGCCGCCTGCGGCGCTCACGAACACCGAGCCCGAAGCCGCCCCGTCGGGCACTCGAACACGGATCTCCTTATCCGACCACAGCTCGTAGGAGAGGTCCTGTTCGCTTGCGACAACCGTGCCCGGCTCTGCGCGCTCACCGGGCCGCGCGCCGGGTGCCTCGGGGTTCCAGGCAAACAGCACGCGACCACCTTCGCGGTTTGCCCCAAAGTTGTAGCCCGAGAGGGTCACAAGCGAGCCGATAGGGCCCTTTTCCACCGAGAGCGATGCGAGGTAGGGGCCGCGCCGCCCCTCGCCGACGCCTTTCGCCGCGACGGGAAGCCGCGCGCGATTCATGAACAGCTTGGGGTTTGAGCGTCCGAAGCGCGTGACGACATAGACGAGACCCGAGTCCGCGGTGGCGGGGAGCTTGAGCGCGATCTCGCCCTCAGCCCAGGAAAGGTAGGATGATGCCGTGGGAGCCACCCCATCCACCTCAACGCGCGACTCGCCACGAGCCGCACCGAAATTCCTACCTTCGATGCGAACAAGCCCGCCTGGTTCGACAACGATGGGCGAAAGCCGCTCGATACGTGGACTCTTCCACAGGCCATAGAGGCGGAGGCCGGCCCCGACGAGGGCGGTAAGGGCGACAAGATAGGCAAGGCCCCGCAGAAAATGCCGAGGCGAGAGGTGGAGATGCCCGTGATGGGCAGGGGCTGGGGTCTTCATCGCGGCACGTTCCTACTAGTCACTCGTACGCGGACGGAGGCGCGATTCACTTGCCCGGCTTAGGCGGGGCAGGAGGGGGCGGACCCGTAGCGGGGAGGAGCTCGCTGGGCTTGCCGCCCTCCCCACGATAGCGATCGACGGAGATGATGAGACGCATAGGCGCCCGTCCAGCAGGATCTCGACCGAGGGGAAAGAAAATCACGGGCTCGCCCAGCTTAAGGGCGACACTGTCGACCGTCGTACGGTAGGAAAGCTCCCCCTCGCCCCGACGGTACCAGATTTGGCCTTGCGAGACGAGAACGAGGCCGCCCTTGCCGTTATCGAAGGGGGTGAGCTGGACGAGGATGACGACATTGCTGCCCACAAGCTTGACGCTCACCGGATTGCCGGGAACGGTGTAGCGGACACTGTCGGAAGCCCAGGCGGCAGACGCGGGACCCTCCTCAAGCCGGGCGGCAATCGATACGGCGAGGGCGTGTTCCTTGAAAAACTCGTAGGGCGGCTCTTCCTGGGCAGCGGGACCGCGCCCGAAGCCGAGGGCGGCCGCATATACGACAGCCGCCCACAGTCCCCGCACCTGCGTAGGATGCGTCACTGGGCGCCGCCTTCCGCCGCGCCATCGGCAGTGCCGGCGGCATCGCCCGCGGCGCCGGGATCGGTGGATGCCTCCACCGCCGCACCGGCTGCGGCGGGAGTAGCCGGCCGGCTTGCGGGACTTACGGGGCCATAGTCCGCGGCGCGCACGATAAACGGTTTGCCGCTTGCGGCGAAGGTGGCTTCGCGCGGTAGCTCGATGGTGAGATTCACCTGCGCATCGCGCGATTCAAGGTAGCGGATGAGCGCTTCCATGCTCGTGCGCTCCGTGGCCTGGGGCGCTATTTCCGCAACCGCGAGCGTTTGCACGGGAACCCGGGCGGGCGCAAGATAGGTGCGAAGCGCAAACGCCGCCGACAGAGCGAGGAGTACAAGGGCGGCCGCGGCGAAGGGGAGCGGCACCAGCACGCGGCGGCTGAAAACGCCACCCACAACGGGGGGCTTTGCGGTGTGAATTCCCAAAGACGCGCCATCGCGGTCTTCCTCAAGGTTACCGTCAAGGCGTTCGCCAAGGCGGGCGGCGATGCGCTCGACGGTCGCCTGCTCCTCAAAGGAGGGGGCGGCCTTAAGGCGCTCGCTGAGCGACCGAAATCCTGCGAGCGTAGCGGCACAGGAAGGGCAGGAGGCGACATGGCTGGCAAGGCGCTCGTTCCAGGGCGAAGGAACCTCGCCATCGGCGAACGCGGAGAGGAGTTCGCGATCAGGACACATGCTTTCCCCCCTTCTCCATCAGGGCGAGCAGGGCCTCGCGGGCGCGGAAGGCTCGCACCTTCACATTGCCCTCGGTGATTCCGAGGACCCGTCCGATCTCCTTGTAGCTCATCCCGCCGTACTCCTTGAGGATCAGAACCGACTTGAGCTTTTCAGGCAGGCGGTCGAGCATGAACTTTACCTCCGCCTCCGACTCGCCGCGGATAAGCTCGGCGTCGGCCCCCTCGGTCTCGGCGCGCTCGCCGCGCCACCAACGCTCATAGGCGCGGGTTTCACGCCCCTTGCGTTTCGCATAGTTGAGCGCCGCATTCTTCACGACCCGGATAAGCCAGAACTTGGCATCGTCCAAGGTGGCGAAGGGGATGCGCTTTTCGATGAGGCGGATAAAGGCATCATGGACAACATCTTCAGCCGCCTCCTCGGTCCCCGTGATTCGATAGGCGACACGCACGAGCATCGGTGCGGTCGCGTCGTAGAGGCGCCTGAGCGCGCGCTCGTCGGGAGGGCCATCGTTAGAAAACAAACCGTATACCGCCTGGTTACGCGTCACGAAGCGCGCTTACGCGCGCTTCCACTTCGTGCCCGAAGGACCATCTTCAAGCAGAATGCCCTCCGCCTTAAGCGCTTCGCGGATCGCATCCGCCTGCGCAAAGTCCTTTGCCTTTTTGGCGGCGGCGCGTTCGGCGATAAGTGCCTCGATACGCGCGGCGAGCGCAGGGTCGACTTCCGCCACAGCGGGCCGCTCCGTATCACGGAGTCTTAAGCCGAGCACCTGATCCATGTCGAAGGCCACGGCGAGAGCCTCGGCGGGGGGAACTTCCGCGTCGCGAAGAAGTCCCCAGAGCGCTGCAAGCGCGCGCGGCGTTGCAAAATCCTCGCAGACGGCCTCGGCAAAGGCCTCGCGATACGCGCGCGCCGCAGGGCCGAGGGCGGCAAGTGCTGCAGCCTCGGGCGCCTTGTCCCGCAAAGCGAGAATACGCTCGGAAAGGGATTTCCGCGCCGACGCGGCAGAATCGAGCCCCTCAAAGGAAAACTGAAGCTGGGAGCGATAATGCGCACCGAGGAGGAAGTAGCGGTAATCAAGGGCATCGTAGCCACGATCGACCAAGGTCTGGATGGTGAGGAATCCTCCCGCAGACTTGGACATCTTGCCCTTGTCGAGAACGAGGAACTCGTTGTGCATCCAGTAGTTCACCCACTTCCTACCGGTTGCCGCCTCGGACTGGGCGATCTCGTTCGTGTGGTGGATCGGAATGTGGTCGATGCCCCCCGCATGGATGTCAAACTGTTCACCCAGGTACTTCATACTCATTGCGGAGCACTCAATGTGCCAGCCGGGATAGCCGCGCCCCCAGGGGCTGTCCCACAACATTGCCTGGTTCTCGAACTTGGACTTCGTGAACCACAGGGCGAAGTCGGCGGGGTTGCGCTTGTTGGGGTCGACCTCGACGCGCGCGCCCGCCTTGAGGTCCTCGAGCTTGAGACGGGCGAGCTCGCCATAGCTCGGAAACTTGGTGACATCGAAATAGAGGTTGCCCCCCGCGGCGTAGGTGTAGCCCTTTTCCTCGATGCGCCGTATGAGCGCAATCATCTCGGGAATGTGCTCGGTCGCCTTGCAGACGATGTCGGGGCGCTCGATATTGAGGCGCGCCGTGTCACGAAAAAAGGCCTCGGTGTAAAACTCGGCAATTTCGTAGACAGTTTTGCCACGCTCGTGGGCGCGCTTCACCATCTTGTCCTCGCCCGTATCCGCGTCGCCCGAAAGATGGCCGACATCGGTGATGTTCATCACGTGAGTCACCTCATAGCCGAGCCAGCGGAGGGCACGGCAGACCGTGTCATGGGTGACGTAGGCGCGCATGTTGCCAATATGGGCGTAATCGTAAACAGTCGGGCCGCAGCCGTAAAAGCCGACCTTACCGGGAACGAGGGGGCGAAACTCCACAAGCTCCCGTCCGAGAGTGTTGAAAACGCGGAGCGTCGGCATCATGTCCTCCTTAAAACGGCGCGCGCAGGCCTGACAGAGCCGCCTGAGGGCGCGCCCCGCAGGCGGCCTTGCGCCCCGGCCAGCCGGCCGGCTATGATCGGGCCATGCCAACACTACGGGACTTCCTCGAAAAAATCAATATAAGCGCAAAGATCGCGTACGACGAACCCATGGCCGCGCACACCAGTTTCCACATCGGTGGCCCCGCCGACGCCTATGTGCTGCCGCAGGACGAGCGCTCGGCCCTCGTACTCGTCCGCGCCGCGCGCGCCGAGGGCATCCCCCTGTTCACCCTCGGTGGCGGCGCAAACCTCCTCGTCGGCGACCGCGGCATCAGAGGCATTGTCCTCGACACCGCGAAGCTCGACAGTGTCGCGGAGGAGCCTGAGGAAGACGGCTCGGGCGCGGTCATCCTCGCGGCGGGGGCAGGGCTCGCCGTCGACCGGCTCTGCGAGGAGGCACTTTCGCGCGCGCTCACGGGCCTCGAGAACTTCGCAGGCCTTCCCGGCACGGTTGGCGGGGCCGTCTACATGAACGCACGGTGCTACGAGTTCGAGGCCGCCGACCGCCTTGCATGGGTGGAGGCCGCGAGTCCGGCCCCCGAGGCTCCGGTCGAACGGCGGCCGATCGACCGCGCCGAATGGGCCTACAAGTGCTCGCCGTACCAGGACGACGGCCCCGCCCGCGGTTCCCTCATCCTCCGCGCGGCATTCCGGCTAACGCGCGGCGATCCCGCCGCGATCGAAGCCGTCATGCGCGCGCGTCGGGCCGACCGCGAGGCGAAAGGCCACTACCGCCTCCCCTCTGCGGGTTCGGTGTTCAAGAACGACCGCGCCCTCGGCCGCCCCAGCGGCAAGATCCTCGACGAACTCGGTCTCCGCGGACACAGGATGGGCGGCGCGATGGTGTCGGAGTGGCATGCGAACATCTTCGTCAACACAGGCGGCGCCACCGCGCGCGACATGCTCGCCCTCATCGAATTCGCGCAAAGCGAGGCCCGAACGCGGCTCGGCATCGAGCTTGAACCGGAGGTCATCTTCGCCGGGGATTTCTAGCGTAGACTCGTTTTTCGGTTGCGGCGCGGCGGCGCCGGAACTACACTGAACTGGCAATGTCCTTTCCACTCCACGCCACCGATACGCTCGGAGCGTTCTTCGCGGTGCTCGTCGCGACCCTTCTCGTACCGCTCGCGGCGGAAAAGCTCAGGCTTCCGGTTCTCGCGGCGCTCGCGCTCGCCGGAGCACTCGTCGGACCGCGCGGCCTCGGCATCGTCAATCCGGAGGGTGCAGTCGCAACACTGGGAGAACTCGGGCTCCTCTACGCGTTCTTTCTTGCGGGCGCTGAGCTCGCCCCCGTCGCGCTCCGGAAAGGCCGCGCGGGACAGCGCGCCGCCGCCCTCATTTCCTTCGCACTCCCCTTCGGCGCAGCCTTCGCGGCGGGGCGCTCGGGGCTCGGCGCTACGCCCCAGACCGCCATCCTCATCGCCACGGCCTTCGCAGTGCGAAGCACACGCCCCTATCCCTGCGTGGCGCGACTCGGCATCGCGCGCTCTGAGGCGGCCGGAGCCGCTGCCGAGGGTGCAAGTCTATCCACCGCGCTTTCAATCGCAGTCATGACCGCGACGATCCTCGTAACCACGCATCCTCAGGCGCACGCAGAGTCGCGCTCGCTCGCGGGATTCCTCAACGCGCTCGGTCCGACGGTGCGACTCGCGACGGCCCTGGCTCTCGCCCTCGCAATGTACGTCGCGCTCCCCGCCCTCGCGGCGCGATTTTTCAAAGGCGTGCGTCCCGACGGCGTCATCGAGTTCATCTTTGTTCTCGCTCTCGCCTTTTTTTGCGCCTTCGCCGCCGACCGCATCGGCATGCCGGCCGCCGCAGGAGCATTTCTCGCAGGCGGGATGCTCCGCCGCTTCGTTCCGGAGAGTTCCATGCTCATGGGGAGGCTGCGTTTCGCAGGCGAAAGCCTCTTCGTCCCCTTCTTTCTCGTCTACGCAGGTATGAGCGCCGATCTAGCCCCCCTCTTCGCCGACGAGCGGCGAATCATCGCGCTCGGCGCCGCGTTCGCGCTCCTTTTCGCCGTGCGCCTTGCCGCGGCGTTCGCGACAAAGATCGTCCTCAGGCTCGATCCGGACGAGGCGGGCCTGGTCTTCGGCCTTTCGCTCAACCAAGGCGCGGCGGCCCTTGGCGTCCTCTTCGTGGGGCTCAGGCTCGGCCTTGTCTCGGAAGCCCTCGCAGGGGGCGCTCTCCTCCTCCTCGTTGCGACGGGGCTTTTCGGCCCCCTCGTTGCAAAAAAAACTGGGGGGCGTCTTGCCCTCCGCTCGGGCACCGCGAGCTTGCGCCCGGAAGGCGAGCCCGACCGCGTGCTCGTCGCTCTCGGCAACCCCGCTGCGCTCGAACGCCTCGTGGAGCTCGCCTTCCTCCTCCGCGGTCCCGACGAGGAGGAGGCCGTCTACCCCGTTGCGGTCGTCCCCGAATCGGGCGACACCGAGGAGGAGCTCGCGCGCGCGGAAAACCTCCTTGCGCGGGCCATGGTGCAAGCGACGCGCGCGGGCGTGCCGATACGGCCGCAGACCCGCGTGGCAGTTAACGTGCCCGAAGGCATCCTCCAGGCCGCGGAGGAGAACCGCACCCGCACCCTCGTCCTCGGCTGGAATCGGGCTCCCCGCCTCTCGAGCTCGTTTTTCGGCAGCGTCATCGACCGGGTCCTCCAGGGGGGGCGCGGCCTCGTCGTCGTCGCGCGCGTCGCGAAAGGCGGAGGCAAGGCGTTTTCGCGCGTCTCACTCGTCCTTCCACCGCTTGCCGAGCGGCATCCGGGATTTGCGCGGGGCATCGCGGCGCTCTCGAGCCTAATCCGGCGAAGCGGCGCCCACCTCACGATTTATGCGCAGTCGCCCCACGCAGAGGCAGCGCGGATCGCCGCCTCCCGCCTTCGCGCGCGGGGCCAGACACAGGTCGTTGAACTTGCTTCGTGGAAGTCGGTGACAGGCAAGATTCGCTCGCAGGGATCCCCACATTCCGCCTTTGTCATATTCTGTTCGCGCCCAGGCGGCGTCGCCTGGCACCCCGCCGTCGAAAAGCTTCCCCACCTCCTTGGCGAGGAGTTTCCCGAGGCCCCGCTCCTCTTATTTTACCTCCCCGAGGAACTTGACGCCGCGGCCCCTACCGTAGCGGGAGCCGCGGCCCCCGGCGCGGAAGAGGCCGTTCCGCCCAACCTCTTCGAGGCCGCGTGCGGGTCGGGACGCGTGCTTGTCGCGATGCGCGAAACAGCCATTGCCGACGGCGTCCGCGGGCTCCTTGCGCGCGCCTTCGGCCAGGACCGCCGCCTCCTTGGGCGGCTCGCGGCCACCTTTACGGAAATTGCCCAAAAAGCGCCCATCGAGCTCGAGCCCGGCGTCGTCCTCCTCCATGCGCATGTTGCCGAGGTGGAAGAACCGGTCGTCCTTTTCGGCGCCCGTCCCGAGGGTTTCCGCATCCTCGCCCTGGGCAAGCCGGCCCGGGTCCTCGTCGTACTCTGCGCCCCCGAAAGTCAGCCCCCCGAAGCGCATCTTGCCGCGCTTGGCGAGATCGCGCGGCTCTTCAGCAAGGAAGGTCTTGCTGCGCGCCTCCTTGCCGCGCGTAGCCTCGACGATCTGTAGCGCGGGAGGGCGCATGGAAAGAAAAAGGCGCCCCAAGCGGGGCGCCTTTTTTCGGCCCTCAAGCAGGGCCTGGGCACGACCTTAATTCTTGTAGAGGATGAATTCCACCCGGCGGTTCTTCCAGCGGTTTTCGGCATCCTTGAAGTCGACGACCGGCGCACTCGAACCACGGCCCGTCACCGAAAGACGCCGCGGATCGACACCATTCTCGACAAGGAGCCGCCGTACGAGCTCGGCACGGCCGGTCGAGAGCGGAATGAGCTCGCGCGTTTCCTCCTCGGCGATTCGCGATGCGGATGCACCGATGATCTTGGCCTCGCTGTTCGCATGCCCCTCGATGCCGATCTTGTACTCCCGGAAGCGATTGAGTATCTGCGCGATGCGCTTTATAACCCGGTCGTTGTTCGCAAGCTTTTCGGCTTCAAGCCCATTGAAATCGGCGGCCCCTGCGCGGAAGACGATCGACGGCACCTTGATCTTGAGCCGGTCGCCGTCGCGGATCACGAGCACATCGACGGCGATCGTGCCGCTTGTCCGCGTGACGTTCCCCAGCGCATCCTTGATCGTAAAGTAGTAGGGATAGTCGGTCGCCGCCTCGACAAGCTCGCCCTTCGCGGAACGGCCGTCCCAGGCGATCTGCGATGCTGGCCTGCCCGTGCCGCCCCAGGCGATAAAGAGCCTTTCCTTGGGCCGCGAGCCCGGAGCGGCGCCCTCGACCACCTGGGTTTCATCGATCTCGAAACGCCACTCGGCGATCTCGCTCGCATCGGACACCGAGATGGCGATGGAAAGCTCGTCGTCGACCCCATCGTTGTCGGGGCTGAAGAACTCGGGAGTAATGCGCACCGCGACCCTCGGCCCCTCGGTGTCAACGAGAAGCGCGCCGGTGCGCGCCTCGGCGCGGTCGCCCTTTAGGTACTCGACGGCGAAAAAGCCCGTGAACTCGCCCTGCACGACGGCCCCCGAGGCGTCCTTGCCATCCCAGTCGATCCGCGCGGGGATGTCGCCACCCTTCGCGCCAAAGACGCGAAGCTCGCGCCCCGTCTTGTCGAGAACGGCAATGCGCCATGACTCGATGCCTTCGCGGAGGTTGACAATCGGCGAGAAGAAGAGCGTATCGCGGAAGCCGTCGCCGTTGGGCGAGATCGCGCTTTCCGAAGCGGTGAGGAAGACTTGAACCGCTCGCGCGTCGACGCGGATATTCGCAACCTGGGCCTTGAACGAGTTGCCCGCCGCGTCGGTCGAAGCGACCTCGTAGCGATAGAGGCCGTCGGGCACGCGGTTGCCCGCCTCGTCGCTTCCATCCCAGGAGAAGTCCCGGGCCTGGCCCTTCCAGGAGAAGCTCCGCAGGGGAGGCTCGCCCGCGCGCGAGCCTTCGGCGAAAATCCTGCCCTCCCAATCATCGCCCGGGATTGATTTCTGGAAGAAGGACACGGTGTCATTGCGTCCGTCGCCGTTCGGTGAAAAGAGAAGCGGTTCTGCCTTAAGCTCGATGAAGGGCGCCGTGGTGTCCAGTACAAAAGCCGCGGTCGAAGCTTCGACCGTGTCACCGTTGAGATACCGGGCCTTGAGGCGGGCGAGATAGCGTCCATCGGGGGCGGCGGACGTGGCATCATCGCGGCCATCCCAGACGAATGCCGTGGGCATGGCCCGGTCGCCCTTCCAGCTGCGGAGCACGCGACCTGCCGCAAGGGGCGGCGCATCGACCGCTTCGATGCCAAGTTCGTAGCCGACAAGCTGCCCGAGGGCGCTAAGCTGCGGCGTGATTTTAAGCTGGTCCCGCTGACCGTCGCCGTTGGGGCTGAAGGCGCGCATGTCGACGGACAGCCGCGCCGCCTTTTCCTCGGTGTCGAGCGACACTGAGGCGGGCGCAGAGGCGAAAGCGTTGCCCGCTCGGTCGGTCGAGGACAAGCGGTAGAGATATACCCCGTCCGGCACCGGTTTGCCCGAGTCATCTGCCCCGTCCCACTCCACTTCGCCATCCGGCTCGGGGCCGAACGTGTACGTGCGGACGACCTGGCCGTCTGAGCCGATTATCTCACCGATCCAGCGCTCCTCGCGCGAACCCCGTTGCGTGAAGCGAACGAGGTTCTGCCCCTCGCGGCCCGCCGGGTTGAAGGCGGCGCGATCCGCGCTCACCGTCGCCGATGGCGGCGTCACGTCGAGGAGGAAGAGCGGCGAATAGGAGCGCGGCGTGTAGCCATTCACATAGGTGACGGAAAGTTCGGCCTGGTAGCTTCCCTCGGGGAGCGGCTTCCCATCGGCGCCCGAACCGTCGAATGCTAGGCGCTCGGGAAGACTGGACGCATCGGATCCCGTCCGCGCCCAGCGTTCGCGTTTATCCTTGTCGAGAATGGCGATTTTCCAGCCGCTCAAGCCCGTCCGTACGGGCACGCTCGGCGACAGAACAACGACATCCTTCCGCCCATCGCCGTTTGGACTGAAGGCAGAAAGATCGATGGCGATGTTGACGGGCGGCTGTTGGGTGTTGACGACGATGTTGTCCACACGGCGGATGACCGAGTTGCCCGCACGGTCGGCCGCGGCGAGCGTCAGTGTGTAGACGCCATCGGGGAGGACGGAGCCAGAATCGGACCTTCCATCCCAGACAAAATCCTCAGGCCGCCCCGCGCGATAATCGACGGAGCGCAGCACCGCACCGCCAGAGTCCAGCACCCGGAGTTGCCACAGGTCCTCGGAGCTCCCTGAAATCTTGAACCGGAGGCTGTCCTTGTTGCCATCGCCATCCGGACTGAAAATCTTCGAGCTTTCCGCCGCCTCGAGGCTCGCCTCGGGGGCTTTGGTATCGACGATAACCGCAAAGGGGCCGACGCGGCCGACGTTGCCGTTGTCATCGACCGCCTCGATCGCGATAGCATAGCGGCCGTCCGGCACGATCGACCCGTCATCCGCACGGCCGTTCCAGCTGAGCACAGGAGGCACCGCAACGCCCTTTTTCACATAAAGAAGACGCTTCCACAGCCCCTTCAAATCCTGGGTCTCAGGCCGCGTCTCTTTATTTGCGATCGCACGGACGGGCTCGCCTGAGGCATCAGCGCCGCGATAGACGTAGAGCGTATAGCCAAGGAGATAGCGCTCGTCGGTGATCGACACGGGGATGTCGATCTGATCCTGGACACCGTTGGCGTTCGGCGCGAGATAGAACAGCGCGGGTCCCGCCGCCTCGGATTCTGCGCCAAGGGGCGGGCCGGCAAGGGCGATGCGGTCAGCCTCAGGTTCGTTCGGATAGGGCGTTCCGGGGAACCGGGCCTCGATGCGTGGCGGTTTTTTGTCGAGAAGGCCGAGGCGGGCTGAAACGCCGCCGCCTGCCGCCCACAGGGAACCGTAGAGGGGCGCCACGGCGAGGCTCGGCTTAAGCTCGCTCCTGTCCCAGCCGCGTTTCGATATGAACGACTCGTCGGCCTTGCGTTCCACGGGTATCGTCGCCGCAAGGACGACGGAAGGGATGAGGCTCCGCGAAGCCCCCGCGATGAGCTCGGCGACCGAGAAGTCCCACGAACTCCGGAGCGACACCAGCTCGCGGAAGGAAAGGCTTAGGCCGAGGCCGAAGGCCAGGTCCTGAAAGCTCGGCGCAGACAGGTCGACTCCAAGACCGAATTTCCACTCGGGGCTCCGGAGGAGGAGGGCACGGGCGCCGACGCTTGGCGTAAAGGGCGAGGGATAGGCGCTCGTCGCGCCCCCCGCAAGCCCTGTCGCGGGGCTGGGCGTCGAATAGCCCTTGCCGATGCCGGCAAGCACGCCACCCCAGCGGAGGTCCTTCAGTATGCCCCGGTCGCCGAGCAGGTGGACAAATCCGAGATCGAGACCGAGCCCCCAACCGAAGCCGCCGTTCGAACCGAGGGCGAGGCCGAGGCCCGCACCAACATAGAAGTTGGAGAACAGGTCCTTGGCGATCGTGCCGCGGGCCTCGAAGTAGGTGCCAAGGGGGAGGCTCGTCATCGTGTCAGGCGTCGAAACAAGGCGCAGGCCTGCGCCGAGGACGCCGAAGGGCCGCGGCACAGAAATGCCGAGCGAAGCTGCACCGCCAAAGCCCTGGCCAGCGCTCCCGAAGTCGCTCAAACCGACAAAGCTCGCGTCGAGGACGGGCCGCTGCTGGGCGGCGCTCGCCGCCGGATTGAGCCGATCGGCCGCAGGGGAGTCAAGGGCGGTCACGGTAAAGCCATAGCCCAGAGCCTCCGCCGAGGCGAGCGAGGGTAGCATGTTCCCCCCCGCCGGGGGATCGTAGGCAAAGGCCGGAAAGCCTGAGACGAGCGCGATAAGACTCAGAGCCACAACGCGAACGACGTGCCGTTTCACAGGCATCCTCCTTGAGGCAATGCTCGATCGTCGACAAAACACGCGAGGCGCGTCAAAAAGCCCCGCATCAATAAACTGTCACAGTGCAAAAAAGTTACCGCGGGCCTTGCACGCCGTAGCCCCCCTGTGCCACGCACGGCGCCAGAGCCCGCGCTGTTAGTATACCCCATATCGCCCAGGCTTACCTCACTGGTAAATGATAAGGCGGGGCATCGGATCGAGGGCGATCACCTCAGGTGGCGTCAAAAGCGGTTCATCGTAGCCCGCCCCGGGATAGCCACTTTTAAAAAAGAGCTTAAAGCCCTTCACCGGCATGTTGGTGGCAAGCGCGTTGAAGGCGTAGGTATTCCGCTTGAGCGCGGGGGCGCCGAAGCCGTCGGCCGTATGAATGAGAATAACCCGCTCGTAATCGGCCCGAACCCGCTCCCGCCCCTGGATCATCTTGCCTTTGAACTGGTGGACGACGAGCATCTTTCGCCCGGGAATGCCTTCTCTTTCGAGGTAGGCGTCGAGCGCCGCCTGGGCAGCGTTGAGCTCCTCCGCCGTGATGGAGCCGATTTCCCGCATCGGCGCGGTGGTCCGCCACTCAGGATCGAGGGCGAGATGGACATTCGGGTATTTCGTAAAGGGCAAGAGGCGACGCATCGCCTCTTCCACCGGATACTTGCCGATCTGGTGATCGATGAAGACGAGCATGCCCTCGCGCGACGCATAGTCGATGTAGTCCTGCACGATAGAATCGCGGAGATAGCCAATCTCTCCGCCGGGCCAGCAGGTGCCGTAGATGAGATAGAACGCTGGCACCACGCCGAGGAGGGGGCCGTTCGCCTCGTCGTAGAGCTTTGCATAGCCCTTAAGGAGGCGCGCAAGCTCTTCTTTCGGGTATTCGCCGAGTATGCCCATGCGCTTCGAATTCGGGTGCCCGTAAAACGCGAGCACCTGGTTGTTCGCCAGCACCGGGATGGCCGCTTCGGCGAGGGCGGCACGACGCGCGACATCCTCGGCATCCGGCACGGCATAGGAGATGGTTGACTGGGGGATAGGCTGCGCAGCGGCATCGGGGCCTGACGGCAGGGCGAAAGCCGGCGGTGCGGGCGCAGGCAGAGGCGGCGCAAGGCCTGCAGACGCAGACTGTGACCCCGCACTTGCCGACACCGCAAGAATAGGTAGCGTATTACGGGGCGGCCTCAGCTCAAGGAGGCTGGCGTGGCCGGAGCTATCGGCCGAGCTGTCCGCGGTCAAGTTTGCTAAAGACGTCGTAGCCGCCTCGGCCGCAGGCGCGACGGAACCGAGGATAGAGAGGGCTCCCGCAAGGAGGGGGAGCGCGAAAACGGTGGAACGCATCGTAAGGAACCCTCGAGGTGATGAACGTGCTCCTTCCCTATCGGCGCAGAGCGCCGGACGCTATAGGCTCTTCGGTTCCCTTCCGACAATCAAACCGATGAAGCCCTCTCCGTTTCGCCGTTTTGTCTTCGCCCTCTTTGTGCTTGCCGTGCTGTACCCCCGGCCGCTACGAGCCCAAACCGCGGCACCGCCCCCTCCTCTCGGCGGCGACGCGCGGCTCGAACAAATCCCCGAGCATGCGGGCCTGCGCCGCGATGTCTGGGAGGGGTTTCTCGCCGCGCCCCGAAGCCGCGTCCTTTCCCTTGCGCCGAGGGTCTTACGCAACGAATACGGCGAGTGGCGGCTTTCCGTAGCCGCGGGGAAGGATGCCTTTTACCTCATCATCGCGCCGCGCAAGGGCGGAGACTTTCCCGTCTACGGCCAGGGGGCATGGATCGTCAAGCGCGCGGCGGCGGACGGCCGCTTTCTGCAGGCGAAGATATTCCTCCGTAGCGATCCTGGCTGCTTTCTCCGCATCTATCCGGATGGCGATCGGAGCACGATGGACGTCGCAGTGTATGGCGGCGCGATCAACAAGGGCGTCCCCCTGCCCGTCCCCTTCGAACGCGTCCTTAGGGCATCGATCGCCGAAATCGTGGCCTGGTCACGCGACTCTGTCGAATGGAGCCTCTTTTCGCCCCGCTCCGGCCTCTACGACGACAGCCGCCGCCTCGTGGCGGCGCTGCGGGAGCGCCTTCCCTCGCTCGCCTACGCGGAGGACGGCGCGCTCGACACCGAGGGCAGGCCAATATACATCGCGACGGGCGCGCCACAAACGGGGAAACCCGGCCTCAACTGTTCCGGCTTCGTAAAATGGATCGCCGACGGGATACGAGGCCCGCGCCCCGCGGCGAACGGCCTCTGGCTCGACCCCCGCGCGATGGCAGCGCGGCATGAGGAACTCCGCGGATCGAGCTTTTCTCAAGCCTTTGAGCGCGTCCTCGACCCCTATTTCGGTCTCGACTGGACACGCAACCTCGCCAAAGCCCTTATGGATGCGCGCATCCCGAGTCGGAGCCATGCAATCGGAGAGGCAGACGTGAAAATTTCCGCCTTTTCGCTTTACAATACGAATATCGACCCCGTGAACGGCGGCTCGCCTCATGAAGCCTATCCCCCCTACGAAACGAACGTTGGCTACCAAGCGCGGGGGCTCCCCGCCCTGCTATACGTCCTTGCGCTACGGGAGCCGGGAACGCTCTATTTCGCCTCGCAGAATACGCTTGACAAGGCCGGCTTCCGCCGGCATTACCATGTCGCCGCGATCCTCCCCTATTTCGAGGAATCGGGCGAATTCCGTGTCGCCGTCTTCGAGAGCGCGGCTGAAACGAGCATCGGCGCCTTCATCGCCCGCGGTCCCCTGGACTTCGTCCACCTTGTGCGGGTGCGCATCGACGCCCCCTTCAATCCGCCTGACTTCCCTCCGCGCTAAGGCGAGGACAGCAGGGTGGGCAGAATAATCCACGGCCCGAAAGGATATAGGAAGACCAAAGAGCTTGATCTTGGCCCTCCTGCAAAGCGATGCTACACTAACCATATCCGGAGGATAGTACCATCCATGCATAAACGGCGTATTCGCACTTTTCCCCTCTGGGCCGTCATCCTGGGACCCTTTGTCCTCATTGTCGCCATTTCGGTCGGCGGCGTGACCCTCGCGTCCGTCAGCGCGGCGAAGGCCACCGTCAAAGAGCTCGCCCGCTCGATCGCCTGGAAAACCTCGGGCGAGGTAGAAGCTCGGGTCAAGGGCTATCTCGAGCGCTCGACCTTCGTCCTCGGAAGCCTTGCCCGACTCGCAGAAAGCGGTGCCCTCGACCCCCGCCGCCCCCGGGAGATGCAGGGCGTCCTCTGGCCGCTCGCCGGCCTCGATCCTTCGGTGAGCACACTCTACTACGGCGACTCAGGCGAGCGCATCGCCCTTGTAAGTAGAGGCGCCGATGGCGGCGGCCTCGTCGCCTTCCGCGACGAGACGACAGGCGGCCTCCTCGAGCAATATCCGGCCGATGCACAGGGGCGCCTTGGCGAGCGGAAATCGGCCTCGCCCTATGCGCCGAGCGAACGCGCCTGGTACCAGGCTGCGAAAGCGGCGGGCAAAGCGGGCTGGACCGACACCTACGTCGATTTCATAACGGGCGGCCTCGTCATCACGCCCTACGCCCCCTTCCGGGACGCGAAGGGGGAATTCCGCGGCGCCTTCTGCGCGGACATCACACTCGAGGTGCTCAATGAATTTGTCCGTTCGGTCGCCCAGGGAATCGGCGCCGAAGCCTTTATCGTCGACGCGAGAGGCGACCTCGTCGCCACGAGCACGGGCGACGAGGTGACCAAGGATGTCGCCGATGGCACAAAACGCCGACTCGCGGCCACCGAAAGCCTCAACCCGGTTATCGCGAGCGCCGCGGCGATAACCGGAACAGATGCAACGAGCGCCGCAAGCGCATCGGGGGCAAGCTCAACCTGGTTCACAGAGTTCACGGAAGGAGGCGAGAGTTACTTCCTCTCCTCAAGCCCCATGCGCGATGAGCGAGGACTCGACTGGCGCGTCCTTGTCTTCGTCCCGACGCGAACCTCGATGTCCATGCTGGGGCGAAACCTCGCGATGGGCATTGCAGGCAGCCTCGCGGCCTGCATTCTCGGCTTCATCGCAATCCTCGCCTTCACGCGAAGGCTTTCGCACGCGATGTGCGGCATCAAGCGCGGCCTTGAATCGCTCGCGGCCGGCGACCTCTCCGTCGATTTCTCGACCGGCGCACGGACCGAGATCGGCCGTGTCCAAGAGGCCTCTGCCGAGCTTGCCGCGCGACTTTCCACGAGCATCCGCGCGGTGCGCGATGCGGCGGAGAAAAGCGCCGCGGCCGCGGAGAGTCTTGCAAGCTCGTCGGCAGAGACTGCGGCCACGATCGCCGAGCTCGGCGCGGGGCTCGAGTCGATGCGCGCGCAGGCCGCGCGGCTTGATGCCGCGGCACAGGCGGCCGAGGACGCGCAAGGCGGCGTCGCCGAAGCCGCGGCCACAGTGCAGGACGCAACTCGCGCACTCGAACGCGCGCTCGCCGAATCGGGCGGCACCGTGCGCGCCGTGGCGAACGAACTGCGCGGCCTCGCCTCGCGCTCCGAGCGCCAGCGCGATCTTGCCGCGCGCGTTTCCGCGCTGGGGCAGGAGGCGCGCGAATCCGTCGATGGCGCGGTCGCTTCGATGGCGGCCATGGAGACAAGCGCCGCGCGGACGCTTGAACTCGTCGCGATCATCGACGCGATCGCCGACCAGACCGAGCTCCTTGCGATGAACGCCGCGATCGAAGCGGCGCACGCGGGCGAGGCGGGAAGAGGTTTCGCAGTCGTCGCCGAAGAGATACGCAAGCTCTCCGAGAGCGTCGCCGAGAATGCGCGGAGCATCGGTGCGACGATCGAGGGCACGAGCTCCTCCATCCACGCCGCCTCGGCGACGACGGCGCTCACCCGGGAGCGCATTGGCTCGGCAGCGGACGGCCTCGGCGAGCTCATCGCCGAGCTCGAAGGCGTGGCGGGCGCGCTCGAAGGGCTCGCCGCGCGCTCGGACGAGGCGCTCCGCGCGCTTGACGGCCTAGCGGGCACTGCAAGCGGCCTTTCGGGCGCCTCGGCGCGGCTCGGCACGGACGCATCGACCATCGGCCGCACGGTCGTCGACGTCAGGCGGCTCGCAGCAGAGAACCGCGGCGCCGCGGACGAAATGTCGGTCGGCGTGCGCGAGCTCGACGGGGAGGCCATCCACCTTTCTGAGCTTTCGCGCGCAAACGCCGCAAACGCGGCCGCGATCCGAACTGCGGTCGAGCGCTTTAAGCTCAAGGGCGACACAGACGAACGCGGGGTCGCTGTAAAGCGCGACCCCGCCTAGGCGCAGATCAGCGTGCGCATCCGCTTCCTCGGGACGGGCACAAGCCACGGTGTGCCCGTCATCGGCTGTTCCTGCCGCGTCTGCCTTTCGCCCGATCCCCGCGACCGACGCCTACGCTCCTCGATCCTCGTCGAAGAGGGCGGCACCTCGATCCTCGTCGATGCAGGCCCTGAGTTCCGCCTCCAAGCCCTGGCCGCAGGGATAAAGCGTCTCGATGCGCTCCTCCTCACCCACGCCCACGCCGACCACATCCACGGCATCGACGATGTGCGCCCCCTTTCTCAAAGGGCGCCCCTTCGCGTTTTCGGAAACGCCGAGGCGATCGCCGAACTTGGCGAACGATTCTCCTATGCCTTCCGCGCGGGGCAAAAAGGGGGCGGAAAGCCCCGCCTCGTCTGCACGATAGCGGCGGAGGCTAAGGTCGCGATAGGCGGCATCGAAGTCCTCCCCATCCCCCTCCTCCACGGCGTCCTGCCCGTCCTCGGCTGGAGGTTCGGGCGCTTCGCCTACCTTACCGACTGCTCGGCGATTCCGAACGCTTCATTACCCCTTCTTGCGGGTGTCGAAATCGTGGTCCTCGACGGCCTCAGACTGCGACCACACCCGACCCATTTTTCGGTGGATGAAGCGATTGCAGCCGCGCGCGCGATCGGCGCGCGCGAAGCCTGGCTCACCCATCTCACCCACGATGCGACGCAGGCCGAACTCGAGGAATACTGCGCCGCACGGGGCGGGGACTTGCGCGCCTATCCTGCATGGGACGGGCTCGAACTCACGCTTTAAGACACTGTGTCGCCTATCGCGAACAGCCCTGCGGCGCGCGATTCCTCCACAACCTTCGCCACCGCCATCTCGAAGGCCGCAATGTCGCCGTAGGCCTTAGCGGGTGTAAGCTCTTCGGGACGCGCCACGGGCAGAATGCGGGCCCGGCCCGCCTGGGCGATCTCGGCGTCCACGTTGTCGAGGGCGAATTCGTGACCCTCTGGATCGTTGCCGGGGATCGCGTATCCCACGCCCTCTTCCCAGTACGCGGCATGGAAACGCTCGAGAATGGCGCGGAGGGCGGCGGCGCGATAGACGCGGATGCCGACATTCGTATAGGCGCAGCCATCCCTTGGGGTCACAGCGGCCTCTGCGGCGCCGCCTTTAGGCGCACCATGCAGTTTCGCGTGTCCGAAGGCCCGCGGCAGTCCCTGTGCATCGAGCTTGATCGGATAGCCAGGGCTTTCAACGAAGGCGGCCGGGACGAGGAGATCGACTTCCTCGCCCGATGCGGCGAGCGCGTCGAGGGCAAGGAGGGATGCGAGCGCCGTGAGCCGCGAATTGGCGTCGCCGCCGAAATTCGCAACGACATAGTCGGCGCCGCTCCAGAGTCCGCGGCACTGCCAGGTCGCATCTCCATGACCGAGTGGCTTGCCGTAAGGCGCGTCCTGGGTAAAGAATCGGTAGGAATCTGGCGCAAAGCCCAAGGGGCGGAGGATATTGCGCTCGATTTCGCTCTCGGCGCCGCGCACAACGACGAGGTGCGCGCCGAGCCCCTTCACCGCAGCCAGGGCATAAGCCGCGATGGGTAGGCTACCGCGACCTCCGATGAAATCTCGCACCGGGAAGAGCCCTCGGGGAAGGTCAGGATCGAAGGCGAGGACGGGCGTCTCCGCAGGTCGCTTCCCGGCGGCGGCCGCAGCCGCGCGCGCCTCGCCGAGCGACTTCACCCACCGCGTACCCGCTCCCGCAAGAAGAGTGATGCACACCGTGCGCGGCGCGATGCGCGTAAGCGCCGTGCTGACACCGCGAGGGGCCGCGCCCTCGGGCGCGCTATCATATGCACCCGTGGGAGAAGCCGCGGCGATGAGATCGAGGATGCCCGCGCGCAAGGCAAGGGGCTCGCGGGGACAGTCCGGCGCGCCGGGCCGGCATAGCGCTGAAAGCAGGCGAAGCGCCGCCGCGCGCGGGGCTTCAGTGTCGCTCATCGCGCGCCCCCCTTCGTCACGCGGTATTTTTTTACGAAACCGCAGGGGCGGTAGGTCATCTTGGCCTGGCGGAGCCCCTCATCGCCAAGATCCTGCTCGCGGTTCACATGCCGGAAATAGGCTGGTAGCGACTGAGCAAAAGCCTGGTTGATGAACTGATAGATGCCCTTATAGCGGTCGCAGGCCTTTTCAAAGTGGATCGCGAACATCTTTCCGCGCGCAAGTGGTTCGCCCAGACACCAGCCTGCGGGAGCGCTCTCGACATAGTAGACGCAACCGCGCATGCCGAGCCGATCATAGAGCTCAAGCGCCTCGCGCGCCGCCGCGTAATCACCGTCGACGCCCTTTGACGAGCGCCATTCGTCGAGCACCGCTATCGCATCGGCGACATTCTCCCGCGAAAGAGGCTTCTGTTCGTAGCGATAGGAGTTGAGAAAGGCGTTCACGAGGTTCCGCTTCTTGTGATAGGCCTTACCGGAAAGCTCTGCAAGGTCGGCACGCAGATAGAGGTAATCAAAATTATCACGATCCTCGTCGACACGGTAGCCCCGTGCCTCGAGCGAAAGGCGGTGTGCGTCTGCCTGACTCTCCGAAAGGTTTTTGAGGTAGTCGTGCCCGGTCATGAGTTCGTCGAAGATCGCATCATCAGGTAGGCAGCAGGGGACGTAGAAAAAGCTCTTGCCCTGTTTGGAGCCCTCGATAACGAAGCCGCCGCCAGGAAGGCGCGCGATGCGGTATCCGTAGGTACCGCGGAACAGATAAAGGTTCGAGAAGGTGAATTCGGATATCCCGTCCCGGGACAGATTGAGGGCGGGATAGAGTTCGTCGCGCATATCGAGCGCTATGGGCGCAAACTCAGGATAAAGGGGTATGGGCATGCCGTGTATGATACGAAATGCACTGCCCTCGCGGCAAGCCTTTTTGCGCCCTCCTTTAAGAGCCTTCAGAACGCGACCCTGTTTCTCCCGCGCTCCTTAGCGGCACAGAGCGCGCGCTCGGCGGCAGTGACAAGGGCCGAGGGCGAGGCACCCGTCTCGGGTACGATCGAGGCGCAGCCGACGCTTACCGTCACGCATGACGCGACCCGAGACGCGGCGTGCGGTATGGCGAGCGCCTCGATCGCGGCCCGAAGCCGCTCGCCCGCGGCGACGGCCGCGTCAGCATCTGCGTCCGGGAGAAGCGCGGAGAACCGCCCGCCGCCATAGCGCGCCACAAGATCGCCGGGGCGCCCAAGAGCGCCTGCTAGGCATGCCGCCGTCCGGCGGAGGCAGTCGTCGCCCGACTCGTGCCCATGGAGCGCATTGAAGGCATCGAAAAAATCAAGGTCGACGAGGAGCACGGAAAGCGGCTGGTGTGCGCGCTCGGCCTGCCTGAACGCCTCGCGGAGCGATTCGTCGAATCGGCGGCGATTTGCAAGGCCCGTCAGAGCGTCACGGTCCGCAAACGCGCCAAGCCGCTCCTTTGCGCCCGCAAGCTCCGAATTCAGGGCCTGTATTTCGACGGACTTGCGTCCGATCTCCCGGCGGCCGCTTAAGGTCGCGGCAAAATAGCCCAAAAGTGTAGTTGCAAGGACGTAGATCGCGTGCGCAAGGGGGGAGCGCCAGGGAGGGGCAGCGACCACGACCGGAAGCCGCAGACCTTCCTCGTTCCACAGACCGTCATTATTGGAGGCCTTGACGCGGAAGGTATAGTGGCCGCCGGGGAGATTCGTGTAGACAGCGGTGTTGCGCGATCCCGAATCGACCCAGTCCGCATCGAAGCCTTCGAGCCGATAGGCGAAGCGGTTACGGGAAGGCTCGCGGAAATCGAGGGCAGCGAAGCGGAAAACGACGGAATTTTCGCGGTAGCCGAGCCTGAGCCCTTCAAGGGCGGGCGCGGCAAGGCCGCGCGCGGCACTTTTCCCGCGCACGAGGACTTCGGTGAGCGCAACCTCGGGGCGATGCGTGTTGTGCTCATAGCGGCGGGGATCGACGCGATAGACGACGCCGAGCGCGCCAAAATAGAGGCTACCATCAGGCCCCCGCGCGCCGCCGTTCGTAAATTCCCGGTCGGCGAGCTCTTCGGAGAGCGAAAAATCGCGGAAAAGCCCCGTGCTCCGGTCCCACACCGCAAGCCCCGACTGGGTGGAGATCCAAATGTTCGCCTCGCGGTCTTCGACGATGTGGACCACCGAGTTGCCCGGTAGTCCGTCGGCCTTGGTATAATGGATGAAGGAATCGGTTTCAGGCTCATAGCGCATGAGACCGCCCCCGAGGCTCGCGATCCAGAGGATGCCGCGCGAATCGCGGTAGAGGTAGCGGATCGTGTTTCCCGAAACGCCCTCCGGCTTGGCAGGGTCATAGATGTAGCGCACAAAGCCCGAGCCCTCCATGCGGTTGAGCCCCTTGTTCGTCCCCACCCACAGTCGCCCCGCCGCGTCATACTCGATCGCGTAGACGAGGTTGTCGGAAAGCGAATGCGGATCCGCAGGATCGGCGGGATAATGGATAAAACGGCCAGCCTTCCGATCCCAATACTCGAGCCCGCGCCGATAGGTACCCACCCAGAATCCGCCCTCGGGCGACTCCTTAAGGTCGAAAATCACCTCGTTTGCAAGCCAGTCCGAGCGTCCAGGCTCGGGGCGAATCACCTCAAAGTCCGAGCGCGCGCGGTCGAATTTCGCAAAGCCGTCATTCGTCGCGATCCAGAGATCGCCGGACGAGTCCTCGTATATCGCGTTGACGATATCGTTGGGAAGGGCGTGCGGGTCGTGGGGATTGCGCCTAAACTTCTTCCAGGCCCCGGTCGCAGGATCGCGGAGGTTGAGACCACCGCTATACACGCCGGCCCAGAGCCGGCCTGAGCGGTCAACATGTATCGCCGTCACCTTGCCCAAAGCGAGCGACGAGGGATCGCGCGGATCGGCGCGGTATGCCTCGTAGCTACGACGCGAGCGCGCGAGCTTGTTGACGCCGCCACCGTTCGTGCCGAACCACAGCTCGCCCGAACGGTCGCGAAGAATAGAATAGACAACATCGTGCGAAAGCGAGCCCGCTTCCCCCTCCGCGCGGTAGCGCTCGACGCTCCCGTCGGAAGTATGGTATTCGAACAGGCCGCCACCCCAGCTCCCCGCATACACGGTGCCGGGCTCGGAGGCGTCCACGACGTAGATGCGCTCGTCTGCGAGCTTTATGTTCTCGAACCTGGCGGTTTCCGGATCGAGGCGGGAAAGGCCGCCGTACCAGGTCCCGATCCACAGCTTCCCCTCGGCGTCCTCGTCGATCGACATGACAAAATCCGACATGATCGTAGAAGGGTCGGCTGGATCGCGCCTCAGGGTCGTAAAATCGCCGCGCTCGTAGTCGTAGCGCGCAAGCCCCCCGCCCGAGGTTGCGATCCAGAGTCGGCCTGAGCGATCGACCTCGAAGTCGCGAACCACGTCCGCCGGAAGGCTATGCGGATCGGCAGGGTCGTGCTTAAACCGCGTGAACCGCCCCGTCCCTTCGTCGAGGCGGTTGAGTCCGGAAAGCGTACCGACCCAGAGCGATCCCCGCGCGTCGCGCGTCACGCAGACGACAACATCGTTGGACAGCGAATCCTCGCGCCCGGGCTCGCTACGATAGTTCGTGAAGCGCTCCGTGCGGAGGTCGAGGCGGGAAAGACCGCCGTAGGTGCCGATCCAGAGCGCGTCAGACTCCATGAACAGCGTCTGGATCTGGTCCTGGCTCAGCACGTCGGGCTTAAAGGGTTCGCTCTCGAAAATCTTAAAGTCGCGGCCGTCGTAGCGGTTAAGCCCCCCTTGTGTGCCGAACCAGATGAAGCCGCGCTCGTCCTGGGCGATGGCCGAAACCGAGGAATTCGAAAGCCCCTCGCGGACGCCGATACGCGTGAACAGCATCCGGTCGACGGCTCGACCTTCCGCGGCAGGGGCGCACAGCGACGCCGCAAAAAGGAGAAACGCGAGCGCATGCCGCCCGCCGCGCGACATCTTAGCCCTCGACGTATTCGATCCGCCAGCGGAGATCGACTGCATCTTTGAGCGTCGCGCTTACGCCGCAGTACTTATCCTGCGAGAGCGCCACCGCCTTTTCGACCTTGGCGTGATCGAGCCCGTCCGCCGCCTTAAAGCGGTAGACGACCTCGATCGCGGTATAGCGTTTGGGATGTTCCTCCGCAAGCTCGCCCTCGACGCGGATGTCAAACCAGCTCACCGGCTCCCGCATCTTCGCGAGGATGGAGACGACATCCATGCCCGAGCACCCGGCAAGGGCCGCAAGGAGGAGCGGCTTCGGCCGAGGCCCCTCGTCGGCGCCGCCGACCGAATCCTCAGCATCCATGAGGACCCGGTGGCCAAGGACGTCGGCCTCGAAAGCCATACCGCCCTTCCACAGGCAGGCAACTTCGTGCTTCATGCTTCCCCCCTACCGGGAAACTATAGCCATAGGCCGCGCCGCGCGCAATGCGCACGGCGCTCGCGCGCGCGGCGCTCGATAGCGCCGCGCTTACGAGCGCGCAGGCTCAAGCTCGACGGTGAAGTGCCTGAGGATCGGCGCCTCGCGGACGATGCGGTAGCCGTGGACAATCGAGTTCCGCCGCTCGTAGACATTCGCAAGCGTCGCGGCGACATAGTCCATGTGCGCATTCGTGTAGGTGCGGCGCGGGATGGCGAGCCTGAGAAGCTCGAGGGCCGGGTAGCGGTTTTCGCGGGTGTCGGGATCGCGATCCGCAAGGAGTGTGCCGATTTCGACGCCGCGCACCCCACCCTCAAGGTAGGCCTCGATGCCGAGGGTCTGCGCAATGAACTCCTCGCGGGGCACGCGGGGAAGCAAACGCTTGGCGTCGACGAAGATCGCATGTCCGCCGAAGGGCCGCATCACGGGCACCCCGTAGTCGACGAGCTTTTTGCCAAGGTAGGCAACCTGCCCGATCCGCGACTCGAGATAGGAGAGTTCGGTCGCCTCGCGGAGGCCGACCGAAAGCGCCCCAAGATCGCGGCCGGCCATACCGCCATAGGTGTTAAAGCCCTCGTACATGATGTTGAACGTCGAACAGCGGCGCCACATCTCCTCATCGCGGAAGAGAATGAGACCGCCTATGTTCACGATGCCGTCCTTTTTGCTCGACATGGTCGCGCCGTCGGCGTAGGAGAACATCTCGCGCGAGATGTCGCGGATGTCCTTGTCCGCATAGCCTTTTTCGCGGGTCTTGATGAAGTAGCAGTTTTCCGCAAAGCGCGCGGCATCGAGGAAAAGCGGTATGCCGTAGTTCCGGCAGAGCGCGGAAACCGCGCGGATGTTCTCCATGGAGACAGGCTGACCACCCGAGGTGTTGCAGGTAACGGTGACGATGCAGAAAGGTATGTCCTCCCGGCGGTGCTCCTTGAACACTTTCTCAAGCTTGCCAAGATCGACATTCCCCTTGAAGGGTCTGTCGAGCTCGGGGTCAAAGGCCTCGTCGACGGTGCAGTCGATCGCATGGGCGCCGCGGTTCTCGATGTGCCCCTTGGTCGTGTCGAAGTGCGAGTTGCCCGGGACGACCTTGCCCTTACCCTCGCGGCCAGGGCCGATGAGCGCGGACATGAGGACGTTTTCTGCGGCGCGCCCCTGGTGCGCGGGCAGGAAGTAGTCAAAGCCCATCACCTCCTTCACGGCCTCTTTGAGCTTGTAATACGAGCTTGCGCCCGCATAGCTTTCATCGCCGAGCATCATCTCGGCCCACTGGGCACTCGACATGGCGCCCGTCCCCGAGTCGGTGAGGAGGTCGATAAAGACCTGCTCGCTCCGCACGTTAAAGAGATTGTAGTGTGCGGCGGCTATCCAGACTTCGCGCTCGGCGCGGCTTGAACGGCGGATGGATTCGACCGTTTTGATCCTGTAGGGTTCGGCGTAGGGCAGTTCCATGATTCTCCTCCTCGTGTCGAGGCCCTATTGTAGCCGGGAGCTTCCGTTTCGCCTAGATGCAGGGTGGCAATAATTTCATATATAGTAATTACTTATAGAAACATTTGTTTCTCTCCAAAGCTATGTAGCCCACAAGCGGGCGCATCGACGGCCTTGCTCCACAATGCACCGAGGGCGCGCAGGATGAACCGCCCGCTGGGAGCGGGGCGAGCAGCCTGAGTGCCCTCTGGTGCGCGTTGTGCGCTGCCGCTTAAAACCTTATCGTGAGGCAGTCGACGTCCTCGCCGTCCTTGGGAAAGCCTGAAAGAATTTCATCCTTTTGCAGAGAGGTGGCGGCAGCTCGTGTTGCGCCTAGGTCGCCGCTCGTGAGTTCCGAGTAAGTAGGATCCTTAGTAGCGATATCCGAGCCTGTAGGCCCCAGGGCAAGCCGGTAGTGGTAATCCACGCCCTCGGAGAGGGGGCCCGGGGCGACTATCGCGATATGGTAATCGCCCTTCATTTTCAAAACTTCCATGCTTGACACATAGGTGTCAACACCGGAAATCACAGTAGGGTAGGTGTTGATCGGCAGCTGCTCAAAGCGCCGGTCGGGCGTCACCACAAAGACCGCGGGGCTGCCTATGGTGTCATTACTCGTACGTATCTGCACCAGGGTAAGGGGCACAACGTCCTTGAAAAGCCTGAGGCTCTGGGTATCTGTGTAGATGAGGCTTCCTGAAGCCCATCCCTTGAGGATGATGGGAAGATCGAGGTAGCCCGGATTGTCGGGGATGCCGAGAGCGGAAAAGAGCGAGGAATTAGCAGTATACGTGAAGGTCTCACCATTGATACCGCCAGTGCCTCCCAACTGCTTGTTCTGTGTACCGCCAATCTGCGTCTCGATGCCGGCCGCGGAAAAATAGAGCTCCCAGCTTGAGCTAACCTCGGGGGCCGTGCCCGAAAGGCTCATGGTCACGCGGATTTCCGAGGACCGCCCCTGGATGAGGGCCTTGTGGAAGCGGCCGGAGACGGAACTGTCCTGAGTCGAGGCCTCGAGCGATGAGGACTTGATGGAGTAGGGCGCGTCTATGGCAAACTCGCCCACCTGGGCGCCGTCATGCTGGGGCGTCACGGTGATGGGCAGTGCGGAAAAGCCTGTGGTGCTGATCTTGTAGTGGTCGGTCGGAATGGCCCCGGTGACCGTATAGTTCGCGGCCGCGTTCTGATTCGTAGAAGAGGCGGTGACTGTCTGGATGTCCGAAGCGTTGTTGAGATTTTGCACCACGAGGATGATCGAGCCTGCTCCGGCAAAGCCGATCGCCTTGGCCGGAAGAGCGTTGTTTGAAGAGCCGGCGCTCCCGGAAAACGAGATCTCCTTCCCGGCCGCCTTCACGAGAGAGAAGGTGGAGCTGGGAGTCCCCGAAAACCCGCTTGTATAGCGCTTGGCGAGCATCGTCTCCTGATTCTTCCGCTCAAGGACAAGATTGGGAGCTTGCCCCGCCGCTGTCGTGGAAAGGGTCGCCCGGATAGAGGTCTCGCTCGCCGCCACGATATTCCAGGTCAAGGATCAGCTGGTGCCCCCGTTAAGCTTGTATCTCACCTCCTCATCCGAAACGTACCAGATGCTGTTGCCTGTTCCCTGCCAATAGCCCCAGGTTGAGCTCTGCGGGTTGGGCGCGCTTTCTTCTGGAACTCCGCCGCCGCGTCCTCCCGGAGCGCAGGCCAAAACGAGGGCGCACATGAGGCTATAGGGCGCGAGAAGCCCAGGGCCCATCCGCATTCTTTTACTTTTCATGTGTAGCCTCCCTTGGGCCTTCGTCCTTCTTCCTCGGCTAAAAACCGCTTTGCGGTCGTAAAGCCCGGATAAGCGGATGTGCCGACGCTCCTCATTTCTTCCGGAGACATTGTAGGCGAACCCGGCAACCTGGACCAGACCAGCACCTTAAATCATAGTACGCTTTTTCGCATTCTCCAGCTCACTTCCGGCCACACGCGTATCTTGACACGACTTGGCCGCGCCTTGCGCCGCGCCTTGCGCCGCGCCTTGCGCGAATGTCCCTCCCGGGATACGATGGCCGATCCGCCATGCGTGACTGGAAAGCTTCATTCCGTGCGATCTGGATCGCCGAATTTCTTGCGATCACCGGCTTCGCCACATCGAATCCCATCCTTCCGCTCTATCTCCGCGACCTCGGACTCGGCGACACAGCCGCGCTCAACTGGTGGACGGGTGCGATCAACTCGGCCTCCGCGGTGGCACTCGCCGTATTTGCGCCGATATGGGGGGCGGTCGCCGACGGCTACGGACGGAAGCTCATGCTCCTGCGCGCGATGATCGGCGGCACGGTGCTCGTGGGACTCCTCGCGCTCGCCCAGGCCCCCTGGCAGGTGCTCGTCCTCAAGACGCTCCAGGGCTGCGTAACCGGCACCGTCGCCGCGGCGACCGTCCTCACGGCGAGCCTCGTGCCCCCCGCCGAGGCAGGCTATCGCCTCGGCCTCCTCCAGATGGCCGTCTTCCTCGGCAACTCCGCAGGTCCGCTCTTCGGGGGCGTCGTCGCGGACCTTGCAGGGAGCCGCTTCACCTTCCTTGCAACCTCCGCCCTCCTTGCGTTCGCGGCGCTCATCGTTGTGACGCGGGTCGAGGAGTCGTTCACGCCGCGACGCAAAAGCGGCTCCTTCTTCAAAAACGCGATGCCCGATTTTAGCCCCGTGACGCGCTCGCCCGCCCTCGCAAGTCTTCTCCTCGTCACGTTTTCGGTACAGCTCGCCAACGCGGTCGTCGGCCCCATCATGCCGCTCATCGTGCTCGACCTCGCAGGAAAGGGTCCCGCGGTCGCCTCGCTCGCCGGCCTCATCATCGCGGCGAGCTCGCTCGCAGGCGCCCTCGCGGCGGCGGTCGTGGGCAAAGTCTCCGCGCGGCTCGGCTATGGCCGCGCCCTTGTCGGATGCCTCGCCTTCGCCTTTGTCTTCTATCTGCCCCAGGGCTTCGCACGCTCTCCCTACCTACTCCTTGCCCTGCGGCTCGGCTCGGGATTCTTCCTCGGCGGCACGATGCCGAGCGTCAACGCTCTCATCGCCTCGCTCTGCGACCGCGGCAGACAGGGCTCGACCTACGGCCTCTCATCCTCGGTGTCGAGCGCGGGCGCGGCGCTCGGCCCCGCGCTCGGCGCGGCCGTCGCAACGGGCCTTGGCTACCCCGCGGTCTTCTTTACGACGAGCGCCATCCTCGCGGGAACGGGGCTCGCCGTGGGCTCGGCCGTCCGCGCAAAAACGCGCATGAAGGCGCGCGACTAACTATCCATCCGCGTTGACCAGCGGACTAAGGCGGGCGTATGATCGCCTCCATGGCACGGAGGAAGAACAGCGACGAAAGGGCTTTGGCTGCATCAGGCGCATCGCACCACGGGGCGGAGCGCTCCGGAAGGGCGCACTTTGCGGATGCACAGCCCCGGAGCGCGCCCACCGCAGGCGGCCGCGGCGAGAAGATCGTCTTCATTCTGTCGCTCATAGCGGCGCTCGCGGCGCTCGCGATCGTCGCGGGCACGGTATACGGCATTGGAACGGGTTCCCGCGCCAAAAAGCTTGCCCGCGAAGCATCCGCCGCGGCGCTTTCCGCGGCCCCCGACGGCCGCGCCGTCTTCACCGGGGTGGGCAGGCTCCGCGCCGTGACGCGGGACGCAAAGCCCGCCATCGTCGTCGCGACCGTCTCCTTCCCCTACCCCGCCGATGACCGCCCCTTCGCCGAGGAGCTCAAAAAAAAGGCGCCCGCGCTCAAGGCGGCGGCGATAGGCTGGCTTTCGGCACGGCGCGCCGCCGAACTCCACCCCGCCTACGAGGGCACCGTCAAGGCCGGCCTCCGCGACAGCTTCAACGAACTCCTCTCGCTCGGCAGAATCGAGGAGATCTGGCTTTCTGACTTTTCGGTCATCGAATAGGCCGCTGCCGCCGCGGCGGCACGCCGACGGCAGCCTGGCGTTTCAGGAACGACCCGCGACTTCGTCCTCAATTTCGCGCAGTATGCGCTCCATGCGTACATGGCGTTCACGGGCGAGCCGCCGCCCTTCTTTCGTGTACATGCGCTGTGCAAGCTGCGAGAGCTTGATGCGCCACTCGCGCTGAAAGGAATCGACTTCGGTCGCGTTGTTCGCGGGGTCGACGTCCCTCCATTCCTCCTCGGGGTAGTACACCGACCGGCCATGCTCGCCAAGCCAGAGGTAGGCGCGCGCGGCACCCACCGCGCCAAGCGAGTCGAGCTTGTCAGCGTCGTAGAGGCATCGTGCCGCAAGACTTTCAGGCGCCCTGCCACGGCGGTGCCGGTGGCGGAGTATGGCCTCGAGGACGGCCTCGACGCGGTCCTCAGGCAGGCCGAGGCCGCGGAGAAAGGGAGCGGCGAGCTCCGCTGACAGCTCCTCGTGACGGTCCGGTTCGGGCCCCATCCGCGGCTCGAGGCCGCGCCCTATGTCGTGGAGCAGGGCGGCAAGCCTCACGACGAGGAGATCGGCGCCCTCGTCCTGCGCTATGCGCTCCGCAAGGCGGTAGACACGTTCGACATGGGAAAAGTCATGGCAGGGACCGGCGCCTTCGTGGCGCGCCTTCGCATAGGCGCGGGCCCTCATGAGCCACTCCTCGTCGCGCGCGGGATCGCTCGTGTTAGGTGCGTCCATCAAAACGAAGGTAGCCTTGCGCCCCTTCGGGACGCAAGGGGGCCCGCCGAGGTGCGAATGTGTTTCTTCGTACAATATCATAATTGCGGTATTCCCTTAAAGAAAATGGAATCCGCTTGCCGAGCGGCAACTTAGGGTGCATACTCGCTAGCCATGAACTCATACGCACAGATACTCGCAAAACCCCAGGCAGAAAAGGTCGCGGAGCGGCTCGTGCGCTACGCGAAGATCGGCACCCAGAGCGACCGGCATGTCGCGGCGATCCCCTCGACCGAGGTGCAGTGGGAACTCGCGCGGCTCCTTGAGGGGGAGCTCAAGGCGCTCGGCCTCTCCGACGTCACCCTCGACGAGCACTGCTACCTCATCGCGCGCCTCCCCGCAAGCCCCGGGCTTGAGCACAAGCCTTCGATCGGCTTCATGGCCCACATCGACACGGCGAGCGACGTCTCAGGCTCAGGCGTCAAGCCGCGCGTTGTGCGCAACTATGACGGCAAGGCGCTCGAACTTTCGCCCGGCTACGTCCTCGACCCGCGCGAGTTCCCCGACCTCGCAAGCCATGCCGGGGACACGATTATCGTCACAGACGGCACAACGCTCCTCGGCGCCGACGATAAGGCAGGCGTCGCGGAGATCATGACCGCGATCGAGTGGCTCATCGCCCATCCCGAGGTCAAGCACGGCCCCATCGAAATCGCCTTCACCCCCGACGAAGAGACGGGCAAGGGCATGGACCTCTTCCCGCTCACAACGCTCCGTTCCGTCGCGTGCTATACCTTCGACGGCGGCAAGGTCGGCGAAGTGGAGGCGGAATGCTTCAATGCCTACGAGGTGAAGGCTGAGTTCACGGGCAAAGCCATCCATATCGGCTCTGCGCGCGGCAAGCTTGCAAATGCCGTCACAATGGCGGCGTCCTTTGTCTCCATGCTCCCCTTAAGCGAGGCACCCGAGTCGACCGACGGCTGGTACGGCTACTACTGCCCGCTCGAAATCAAGGGCAGCATCGAGAAGGCACATCTCGACATCTTCCTGCGCGATTTTAGCCGCGAGGGCATGGAACGCCGCATCGAGACCTGCAAAGCCCTTGCAAAGGCCGTCGAAGCGCAGTTCCCCCTCGGCACGGTCACGCTCGAGATCAACAAGCAGTATGTCAACATGCGCGAGAAGCTTGACGCCCGTCCCGAGGTACTCGAGCGCGCGATGACGGCAGCACGCCGCGCGGGCGTCGAGCCCTTCGTAAAGCCCATCCGCGGCGGCACCGACGGCGCGCGCCTCACCGAACTCGGCATCCCCACGCCCAACCTCTTTACGGGCGGCTACAACTACCACAGCCGCTTCGAGTGGGCGAGCGTCGCGGAGATGGTGCTCGCCGTCGACACCGTGATCGAGATCGCAAAGCTCTGGGCGGAGTGAGTGTAGGCCTTGCGCGTACGCGTTCCGCGTACGCTTCCTAAGACACAAAAAGGCCCCCGGCTCACGGCCAGGGGCCTTTTTATATCGCACACGACTCGTGCCTTAAGGCCGGGCCGCCCCGGGTCGGGACGGCCCGGAGAACGCATTAGACGCGTTCGACACACATCGCGACGCCCATACCGCCGCCGATGCAGAGCGTCGCAAGCCCCTTCTTCGCGCCGCGGCGCCGCATCTCGTAGAGGAGCGTTGTGAGAATGCGCGCGCCCGAGGCGCCGATCGGGTGGCCGATCGCGATGGCACCGCCGTTCACATTGACCCGCGCCATGTCGAACTTGAGCTCCTTTGCGACCGCAAGCGCCTGCGCGGCAAAGGCCTCGTTGGCCTCGATGAGGTCGACCTCCTCGAGCTTCCAGCCCGCGCGCTTAAGCGCGAGTCGGACGGCCTCGACGGGACCGATGCCCATGATCGAGGGGTCGCAGCCGTGCCAACCGTAGGACGCGATGCGCGCCATCGGGGCGAACTTACCGCGCTTGAGCCCCTCCTCGTCGGCGACAACGATTGCCGCGGAGCCGTCGTTGATCCCGGATGCATTGCCCGCCGTGACGCTACCGTCCGGCTTGAACGCCGGCTTGAGCTTTGCAAGCGACTCGGCGGTCACGCCCGGACGGATGAACTCGTCCCGGTCGAAGACGAGGGGCTCGCCCTTTTTCTGGGGGATGAGAACGGGAACGATCTCGTCCTTGAAGCGCCCCTCGGCCTGGGCCTTCTCCGCCTTGTTCTGCGATGCGGCGGCAAAGGCGTCCTGCTCGGCGCGGGAGATTCCGTACTTCGCGGCAAGGTTCTCGGCGGTAATGCCCATGTGATAGCCGTTGAAGATGTCGGTAAGGCCGTCGAAGACCATGCCGTCCGTCAGCTCGCCGTTCCCCATGCGGTATCCCGTCCGGGCCTGCTTGAGGTAGTAGGGGGCAAGACTCATGCTCTCCACACCGCCTGCGATGACGAGCGAGGCGTCGCCCGCCTTGATCTCCTGCGCGGCAGCGGCGACGGAGCGCAAGCCCGAGCCGCAGACCATATTGATCGTCATCGCCGTTTTTTCGACAGGGATGCCCGATTTGACGAGGACCTGGCGCGCGACGTTCTGCCCCAGCCCCGCCTGGAGGACGCAACCAAGGAGGAGCTCGTCGACGCCCGCCCCCTCGAGCGCGGCGCGCTTCATGACCGCCTCGACAACGCTGCGGCCGAGTTCGACAGGCGACACGGCGGCAAGGCTGCCACCGAAGGAACCGACCGCGGTGCGTGCCGCATCGGCGATATACACATCTTTCATATCGATAACTCCTTACCTAGATATAAAAAGGGCGGCGCTTCCCGCGCCGCCCTTTCGTTCAAGCACCATGCGCGGCCGATCTTGGCCGCGACGAGCATCGACATCGCATCCCTTATGCGGTGAACTGCCTGCAATCGGGCGCGATCACCACGTTCGCGTCGGTCTTTTCGACGATCCACGCAGGCGTATAGGGCGCAAAGTACTCTTTAAGCACAAAGGCGCCGTTTTCCACGTGGAAGAGCCCAAGGTCGGTCACGACGTAATCGACCTCGTGCGCGGCGGTGAGGGGAAGGCTACAGCGCCGCTTGAGCTTGGAAGCCCCGGACTTCTCGAAGTGCGTGGTCGCCGCGATGACGACGCGCGAACCGGCGACGAGGTCCATGGCACCACCCATGCCCGGCACCATCTTGCCGGGGATCTTGTAGTTCGCGAGGTTCCCCTCCTGGTCGACCTCGAGGACGCCGAGCACCGTCGCGTCGACATGGCCGCCCCGAATGATACCGAAGCTCGTTGCCGAATCGAAAAAGGCTCCACCCGGCAGGATGGTGACCGGCATCGCGCCCGCATTCGTAAGATCCTTGTCCTCCTTATCTTTCTCGGGCGCGGGGCCGAGACCGATGAGACCGTTCTCACTCTGGAGGTTGACGACCACATCCTTCGGGAGGTAATTCGCGACAAGGGTCGGAAGACCGATGCCGAGGTTGACGACGTCGCCCGACTTGAGCATAAGGGCGATGCGCTTTGCGATGATGTCCTTGTTCTCCTGGTACTCCATGCACGGCCCCCTTCACGCCTTCACAAGGTAGTCGACGAAAATGGAGGGCGTGTGCACCGCGTCGGGATCGATGTCGCCGATCTCGACGATCTCCTCGACCTCGGCGACGACGGTTTTGCAGGCCATCGCCATGAGCGGGTTGAAGTTGCGCGCCGTCTTCGAATAAACGAGGTTGCCCGCCTTGTCGGCCTTTTTCGCCTTGATGAGCGCGATGTCGCCGGGCAATGCCTCCTCAAGGAGATAGGTCCGCCCGCCCACCTCGAGCTTCCGCTTGCCCTCCTCGACCTCGGTGCCGACGCCCGTCGGCGTGAGGACGCCGCCCAGTCCGCAGCCCGCCGCACGGATTCGCTCCGCGAGCGTGCCCTGGGGCACAAGGTCGACCTGCGCCTCGCCTGAGTTCATCTGACGCTGCGTCTCGGGGTTCGTGCCGATGTGCGACACGATCATGCGCGAGAACTGCTTGTTCTTCACCAGGACCGAAACGCCGTTCTCGCGCCCGTTCTTCTGGTCGAGCACAGCCGTGTCGTTGCAGACGAGGGTGAGGTTTTTCGTTCCTTGAGCGGCGAGGGCCGCGATGATCCCCTCCGGGGAGCCGCAGCCAAGGAAGCCGCCCACGTGGACCGTCATCCCGTCCTTCACCAGCTTCGCGGCCTCCGCCGCGGTGATGATAGGCTTTTGAGTCACGAGGCTATCCTCCGGGAAAATTATAGAAGAGAAAGGCCGGGCGGGGGGCAAGCCCGGGCCGTCCGGACGATTCAGTATAGCACGATTGTACGAACTGTGGTACAACTAATCAAGTCTTTGGTGCTTTATTTCTCCATATAGTTTTTGGCATCTGTAAGGGGCTTAGGGCCCCCGCAGGGCTTTAAAGTCCGTGCGGATCCTCAGCCTCGATGCCGCAGGCGCCCCCGTAAGGATGGCCCCGCGCGATAATCCCACATGTGGAGGAAGATCGTGAAAGGTCTTACTCGGTTCTTTGTGAAGGTATCGCAGAAATACCTCCCCGATGCCTTCTTGTTTGCAATCATCCTGACGGTGATTGCCTTTGGTCTTGCCCTCGGGCTCACGGGCAAGACCTTCATCGAGGTCCTCGCTGCCTGGGGCGGCGGGCTCTGGGGCATCCTCGCCTTCGCGATGCAGATGACCCTCATCCTCGTGACCGGCCATGCACTCGCCTCGAGTCCGCCCGTGAAGAGCGGCCTCAAGGCGATCGCCTCGGTGGCGAAAAACCCCGTCCAGGGCCTCATGCTCACCTCCTTTGTCACGGCGGTGGCATGCTGGCTCAACTGGGGCTTCGGCCTCATCGTCGGCGCCCTTCTCGCCCGCGAGGTCGCGAAGCGGGTCCGCGGCATCGACTACGGCATGCTCGTCGCCGCCGCCTACTCGGGCTTCGTCGTCTGGCATGGCGGCATCTCGGGCTCCATCCCTCTCGCGGTGGCCTCGAAGGGGCACATCGTCGAAAACCTCACCGGCATCATCCCCGTCTCCCGCACCATCTTTGCGCCCTTCAACCTCGCCATAAGCGGCGCGATGATCATCGCCCTCCCCCTTCTCTTTATGTTCATGGGCCGCGGCAAAACCGACGTCGTCGAAATCGACCCCGCCCTCCTCGCCGACGAGCCCATCCCCGAGGAAGACCCCAAGCGGAGCCCTGCCGCGCGGCTTGAAAACTCCCGCATTGTCACCTGGCTTTTCGGCCTCATGGGTCTTGGCTACCTCGTCTACCACTTCGCGACCAAGGGCTTCGATCTCAACCTCAATATCGTCATCACGATCTTCCTCTTCCTCGGCATCCTCCTCCACGGGACGCCGATCCGCTACGTCAGAGCCGTCGATCAGGCGATCAAGGGTGCAGGCGGCATCGCGCTCCAATTTCCTCTCTACGGCGGCATCCAGGGCATCATGGTGACCACGGGGCTCGCCGGCATCATTGCAAACTGGTTTGTCTCCTTCTCGACGCCGAACACCTTTCCGCTCTTCACCTTCTTTGCAGGCGGCCTCATCAACTTCTTTGTGCCCTCTGGCGGCGGACAGTGGGTCGTCCAGGGGCCGATCAACATCCCCGCGGGCATGAAGCTCGGCGTCGACCCCGCGGTCGTCGCGATGGGCATCTCCTATGGCGACCAGTGGACGAACATGGTCCAGCCCTTCTGGGCCCTTCCGCTCCTCGGCATCGCCAAGCTCGGAATCCGCGACATCATGGGCTACTGCATGATGACCCTTCTTGTGACGGGCGCCATCATCGCGGCGGGCCTCCTCTTTTTGGTGTGACGCCTCGCGGTGTGACACCTGCCACAAGCTAGAAACCTAAAAAAGCCGCCCCGTAAGGGGGCGGCTTTTTTGTGCACCTTGCGGGATAAGGCTCCTTAAAAGCCTCAAAGCTCCGCACGCACAAGGTGATACGCGCTTTAGTCTTCGAGCTTGAACTTTTCCACGCCCCAGAACTTAGGCAGGAACACAAGGCCAAGAACAAAGAGGACGCCCGTGACGAGGATGCCGACTATGTCCTTCTGGCTTATACCCGCGAACACAAGGCCCACCGCGCAGCAGAGCGCGACGAACACGGAGTAGGGCATCTGCGTTGCCACGTGCTCGAGATGGGGGCAGTTTGCACCGGTCGAGGATAGGATCGTCGTGTCGGAGATCGGCGAGCAGTGGTCGCCGAAGACCGCGCCGCCCATCACCGACGCCACGGGGATCATCGTCGCGTTGATGAGAGCCTCGCCGGAGAGTCCCGCCTTCTGGCCGAGGGCGACCGCGATCGGGAAGGCGATCGGGATCATGATCGCCATCGTGCCCCAGCTCGTGCCGGTCGCAAAGGAGATGACGCAGGAAATGAGGAAGACGACGAGGGGGAGGAGCCAGAGCGGGAAGCCACCGTTTACGACCGCCTCGGAGAGGAAGTTCGCAAGGCCCACGCCGCCGTCAGCGGGCGCCTTCTTGATGATGTAGCCGATGGTCCAGGCCATCGCAAGGATCACGATGGCGGGCACCATGGATTTAAGTCCGTCGACGATCGCCTCCGCGCTCTTACCGATGGTAAGGAGCCCGCGCGCCATGAAATAGATGTACGAGATGACGATCGTGAACATGATCGCGTAGAAGAGCGCCTTTGAGGCGTCTGTGTTGTTAAAGGCTTCGCCGAGGGGCGTCGCGGCCATGGCGGCGGCAATCGAAGCGACCTGCCCCTCCTCCGTGCCAACCATGCCCATCCAGGTGGTCATCGGGAAGAAGAAAACCGCTGCGGCGATGAGGATGACGAGCGGCACGACGAAGTCGAACCACTTGGCTTTGAGGTCGTCGCAGACGGACTCCATCTTGCCGGCGACAAGGCCGTACTTCTTTTCGTCAAAGAGGCCGATGCCCTGCATCGCGCGAGCTTCGGAGCGAGCCATGGGACCGAAGTCGCGGCCCTTGAACGCAACAAAGGCAACCATGAGGATGGCGAAAATCGCGTAGAGGTTGTACGGTATCGCCCGGATAAAGTATTCGAACTCGCTGATGCCAAGCGCATCGAAGCCCTGAGAGCCCTTCGTATAGGACATCACCGTGATAACCCAGCTCGAGATCGGCGCGATGATGCACACCGGCGCCGCGGTCGAGTCGAGAATGTACGCGAGCTTGGCGCGGCTGATCTTCTTCTCGTCACAGACCGGCTTCATGCAGGCGCCGATCGTGAGGCTGTTGAAATAGTCGTCAATAAAGATGAGGATGCCGAAAATCCAGGTAAAAATGAGGACACCCGTGCGGGTCTTGAGCTTGCCCGCGGCCCAGGCGCCGAAGGCGCGCGCGGCGCCGGTCTTGTTCCACATGCCGACGAGGGCCCCGAGGAGGCCGCAGAACAGCACGATGCGGATGTTCCAGCCGTCCGCGAGCATGCTCGCAAGATGATCCGTCAGCGTGACAAGGGCGGTGTAGGGATTGCCGCCCGCGACAATGAGCGTGCCCGAGAGGATGCCGAGGAAGAGAGAGATGATGACATCCTTGGTCAGGATCGCGAGGGCGACGGTGAGTATCGGCGGTATGAGCGCCAATAGCCCGAAGTGCTCCATTGATTCGCCTCCTTGGAGTGTGTGACTGCAAGCTCCATTGTGCCCCCGCGGAAGCGAATACGCAACCGTTTTTTGTCGCGGGAAAGAGTCCCTAAAGCACAAAGCCTCCCCGGGGTTTAGTCCCGGGGAGGCTTTTCTTGTTCGCGCAAGGCGCGCGGCTCAAGGCGGCACCGAGCTTCCGCTGTGGCGACCGCCCGCGGCTTCTTAAGCCGGCCTAGGCGTGCATGCGCTCCGCAATTCTCCGCACAATAAAACTCGCAACGTGTTCGGCATAGGAACCCTTGCCGAAGCCAACGTCGTAACCAAGCTCGACGGCGAGTTTATTGGAAATGCGCGGCCCACCCGCAACGCAGATAAAGCGCCCGCGCTCGCCCTTGGCCTCGAGAAGCTCGATGAACTGCGTCATGTTCTGGATGTGGATGTCCTTCTGCGTGACGACCTGCGAAACGAGGATCGCATCGGCGTTGACCTTTTCCGCGAACTCGATGAGCTTCTCGTTCGGCACCTGCGCGCCGAGGTTGTAGGCCTCGAGCATCGCGTAGCGTTCAAGGCCGAAGTGGTGGTTATAGCCCTTCATGTTCATGATGGCGTCGATGCCGACGGTGTGCGCGTCGAAGCCGGTGCAGGCGCCGACGACGACGACCTTGCGCCCAATCTTCTCCCGCACGAAGGCGTTGACCTCGTCCATGTGCATCACTTCGTCCTCACTCGCCGCCTCGTCCGCCTCGACCGCGTCGTAGTCGATGCCCGCCTCCGTCTTGGCGTAGGCGACGTAGAACGAAAAGCCGTCGGATATCCGCGAGGAGTGCACGATTTCGCAATCCTTGAAGCCCCAGCCGAGCACCATGAGGCGCGCGGCCTCGCGCCCCTTCGCCCCGTCGGGGACGGGAAGCGTGAAGGAGAGCTGCACCTTGCCGTCGTCGAGCGTGTCGCCGTAGGGCCTGACTATGTTCGCCATTTCCGATCCCTCCTCTGTGCCCTAGCGCCGCCCCGCGGCGCTGTAGTCGCGGCCCCTCTCAGGTAGGCCAAGCTCGGCCTTGAGCGCATCCTCGACGGGGTTCCAGTACTCGGGGCCCTTCTTGACAAGACCGTCAAGCCCCTTGCCCATGTCCTTCGGCCGCTTCACCTCCGCAAAAAGCCCCTTTTCGATTGCCTCGAGGAGGCCAAGGTCCTCGACCTCGGCTAAGAACTCCACGGTGCGGTCGAGCACTTCCTTCGCGCGGCCGACGACGATGCCGTCCTTTTTGAACTCGACCTCGTCGTAGAAGTCCGCGATGTTATTGAAAACGTACTTGCAGTTCTCCACCGCGATGTCGCGGTCCATCATGAAGGGCGTATGGATCGCCTCGGTGAGCATGCCAAGGAGGTGGATGCCCTGATTCGTCGCCTTCGACACGAAGTTGAACATCGTGTCCATCGCAAGGCCCTTGAATATGTCGCCTGACATGAACTTGGTCGGCGGCATGTACTTAAGCGGATGCTCGGGGAATATCTCGCGCGCCATCTGCGCCTGCGCAAGCTCGTAGAGGAAGCCATTCTTAATGGAGGGGTCCATCTCAAAGGCGTGCCCGAGACCCATGAGCCTGGCGGGGAGCCCCGCCGCGAAGCCGAACTGCTCGTTGAGGAACTGGCTCGCAAGCACCGTGTAGGCCTTTTCGTAGGCATCGCTCGTCGTGAGATAGTTGTCCTCACCAGTGTTAATCGTAATGCCGGCGAAGGAATTGATCATGCGGCTGAACTTCTGGTCGACGAAGGTGCGGTACGCGTTGATGTCGCGGAAAAGGATACCGTACATCGAGTCGTTGAGCATCATGTCGAGCCGTTCGAGCGCGCCCATCGCGGCGATCTCGGGCATGCAGAGGCCCGAAGCATAGTTCGTGAGCCAGATGTAGCGCTTCTCGCGTTCGGCAACCTCGTCGAGCGCGGCCCGCATGATGCGGAAGTTCTCCTGCGTCGCGTAGGTGCCGCCGAATCCCTCGGTCGTCGCACCGAAGGGCACATAGTCGAGAAGGCTCTGGGCGGTCGTGCGGATGACCGCAATGACGTCGGCGCCCTTCTCGGCCGCCGCCTGCGCCTGCTTCACATCCTCGTAGATGTTGCCCGTCGCGACAATAAGATAAATGAGGGGCTTACCGTTCCGATCCTTCCACTCCTCCATCTTTGCGTCGCGCGTCGCGCGGTTCTTCCTGATGCGCCCGAGGCCCGCCTCGACGAGCTCAAGACCCTTCCGCCTGATAGCCTCACGATCGCCCATGGGCTCGTCGACGATCCGCCAGCCCTCCGCAATACGCTTGTTGAGTGCCTCGACGGAGCCGCCGGTCTTAAGGAGGGCGTTCACATAACGCGCAAGCGCCCCGCCTTCAAGGCCGCCGGCCGAGGACTTGATCTGGTCGACGACGAGGTTGGGGACGGGGACGCCGTCTGCGTTCGCGCCGTCGGCGCCGACGATGCGGAGCGTCGCGCGCTCTACCGTGACCGTGGTATGCCCGTCGACGAAGTCGAGAATGGGCGCGACGCAGTTCGTAGCAAGCTCGCGGGCCCGCGCGATCTTGTCCTTGGGTAAGCCTAACTTCTCCTTCATATCCTCTCCGTTCCTGGATTTCCAGCGATTCCGAAGGCCGCGCAGGGTGCCTCCGCGTACAATTCCTCGGCCCTCGCTACGATGCCCGGGTCGAGGCCCAAAAGGGCGGCTATCGCCACGGCGTCGCTCCCCTCGGGCGCGTCACCTCTATCCTCAACAAGCCCGTAGCGCATCATTCCGTTGATCCTGCGGATCCGTTCGCCGAGGGGCTCGTCCGCCCCGAGTGCCTCGCAGGCGGCCTTACGGTCGAGCCCCCGAACGCGAAGGTAGCGCACGCCGGGAAGGCGCGCAACTCCGTGGAAGTGCGTCGAAAACAAGGTCCGCGAGGCGGGGAGCCGAGAGAGTGCCTCGAGAGCGGCCGACAGAATCGCCTCGGCTTCGCGCGAGCTCGTTGTGCGCGCGAACTCGTCGAACACGACGAGGGCGCCGCCCGAGGCGTCCTCCCAGGCCTCGACAAAGGCCCGGATCTCGAAGCCGAAGCCCGAAAGCCCCTCCGCGGGCACGCCCTCGCGCCCCCCCCCGGTGCCGCCCGCCGCGCCTGAGGCAGAAAGCCGCCACAGCGAAGCAGCCGTTCCCCGCGCCTCGCCAACCCTCCGCCCTTTAAGCTCGCCGACGTAGTGGATGCGCGGGTACACCGAGCTCGCATAACGCTTAGCCGGCACGAAAAAACCCGCCTGCGCGAGGACCTGGAAGAACACGACGCTCTCAAGCGCGACCGTCTTGCCGCCCATGTTTGAGCCGAAGAGCACGGCCGCGCTCTCCGAAAGCGAAAAATCAAGCGGCGAATAGCGGAGCCCGAGGCGTTCGCATTCCCACGCGCAGGGGAGAAACCTGCCCTCCTCCACCTCGAGGGGCGGAAGCTGGCAGGCTTGTAGCTCGATCGCGCGCTGGCCGTTGTTCTGCTTTTGCGCGCAGCTTGGCGCGTGGTCCTGCGCGCGCAAAAGCGGCCGCGTCAGGCGGTACTCGCGCACAAGGAGCGCGCGGGCGCGCGCAAGGTCAAAGTCTCGCGCGGCGTCAACGAGCAAGCAGATGAGGCTAAGCTCGGCCTCAATCATGCGCGACAGCGACTCGAGCACCCCTTCCTCGAGCTTTCGCTCCTCGTCACGGAGCGCCTCGCGCCCTGCCTCGAGCTCGAGTTCCTCGTCGCCCGGCTGGAGCCGCACGATATACGACGCGGCATCGTAGGGCTCTACCGAGAAGTGCGCGCGGGCGCGGACAAGCGCGGAGGCGGAGGCGCGCGAAACGACGAGGAACTCGCGGCCTGCGAAGTCGAGCCCCGCCTCTTTAGCCGCGCGGGCGCGGCTCTCTGCGCGGAGAACCGCAAGCCGCGCATCGAGGCTTGCGATGCGCGACCTCGTCTCCTTAAGACGCGGATCATAGGAGTCGGCGATGTAGAAGGTCTCGGCGTCCGAGCCGCCCTTGTCGAGCTCCGCGCACAGCGCGCGGGGCTCGGGCGGGAAGCCGAAGGCCGCGCGCGTCTGCTCGTCAAGGAGGCCCAGAAGGGCGCGGTAGTTCGAAAGAAATTTCTTGATCTGGAAAATCTCGACAAGGTCGTAGGCAGCACCGCCGCGCGGCTCGAGGGGGAGACGCGGCATGCGCCGTAAGTGATGAGAGACGCGGTCGAGCGTCGCGCCTTCCCCCCTGTGCGCCTCGAGATAGGCGAGCGCGGCCTCGGTGAGATCGTAGAGCCGCTCGATTGCCGCCTGGTCGGCAAGGACCAGCCGAGCTTCCTTTTCGTCCTTGCCATAGGGCGTGAGCGGCTCGAAGCGGGCCCAGAACTCCTCCGCACGGGAAAAGTCCCAGGCGGGCGAGGTGCAGGCCGTGGGTTTACGCACTGCGAGCCTCCTCTTCGTAGGGGTTGAAGGCGACAAGCCCGGCGAGCTCCGGGTCGCCCAAGGCCTCGAGAAAGCGCTTTTGCGGAAGGTCGCGGAGCACGGCGACAAAGCCTCCGAAATCCGCAGGGTAAGCCACCGCGAGCGCACGGGCGCGGCAGAAGGCCTCGAGCGCGGCGAGGTCGAGAAACACCTTTGTGAAGTCCTCGACAACGACGGTGCGCGCGGCCTCAGGTATCGCGGCCGCGCTGTCCGCAGTGAGGGGCCCGCGGAGCGCGAAGACCGGAGCGGGAAAGCCCGCCGCCACAGCCGCCGTATCGAGGGCAGCGGGATCGAAAGCTGCTTCGCCTTCGGATGCAAAAAGAGAGGCCGCCGCAGGAAGGCCCGAAAGGCGCGTAAGCGCGGCGATGTGCCGCGCCCGGCGCGCCTGCCGCTCAAGGTCAGCGGGCGCGGAGCGGAGCGCAAACAGGAATCTCGCTCCCGAGAACGCCGACACCTGCGTTATGCGGTTGATTGCGCCGTCCACGAGCACGCTCCGCGCCCAACCTTCGGCGAGGATGCGCTCGATGGCCCAGGCCGCATAGTCGTTGCGCTCGGGGCCGACAAGAGTCACCTCGCCCGAGCGCTGCGCGCGGGCAATGGCTAGGCGGCCGAGCGCGCTCGAGCCGGGGACGACATCGAGCAGTTCCGGCAGGCAGGGCGAAGCCCTGAGGTAGCGTTCCGCGGACACAAAGACCTCCCCCGCCTCGACACGGATGCGGGGCTTGCGCGCCGCCGTCAGGGCGTCGCGCGCCTCCCCGTCGAAGCCCACGCCCAGGAAGGCCGGCTTTTCGCCGGCCTTCCGCAGGAGGGCGAGCCCCGCGTTGAGCAGGGTGGTCTTTCCGCAGTGCTTTTCGGGCCCCGTGATAAAGGTCACGCGCCCGATAAAGCTCTCCGCCGTAAGCCGCATCCTACCCGCCTTCTATCTACTTGTCCTCGTGGCGGATGCGTGCCCCGCGGACGAGCCCCCGCGGCTCGATCTTGCCGTCGTGAGCGGAAAGCCGCGCACCGCGCTTAAGGTTCGCAGGCTCGATGACCTTCTCGTCGCCGGCAAGGAGCCGGGCGACGCCACAGGAGGCGTTAAGCTGCGGTTCGTCATAGCAGATGCGACACTTGCCGCAGCTCTCGGTGTAGGAGGCTGGCTCGTCATACGTGGTGATGACGCCCTCGAAATTCCGTAAGACCACGCGCTTTTCGTTCGAGGTGATGACGTAGTTCGGCATCGCGGGCGTTTTGCCGCCGCCACCGGGCGCGTCGATGACGAAGGTCGGTACGGCGAGGCCCGAGGTGTGACCGCGAAGGTTCTCGATAATCTCGATGCCCTTCGACACGGTCGTGCGGAAGTGCGAGATGCCCTTCGACAGGTCGCACTGGTAGATGTAGTAGGGCCTGACGCGGATCGTGAGGAGCTTCTGCACGAGCTTCTTCATGAGCACGGGGCAGTCGTTCACGTCGCGAAGGAGGACGGACTGGTTGCCGAGCGGGATGCCCGCATCGGCGAGCTTGCGGCAGGCCTCGCGCGCCTCGGCGGTGATCTCCTTCGGGTGGTTAAAGTGCGTGTTCACAAAGATCGGATGGTACTTCTTGAGCATGTTCACGAGATTGTCGGTGATGCGCATCGGCATCACGACCGGCGTCCGGGTACCGATCCTGATGATCTCGACGTGAGGAATGGCGCGGATGCGCGAGATGATGCTCTCGAGCTTTTCGTCGGAGAGGACGAAGGGATCGCCACCCGAAATAAGCACGTCCCGGACAACCGGCGTGTTCCGGATGTACTCAATCGCGCGCTCGATGTTCTCCTCGTTCATGGACACGTCATCCTCGCCGACGAGGCGACGGCGGGTGCAGTGGCGGCAGTTCATCGAGCAGATGTGTGTGACGAGGAGGAGCACGCGGTCGGGATAGCGGTGTGTGAGGCCCGGCACCGGCGAGTCGACGTCCTCGTGGAGGGGGTCGTCCCAGTCGCACTCCTCGTCATGCGCCTCAGGAAGGCGCGGAATCGCCTGAAGCCGAACGGGGCAGACGGGGTTGTCCGGGTCGATGAGCGAGGCGTAGTAGGGGGTGATCGCCATACGGAAGCGCTTAAGAACCTCGGCGATGTCCGCTTTCTCCTTGTCGGAAAGGGGCACGACCTTGGCGAGGGTCTCGACATCCTTGATGTCGTTCCGCATCTGCCAGTGCCAGTCGTTCCACTCCTCGGGCTTCACGTCCTTGTAGAGGGGGATACGCCGGTAATCGTAGCTCGGATACTCGTGCATGATGTGTCTCCGTTTCGCGCGGGCATTAGCCGCGGAGCTTGAGGTACTTCCGGACCTCGTCGGGCGTGGCAGGCGTAAGCTGGGCCTCGCGAGCGAGGCGCGCCGCGCGCTCGACGAGTTCGGCGTTGGACTTGGCGAGCACACCCTTCGAATAGTAGACGTTGTCCTCGAAGCCGACGCGGATCCAGCCGCCCGAGGCGATAGCGCCGTACATCGAGGGGACATGGGAGCGGCCGATGCCCATCACGGTGAAGTCAGCGCCCTCGGGCAGGGCGTCGAGCATCGCCTGGAGGTTGCGCGGCGACCAAGGCAGGGCGGCGGGCACATTAAGGACCAGGCCGTAGTGGTAGGGCGCCTCGAGAAGCCCCTCCTTGATGAGGATTCGGCTTGCGTAGACATGGCCGACGTCGAAGCACTCGAGCGTAGCACGGACCTTGCGCGCCTTGAACTCGGCAGCGAAGGCCCGCATCGTCGGCAGGTCGTTAACGATGTACTCGTTGCCAAAGTTAACGGTGCCACAGTCAAGACTCGCCATTTCAGGCTCGAGGGCGACAAGCGGCTTAAGACGCTCCTCCGCGCTATCGCCAACGGCTCCGCCCGTCGTGATCTCGATGATGATGTCCGTCTTGCGGCGGACCGCGTCGATCACCTCTTTGAAGCGCGCAGGATCGGCCGTGGGCTTGCCCTCGGGGGTACGCACATGGAGGTGGAGGATGGCGGCTCCCGCCTCGCGCGCCTCGTAGGCGGCCGTCTGGACCTCCTCGGGGCTGATGGGGAGCGCGGGATTCTGCTCCTTCGTGGTCTCGGCGCCCGTGCAGGCGCAGGTGATGACGATCTTTCCGTCAAGCATGGAGTGCCTCCGTACGTTAAGGCGCAAGCCTTGCGGCCTTGCGCGGCGATGAAGGGGGAGGAAGACTCGAGGAGGATCGGGAAGGAGAAAGATGCGGGGCCAAGGCCGCCATGAGTAATGATCCTCGCGCGAGGAGGTCGGAGGGTCTCGTCCCTCCCCGGGCGCGCGGGCGCCCGGCCTCCCTGTACCGGCGGCCGCCCTCACGGGGCGGCGCCGCGCCGGGGACGGGGAGCCCCCGGGCGCTCGGCGCCCAGCACCATGGGCGCCCAATCACCTACTCGTACCACGGGGCCCGCCGCTTCGCGCCCGGGTGCCCCTTTGCGGGCCCCCGCACAAAGCGGGCGTGGAAGACGAACTGCCCCCGCCAGACGCGTATGGCGCGCGCCGGCTCGCCGTCTTCCCGCCCCTAATAAAGCCGCCGCCTCGAGGTCTCAAAGCCCCCGGACGGCGCCCGTACTGTAAACCCGCCTACTTGACGTACAGCTCCTCAAACACCTTGCGGAGCTTCGGATTTTCACGGAGCTCCCAAAGCGTGATCTCCGCGTGATCCTTCGTGTAGCCGTTGCCGATGATCATCGTCACGTCCTTGCCAATGCCCTCGGCGCCAAGGGCTGCGCGGGTAAAGCTCGTCGCCATCGAGAAGAAATAGACAACGCCGTCGTCGCGCACGGGAAGGATGGAAGCCATCTCCGTCCCCTGGATGTTGACGCAGTTGATGCAGAGGTCGACCTCGCGGCCCCGGTTGGCCTTGAGCGTCGCATCGAGGACGTCGAGGGGCTTGGTCGCGTCCGCCACAACAATCTCGTGGCAGAGGTGGAGTTCCTCAAGCACTTTGCGGGAGCGCTCGGAGTGGATGTTCGCGATAACCCGCCCCGTGGGACCGACGCGCTTCATCGCCTCGTAGCAGCAGAGCATGCCCGACTTGCCGCCCGCGCCAAGGATAAGCACGCTGTCGCCGGGCTTGACGAGCTTGGCGGTCTGGGCCGGAGCGCCCGCCACATCGAGGGCGGCGAGGGCGAGCCCCTCGTCCATGTCGGCGGGGAGTTTGGCATAGATGCCCGATTCAAAGAGGATGGCCTGAGCCTCGACCTCGACGCGGTCGATCTCCGGGTGCACCTTCGTGATCTTCGTGATGTTGAGGGGGGTAAGCGAGAGCGATACAAGCGAGGCGATCTTGTCGCCGACCTTGAGATCGCGGTCCTTGAGGGCCGAACCGATCTTCGCAACCTTGCCGATGAGCATGCCGCCCGAGCCCGTCACGGGGTTCTGCTGCTTGCCGCGGGTCGCGACGATGTTCATAATCGTGGCCTTGATCTTCTCGATGTCGCCCTTTGCCTCGTCCTCGATCTGGGTAAACGAGGCGGAATCGATGTTGAGGGCGATGACGTCCACGAGGATTTCGTTGTCGTAGACGACCGACATGTCGTTGTTGATCCGCTGGGCGGTCTGGGGCATCGCGCCAAGCGGCTCGATGACGCGGTGCGTGCCGTACTTGTTGCCGAGGGCCATACATCCTCCTGGGGAAAAAACGTGGCGCGGCTACACCCGGGGCCGGGGCCCGGCCCGTGGCTCTTCCTAAGGCCGGGATGCCGCGCATCCCTTCCTTATACAATCGGTTTTAAAATACCGTCAAGGCGTAAAACGCGCGGTGCGCATAGTAAAACGGGCCGCCCCAAAAGAGGCGGCCCGTCGCAGGATGCGCGCTCAGTCATGCGCAAGAAGTGCTCCCTAGGCGCAAGGATGCGCCTTAAAGGATAATTTTGGCGCCGAGGTAGAATTTGAGCTTGCGAATGGGGTACTTTTCAAGATTGTACTCAAAAGTGGAGCCATCAGGTGCCTCGAATATCGCCGTGACCGGTTCATTGATCGGGAACATGTAGAGGAGCTTGCCGAAGATGCCAAGGCCGCCGAGGTTGAGGCCAAGGCCGCCGCCAACATGGACGTACTTGGTCGCAAGGAGGGGGTTATCCTCGTCGGGGTCCTCGTCCTTATTCGCATAGTCCTTCATCATCATGCCGGCGCCCGCCTCGACAAAGGGGTCAAGGAAGGACCTATAGCGGAAAAGGTGACCCTGGAGATAGAAGGCGCCGTCAATATCCATCATCTCAGGCTGCATAAATCCCCAATCTTCTGTATAAAAGGAAAAATTGGCGGAAAAGCCGAGGGCGAGCTTGCCAAGGCCGAGCTCGATAAAGGGGCCGTAATAGATGCCGTCGCCATTTTGGAATCGGGCAACGATATCCTCGGGCGCCAGATCCGAATCGGAATACAGGGCGCCGGTTGCGCCGATCGCAAGCTGGGCAAAGGCGCCTGTTGTCGCGATGGCGAGCACGGCAGCGAGGGCGATGAGCCGTTTGTTCATAGCGAAATCCTCCTTACAACGATACCTTGTCACCGATGGCCGGTTAAGCTGTCTTACACTATAGCGCGCGTAGGGGGCGGAAACAAGCTCAGGGGAGGCCGAAAGACAGCGGTGCGGCGGTGAGACCGTGAAGGCGCATTTTGCGCGCCCTCAATAGATATGCATGCGCGCCTGCACTATACTAAAAGCCGCATCCCCCGCCTTCCTTGCGGGGGGAAAGGCAAATTTTACAAGGAGTAGCCATGAAACGAACAATAGCCATCCTCCTCGCCCTCTTTACCTTGACGGGTGGCCTTGTGTTTGCGCAGAACAAGGGCGCCCTCACCGTGCAGTGCAATGTCACCGGCGCACAGGTCTATATCAACGGTAAACTTGCAGGCTACACCACGCCGAACTTTTCCCAGCTTCTTGCCGCGGGCGTGTACCAGATCAGGGTCACCAAACAGGGCTACCCCGACTTTAGCACGACGGTCACCATGGCAGGGCAGCCGGTCATCATCAATGCCACGCTCGGCGCGCCGGTCGTCGTCCCGCCGCCCCAGGTTATCCAGCACGCCCTTTCGGTGAGCGCCAACATCCAGGGCGCGGATGTGTACATCAATGGGAATCCCGCCGGCAAGACGCCCTTCTCCTCTCAGATTCCTGCGGGTTCCTACACAGTGCTTGTGCGCGCACCCGGCTACCTCGATTATAGCCAGAGCATCGTCGTAAACGGCCCCGTCCAGGTGACGGCGAACCTCCAGCCCCTCTCGGCCCCCCTCTCGGTGAGCGCGAACGTCCAGGGCGCCGATGTCTACGTAAACGGCAGCCTCGCGGGCAAGGTTCCCTATAGCGCCCAGCTCCCCTATGGCTCCTACACGATCGTCGTCCGCGCCCCGGGCTACACCGACTTTAGCCAAAGCCTTGCCTTAAGCGGCCCTGCCCAGGTGAATGCCAGCCTCCAGCCCCTCATGGCGAGCTGGCAGCTTTCGGTGCCCGATGCCTACGTCAACAAAGACCTCAAGGGCGGGCACTTTAGCCAGATCATGATCTATGTGGATGGGGCGCAACAGCGCCAGAGCTCTGGCCAAATCCTGCCCGGACGGCATGTGATCCGTGTCACCGCAGGCGGGATGGCGGTCGAGGCGGTGATCGAGGCCCAGGCGGGGAAGACCTACCTTATCGAACCCTTCATGGGGCTCGGCATCAAATAAAAAGGAGAGAGCAGGGGCGGCGGTCTTCCCCGCCCCTGCGTTCGGACAGACGAAGGCTTCCATACCAGCGAACGCGAAGCGTGGAATGCTGAGGGAACCTTGCGCCATCGCGCAGGAGCTTTTTTCTGTACAAAAACTGTTCTTTGTTCTATCTTTCACCCCGCGCCGCCTGCAGGCGGGTGTAAGATATGGCGCCAACCCAGAACAAGGTTGCACACACATGGTCGACACTGGCGAATACGAATCGCTTGCACGTGAATCGGGGGCATACCGGGACATCGAGTTCGAGATGCTCAAAGAAATGCTCGCCGCCTGGAAGACCCGTCCCGGGAACCCCTATACAGCGCTTGAACTCCGCGACGGCAAACTGCTTGCGGGCTTTGCCCTCTTCGCCCGCGCCCCGAATACCGATTTTACCTACGACATTCACGCGCTCTGCGTCGACCCTGCATACCGCAGCACCGCCGCCGGCCTTCGCCTTATCGAGATGATCGAAGAGGAGGCGCTTCGTGCCGACACCTTCGCCATCATCCGCTGCGAAATCTCCGCGCGAAAGGCGGCTGCGGTGGGCGAAGGGCTCTTCGACGAGGCAGGCTACTCGCTCATAGGTCATATTCCAAATTTCTACGAACGCGGTGACGATTACTTCATGTACGCCCGCCATATCACGCGATCGGGGCGTGCGGGTGCCGGCTCCTATTCTGCCGCCGCGGATTCCGTAGCGCCCGATGCGGAGGCTCGGCCATGATTGTCGCCGCTATCGAAGCGGGAGGGACCAAATTCATCGCGGGCCTTCTTGCGCTTGAGGGCACACATCCGCCTACAGTCCTCGCCCGAACGAGCATCCCGACCCGCTCGCCCGAGGAAACCTTTGCCGAGGTCGACGCCTTTTTCGACAGGGCGGCGCGGGAGCACGGCCATCCCGCCGCAATCGGCATCGGCTCTTTCGGGCCGGTCGAACTTAAAGCCACCCGCCCCGCCTGGGGCCGCATTACGAGCACGCCAAAACCCGGCTGGAGCGGCGCGGACGTCGCGGGGCACTTTGCGCGGAGCCTCGGCATTCCCCTCGCCTTCGATACCGACGTCAACGCCGCGGCGAGGGGGGAACAGCTCTGGGG
>JAJUIB010000039.1 GCA_029265615.1 Spirochaetota bacterium
CGGCGTTTATGCCCAAGTGCGTCGTGGTCGCGGATGATTTCGATTGGCGCGGCGATCGGCCACTCAACTACCCGCTCAGGCACTGTGTCATCTACGAGACGCATGTCCGGGGGCTTTCGCGTCACCCGAGTTCCGGCGTCGAGCATCCGGGGACGTTCCGCGGGGTTGTCGAATCGATACCGCGGCTCAAGGCCCTCGGCATAACAAGCCTCGAGCTACTGCCGATCCAAGAGTTCGACGAGTTCGAGAATCCGCGCACCAATCCGCGGACCGGCGAGCGTCTTGCGAACTATTGGGGGTACTCGACCATCGCCTTTTTCGCCCCCAAGGGGGGGTATTCTTCCTCGGGCGCCGAGGGCGAGCAGGTGGCCGAATTCAAGTATATGGTCCGCGAGCTCCACGCGGCGGGGATCGAGGTGATTCTCGACATCGTGTTCAACCACACGGCAGAAGGCAACGAGCTCGGCCCGACGCTCTCCTTCCGCGGACTCGACAATCGCGTGTACTATATGCTCGAAGACGATGGGCGACGCTACAAAAACTACTCAGGCTGCGGCAACACGCTCAACTGCAACCACCCAGTTCTCCGCACCTTTATCATGGACTGCCTGCACTACTGGGTGGCCGAGATGCATGTTGATGGCTTCCGCTTTGATCTTGGGTCCATCCTTGGTCGGGATCAGCGGGGAAACCTCCTTGAAAACCCGCCGGTCATCGAACAGATTGCGGAAGACCCCCTTCTTCGCCACACCAAGATAATCGCCGAAGCCTGGGATGCCGGTGGCGCCTATCAGGTTGGCTGGTTTCCGGGGGGGCGCTGGGCGGAGTGGAATGATCGGTATAGGGACGATGTCCGGCGTTTTTGGCGGGGAGATGATCGCACGCTCCAGGCCTTCGCAACACGGCTTTCTGGATCGAGCGACCTCTATTTGCGCGACGGGCGAAAGCCCTTTCACTCCATAAACTTCGTGACGAGCCACGACGGCTTTACCCTCAACGATCTTATTTCCTACAACGGTAAGCACAACGAGGAGAACGGCGAAGGAAATCGGGACGGACACGACTCGAACTATAGCTATAACTATGGCTTCGAGGGCCCGACGGAAAATCCCGAGATCGAGGGCATTCGCGAGCGTCAGGCAAAGAACTTTCTCGCCACGCTCCTTTTGTCCATTGGAACGCCGATGCTTCTCGGGGGCGATGAGTTCCGCCGCACCCAGCGCGGCAACAATAATGCCTACTGTCAAAACAACGAGACAAGCTGGTACGATTATCGGCTCATTGAGCGCCATGCGGGCCTTTACCGCTTTGCTCGTAAACTCGTGGCCTTCCGCCTTGCACACCCGGCCTTTAGGCGGCCCGAGTTCTTCACCGGCAAGGACGCGGATTACAACGCGGTGCCTGACATCACCTGGTTCGACGAGCGAGGGAAGTCGCCCGACTGGGGGCGGCAGGAGCACCGCATCGGCTTTCGTCTCGACGGCTCTAAGGCGGATACGCTCCATGACCGCGATGACAACGACTTTTACGCGATTTTCAACGCTGCCGCCGAGCCCTGCACCTGGAAGCTCTGCCGTGCCCCCATGGGGCGGCACTGGCATCGAGCCATCGACAGCTCCCTCCCCAGTCCCGACGATTTTCCCGATCCCGGCGAGGAACCGATTGTGGTGCCACAAGAGGAGTATGAGGTCGCCGCACGCTCGTTTGTTCTGCTCATGTCAAAGTGATGCACGGTGCGCGGCTTGCTTTGCAGGGTCGGGCTAAGTATTTTTCCTGTATGCGGGATCCAGGCTTGAACAGCGCGGTGCGCGCATATGAAGCGGGGAAGCGGGCACTGCGCCTCCATAGGCCCGATGTCGCGCTCCGTTTTCTCCGGGAAGCGGTTGCCGACTGTCCTGCCTCGTGCCCGGGCGAACTGTCCGAGCGTCTCTATTGGCTTGCCGTAGCGCTTCTCCGCCTGGATAGGCCAGAGCTTGCGCTCAAAAGTCTTGCCTCAGCGCAAAAGCTCCGGCCGCGGGGAATCGCACGCCGTGCCTATGTCCGACGTGTCAACGACTATGGCATGCCTCGGCGCTCGCGACCCGAGCTGGATGATTTTTACGCCTTCTATTCGATTCATGCATCTCGGTATTTGGCGACGCGGCCCGGGGCGCGGTTTGCGAGCATGGACGAAAAGGATATGGCCACCCGGCTTATCGCGGAGTCCTGGAAGACCCTGAGCGCATCGGGGCGGCTTGTTGGTCGCTCAGCGGGGGAAAAGCTTGCTTTTTTTCGCGCATGGCCGGTTTCGTTTCCACCCATGCTCCTATCGGGGGCTGTGCACGGCGGAACGGATGCCTCTGTGGTGCGGGTGAACTTTCGTCGAGGAATAGTGGTGGATCCTGATGACCGCTGTCCCTGCGGCTCGGGACTCACCTATCGCTGTTGTTGCGGCCGACTCGCAAGCCCGCGCGGTCTTTCTTGTGAGTGAGCCGGGTACAAAATTCGAGAACCTGCCGGAAAGTGTTTCAAAAGTAAACGATGTGCTTCCGCCTGGCGTGCGAGGCGTTTCCTCTTGACGCAGGGGCCTTGCTGTCTAATCCCATTCATGCGCCAGTGCGGGGTATCATCCTTAGTGTTACGAAGCTTGTGGTTTGCTCGCGGCGCTAGGATGGGCGGTGCGGTGTCCGAGCTATAGTCTTTTTAGAGAAATAAATAAGTCGTTATTAATGCCTGGCGTGCGTATACGTGCGGCGACCTCTTCTCTGAGGGCTGTGCGTGGTATAATGACTGATAGTTTTGGCACGGTTCATGCTTATACATAGGCGCACCGGAGGTAAGCATGGCACGCAAGGACTCGAGCATCGCTACGAAGCAGAATTTCGCTGATGAAAATGTTCTTTCCATGTACCTCAAGGAAATAAACCGCATTCCGCTTTTAAGTCGTGAGGAAGAAGATCGCTATGCGCGTGCTGCGGCGCAGGGAGACTTGCGGGCGAGGGAAAAGCTCATCACGGCGAACCTTCGGTTTGTTGTGAACGTGGCGAAGAAATATCAAAATCAGGGGCTCCCGCTTGCCGACCTCATTTCCGAGGGGAATATCGGCCTTATTAATGCGATCGAGCGCTACGATGTAGACAAGGGCTACCACTTCATCTCGTATGCGGTGTGGTGGATCAGGCAGGCAATTCTCAAGGCTATCTGTGAGAAATCGCGCATGATCCGCTTGCCGCTCAATCGCGCAAACGAGCTTGTTCAAATCGAGAAGGCCCGGAAATATCTCGAGGGCTCGCGGAGTGAGGATGAGGAAATTCGCGAGATAGCCCGCCTCCTCGACATGGAGCCGGAGCATGTGGCCGACCTTGTTGCGGTGAGCCGCGAGTTTGTCTCGCTCGAGGCTCCGGTTTTTGACGAGCGGGATTCCTCGGTTGTGGGCGATTTTGTGGAGAACTCGGCCTATGTCTCGCCCGAGGAGCACGCCATCGACGCGAACCTCCGCGACGATATCAATGCGGTGCTCGAAACGCTTTCCGAGAAGGAACGCGAGGTGGTTGAATATCGCTTTGGGCTTAACGGCCATCGCGCGATGAGTCTTAAGGAGATCGGGGACCGCTTTAAGCTGACGAAGGAGCGCATCCGCCAGATTGAAAAAAGCGCGCTTAAGCGCCTTGCCCAGCCTGAGCGCGCGGAGATTCTCGAAAGCTATGTGGCCTGACTAGGGGCCGACGTGAATGGAACGCCTCGGGGGAGACCCGAGGCGTTTTTGTCTGGTGCGCGGGGAGAAAGAGGCATTATAGTAGAGGCGAGTCCTCGGAGGTTGCTATGCGCGCTCGCCGTCCGCTCCTCGTGCTATCTATTGTTTTCGCCTGTGTGTCAGCTCGCGCCCCCTATGCCCTCCGCGCCGTGCCGGTGCGGGCTCCTTTCGTTCGGGCGGTTGATGATGCAGCCGCATTCACGATTCTTTCCTTGAAAGATGGACTTCCGAACGCTTCGGTGTCGGGGCTTCTCCAGGACCAGCGGGGTTTTATCTGGATGTCGACCCAGGGCGGCTTGTGCCGCTATGACGGTTCGGGTTTTCGGGTGTATGAAAACCATCCCTTCGACGAAGGGTCGCTTTCAGGCGATCTCGTGCAGACGATCTACCTTGATTCCTCAGACCGGCTCTGGGTGGGCACCTATGCTGGTCTCAACCGCTTCGAGCCCGAGACCGAACGGTTTGTTCACTACCGTTTTGCGGAGGATGATCCCACATCGCTTTCCAACGACCTCGTCATCGCGATTTGCCGCGATGCGCGGGGGGCGCTCTGGGTGGGCACGCTCAACGGGCTCAACCGTCTTGACGAGAAGACGGGTACCTTTGTGCGCTATTTCAATGATCCGCGAAACCCCTATTCTCTTCCGAACAACACAGTGCGCTCGCTTTATCGGGATTCGAAGGGCCGTCTGTGGGTGGGAACGACGGGGGGCGGGCTTTCTTCCTACGATTATGAGCGGGACCGATTCGATCGGAAGACGCAAGTCGCGGCTGAGATGGCAGGCGTTCCTGCCTCAGCTTCGCTACAGGCCATTGCCGAGGATGCGGAAGGAAATCTCTGGCTGGGCGCATGGGGGACAGGTCTTGTGCGCTATCGGCCCGAGACGGACGATGTCGAGGTCTTCAAGTTACCTGACAATCGCATTTATGTCGTCGAGGCGAAGCGTCCTGGCACGGTGCGGGTGGGGACCTGGGGCGGTGGGCTCTATATTCTCGATGTGCAGAGTAATACTATCACGAGCTACCGCAACTCCAAAGCGCTTGGATCGCTTCCCAATGATGTTGTGTACGCGATCCTCGAGGATGCCTCCGGCGAGTTGTGGGTTGGAACGAATGGCGGCGGTGTCGCGCGGATGGATCGGACACGGCGGAGTTTTACGGCCTTCACCGCGGATCCCGACAATCCCGCCGCGCTTCCGCCGGGCAAGATCATCGCGTCGCTGGTTGATTCTCGCGGCACACTCTGGGTCTCTGTGTACAGCGCGGGTATTCATCGCTATGACGAAGCGGGGCGCCGATGGATCCACTACCGGCATGCGGCAGGCGATCCAGAGAGCCTCCCCGACGACACCTGCAACTTCCTCTATGAGGATCGCAAAGGACGCTTCTGGGTCTGCTCGAACGACGGGCTTGCCCTCATGGATCGCGAACGCGGAAGGTTTTCGACCATCAGGCAGAAGGACGGGCTCGGGGGCTCTATCGTCTATGCGCTCCTTGAAGACCCCTGGGGCAATTTCTGGATCGGCACCTATACTGCAGGCCTCGATTACTGGGATCGCGCCCGGGGGACTTTCACACACTACCCAACCGATCCTGCGGATCCATCGTCCCTCTCTGACAACCTGGTGAATTCGCTTGCCTATGACGGCGAGGGGCGGCTATGGGTCGGAACGAACAATGGCCTCAACCGCATGGAGAATGGCCGATTTGTGCGTTATCGCTACGATCCGAAAAATCCGAAAGGACTGTCGAACTCCTCGATCCAGCGCATCAAGCTCGATTCCCGCGGCGTCTTGTGGATTTCAACGCGGGGGGGCGGTCTTAACCGCTATGATCCGGCTACGGACAGCTTTTCCCACATCACGAGGACCGAGGGGCTTCCGAGCAATGTTTGCTACAACATTCTCGAAGACCGCTCGGGTGATATCTGGATTGTGACGGCGACGGGGCTTGCCCTTTTCGACCGGGAAACGGGAACGGTGAAGCGGGTTTCCCTCTACAAGGAGCTCGAGAACGCATCCTATAATGCGGGGTCTTCGGCGGGACCCGATGGTTCACTCTATTTTGGCGCCACGGGGCTCATGGCGAAATTTGATCCCACGCGGTACGAGGCAAACACCCATGTGCCGCCGGTGTTTATAACCGAGCTTAGAGCCGCGAATCGGTCTAAGCTCACCGTGCCGGTGGATGGAGAAGTCGTAAAACGGCGCATCAAACTCAAAGACTACGAGAACTCGGTGGAATTCCGATTCGCAGCGCTTGATTTCCGCGATCCCGGCGCGAATCAGTTTGCCTACAAGCTCGAGGGTTTTGATCGGGACTGGGTCTATGTTGGTGCGCGCAATTTCGCGTCCTATACCAATCTCCCCCCGGGGCGGTACGTCTTCCGTGTGCGCGCCGCCAACAACGATGGCTTGTGGAACGAGGGGGGTGCAGCGCTTCAATTTTCGGTCGCGGCGTCGCCATTTATGTCGCCGCCTGCGATCGCGCTCTACCTGCTTGCGATCGCGGTTGCGGGATACGGGCTTGCTAAGGTGCGGGCGAACCGCGTGCTTGCGGCGAAGATCCGCGAACTGACTGCGGCACAGGCCGCGCTCGAGGCGGCAAACCTCGAGGCGCGTCGGCTCGCTGACGAGGCTGAGCGGGCAAACCGGGCCAAGGGGGAATTTGTCGCCACGGTGAGCCACGAGATACGGACACCGCTCAACGGACTTCTTGGCATGGCAGAGCTTCTTGCACGGACGCCGCTCGATGCGCGGCAGACCGACTACGTCGCCACCATCAGAAAAACAGGCGATTCGCTTCTTTCGATCATCAACAATGTGCTTGATTTTTCGAAAATCGAGGCGGGAGGGCTTTCGCTCGAGGCGATCCCTTTCGATCCGCGGGAATTGGTCGAGCGGGTGCGCGCAACATTCTCCTACCAAGCGGCGATGAAGGCGCTCGAATTCAGTGCGACCGTTGCCGCGGATGTGCCGCGTGCGCTTGTCGGCGATCCCTTGCGCTTAGGGCAGGCGCTCACCAATCTTGTGGCCAATGCGGTGAAATTCACCCACCGCGGATCGGTGCGTATCAGTCTAGCGGTTGTCGATTCGCAGGCGGAAGCCTCTCAGAATGACAATGCCGTCGCTTCGTCGCCTGAAGTCCCGCCGCCTTTGCGCGCCCTGCGCCTCCGTTTTTCGGTTGCGGATACCGGCATCGGCATTAGGAAAGAGCGCGTAGAGAGCCTTTTTGCGCCATTTGCCCAAGGGGATCAGTCAACTTCGCGCCTCTACGGGGGGACGGGCCTCGGGTTGTCCATCACCAAACGACTTGTCGAGCTCATGGGCGGGCGGCTCGACGTGGAAAGTGAGCCGGGAAGGGGCTCGGTGTTTGCCTTTGAGGTTTCGCTCTCCGTGGCGCAGGATCAGCTCAGGGGAGAGAGCGGGCGCCACAAACTCGTTCTCGCCTTCGAGGGCGATCCGTTGGAGGTACTTGTCGTCGATGACGACCCTGTGAATCTTCGCGTGGCGGTGCGCTTCTGCGAAGATCTTGGGCTACGCGCTACGAGTGTGGATTCGGGGCACGCCGCCATCGCCGAGCTTGCACGACGGCGTTACGACGCCGTGTTCATGGATTGTTCGATGCCGGGAATGGATGGCTTTGAAACGACGCGGCGCCTCCGCGATCCCGCCGCCCGCGTCCTTGAACCGCGGGTGCCCGTGGTCGCCATGACTGCGCATACCCAGCACGAGGATCGCGATCGCTGTCTTGCCGCGGGGATGGACGATTATGTGCCCAAGCCTGTGAGGCCCGAGGACATAGCCGCCGTCTTTGAACGCCTCTTCCCGGGGCGCGTGCGGCGCGTAGAGCTTGGGCTGAACGAGGTGCAACACTCCGCAGGTCAAGGGCTTGGACAATTTGCTCTGGGCACAGAGCCGCCTCGACCGAACGATCCTACAGTTTTCGACCTTGTCGGCTTCAAAGAGCGGTTTGCTACAGACCGCGAGGTTGCTGAGGAGATTTTGCGGCTCTTCCGGGCGCAAACACGGCCGCTTTTGCACGAAGGCATGACTGCGCTCGAAGCGGGTGACGTGCGTACCTTTGCGGCACGGGTGCACCGTCTCAAAGGCGCGGCCGGCACCATCGGAGCTCCTCGCGTCGTGGCGCTTGCAAGCGATATCCTTGCACTTGCGCGGGAAGAAGATGCGGTTACTCCCGAAGATCTTGCCCGTTTAAGGGAGCTTGGGCGTGTATTTGAGGGGGAGGTGGAAGCTCTGCTGGCGGCGGTAGATGCCTATTCCGCCTCCATGGACGATCGGTAATGGCATCTCTTGACGGGCCGGGGGTTTGCATACTACTATGCGCCCAGCGCTTCTTGTTCGACTCTTTGTGTGGGGGTCGTGGTGTACAGGGGGCGAGGATATAGGGTTCGTGCGACCGTCGTATACCGGTATTACCCGAGCTTCCCAAGCTCGTGAAGCGGGTTCGACTCCCGTCGGTCGCTATAGTGTTACGAAGCTTGTGAACCGCAATCAGGACGAAACGCCCGAGACGTAGCTCCTTATGCGAGGCCTTCCCTCGCGTAAGGAGGCACGATGCCGCGTTTCCCCTTCTGCCCTAATTCTTTGTGCAAGCATCACCAAGCC
>JAJUIB010000036.1 GCA_029265615.1 Spirochaetota bacterium
CCCCCGCCCCTGCGGTGGGGGGGGGGGTGCCCCTGGGCGTTGGGTTTGTGCCCCCCATGGGGGGTCCCCGCGCCGCCGGCGCGCGCGCCGGGGATGCGCTTTTCTGGGCCGCGTTCGCCGCGCTCTCTCCTCCTCTGGGTCTTGCGCTTGCGATGCTCGTGCGTGCGCTTTGCGAAGCCTGTGCCCAGCGCGGTGCAAGGGGCAGCGCCCGCGGCCCTCGGGGCGGCATACGAAGCGCCGCGCAGGGCGGGTCAGTCGTATGAACGGGGAGGAAGCAGCGATGAACGTGAGCGAGCGCGTCATCGAGGGCATTTCCATCGACACGGTTTTCACCATTCATGTGGCCGGCCTCGACATTCCCATAAGCGACACGGTGATCGCAAGCTGGATTGTCATGGCGCTCCTCGTCCTCCTCGCGCATCGTGCCACCCGCCGACTCAGCACCGTTCCAGGCCGCGCTCAGGCGCTCGCGGAGGCGCTTGTCTCTTTTGCCCGGAGCTTTGTCGAGGAGAATACGCAGGGACGCGGGCGCGCCTTTGCTCCCTTCCTGGGAACCCTTTTTCTCTTTATCGTTGCCGCGAATCTGCTTCCCTCGCTCAGTCCCCGGGGCGGTTTCGGGTTTGAGCCCTACTTCACCATCAAGCCGCTTACGCGGGACATTAACGTGACGGCCGCACTCGCGGTCGCGGTCATCGGCGTGTCGATTGGCGCCCGCCTTAGGCGCTCGGGGCTTAAAGGCTTCCTGCGTAGCCTCATTCATCCCATGCCGTTCATGCTGCCTTTCAACCTCATGGAGTACGCGATCCGTCCCGCTTCGCTTGCGCTCCGCCTCTTCGGCAATATGCTGGGCGGCTTCATCATCATGATCCTCGCGGAGACGGTTCTGCCGCTCGTTCTTCCGCCCGTATTGGGGCTCTATTTCGATCTCTTCGACGGTCTCCTCCAGGCCGTCGTTTTTGCCTACCTTTCGACGATTTTCATCGCCGAAGCGCTTGAATAGGGGGTAGCATGGAAGCTCAGTCTGCTGCGCTTATCGGGGCCGGCCTTGCGGTCCTCTCGGGCATCGGGGCGGGGGTCGGAATCGGCATAGCGACCGGCAAGACCTCTGAGGCGATCGCGCGTCAGCCCGAGGCGAGCGGGAAGATATCAGGATCTTTTTTGCTCGGCATAGCCCTTGCGGAGGCGACGGCGATCTACGGTCTCGTTGTAGCTCTCTTCCTCCTTTTCCGCTGAGTATTTCCTCGGGGAGGCGTCCCGTGCTGCGCTTTTCCGTGACCTTTGTCATCACGCTTCTCAATCTCTTTGTGCTCTACGTGCTCCTTAAGCGCATTCTCTGGGACCGGCTCGCGGCCTTCATGGATGAGCGGAGTAGCAAGGTGCGCCGTGAACTCGAGGAGGCGGGCGCGGCGAAGCGCCGCGCCGAGGAGCTCAAAGACCGCTACGAGGCTCTGCTCGCCAATGCGGAGAACGAGGCCGAGTGGGTGGTGCGCGACGCCGAGGATCGGGGACGTGAGGAGTACCGCCGCATCATAGCCGAGGCCGAGGCCGAAGCCGCCGCGATCCGCCGCCGTGCCGAGGAGCAGGCTATTCGCGAGCGCGACAGGGCGCGCGACGAGCTTGTCGCCGAGATTGCGGCCCTGGCGATCGCTGCCGCCAGCGAGGTGACGCGGCGCAGGCTCGGCGGGGCGGACGATGTGGCCGAGGCCGAGGCGTTCCTCCGTTCCGCGGAGACGGGCCGTGGACGATAGTGCAGGGGCCTGGGCGAAGGCGCTGTTCGCCGCGCTCGGATCCGACCTTGAACGCGAGCGCTGTGCGCTTGCGCTCGAGGCGGCAGCCGCCGCGCTCTCGCGAGAGGGCGCCGCAGGACGCTTTTTTGCCGACCCTGCCTTTGCGCAGTCCGGCAAGGCGGCGCTCCTCGCTTCGCTGGCGGAAGGGGAGGGCGGCGAGGAGCCTCCTCCTTCGTATCGTCGCTTCGTCGAGCTTCTGTGCGCAAAGCGCCGCCTTGCGCTCCTCCCCGCCATCGCCACAGCCTTTCGCGCGGCCCTCGACGTCGAGGCGGGCATCGTTCGTGCGCGGCTTGTTTCCGCGCGTCCTCTGTCCGCTGATCTTGTCGCGCGTCTTGCCGCCGCCTGGGCGCGAATGAGCGGTGCCGCCATCTGCGCCATGGCCTGCGACGTGGACGCCGCGCTCATAGGCGGCTTTGTCATCGAGGGGGGCGGCATGCGGCTCGACCATTCTATAGCGGGCCGCTTTGAACGGCTCCGCCGCCACCTCATTCGTTCGCGTGCTATCGGAGCCGAAAAGCGAGGGGATTGTGCCGAGGAATCCTGACGAAATCACATCCATGCTCCTTGAGCGGATCGCCGCATTTGCCGACCTCCCCGATCGGGAGGAGGTCGGCACGGTAGTCCAGGCGGGCGACGGCATAGCCCAGGTCTACGGCCTCGGGTCATGCGTGTATGGTGAGCTACTCTCCTTCGATTCGGGTGCGGTCGGCATGGCGATGAATCTTGACACCGACAGCGTCGGCTGCGTGCTTTTCTCCAAGGAGCTTAATGTCTGTGAGGGTGAGACGGTGCGCCGCACGCACCGTGTGGCTGACATACCCGCCGGCGAGGCGCTTTTGGGCAGGGTCGTCGATCCTCTCGGTAACTCGCTCGACGGCCTCGGTCCGATAGCGGCCGAGGCGCGCATGCCGGTCGAACGCCCGGCGCCGTCGGTGATCGAGCGCAAGGGCGTGAACGTCCCGCTTATGACTGGCATCCTCGCCATCGATGCGATGGTGCCTATCGGGCGCGGCCAGCGCGAGCTCATAATTGGCGATCGGCAGACCGGCAAAACCGCGATAGCGCTTGATGCCATCATCAACCAACGGGGTCAGAATGTCATATGCGTCTACGCCGCCGTGGGGCAGAAGGCGAGCTCGACAGCGCGGATCGTCGAGACGCTTAAAAAGCGCGGCGCGCTCGATTTTACGGTCGTGGTCGCCGCCACTGCCAAGGATTCCGCCGCTTTGCAGTTCCTCTGTCCCTACGCCGCCTGCGCCATTGCCGAGTTTTTCATGGAGCGCGGACGCGAGGTGCTCGTCGTCTACGACGATCTTTCGAAGCACGCCGTCGCCTACAGGACGCTGTCGCTACTCCTAAGGCGGCCGCCGGGGCGCGAGGCCTATCCCGGGGATGTCTTCTACCTCCACTCCCGTCTACTCGAGCGTGCGGCGAGGCTTTCCGACAGTCTGGGCGGCGGGTCGATGACCGCGCTCCCCATTGTCGAGACGCAGGGCGGTGACATCTCCGCCTACATACCGACCAATGTCATCTCGATCACCGACGGGCAGGTGTTCCTCGATACGGGGCTTTTCAACGCAGGCGTCCGCCCTGCCATCGACGTAGGCCTTTCCGTCTCGCGCGTCGGCGGTTCCGCGCAGGCGCAGGCCGTCCGCAAGATCGCGGGGCGCCTGCGGATCGACCTTGCGCAGTACCGCGAGCTTGCGGTGTTCGCGCAGTTTGGCTCCGACCTCGACCGGTCGACGCAGGAGCGGCTTGCGCACGGGCGCATACTTGTTGAAACGCTCAAGCAGCCCCAGTTCGCGACGCTCTCCTTGGGCGAAGAGGTCGCGGTTCTCTACGCCGCGCTCAACGGCTTCTTCGCTTCGTACCGCGAGGGCGAGATAGCCGAGGCGAAGGTGACACTCCTCCGCTACCTTTCCTACAAGCGCCCAGGGCTCGTCGAGCGCATCGGGACCTCGGGCGCTCTCGATGAGGCCCTCGAGGCCGAGCTTAAGTCCGCACTCGAGGAATTCAAAAGCGCCCGCAAGGAGGCCTAGCGTGGAGTCGATGCGCGACATCCGCATGCGCGCGAAGAGCGTCGAGGAGACGCTCAAGGTCACGACGGCTATGAAGCTCATTTCCACGGCGAAGCTCCGCAAGGCCCGCCTCAGGCTCGAGGAGACACTTCCGTACTTCGACTCCATAAGGGCCGCAATGCACGACATCGTCGGCCGCGGCGCCGTCGGCTCAAGCCCCTGGTTCGATCTGCGGACGTCGAAGGGCGCTCGGCGCGCCGCCGTCCTCGTCGTAACCTCGGATCGTGGGCTTGCGGGCGGCTTTAACACCGCGATCGTCCGCTTTGTGGAGGAGCGCTGCCCGCCCGGCACGGTCTTACTTCCGATTGGCGCGGTCGGCAAGCGCTATTTCATGGAACGCGATTATGTACTCCTCGAGGACTTTCCTGCGCCTCCCAAGGAGCCCACGGTGTATGAGGCGGGCGACATCACCACCCTGGTCTGCGAACTCTTCCTTGCCGGGCGGATCGACGAATTTCGCGTCGCGTATACGCGCTTGGACTCGGTCGTCCGCCAAACGCCCGAGATGATCGAGCTCTTGCCGCTCAGGCCCGAACGGCTTGAAGGAGCGCCGCGCGGACGATTCTCGGCGACGGGTTTTTCGTACTTGCCGGACGCCGAGTCCGTGCTCGACCTCCTCGTTCCGCGCTATCTGCGCGGCGTCATCTACGGCGCGCTTGTCGGGTCGTTCGCAAGCGAGCAGGCGGCGCGTATGCGCGCCATGGATTCCGCCTCGAAAAACGCGAAGGAGATGCTCGACCGCCTAAGGCTTCTCTATAACCGCGCGCGGCAGGCGTCGATAACCGGCGAAGTTTCTGAAATAGTCGCGGGCGCCGCAGCCATCGGCTAGGCGGCGTGCCGGGAAAGGAGCGGGGGGATGTCAGGCGCGGTAGGCAAAGTCGTTCGAATTGCGGGGCCGATACTCGACGTTGCGTTCGAGCCTCCGCCACCCCCCCTCCTTGAGGCGGTGGAGATCGAGCGCCCCGGCGGGCCGCCTCTTCTTGCGGAAATCCTCTTGCACTCAGGCGATGGCCTTGTCCGCTGTGTGGCGATGCAGGCGACCGAGGGGCTTGCGCGCGGCCTTCCCGCCCGGGCGACAGGCGCGCCGCTGTCGGTCCCCGTCGGCACAGCGGTACTTGGGCGCATGTTCGACGTCGCGGGGCGGCCCATTGACGGCGGTCCCGAGCCCGATGCGCCGCGCGCGCCCATCCATCGTGACGCCCCACTCCTTGCTGACCAGGCGGGCGGCCTTGAGCTCTTCGAGACCGGGATCAAGGTCATCGACCTTGTCGCGCCGTACGCGAAGGGCGGGAAGATAGGACTCTTTGGCGGCGCCGGCGTGGGGAAGACTGTTGTCATCATGGAGCTCATCCGGAACATCGCGAGCGTGCATGCGGGTTTTTCCGTCTTCGCCGGTGTCGGCGAGCGGAGCCGCGAGGGCAACGACCTGTGGCGCGAGATGAACGATTCCGGCGTCATCAAGAACACTGCCCTCGTCTTTGGCCAGATGAACGAACCGCCGGGGGCGCGCATGCGCGTCGCGCTTGCGGGCCTCACCATGGCGGAGCATTTTCGCGACGAGCTCGGCCAGGACGTGCTTCTCTTCATCGACAACATATTTCGCTTCATACAGGCGGGGAGCGAGGTCTCCGCTCTCCTCGGCCGCATACCGAGCGCGGTCGGCTACCAGCCGACACTCGCCAATGAGCTCGGTGCGCTTCAAGAGCGCATAACCTCCACAAGGCGGGGATCAATCACGTCGGTGCAGGCGGTCTACGTTCCCGCCGACGATCTCACGGATCCCGCGCCGGCGACGACCTTCAGCCACCTTGATGCGACGACAGTTCTCTCGCGCCGCATCGTCGAAAAAGGAATCTATCCCGCGGTCGACCCCCTCGCCTCGACCTCGCGCATGCTTGACCCCTTTATCGTCGGCGAGGAACATTATTCGGTTGCCCGCCGCGTCCAGGAGACACTGCAGCGCTACCGCGAACTCCAGGACATCATCGCGATCCTCGGCATGGAGGAGCTTTCCCCCGAGGACAAGCTCGCCGTAAGCCGCGCGCGCAAGATTGAACGCTTCTTTTCGCAGCCCTTCTTTGTGGCGGAGCAGTACACGGGTATTCCCGGGCGCTATGTGCCGCTTCCGGAGACGATACGCGGCTTCCGCGAGATCGTCGACGGTGCCTGCGACCGCATCCCCGAGCAGGCCTTCTACATGGCGGGCGGCATCGACGAGGTCCGGGAGCGGGCCGCACGGAGCTAAACGGATGCAGACCTTTCAATGCGCCATCATCACCCCCTACAGGCTCCTTTTTTCTTCTTCGGTCGAATCGGTGACCTTTTGCTCGGACGACGGCGAGATGGAGCTCTGTGCGGGGCACGAACCGATTGTTGCGCCCTTGCGCCCGGGGAAGGTCCGCCTCCGCGGTGCCGAGGGTGTAAAAGTCGCCTGCGTTGCGGCCGGCTTTGTTGCCGTCAGGCCGGGGCGTGCCGATTTTTTCGCGGACGCCGCAGAGTGGCCGCACGAGATTGACGTCGAGCGCGCCCGCGCCGCCCTCGAGCGGGCGCGGCGGCGTCTTGCCGAGTCGGCGCTACCCTGGGAGCTATCACGCGCCCGGGCCGCCGTTGAACGCGCCCGGGCGCGCATTGCGCTCGCCTCGTCGCGCGGCGGGAGTGCCTAGCGCTTTAGACGCTCCGCTGCAAAGCGCGCCGCAGCATCGACGAGCCGCGCTTCCCGTTCAGGCAGTGCGCTGCTTTTGAACGCAGCGCCGAAGGGTAGGCGGTCCTCGAGTTCGACGAAGTCGAGCCCTTCGACGTGGAGATCGCGTACCGCTTCGGCCGGTACGACCGACCAGCCGAGCCCGGCGGCGACGAGGCGCAGGATCGAGGAAAACTGGCTACATTCGTAGGTCTTCTGGGGGCTGAAGCCCGAGCGCGCGCAGGCCTCGGCGATACGTCCGGCGAGCCCCGCACCGGTACCGGCGACGAAAGGCCGCGTCGAAAAGTCGGCGAGGGTCGGGTGCTCTGCGGCCAGGTTCCAGCACCGGGGATAAATCGCGGCGAGCCGTTCCTCGCCGAGCGGCCGGTAGGTAAGGCCGGGCCGCGGCGCCCAGTCGCGGAGAAATCCAAGATCGATGTCACCCATCGCGAGAGCGCGGGCCTGATCTTCCGTCGATAGTTCGAGGATTTCGAAGCGGAGAGCCTCGTCGAAGCGCGAAAGAAAGGCGACGAGCTCCGGAAAAAACGAATACATCATCGAACCGACACAACCGAGTCTGACGCGTCCGGGAGCGCCGCCTGCAAGCGTTGTGCGCCGCATGAGCGCGTCGGCTTCTGTGACAAGCGCGCGAGCCCCCGCGCGCAAGTACTCGCCCGCGCTCGTCAGCCGTATCCGCCTGCCTTCTCGCACAAGAAGCGCAGTGCCGAGTTCCGCCTCGAGCGCCTTGACCTGCCTGAGGAGGGGCGGCTCGGTCAGATGGAGGCGCTCGGCGGCGGCGTGAAATCCCCCTTCCTCGGCGACGGCGAGGAAGTATCGCAGATGTCGTAACTCCATGGTGCAGTATACCGCAAAAGTTTCCTCTATTGATACCTTAAAGGTATCAATAGAGGGGAAAAATGAAATGGACGGGTGAATACCGCTTCGGTATGCTAGGGCATATCATCCAGTGTGTCGAGGAGGTTCCAGAATCACTAAAGATACCGCACCTGATTTTAGCCTGCTTATCCTGAGCGCGCGCCCCGAAGATCCAAGGACGCTGTCGGAGGATGAGGAGCGTTTTGGCCGCTTTGCCGCCCTCCTTTCGCGTCACGGCATGGTGGCAGAGCATCGTGTTTGCGCCTCGCTCGGCGACCTTGAAGCCGCGCTTGCGGACCTGCGTCCTACCCTTGTCTTCAGCGCGGCCCACGAGCTTTGCGATGAGTGCGGATCTCCGCACTCGGTGCACGTGCGCTTCGAAGAGCTCGGACAGGCTTATGTCGGCTCCTCGCCCGAGACGATCGCGTGTGCGCTTTCAAAGCCCGCGCTTAAGGAGCGCTGGCAGTCCCAGGGCGTCCTGACGCCGGCCTATGCGTTCGGACGGATCGGGGAGGGCGGTAGCCTCGCGTGGCAGCCCGCGCCGCTTGAAGTGGCGGGCTTTCCGCTCTTTTTGAAACCAGCGCGGGAGGGCAACAGCCGCGGGATCTGTGCGGATTGTGTCGTCCGCGACAGGGAGAGCCTCGAGGCGAAGGCAGGGGAACTCGCTGCGCGCTACGGCGAGATTCTGGCGGAAGCCTTCCTCGATGGGCCGGACCGCCGCGAATTCACGGTGGCCCAGATAGGCACGGGCCGTGCCGCGCTCATCCTTCCCGCGGAGATCGTGTTCAAGGAGCCCGTGCGGCTCAAGATTATCACCGGCGCCGACAAGGACGGACACCGCACGCTCGCAACGGCGGTTCCCATGGGTGCCCTCCGTGACAGGCTTGTGGCCTTCGCGCGGAAGGCCTTCGCTGTTGCGGGGGTGCGCGACTACGCCCGCGGTGACTTTATCATGCTCGGCGATGAACTGTACGCGATCGAAGTGAACGGCCAGCCGATGATGCCCGACCGCTGGTTCGCCGCCTGCGCATCGGGCGCCGGGCTCGACGAGGAAGGCTACCTGCTTGCGACCGTGCTTGCGGCGGCACAGCGGCTTGCGAGCGAGGGGCGGCTTCGGCGCTCGCCGCCGCAGGACGCGTGGGCTGCGCTCCCTGCCGCGGTGCGGGAAAGGATTTTAGGATGAGCGCTGGATTCTGCCTTCCGCCCGGCGCGCGGATCGGCCTTGCGAGTCCCGCGCTCGATGCGCACTCGCTCGGCCTCTATGCGGCCGCCGACCTCCTTGAGCGCTCCGGCTGCCGGGTCTTCATCGCCGACGGCGTGGTTCGCGAGGCGCTCGGTCGGCCCGAGCGGCCTGAATCGGGCCGCGCCATCGCCGCATGGGTGCGCTCCTGTGGACTTGAGGCACTCGGTTTTAGCTACCGCCTCGACCCCCGCGACGCCGCGCGGCTCTTTATGGCGCTCGTTGAGACGCTCCGCTCCGCCTCCCTCCTCGACGAATCGGGGGGTGGCATTCGGTCGCTGTATTTTGCGGGCCTTCCCGAGGCATGTGGACGCGTCGAGGCGCTCTATCCCCGCATAGCGGCTCTTTTCCGTGGCGAGGAGAGCGCGGCGGAGACGCTCGCAGCCTTCGGCGTGCCACCTTCGCGTTTCCCTAAGGACGTTGTCACGACGAACGCCTATGACGAGGCTCGCGCCTTGTTCGGGCGCGAGCTTGTTGCGCGGGCCGAGTATCGTGGTGTCGCTCCCGTCGATCGAAGCGATGCGCCGCTTTTCGGCCGGCGCGGAGATACGCTTGGCGCGCGCCTAGCACACGGTGCCGCACGCGGTCTTCCGCCGCTCATGCGTGCGCACGCAGGCCCTTACCTGCCTGACCGCCGCGAGGCGCTCGCGCTCTTCGAGTCCTGGACGCGCGAGCTTGCGCGGGGCGGGCTTCTCGACGTGCTTTCCATTGGCACCTCGCAGCTCACCCAGGAGCGCTTCGGCGAGAAAGTCGCGGGGCTTCCTGACGGGGGCGGCGTGCCGATAGCGGGGCCAGAGGACTATGCGCGGATTTGGCGCGCCGCGCGGCCCATGCTTGTGCGGACCTATGCAGGCTCGAAGCGCGTCGATCTTCTCGCCCGCATCCACGAAGAGAGTCTCGACATAGCCTGGCATGCCTTTTCGCTGTGGTGGTTCTGCGAGACGGACGGACGTGGGCCTAATCCGCTTAGAGAAAACTTGCGCGAGCAGTTTCGCGCGATGCGTTTTGTCGCTTCGACCGGTAAGCCTCTTGAACCCAACGTGCCGCACCATTTCTCGTTTCGCGGCGCTGACGACGTAAGCGCAGTCGCTGCAGGCTATCTTGCGGCCAAGGCGGCGCGGCGCTTGGGCATAAGCCATCTGGTGCTCCAGGTGATGCTCAATACCCCCCGGGCGATCTGGGGCACGCGCGACCTTGCCAAGGCGCGGGCACTTCTTGCAATGGTGCGGTCGCTCGAAGGGCCCGACTTCCGCCTGACCCTTCAACCCCGCGCGGGCCTCGACTCGTTCTCACCCGATCCAGAGCGGGCGAAGGCCCAGCTTGCCGCCTCGGCGGCGCTCATGGACGACATCGAGCCCGAGGACGAATCAAGTCCGCCCCTCGTCCATGTCGTGAGCTACTCCGAGGGCTTCGCGCTCGCCGATCCCCCCGTTATCGAAGAAAGCATTCGCATAACGCGCCATGCGCTTGAGGATTACCGGCGAAAGCGTAAGTCGGGCATCGTCCCCGATCTCCGCCGAGGTGCTTCGGCCGAGGCCCTTGCTCTCGAGGTCGAGGCGGGCGAGCTCGAGGCTGAAGCGAGGACACTCGTTGCGGCCTTCGAGACGGCGGTTCCCGCGCCCTATTCCCCCGAGGGCCTCTACGAGGCATTCGCATCCGGCTTCCTTGCGGCGCCGCGGCTCTCCGCCTGCCGCGAGGAGCTTGCCGCCGCGGCAGGCTGGGAGACGCGGCTCATCGGGGGCGGCATGCGGGTGGTGGATGCGTGCGGCCGGCCCGTATCCGCCGCCGAGAGGGCGGCGATCGCCGCGGAAACTGCGAGGACGCGCGCCGCCGGGGGCGGGGAGGGGGACAGTAATGTCTAAGATATCCGATTCAGAACTCTCGGCCGTGCTCGGTTCCGCAGCAAAAAAGGGCTGTGCGCTGAGATTTGCCGTCCTTGGCGCGGGGAACGGCGGTCTTGCAATGGCGGGGCACCTGGGCGTGATGGGCTTCCCCGTGCGCCTCTACAACCGGACCGACGAAAAGCTCGCCGCGGTCCGCTGGCACGGCGGCATCAAGGTGGAGGGCGCGGTGCGCGGCTTCGGACCCGTCGAGCTCGCCACCTCCGACGCCGCCGTTGCGGTCGAGGGCGCGGATGTCATCATGGTCGCAACCCCCTCGACCGCGCACCGCAGCCTTGCCGCCCTCGTTGCGCCTGCGCTCCGCGACGGGCAGGTCATCGTGCTTAATCCCGGACGGACGGGGGGCGCGCTCGAATTCCGCGCGGCGCTTCTTGACGCGGGCCTTGCGGCACGCCCCGTTATCGCCGAGGCGCAGACCTTCATCTATGCCTCGCGCGCCTTGTCCCGCCACGAGGCGAAGATCTTCCAGATAAAGCGCGGTCTTGCGCTTGCCGCCCTTCCGAGCTTTAGGACGCCTGAGGTGCTTGCCGTGCTCGAGCCGGCATTCCCCGAATTCAAGGCAGGCGGGAGCGTCCTTGCGACGAGTATGGAGAACATCGGCGCCGTCTTTCATCCGGCACTCACCATCCTCAATGCGGGCTGGATTGAAGGGACCCGCGGTGCCTTCGACTACTATCTTGACGGTATCACGCCCTCCGTCGCGCTCGTGCTCGAACGCGTCGACGCCGAGCGTCTTGCTGTCGCGCGCTCTCTCGGCGTGCGAAGTCTCTCCGCCGTCGAGTGGCTCTACCTGAGTTACGGTGCCTCGGGGGCAAACCTCCGCGAGGCGATTAAGGCGACGGCCGCCTATCGCGGTATCCGCGCCCCCGCGACTGTCGACCACCGTTATGTGAACGAGGACGTGCCGATGAGCCTTGTGCCCATGGCCTCGATCGGCGCTATGCTCGGCGTGCCCACGCCTTCAATCGATCTTGTCATTGATCTTGCCTCGGCGATGCGCGGCGTCGATTTCAGGGCCATTGGCCGCACCGTCGAGCGCCTCGGCATCGCGGGCATGTCCGTCAAGGACATACACCTTCTTGTCACCGAAGCGGGGCTGTGAATCCCCGCGTATTGGAGGCCGCTACATGGACGCATTAGTCGAACGAATCGTCGAAGTCTGGCGCGCTATGCCGCCAGCGCTCTCCGCGCTACTGATTCTCCCCGCGGGATGGCTCTTCGCGCGGTTCGTCCGCTTCGCGGTTGCGCGGCTTCTCGCCGCGCTCAAGGTCGACAAGCTCGCCGAACGGACGGGCTTCGCCGAATTCCTTAGGAAGGGAGAAGTCGAATACTCCCCTTCGCGCCTCGGCGGCGCGATCGCCTATTGGATTGTCATCCTCGCGGTGTGCGTCGCCATCGCCCGCTCGCTCGACGTGCGCTTCGTCGAGGCCCTTTCCGACCGCATCGTGGAGCTGTTCCCGAGTGTGCTCGCCGCCGTCATTGTGCTCGCCATCGGCGCGATGCTCGTGACCTTTGCCTCCAACTTTGCGCGAACCATAGCGCGCAACGCGGCCTGGCCGCATGCCGAACTCATCGCGCGTGTGATGAAATACGCGGGCAACACCATCCTTGTTCTCGTGGCGCTCGAACAGGCGGGGCTCGCAAGTTCGATGTTGAGCCGCCTGCTCCAAATACTGTTCGCGGCGATCGTCGTCGCGCTCGCCCTGGCCTTTGGCCTCGGCTGCAAGGACCTGGCGCGCGGCGCGGCCGAGCGCTTCATCGAAAACCTCCGCGAACGCGACCGCGGATCCAAGGGCTCCGACCTCGAGGGCTAAAAAAGACTCCGGCCGGCCAGTGAAGCCTCATGCGCGGCCGGAGTAGTCTTAGGCCGAAAGCTCGGCGATGTAGCCCGTGCGGAGGCAGGTGTCGAAGAGGTCCCGGGTCATGAAGTCCTCCTTGACGTCCTCCCAGTCCTCGTGCCTGTGCACGATGCGGACGAAGAACCCGCCCTCGGTTTCGCCGAGGAGCTCGAGGAAGGAAGGCGCGGCGCCGGCGCCCTTGATCGCAAACTGCTTCATGCGCGTACTCCTTACCCCGAGTATCGGAGCTGCGCGCGCTGGGGTTTAGCCCTCACTCGCCGCGCAAGCCGCCCTTGGTGCGCTGTGCAAGCTCCGCGTATTCCTCCGCATGTCTGTGGAGGCTTTGCGCCTCCTCGTCGGTGAGTTCGCGCACGACTTTCGCGGGGCTACCGAGAATCATCGAACGCGGCGGAAACCGTTTGCCCTGCGTGACGAGGGCCCCCGCTCCGACGATCGATTCAGGGCCGATTTCCGCGCCGTCAAGGACAATCGCCCCCATGCCGATGAGGGCATAATCCCCCACGCTACAGGAGTGGAGGACAGCGCGATGTCCGACCGTGACCCCTTTGCCGAGGACGCAGGGTTTGTCCCGATCCACATGGATGACACTCCCGTCCTGAACGTTCGTGTCTTTCCCAATCGTGATGCGGGCTATATCGGCGCGGAGTACCGCGCCATACCAGACCGAGGCGCCTTCGGCAAGCTCGACATCGCCCGCGACTTCGGCATTCCATGCGACAAAGGCGCTTGCGTGGATCGTGGGGCGTCTCTCCTCAAAGTCATGGATCACATCTACCTCCTTACATGGGCGCGCGTAAACTTCATGCACGCTACACACGAGAGTAGCCAAAAAAAGAGCGGCCCCGCCAGGGGGCCGCCGCTTGAGTTGTGTACGCGCGCGTACACGCCGAGGATGCAGGCTCTAGCGAGCCGACTTGAGCGCCTGGGCGGCGAGGTCGAGCACGGTCGGGTGAATCGAAGCGCCGCTCACGGCCTCTGCCTTGACTTTGGCAGGATCTCCCGCGGCGACGATGGCGTCCTGGAAGGCCTTCGCCTGCATGTTCCACTCGCCCTTCTTGGCAACCTTGCCCATGCCGTAGCGACCCTCGATGGCCTCGACGAGCTTAGACTTCTTCGTGTTATCTTTGTAGATGCCGTTCCAGAGCACATCGACGATGCTCCCATTGGCGACGGTGATAAGGACGCTGTCCTTCCAGCCCGAGTTCTTGTCGAAATCGGCGGCTTCGGCATAGTACCAGCCGTCCTTGTACGCACCCTTGGCGACGGGGGCGGAGGCCAGGGCCTTGTTGACGAGGGCAAGGAAGCCCTGGGTGGTCATCGTGGCGCCCGTGATGGCATCGGTTTTGCCATTCTTATCGAACTTGGAGAAACCGACGTCCTGGGTCTTCACGAGCCAGGCTTCGGCGGCGGCGGCCTGGACGTCCCATTCGCCCGCCTTGGCGACCTTTTTCATGCCATACTTGCCGGAGGCCGCCCAGCTCTTCTTGTCGCTTGCGCCGGGAAGATTCGGTACGCCGTTCCAGACGACCTTCGTGATCTTGCCGCCGGCAACGGTGACGATGACCTGGTCGCGCCAGCCGCTTGAGCTGAAATTGTCGTCCTGCGCAAAGTAGACGCCATCCTTCGCCTTAACCTGGCCAAACGCAAAACCCGCGGCCACAAGGCCGAGTGCGAGCACAAACGCGATACTTCGCTTCATGAAATCCTCCTCAAGATGCGCTTCTCCAAAATGTCGCAAACATAATATAGAGAGCATCGAATAAGTGAAAAGGTCAAGCACCGTGCCCTGCGCGTCCTGTGGCTGACCTTTACACGATGACGACGGAATTGTCGGCATCGCCATAGGGGGAGGGGACGTACTTATCGGCGTTCCAATCGTTTTCCCAGCGCTCGCCGTCGATGAGGTAGCGGAAGAGATACTCATGTCCCGCTTCCAGGTTGAGGGTTACGCTCCACTCGCCCTCTTTACCACGCTTGAGCGGCGTGCTGTCCTTGTTCCAGTTGTTGAAGTCACCAACAAGCGTGATGCGCTTGGCGCCAGGCGCCGCGGCTCCGAGCAGGGTGAAGGTCACGGTGCAGGTTTTCTTATTTTTCGCATACTCTTTGAGGAGCACTGGTCTACCTCCTTAATGCGGGCGTGGTTTTCCGAAAAAAGGTGCGCGTCATCGATAGTAAGCTTAGTAAATGCTCTTGAGTGATGCCAGCGGATGCTGGAGGAATCTTCAGGGCCACGTTTTTAAGCGCCCGTGCGCCCCGCGTTGACAGTTCGTCGTTCCGAGATTACCCTCGAATTCTACGTTCTATTATTCTCAACGGAGTTTCACGTTATGAACGCTCTTGCCGAAGAACTGAACAAAGCCCTCGCCGGAAACGTTGCCGAGCGCCTTCTTTCCGACATGGGGCGGCGCATGTACTTTCCGAAAGGCATACTCTCGCAGAGCGCCGAGGCGGATGAGCGGGCCAAACGCTTTAATGCGACGATCGGCATGGCCTACGAGGCGGGCGAGCCACTTATCCTCGATGCGATCCGCGCCGCCCTGCCCACTTTAAGTCCGGCGGAGGCGGTCGCCTATGCGTCAACCTCGGGGGTGCTCGCACTTCGCAAACGCTGGAAAGTCGAGCTCGAGGCGAAAAATCCGAGTCTCCGTGGCAAAAGCTATTCGCTTCCCGTCGTTGTTCCCGGTCTGACCGCGGCGATCTCGTACATCGCCGACCTTTTCCTTGAGCCGGGCGACACGGTGGTCGTCCCCGATCTTCATTGGCCGAACTACCGCCTCATTGTCGAGGAGCGGAAGATGGCGGCGGGGCTTACCTATCCGATTTTCAAGGATGGGGGCTTCAATGTCGCCGGGCTTGAGAAGGGGCTTCGCGATGCGGGCGCGCGGCGCGGCAAGGCCGCCTGCATCCTCAATTTCCCGAACAACCCCACAGGCTATTCGCCCACGCTCGCCGAGGCCGACGAAATCGTCGCGGCGCTTCTCCGCGTCGCTGAGGAGGGGACTGACCTGCTTGTCATCGCCGACGACGCCTACTTTGGGCTTCAATATGAGCCCGGACTTCTTGAGGAGTCCCTGTTCGCGCGCCTTGCCGATGCGCATGAGCGCATCCTCGCGGTGAAGGCTGACGGTCCGACGAAGGAGGACTATGTCTGGGGCTTCCGTACGGGATTCATTACCTTTGCGGCAAAGGGCCTTGCGCCGGTTCAGCAGGATGCCCTCGTCAAAAAGCTTATGGGCGTGATTCGTTCGTCGGTCTCGAATTCCTCGGCGCCGGTGCAGCACCTCCTCCTCAAGGCGCTCGACGCGCCCGGTTATGCCGCGCAGAAGGCGCGCTTCCGCGCCCTCCTTGCGGAACGCTACCGCCGCCTCCGCGATTTTCTCGCGCGGACCCCGCTACCCGCGAGTCTCAGGCTCCTCCCCTTCAATTCGGGCTATTTCATGAGCTTTGAGTGCGTCGGCATTTCGGCTGAGGCGCTCAGGCTCCGCCTGCTGGACGAGGGTATCGGCACGATTTCGATGCAGGACCGCTACCTCCGGGTCGCGTTCTCGAGCGTCGAGGCGGACGATATCGAAGCCTTGTATGCGGCTATTTTCGCGGCGGCGCAGGCCCTTGGATCGGTACGAGGCTAATCGAACCGTGGCGCGCTATTGGGGCGCCGTGGCGCTCCTTACCGCCCTGGTGCTCACCGGCCTCGTGCCGGCTCAGGCCGTGGCTCAGGCGGCCGGGGCTGCGGCTCCGGGCCTTGAGCGCTTCGAATGCCTTGCAAGCTGGTACGGGGCGCAGTTTCACGGCCGCACCACATCGAGCGGTGAAATCTACGACAAGGACGGTTTTACCGCCGCGCACCGCAGCCTGCCCTTCGGCACCCTCCTTAGGGTGACAAGCCTCGACACCGGGGCTAGCGTGGTGGTTCGCGTGAACGACCGGGGGCCCTTTGTCGCAGGACGGGATCTTGATCTTTCCGAGGGTGCGGCGCGCATTCTCGGTATGGTGGCGACGGGGACGGCGCGGGTGTCCTGTACGGTGCTCCCTGCGGCCGAGGCGGCCGCCTTCGGTTCGCCAGGTCCGCTTCCCGGCGCAGGAAGCCTGGCGGTGGGAAGCGGAAATCCTTCGCCATCAGTGGCGGCGCTATCAGTGGCGAAGGCTACCGACTGCCACGTCCAGGTGGCCTCCTACCGCGACGCAAAAAACGCCCAGGCGACGCTCGAGCGGCTCAGGATGGCCGGGCTTTCGCCCGAGCTTGAAGTCGCAGGCCCCTACACGCGTGTTGTCTTTCCCCGTGTGCCGCTTGCCGAGCTTGAGGCGCTTTCAGGACGACTGCGTGCGATGGGCTATCGCGATCTCCTCATACGTCGTCCCCTTGGGCCATAAAATAGCTTAAAAAGAGGAAATGGCGACCGCGCTCGCTCTATGAGTCCTGTGTTGGGCTCTTCGCTTTAAAAAGCACGGGGCGCCGTGGCAAAGCCAC
>JAJUIB010000010.1 GCA_029265615.1 Spirochaetota bacterium
GAAGAAAATGATTGGGAGGACGTCGCCCTTGGCCAGGGACTCAACGGGGTTGGTCGGGACGATGTTGAGGAGAATTTGCGCAATAGTCGGCGCCTGTGCGGCCTGCCCCTACACTGCCGCATCGCCGACGATGTTCATTCCAAGCCCGGGCTTTAAGATGTTGGCGAAAACGAGGCCGATCACCACCGCGAGAGCCGAGGTGAGAAGGTAGTAGCCCATAATCTTAAGCCCGACACGCCCAAGGCGGCCGGGCGCGATGCTCGCCGCGCCCGAAATGAGCGAAAAGAAAATGACCGGCACGACAATCATCTTGAGAAGCCGAACAAAAAGGTCGCCGAAGAACTTGACGTTGTCTGCGTAGGGCTTCACCGCCGCAGGAAAGAATCCGAGGATGATACCCACGGCCGCGCCGAGGACGAGGCCGATGAGAATACGCGCAAGGAGGTTGGTCTTGAAATACCACCCCATCGCGCCCTTTTTGACGCCAGAATCCTGTGCCATGCACGCCTCCTCTGGTACGGTCGTGAATCCGGACGGCGCACCAGCGCCGACGCCCGCCTGTAGCGTCGCAACACCTGCCTGCGGCGTCGCGCCCGGAATTCACGATGCTCAGTGTAGACTGTTTTTGCAGGTCGGAAAATGCTCCAAATGGTGTATGCGCCGCGCAAAACTAGACAAGTCGCTCTTCGAGCGCCTTGCGTACGATTTCCGCCCGCGAGGAGACATTGAGTTTCTGATAGATGTGAAGGATGTGCTTTTTGGCGGTCGCCGCCGCGATGCCATGCTTCTCGGCGAGTTCGCGGTAGGTAAGGCCGTCGACGACATCGCGGAGCACCTCGCGCTCCCGGGGCGTGAGCTCGTACTCGCCCGGATCGCGGGCAGGTGCGCCGCGCTGAAGCTCCTCAAGGAGACGACGCGCCACAGTCGGGCTCACCGGCGAGCCCTCATCGAGTGCGGAGAGCACCTGCTCAAGGAGGAGTTCAGGGCGCGTGGTTTTGAGAATGTAGCCCTTTGCCCCCGCACGGATCGCGGAAAGGATTTTGTCTTCCTCTTCAAAAATCGTGAGCATAAGCACGACGGTTTTGGGATGCTCGCGACTGAGCCGCCGCGCCGCCTCGATACCGTCCATTCCGGGGAGGTTAATGTCCATGAGAACGATCTCGGGCGCGCGGTTTTGGGTGAGCCACGAAAAGAGCCCTTCTGCAGCATCAAATGCCGCGGTGACACGGATTCTCCCGTCAAGGGAGAGCAAATAGCGAAGGCCCTCACGCACCTCGGCCTCGTCCTCGACGATCGCAAGAGTCGCGACCGCAGGCCTCGACGGGCCGCTCTGGCTGGACATGGCCTTGGTGCCCTTAGACCCTTTCCGCAGCGAGCGCAGGCGAAGATGCATCGGCCGCGTCCTTGACGGGAAGCGGTAACGTGAAAGCGAAACTTGCGCCGCCACCCGGACGGGAGCTGATTCGGAGTCGGCCACCAAGCCGCTCGATTCGGTAACGGATGTTGCGGAGCCCCATGCCTCGAGCTTCGCCGGGATCGAAACCCTGCCCGTCGTCCGAAAAACGAGCGCGAAGCATGCCGCCCTCAATACGGAGGCGGAGGCGTGCGCGGGCTGCGCCCGAGTGCCTCAGGGTGTTGCTCACAAGCTCGTCGAACACGAGGCGAAGATCGGCCTTGACCGCATCGGGGAGAGCGTCGAGCGCGCGGCGGGCGCGGATGCGCGCATCGAGGGTTATGCCGCCAGAATCAAGTCGCTCGCCTGCGGCCGCCGCGATCGCGTCGGCGAACCGCCCGGTCTCGTGCACCCCCTCGCACTCCTCCTCGTCGCGAAGCCCAAGGACGATTTCCTTGAGGCTGGTTACCGCCGCAAGGCAGTTCGTCTCGATCTTGTCGTGCATCGCTGAAAGCCCCTCAGGCGGCCCGCCCGGCAGGCCGCGCGCAAGCTCGCGGGCGACGCCGTTGCAGAAAAACACATTGGTGAGCTTCGCTCCGATCGAGTCGTGAAGATCGCGGGAAATCCTCCGCCGCTCCTCAAGGAGCCTGAGACGCTCGTTCTCCGCAAGGAGGGCTGCCGCGGCCTCCGTCCGCCGCCTCACCTTCTCTTCAAGTTCGCGCGCGTTCGCATCGACCGCATCGGCGAGTTTGTCGATTTCGCGCCCAAGGAGACCAAACTCGTCGCTACCGCCCGGCCCGACCCGCGCCGCGCGGTCGCCTGATTCAAGGCGATTCACCACCGCGACGACGCGCTCGAGTGGGCGCACCACGAGGCGCCTCGCGATAACCGATAGCGCGAAGGCAAGGAGCGCCATGAGAAGGGCACCTGAAACGCCAAGGAGATTGAGTACCCGCCGGACCGGCGCCAGCGCCGTGTCATACGGCATTCCGACGACGATCGTCCACCCGAGTTGCGGCGCATCCCGCGCGAGAATACGTGTCAGGACGCCGTCGACCCGTCCGACGAAAGTCCTACGCGCAGTGCCTCCGCCTCTGGCAGCACCCCCGGCAAGCTCAAGGACTGTAGGCGGGCACGCATGCGCATCGCCTAAGGTAAACTGGCTTGCAAGCACCGATCCATCGGGGCCGAGTAACGCCGCACGACCGCCTTTTGGAATGTCGAGCGACTCGAGGACCGAGGCAAGGTCGTCAAGGAGGATGTCGAGGCCGAGCACACCTTCGAGCCGGCCGTCTTTAGCGCGCAAAGGAAGAACGCAGGTGATGCCGAGCGCGTCAACGCTTGCAAAGCGATAGGGCGCGGTGACGGAAAAACCCTCGCGAGCCGCGGCGAGCGCATACCAGGGCCGCTCGCGCGGATCATAGCCGGGCGGGAACGCGGGCACATGGTCGACAAAGCCTGTGCCCTCGCCCCACTCGTGCATCGCACCCGATGCGGTACCGACATACACGGCCCTGAGATAGCTCCGCCGCGCGGCAACCGTGGCAAGAAAGAGATCGCGCATACCTGCAGGATCCTTTCGCCGCACAGCATGGGTGGCCGCAAGCCCTTGGGCAAGCTCCTTAAGCTCGTCAAAAAACCGCGCGAACCGGGCCTCGGTCTGGTCGAGATAGGCTTCCGCGATCTCATCTGCCGATGTGATCGCATAGCGGGACAGAAGAAATCCCGCGACAGCCAAGCTGAGCGTGAGAAAGACCGCCACAGAAAGCGCGACAAAGAGCGTGAATTTCGCGCCAATGCCCCAGGGAGACGGCGGCGTACGACGCGCCAAAGGATTCATGGAAAGGAATTGTAACGGCGTTTTTGGAAGCCGCGCAAGGCGCAAAGTTCCAGACGCAAAATGCGCCGCTCGACCAAGAACTCGAGGACGGCATATACTCGCGTCCATGAAACAGCACGGCGGCCCTTCGCGTCGCATCCCCCCGGGAGCCCCAGGCCATCCCCGCCCCGCCGAAGAACGCTTCAATGGCTCAGCCCTCCCCGCGCGGCGGCGAGAGGAAACACGACCAGGACAGAACCGCGGCTTGGCCGCTCCGCGCCATGCGGAAAGCGCGGCCAAGGTGGTCTTTCTCTACGAAGACGAGGACCTTGTCGCCGTCTCAAAGCCCGCAGGGCTCCCCGTCATAGCGCCCGAGGGGAGTCGTGCGCGGAGCCTCCTCGACATCGTGAGCGCGCGCATCCGCGAACGAAATCCCAAAGGCCGTGCGGCCGTTGTGCACCGCATCGATCGCGACACCTCGGGACTCCTCATTTTTGCGAAGAGCGCGAAGGCAAAGCGGGCGTTCATGGAGAATTGGGACAGCCTCGTTCTCGAGCGGCGCTATGTCGCTCTCGTCGAGGGCACGATGGCCGACACCGAGGGAAGGTATGAATCTTGGCTCGCGGAAAACCGCGGCGGCGAGGTCTATGTCGCCGACCGCGAGACGCGGGGGGCAAAACGCGCCGTGACACAGTGGCAGCTTCTAGCAAGCGGCAACGGACTCAGCCTTCTCGAGCTCAGACTCGAAACAGGCAGAAAGCACCAGATCCGCGTCCAACTCGCGGCCGCAGGCCATCCCGTCTGCGGCGACCAGAAGTATGGCCGAGCGCGCGACCCCCTCGGGCGGCTTGCACTCCACGCCACGGGTCTTACGCTCATCCAGCCCTTCACCAAGGAGCGGCTCGAACTCACATCGCCGCCGCCTTACGGCTTCAAGGCGGCGTTCCGAATAACGACTGGGCCGGCTTCCGAGCCGGCAGCCGGCCGCAAGCCACGGCGCTTTAGCGCCAGGTGAACCAGACGAAGAGCGAGGCGACGAGCGTCGTAATGAGCGTAAATGGCCCCGCGACCTTGAGCCATGCGCCGAAATCCACCCGGTCGCCCTCTCTTCGCGAAAGGCTACAGGCGACGACATTGGCCGAGGCACCAAAGGGCGTGAGGTTGCCGCCCATGCATGAACCGGTGAGGAGGCCGAACATATAGAGCTCCTGCGGGAGCCCCAGGTTCTTGGCAAGCGACGCCGCAACGGGGAGCATCACGATGATGTAGGGCACGTTGTCGATGAACCCCGAAAGAAGCACCGAGATGCCGACGATCACCACGAAGCCGAGAAGCATATTCCCGCCGATGAAGCCCTCGAGGATGCGAGCGAGATCCGCAAGAAGGCCAACTTCGGCGATGGCGCCGATGACGACGAAGATGCCAATAAGAAACAGGATCGTCTCCCAGTCGAGGCCTTTGACGAGGCGGAGCGCGTCCTTCGCAGATTCCTTGCGGACGGCGACGTACCACACAAGGCCGGAGAGGGCGAGAGCCATGCACCAGATGCCGGAAAGGGCAAGCCCCTCGAAAAAGAACGAGATAGCCGCAAGGCCAAAAATGAGTCCGAAGAGGAGTGCCGTCGGTAGCCAGGATACGATTTTCTCGACTCCAAGCCCCACATTGGTTTTTCCGTATTTCCGGAAGTAGAAATAAAAGTAGACGGCCCCCGCAAGCGCCCCGATCTGCACCGCCCAGAAGATCGACAAGCGCCCCTTCCTGAAAAAGAAGTCGTTAAACGAGTAGTGCGCATAACTTGCAAAAATCATCGAGGGGGGGTCGCCAACAAGCGTGGCGGTTCCCTGGAGGTTCGCCATCACCGCAAGCCCCATAAGGAACACGGCCGGCTTCATACCAACTTTCTTTGAGAGGGCTATCGCGATGGGCGCCATGACGAGAACGGTCGCCACATTCTCGACGAAGGCCGAAATGAGGCCGGTCATCACGAGGATAGCGACAATGCCGAGGCCGAGGGTCGGCGCCTTCTCGACGATCTTTTCCGCGATGTATGCCGGGACGCGCGAATAGATGAAAAGCTCAGCGATGACAAGACTCCCGACATAGATGAGAAGCACGTTCCAGTTCACAAGCTCGAAGATCGCCGCGGACGGCGTGACGACACCAAGCGCGAGCACAAGCGCGGCAGCGCCGAGAGAAAACCATGCTTTCTTCTCGGAAAAGGCGATGACAAGACCGTACATGGCGATGGCGATGGCAAGAACGGCGAATTTCATGACGACCGTGGCTCCTTTCGGAAAAAGGGAACGGCATAAAAAAAGACCTTTCGCATCCGCCCGATGCCTCGGGCCAATGCGAAAGGTCTTGTTTCCCCGTACAGCGCGGAGCCGCGAAACCAGGTCGCCTCCCGGCGGCCGGCTGTTGATTCCGCGGTGCAACTACTCCCCTTCCGATGAAACTGATGATACCGACCGAGGGAGCATGCGGTCAAGCGGGCTGCGAGCCGCGCCCCCTGGCGCGAGGGGGGCGTTGCGGAGACCGCAGGGCGGGGCGCGGAGCAGAGTGTGCGGGCCTGCCGCTCGAGCCTCCGCGGTGCGGAACTGGCGGCGTAGCGGCGACGCTACGCGCCAGGACTCGCCCGGCAGACTCTGCACGCGCTTCGGCGGCCCGCCCGGCCTCGAGCGCCCTGAAGGCGGCGTCGATATCCGGCCCGTTCGCGATGGGCACCTTTTTTCCGATAAGTCGCTCGATGTCGCGAAGGAGGGGCTTTTCCTCGGCGTCGCAGAGCGCGACCGCACGGCCGGAGGCACCAGCGCGGGCGGTGCGTCCGATGCGGTGCACATAGGTCTCAGGCTCGTTGGGAAGTTCGTAATTAAACACATGAGTCACGCCGTCAATATCGATGCCACGCGCCGCGAGGTCCGTGGCGACAAGCACGCGCAGCCCCCCCGACCGGAAGCCCTCGAGCGTGCGGACGCGGTTGTTCTGGCTCTTGTTCGCATGGATCGCGGCTGCCGCAATGCCCGACTTCTCGAGCGACCGCGCAAGCCTATCTGCCCCATGCTTGGTGCGCGTGAAGACGATGGCACAGCGCGCCTCAGACTCCTCGATGAGTGCGGTGAGGAATGCCCGCTTGTCGTCCTTGTCCACGTAGGCGACGCTCTGCTCGATAAGCTCCACAGCTGGCTGCTCCGGAGCGATATTCACCCGGACTGGCTCCTTGAGTATCCCTGCGGCGAGGGAAGCGATCGAGGGGGGCATGGTTGCGGAAAAAAGGAGCGTCTGTCTGTCGCGGGGGAGGAGTGCGACGATCTCCCGTACATCGTGGATGAAGCCCATGTCGAGCATGCGGTCAGCCTCGTCGAGGACGGCGATTTCCACCAAATCGAGGCGAAGCTTCCCCTCGCCATGGAGATCGAGGAGGCGCCCGGGCGTTGCGACAAGGATGTCGACGCCGCGCAACAGCGAGCGCTCCTGCGGCGCCTTGCCAACCCCTCCGAAGATACACGCATGGGAAAGGCGCGTGCCGCGAGCGTAGGTGGAAAAACTTGCGTCGATCTGTGCGGCGAGCTCGCGGGTGGGTGCGACCACGAGGGCGCGGACGCCGCGGGGCAGGGTCCGTCGCGGCGCAGACGCAAGACGCTGGATAATGGGCAGAGCGAAGGCCGCGGTCTTTCCGGTGCCGGTCTGCGCGGTGCCGAGGAGGTCACGGCCCGCCAAAAGGCTTGGGATGGCGGCGGCCTGGATGGGCGTTGGGCGTTCGTAGCCCGCCGCGCGAAGGGCCGCAAGGATGGCCTCAGAGAGGCCCAATGATTCGAAACTGGAATGGTTCATGCTTTTCCTGAGGATGGGGCTTTCGCACATATCGTACATGGCGCACTATATGCGCGGCGAATAAAGGGAGGATTTTCGTCTGTTTTTCAAAAAAACACCCGATTCTCTCTTGCGCCTACTATGAGGCACAGGAAAGAGTATACCCAAAGCGCCGCCCTTCGGGGAAGCCCCTTCCGCGGAGCGCCATCAATGGCGAACGCAGAGGTCGATCTCGAACTCACCGCCGGGCACAGAAAACCCGAGCGCGGTCACGGGGCCGATAGACGGCCAGCTTATGCGGTGCTGCGGTCCACGAATGACGACAGGCGGGGCGATTTCGATATCGAGACCGGCAAGTGCGGACGTGGCGGCGCCCGCCATGATGTTCGTTAGTTCGGCGACAAGGCCGCCCTCAAGGGCGCGCGCATCCTCGGCCGCGGCGACGCCGGTCGCTACAAGCAGCCTGCCGACGAGTTCGCCGGTCAGCCGGAATGCGACGACGCCTTGCGCCTGTCCTGCAAGACCGATCAGTCCCGATATATCCCAGTCGTGATCTTCATCCGCGTCGAGAACGCGAGGCGCCTTGGCCCGCGGCGACAGCCCAAACATGTCGCGGAAGGTTCCCTCCGCCGAAGCGCGAAACGCGTCGATAAGTTTCGATTCCATGCAAATTCCCCCGTTTCAAGCGTTGACGCCGCACATTCTTCATCTAGAATAGAAGGTCACATGACAGGCCACAAGTGGGATGCGGCAAAAATCGCCGCCTGGACGTTCCCGCTTTTCCTTCTCGCCGCGTACGCCCTCGGCGCGGCCCTCCCGCTACCCGCCAGGCTTCTCCCCGAGCGTAGCTACCTTGCCTTCACGCGCGGTGCGAGCGCGGCCGAACTCAAGGCGGCGCGCGGCCGCGCTCGTGAGGCGTTTCTAGTTTTGCCCGACCGGCTCTTCCCCCTTCCCGGACGCGACGCCGATGTGGCGGCATACGAACCTGCGGCACGACTGCTTCCCGAGCGGACGAATATCCAAGCAGTGCTCGCCGATCTTGTAGCGGCGAGTGGAGATGGATGGAAAAGCACGCCCCGCCGCGCACGACTTGTCATGGACGAAAGCCCGGGTATCGATGAGATCGCGGCGCTGGACGCGGTAGCGCGGCGGGTGGCATGGCCATTCTCCCTTGACCTTCGACCACGCACGGAGGCATCGGCGATCCTCGGACTTGCCTACCGCATCGCGCCAAACGACACGCGGCGGACTTTCGAGCTCGCGCTGTCTTCCCGCCTCCGGAATGCATCCTCGATCGTTGTGAGCGCGGGGACTGAAGCCGCGTCCCACGTGCTGTGGCGAGGAGATGGGGAAACGCTCCCCAAGGACCTCGTACTCAGACTCTCCGCGGAGTCAGCGGCGCTCGAAACGGGCATCTTTCTTGCGGTCGCCGGAAACGGGATGGATGAGCGGCGTCGGTTCGACCTTGCCGTCGAGTCGGCGGAGCGGCCGCGCGTCCTCGTCATAAGCGAAAAATCGAAAACCCTCCGCTCCTTCGTCGAACGCCTCTATCCTGCGGATCGGCTTTCCCCCGCGGAAGCAGCACTCCGGAACCTGCGCGCCTACGAACTCATCGTCATCGATGGCCTGCCCCTTAAGCGGCTCGAGCCTGAGCTGCGCGCCGAACTCCTCGACATCGCGCGGCGAAGGACGGGATCCATCCTGTTCGCCGCCGACTCCCCCGACTTCGGACGACGCGGCGACGATCCGGAGCTCGAGGCAATCCTTCCCGTCGCGCTCATGCCGCGCGAGCTTAAAAACATCCCCGATCTTGCGATCCTCATCCTCGTCGATGTCTCGGGCTCTATGTTCGGCGACAAGCTTTCGCTCGCCAAGGTAAGTGGCCTCGAGCTACTGCGCACCCTCAAACCGGGCGACAGGGTCGGTCTCATGCTCTTTTCCGACGAACGGCGCTGGATATACCGCTTCGAGCCGAATTCGGAAATTAGGGCGGCGCCGATCCTTGAGCCGCTCCGCGCAAAAGGAGGAACCGATCTCGCCGCCGCTCTCGACGAGGGGCTTGCCCTCCTCGCCGCCCAGGAGCGCAAGGAGCGGCACGTCGTTGTCATTTCAGACGGCGTCACCAAGCCCGCCGATTTTGCGGCCCTCGCCGACCGCGCAAGAAGCATCGGCGCGACGGTGTCGGCCATGGGAATCGGCGAAGAGGTTGACCGTTCACTGCTTGAACGCCTTGCCTCACGTTGCAAAGGCCGCTACTATGCAGTGCGCACGCCTGACGAAGTACCCGCCCTCCTCTTCGAAGACCGGAAAAGCGCTTCCCGACCGCCTTTCGCCGAGGGGAACATCCCCATTCTTGCTCTCAACGGCACACGTATCGCAAACGTCGGCGGCATGGCGCAGTATGCGGCGAGCGAACCCGCGACCGTGCTCTTTGCCAACGAGTTCGGCGATCCGCTTTTCGCTTCGCGCGAATACGGAAACCGCGCCATCATGCTCTTTGCAAGCGACCTGTATGGCGGGTACACGGCGGATTTTTTCGCAAGCGTCGACGCAGCGGGCGCTATAAAAGACAGACTCGATGCCCTCTTCGCCGAAAAGCCGCTTGAAGTGTCAGTCAGCGAGAACGCACGGGGTCCCTTCGTCCTTGTGACGAGCGACGCGCTCGTCGCCCCTCGAATTCTCATAACGCGAGAGGGAGAGTCACCGCGAGAACGCTCCTTTGACCGGGCTGGTGCCGGGGCCTGGGCGGCACGTATTGCGCTTCCAAATGCGGGGCGTTATCACGCCGCCGTCATCGACCGCGGTTCGGCCATCGCCTCATTCCCCCTCGCATCGAATCCCGGACTTGCGGGCATCGATCAAGGAGCGGCCAATGCGGTATTGCGCATCCTGTCTCGAGCGGTTTTCTGGTGTCATGACGACAGGCTATGGCTTGCGCTCTTTTTCGCCGCAAGCCTTGCCTGCACCATTATTCTTAGAGTAAAGAGATGAGGCGACAATTCACGGCGATTTCGGCCCTCGCACTCTGCGCGGCATTCCTCCCCATCGGCGCGGCGCCGCTCGATCGCGGGGCGGCGCTTGCGGTCGTCGCTTCGGACATCCGGCCCTATCGCATCTGCCGGGCAAAGGTGATCCCCGAAGAAGGCTTCCCCGGTAGCCTCCGCGTCATCGCAATTGATTTCACCGGCGCTGAGCGAACGCTTTTCGAAGCTACATACGAAGCCTACGCAGAAGCCGCACAGGTCGCGTTCTACCTTGATGAGGAGATAAAATCCCTACGCTTCGAAGCGTCCCTCGCATCAGGACGCGCGGTCGCAACCATCGACCTCGGCGCCGACACACCAATCGCGGATGCGGCAGAAACCGCGCGGCTCGCCCGCATGCGCGTCCTCGCCCCGCCGCCCTACCTTGTCGGCTCAAGCGCCCCTTACCGCCTTGCGTTCAACGAGACAAGCATCGAAGGCGCAAGTGGTCCCACCACGGGAATGCTCGCGCCGCGCCCTCCCCTTGCGGCGCTTGCCGTTCTTGCTGCCTTCGTCGGCGCGGCAACGGCGCTGGAAAGCGTTAAGAACTACCGCGCCCGACTCGGTGCGATCATCGTTACGAGTGTCATTGCGGCGCTGGCCGCCGTGCTCCTTGCGAGGCCTGAGGCGGTCCTGGCTGTCGTGCGGCTTCCGAATGCGGCAGACAAGGCGGATGCGGCCGCACCCCGGCTTTCGGGACGGCTCGAGGCCGTTGAGGAAGCGCAGAACGGCATTCTTATGCGCAGGTACGGAGAGCGCCATAGCGGCGCCGAAGGAGGCCTTTCGCTTATTGGTCTTGCAACGCCAGGGAGAAGTACAGTACCTCTCAGTCTCGTCATGGGCGATCTCGCCATTGGCGAGGACGTGAATTGTCGCTTCTTCAAGCCTCCCCTCATTATCGAACGCGATGGTTCGTTCGCCCTCCGCGCGCATGAGCCGATGCTGGGCTGGTTGCTCCATGCGCGGCCATAGGCTGGTCGCAAGATTCCTCGCGCTCATTCCCCTGCTGGGAGCCGCAGTGCTCTCCGCCTCGGGAGTGATCGCCACGCCGAGGACGGGCGCACTGTTCTTCGCACTCGCATCATACGCAAGGCTCGCCGCCCATGCGCTTGAACTTGACGGGAAAGAGAGCGCGATCCTTGCCCTCGAACACACGCCCTTTTTAATCTTCGCATTCGCACGAAGCGGGTCTAAAGAGGGCATAACGGCCTTCGCCGAGGCGGCTTCGGCAATCATAGCTTGGGCCACGCTCATCGCGCTCGAAGAGCTATTGCGCACGCGGCGGCATGGCTTTGCGGCTGTCATTCTCTTCTCGATCTCAGCCGCGGGACTCGGCGTAGCCATCGAAACAGTCCCGCTTGCGACGGCAGCGGCGGCGACGACAACCCTCTCGCTTGCAGGTTATGTGATGCTACGACGGAGGGGGCGATGATACACAAGCCCCAAAACGCGGATCTTCGCGAATTAGAACGCGGCATAAAACGTCGGCTCCTCCGCCATGTGCAGGTAAGCCTCCGCCGCCAGTTCGCCATCTGGGCGCTCTGCTCACTCGCCGTCTGGGGGCTCGCCAACGCCGTCTTCCTGCTTGCCGCAGCTCCTCGCGAGGCGGCGACCGGTCTTGCCCTCTTCCTGGCCTCCCTTCTCCCTGCATTCCTCCTCTGGCCCGAGAGCTTCGAGGCTCTGACACACGCGCTCCGCTGCGTCGATCCCGACACCGTGATCGAGGCATGGCTCGATGCGCCGCGGGGCCCAGCGAAAGAGATTCTTGCACGCCGCGTGGCGGAACGATCCGCCCTCCTCGCACGCGAGCGGTCGCCGCGCGAAAAGGCGCGTGCGGGGCTCCGCCCTCTTGCTCTTGCCGCGGCCGCATCCATCGCGCTCTTCGAAGCGGTCGCACTTGCCACCCACGGAACGCCACTTACCATAGCCGTGCCCCGTGAGCCAGTCATAGCGCGCCACGACGATGAAAAGAGCTTCGCAGCTCCAGAAGAAGCGGATCAAGCGGCTCGTGACGAATTCCCTAAGCCTTTTGAAACGGAGCGGGTGCAGGATCGGCCCGAGGCCTCGCCACCCCGCGGCTCTGCGAACGAAGCCCGTGCGGACAGGGAACGCGGGGCAGAAGCGCGTAAAGAAACGCAGCTTGCGCTTGAGAGCGCATCGAACAGCGCTCCCGACGCAGAAGAGGACATGCGGCGATCGGCGGAGATACCGAGGGACGCTTCTCGCGCCACGGATCCAGGGATGGGCGCCGTGCATAATGCCTCGTCGCAGGCATCGCGCGACTCAGAGAATCGAGGAAAGAGTGCAGCTCCAACGGGCTGGGAAGCCGCCGATGAAAGCCTTGTCAGAAGCCCCCTCGTTGACTATCGCGCTCGCTTTTTCCGCGTCCTTGCCGAGCGCACCCGCATGGAAGTGGAGGCGGGCGAAAGACTCTCGCTTGCGGAGCTCCGTTCGTATGAGCGGCGCTACTTTACATCGTTTTCACTTCCGGCGGGCATCGTTCCCCGCGAAGACGCCTTTGCGGCGCTTCTCAAACGCCGGTGGCGCGAGCTTTTTGGCGAAGCGCGGTAAGGAGGAAGGTCACGTTCAACACCACAAGCAGAGCGCGACACATGGAGGCGCAGCATCGCCCCGCGATGAGGACTTCCTCTGGGCCTAGCGCAGTCGCCGCCATTGGCTACATAGCCATAGGCGGAGCCGCGTTATACGGCAGCATAGTCACCATCGAAGGCCTTGCCGCAGCACTTCATTACGCAGATGAGCCGCTTCGACTTGCGCGGAACGCCTTCATCGAGGAGGGCGCAAAGGCAGTTCTTCTGTTCGTATCCGCGACCGCGAACAGCGCTGCCGCGAAAAAGACGACGATGCGCGCACGGTCCTATGCGGCAGCACGCGGTCTTTCGCTCGGCCTTGCCGCGGTCGCTGCATTCGCGGCGCTCGAAACTTTTGTGTACTTCCTCGCCTTCCCAAGCCGCGGAACGGTCATGCGACTCCTCTGGTCGCTACCCACGCACCTGGTTGCCGCCTTCGCAACCGCCCTCGGCGCTGCGGAGTTCCTCGTAAAAGGTCAGAAGGTGATGCGGGAAGCCTTGTGCTTCCTGTGCGGCTTTTTCTCCGCGGTCGCCTGGCACCTTGCCGCAAATCTCCTTGCGGCGCAGGGCCCCGCCCCGTGGATATTCGTAGTCTGGTCGATCGCGAACTTCGCGGCGCTTTTTGCGCTCGGTGGCGCGTTTTTGAAAAACGTTCTCCTGGGAGGATTTCTTCATGGGCAAAGCTGAGCATGAACGCGGCCGCGAATCCGACACCGCGCGCGGCGACACCAACGAACGACGCCCTGGAGCGAACAGCAGCTACGGCACGGAGAGCCTCGAGCGCGACCTCGAGACGGTAGCAGAATTCGCGCAGGCATATCGCGGATATCTTGAATCGCGCATAGTGGGCGCATCCAGCATCGTCGATAGGCTTTTCATCGCCCTCCTCTGCGAGGGCAATGTGCTCCTCGAAGGGGCGCCGGGTCTCGGCAAAACCAGCCTTGCCAAAGCCTGGGCAACATTCCTCGGTCTTGAGTTGCGTCGCGTGCAGTTCACCCCCGACCTCATGCCGCTCGACGTCATCGGTTCGAGCGTGCTTGATAACGATCCCGAAGGCGGGCGCTCCTTCAGGTTTTACGAGGGTCCCATCTTCGCAAACATTGTGCTAGGAGATGAAATAAACCGAGCCACGCCGAAGACGCAATCAGCATTCCTTGAGGCCATGGAGGAAAAGCGCATTACCTTCCTCGGAAAGACACGCGAACTGCCTTCACCATTCTTCGTCATTGCAACGCAGAACCCAATAGAGCTCGAGGGAACCTACCCCCTGCCCGAAGCGCAGATCGACCGTTTCCTGATGCGTCTTTTTTTCACGATGCCCGATTTCACGACATTGAGATCCATCCTCGACGCCACGGAAAGAGCGGGGCTCGGCTCCCCCGCTGGTAGGGAGGCGACACTCGCAGCGATCGAGGCACACCGACGCGCCTCGGCCGAGATCATCGTGCCTGAGGAGGTCAAAAGCTTTATCGCACGTCTTGTCATTGAAACACATCCGGAGAGGAGTTCCGTCGAATCAGTGCGAAAGTACGTCCGCTACGGCGCATCGCCTCGTTGCGCCCTTGGTCTTTTGCGCGCGGGCAAAGCGCGGGCAATTGCTGCGGGGAGACCGAACCTCTCCTTCGAGGATGTTGAAAATCTCTTCGTCGACGTTGCAAATCATCGCGTCATACTCGGCTTTGAGGCGGAGGCCGAGGGCATCGGGACCGGTGAAGTTCTTGCGGCGGTGCTCGCGGCGGCACGGCGCGAATATCGGGGGTTTTGAGTGACATCCTACGGGGGAAAAACCGCAAGGCACGCGGGGGCCTGTGCGCTCATCGACCCCGAGGCCGCCTCGCTCATCCGCGCATTTCGACGCCGCACACCACGCCGCCCTCCCCTCGCCGCCGAAGTGAGCCGCGACCCGATGTTCCGCCGCACAGGCTCGTCATTCGATCTTAAGAACATCCGCGAATACCAATTTTCGGACGATCCGCGGCGGATAGATTGGAAGCTCGAGGGCCGGACGGGCCGCCTCTATGTCAAGGAATACTACGACGAGGAACGGGAAGGGGCGGCGTTGCTCGTCGACCTTTCAGGCTCGCTCGGGGTCTTCGGCGCACTAGATGCGCGACGTGTCGGCGCAACGCTTGCCTATCTGATCTCTGCGCTCGGCCTCTCGGTCAGTCTGGCAGTCTTCGACACGGCAACACGGCGAAGGCTCGCGCTGAGACGCGGAGGGGCAGTGCCGAGCGCCATTGCCACGTTCTTCTCCGACCTTGCGCCGGAGGGCCGCACCGACATCCGTGCTGCACTCGCCGAAGCGCGCGCGGCGAGTCGCCACCGCAGGCTCGTTCTCGTATCCGATTTTTTCGACCGCGGCTTTCAGCCTGCACTGAGCCCCTTTTCCCGCAATTTCTTCGTGTGGCTGTACCGGCCCTTAGAGGATCTAGGACCGGGGAACGGCGAGATCGAGGTCGAGGATCCGGAAACAATGAGCCGCCTGCATCTCCCCTGGGATGAGGCCGCCAAAGCCGCCTACCGACGCCGGGAGGCCGAACTCGCGGCGCGATTCCGCGACGCCGAGCGTGCGGGAGCCTTCTACGCGCGCGTACAGCCCGAAACGCCAAAGCGCGGCCTCTATTGGTCGTTTCTTGAGGCGCTCTATGCCTAGTTTTTTCGAACCCCTTCTCCTCCTCCTCGCACCCGTCGCCGCACTCCTTTTTTTGAACTTGCGGCTTTCAAGACGCCTTGTCTACCCGCATGAACTCCTTGCGGAAGAAGTCCGCAAGACTGCGGCGACCATGTTTTTCCGCGCTATCCGAGCCTATTACGACCTGCTTTTCGACATGGGGATTGCCGTTGTCGCAGCGCTTGCGATCGCCGCATGGGCCGCATCCCAGGGGGATGTTCCGCCTGGTAGCGCGGCGCGAAAGAGCAATGCTGCTGTCGTCATCGACTGTTCAAGGTCTATGTTCATGGGGCGGCCGGGGAGCCGCCCCCTCGACCTCGCGCTCAAATTCCTTTCGAGCGATCAAGAGCTCGCTCAGGCTAAAGCGTTTGCACTCGCATTCGATCCCTCGAGCCTCAAAAGCCGCCTGACGCCCCTTTACCCCATCTTCGGCAGGGAAAAGCGCGGCCATAGAGACATCGTCGTTGACAACATCGCCGCCGACGGCACCTTTGCCGACACTAGCGTTGCGTCGGCGCTACTTCGAGCCGAGTTCGACTTCTTCGCAGTCGACTACAGCGTGATGGACGAGTTACGGCGCAAGGGATTCGATCGCATAACGCTCATAACCGACTTTTTCCCGGAACGTCCTGTTGGTTTTGAGGTTGTCGAAGTCGGCTTCGCCGACGGGACGCCGCGAACCGCCGAATATGAAGCCGCCGAAGCGACGACCTCCGGCGCCGAGAGGGGCGGGTTTTCAGCCTATCCCACCTCAATCCGGCTCGATGGGGCATCAGGGACATTTCTCGTGGCATTCGCCGAATCAGGGCCGCGCGACGGACTCGAAATCGGAGCACTTCGCGAAGACGGCACGACGTTCCCACTCCCCGTCGAACGGTTCCGCATCGAGGAGCGGGCCGTCGGCCGCGCAATCCGCATCGCCTCGGACGGCCTCTACCTTGTCAGATTGCGGGCGCCCCAGGGCGAGGAGGACGCCGTGTTCGCCTTCCGCCTCCCTTCCGGGACGATTCATGCCGCCGCGAACGGTCCCTTCTCCGCGCGCGTCCTCGACGCCCTGCCCTACCTCGAGCGATCGACCCGCCCCGAGCTCCTTCTCGCGGACGGCGACCTTGCGCAGCCGGGCACTCCTGCTCCCCGTAGCACCCCAGGCGGGGCGATGACGATCCGCGGCGCAACACGCCTTGTGCGAACACACATTGTCGAGAGCGATGAGCGGGAACTCCTTTCCGCGGCATTCTCCGGAGCCCGGCTTATCGTCGGTGGCGCGCGCGGAGGCGCTCAGCCGTCACAGGCTCCACACAGGGATGCGACCAGACGGGGCGACATCGAATGCCTACTCGGCCCGGCGGCGCGTGCAAACGAGGACCTAGCCCTTTTCTATGACGGCATCATCACATCGACGGCAGAAATGCCGTTTGCAACCGCAGTTCCAGAGGGCACGCGTCATCTCATTCCGCTCGCACCGGGCACCTACCTCGCAGAGACGCCGCGGGGCATGGTGCCGCTCAACGCGCCACCAAGGGAGTTCTTCGTCCCCTCGCGCGAAGGCGTCATGCGCCTGCCACCCCAACCGCCAGGGCGCATGCTCTACGCCACCCTCCTTGCGCTTCTTTTCGCGGGCAAGCTCCTCGCGTGGCGGCTTTCGTCGGGCAAATCCCTCGTGTCCCGCTGACGGAAGCCTCCTTCCGCCGCGCACAGCGCACAGACTTAAGGCCACTTGCACACGACGCATAAACCGGTGTACAAACATAGTATAGGATACCCATGACCAAATCACACCGCATTCCCCTCCTCGGTTCCGCGGGCTTTTACCGCGAAGCGCTCGCGATCGTTGTCCCCGTGATGCTCCAATCGCTCGTCACGGGCTTAGTCTCGCTCGTCGACAACTTCATGGTCGCCGCCCTGGGCGACGCGAAAATGGCGGGCGTGAACGTGGCGAATCAGATTAATTTCGTCTACCTTGTGATCGTCAACACCGTCTGTATGGCGGGGGGGATATATCTCTCCCAGCATCGCGGCGCGAACGATGAGGAAGGCATGCGCCAGGCATTCCGTTTCAAGCTTGTCGCAGCGGGCATCGTATCCGCGGTCCACCTCATCGTCTGCCTGGCCGTTCCAGAACCCATGCTCCGCCTGATGCTCGGAGGGAACCCCGAGGGAGAGCGCATCGTCGCCGAGGGCGCCCGTTATCTTCGTGCGGTGTCCGCATCGTTCTTGCCAATTGGATTCGCATCAGCGATGGCGACCTCGTTCCGCGACATCGGCGTCACAAAAGTGCCGCTCCTCGTCTCGACAAGCGCAGCCCTCGTCAATACATTTTTCAATTGGGTGCTCATCTACGGCAACCTCGGCGCGCCCCGTCTCGAGGCGCAGGGCGCCGCAATCGCCACTGTGATCGCCCGCCTTGTCGAGACAGGCGCCTTCGCACTCATGCTGCGAAAGCTCCGTCCCGCCTTCGCGGTTTCGCCTCGCCGCGTCTTCGACATCGACCGGGGGCTCTTCGGAGCCATCCTCTCACGTTCGGGCATGATGCTCTTTTCGGAAACCGCATGGGTCCTCTCTGAGACCATCATCACCGCCCTGTACAACGGCCGCGGTGGCGCGGAAACTGTCGCAGGCATGGCCGCAGGCTGGACGATAGCCAACCTCATTTTCCTTGTCTTTCCCGCCATCCATGCAGCCACAGGCGTCATCGTGGGCGCCACGCTCGGCTCGGGCAAACTCGAGGAAGGGCGACACAAGGCCCGATGGATCATGTCAGGCGCCGTCATCTTCGGGCTATTCGCCTCCGCGGCGGCCGCGCTTGCCACCCTCGCTATTCCCCTCGTGTTCGGAAATCTTTCAGACAGCGCGCGTGCTGTAACACGGGGGCTCGTATTCGTGATCGCCGGCTACCTTCCGCTGTGGTGCCTCCTCAACGCCCAGTTCGCCGTCTCGCGTTCAGGGGGTGACACACTCATGGGCGTCTGGGTTGATGTGGGCGTCACCTACGCCGTGTTTATCCCTGCGGCCCTCGCGATAGCGGGTCTTACAAGCTGGGGGCCTGTCGCCCTTTTCGGCGTCGCAAAGGTCTCCGACATTCCAAAGGCCGCAGTTGCGCACTGGTGGCTCAAAAAGGGACGCTGGGTGAAAAACCTCGCCGCGGAACGCCCTTAGGGGGGAATAAGCCTAAGCCTGCCAAAATGGATAAACTTGGGTGAGTCTGCAGGATAGCTCCGCTCACTCACGCAGCCAGTGATAGTCGTCGCATCAATGAAATGATACGTATTTCCTATTTCCGCCACCTCGACCCGGACAAAAAGTGCCACGTGTTCCACCATCTTGTCGCCCATGAAGCAAAGGTCGCCTTCCTCGGGCACTTCGACCTGATCACAATACGCCTGCATTCCAGCTGTGTTCATGTCATCAAAGGGAAGACGATAGCCGAAATCTGATGCAGCGTACGCATAGCAGCGCACCACGAGGCCCGAACAGTCAACATAAATCGTCCGGGGTAGCGGGTCCTGAGCTCCCCATGCGTATGCCGCTTTTTCTTCGATATATCTTTGCGCATAGTCAAGGGCCCGCTTGCGCAGAGCTACAGGGGCCGGAACAGTTGCGGAGCCCGGAAGCAAAGGCTGCGTACATGCCACAAGCGCAATACATATTAGCGCACATGAGGCAAATGCGCCGACTGCCGGGAAAGGCTTGTTGCGCGGAAGCACAACAAGCCTACTCGATGATCCACCAGTAGCTCCTGCCGGGAAGCCCCCTGCGAAGCAAGGCCTCGCGCTCCGCGGCCAGGCGCCGCGCCTCGCTTTTGCGGTAGCGCCGCGCCCAGAGCCAGCCAATGGCGAAGCCGCCAAGGTGTGCGGCATAGGCGACACCACCTGCGCTCCAGTCCGAAAGCCCCCCCACAACCTGCATGACAAACCAGAGACCGATGACGACCCAGGCATGGAGCGCAGTCGGTAGAAAGCCGAACATGAGGACAGTCACACGATTCCCAGGAAAGAGCACAAGATACGCGGCCATGATCCCCGATATCGCGCCCGAAGCGCCGACCATCGGCGTGTAGAGCCCTTCGCCGAGAACAGCGCAGCCAATTGCATGGACAAACGTTCCGACAATCCCCGCACCCAGATAGAGAGCAAGGTAGCGAAGCCTCCCGATCCTGCACTCAACATTGTCGCCGAAGACGGCGAGAAAAAGCATGTTTCCCAAAAGATGTGCAAGACCGCCGTGGAGAAACATCGACGTGAAGAGGGTGAGGATGATGGGGATCGGAGTGCGGGCGAGGCCCTGCACCTCGATGAGGCGCCCCGAGAAGGGGTCAAGAAGCCGCTGGGTGGCGGATACGACATCCTTGCCAGAAAGAAGCTCCGCAGGCACGGCCGCATAGGCCGAGATAACGCCCGCATCGGTCCCGAAGCCCTGGATAAAGATAAACACGAGGCAGTTGAGCGCAATGATGGTCCAGGTGAGCCATGCGGCGCCCCGCCTGCAACTGTTGTCATCGCCAATCGGTATCATGCACGCCTCCCTTTTAGGCCATGCTTCTAGGATGCGCCGCCGAGGCGCTCGGCGATGAAGGCGAGTTTGAGGTCGCGCAGTCGCGGCGAGATGGAGACCTTGTACACATGGGGGTTGAGGAGGCGCAGATAGGTCGAATCAAAGGCCTCGAGGCGGCTCCGGAGCCCGCCGCGGATTTCCGCGAGCGAGGGGAGCGGCGCAGCAATGCGGCCCCCTTCCATCACCCGCTCAAGCAGAGGTTCGACGCGGGCGGGCCGCAACGAAAGACGGCGCCAGTCGCCCGAGGGGTGGCGAAGCTCGACCTCGTGGCCGGGAAGCGGCGGATCCTCCTCGACAAGCGCGACAAGGTCCGCAGCCGCCTGGCCCTTCTCGTCATAGAGGCGATACACCTGCTTTACCCCGGGATTGGTGGATTTTTCGGGGTTGTCGGAGAACTTCATAGTCGGCTCGAGTCGGCCTGAGGATTCGACGGCGGCAAGTTTGTAAACACCGGTGAAGGCGGCATCCTCGCCACCTGTGACAAGGCGAGTGCCGACCCCCCAGACATCAACGGGAGCACCGTCTTGGACAAGGTGTTCGACGATGCGCTCGTCAAGATCGTTCGACACAGTGATGAAGGCGTCCTCGAGCCCTTCCGCATCGAGCGCCTTGCGCACCTCGCGGGAAAGATAGTCGATGTCACCTGAATCGAGACGGACGCCGAAGCGCTTCCCCCGCTCTGCAAGCGCGCGCCCTGCGGCAATGGCATTTTTGATGCCGGAGCCGAGCGTGTCGTAGGTGTCAATGAGAAATGTCGTCCGCTCGGGATATAGCGCGGCATAGGCTTTGAAGGCCTCGAGCTCGGACGGGAAGCTCATAATCCATGAATGCGCCATCGTCCCAAGGACGGGAATCCCGAAGAGCCGCCCCGCAAGCGCATTCGAAGTGCCCTCCGCTCCGCCTATGTACGCAGCGCGGCTCGCGGAAAGCGCGCCGTCAGGCCCCTGGGCACGCCGGAGGCCGAACTCCATAACACGGCCATAGCCAGAAGCACGCCAGACACGCGCCGCTTTGGTAGCGACAAGGCTTTGGAAATTGAGGTAGTTGAGCACCAAGCCCTCGACCACCTGGGCTTCAACCAGATCGGCGTGAATGCGGAAGAGGGGCTCCTGTGGGAAGACGATCCGCCCTTCGGGTATGGCCCAGGCTTCCCCGCGGAAGCGGAAATCGGAAAGCCACGCCAGAAACGCAGGCTCGAACATGCCAAGTGTTTCAAGGTAGGCAATATCCTCAGGTGCGAAGCGAAAATCTTCAAGCGCGTGGAGGAGGGGTTCAAGGCCCGCGGCGACGGCATAGCCGCCGCCGAAGGGCTGCCTGCGAAAAAAAACATCAAACACGGCTTGTCGCGCATGGCCAGACTTCCAAAAGCCCTGCGCCATCGTGAGCTCGTAAAAATCGGTGAAAAGCGCGCTCTGCATGCGCCTAGCCCTCGATCGCGTCCGCGCGCACAAAGGCGACACCACGATCGCGCAGTTCGGAAACAACCGTGGCGACACGCCCCGCGGGCACGTCCACGCCACGCACGGCATCCTCGACAACGACGACCTCGAAGCCGAGCCGGAGGGCATCGAGGGCGCTATAGTACACGCAATAATCGGTGGCGAGTCCTGTTATGAAAAGGCGCTCGACCCCGAGGACGCGGAGCCATCCCTCAAGTCCAGTAGGCGTTTTTTGGTCATTCTCATAAAGGGCTGAGTAGGAATCGAGGCGCGAGTGACAGCCCTTGCGGAGAATGAGGTTCACCGGCTCGAGGGCAAGGCCGGGATGGAAGGCGGCGCCTGCAGATCCCTGCACGCAGTGTTCGGGCCAGAGCACCTGGGTAATGCCGTCGACCTCGATGGTCTCGTAGGGGCGGTGCCCCGCGGCGTTTGTTGCAAACGAAACGTGGTCGGCAGGGTGCCAGTCCTGCGTGGCGACAACATGGCGGAAGCGCCGCGAAAGCCGATTGATCGGGCCGACGACGGCATCGCCGTCGGGCACCCCGAGGGCGCCGCCGGGACAAAAATCGTTCTGAACATCGACAATGAGAAGCGCACTTCGCTCCGCCGCAAGTCGCATGGATCGGCTTCCTCCGCAAGGCTGACGTGATGCCCTATCATACCTTGTTCTCGGCCTCGGGGGAAGCGGCCCGCTTCTTCGCTGCGATGCGCATCTTTCGATATTCCATGATGGGCCGATCGCCGGAGAAAAGGAGCTCGCCAGCGCCGATGCCCTCGCCTTTGGGTAGTTGCGTGTTCACGACGCGGCGATCCTGGTGCGCAACGACGAGGTTGAAGCGAGAAGCAAGCGCAAGAACAAGCGAGCGAAGAACCGGAAGTCGCATGAATGACTCGTAGAAACGCAGGTAGAGAAGCGTTTTCTCCTCACTCACGGGCACAAAGGCGCCGACAACGCGCACAGAGGGGGAGATGTAATTCTGCCACAGGTTTGGGAAAAGAAATTCGAGCTTGTAGTCGCGGTTCGGATCGGGAACAGGCACCTCCTCACTTGTTCTGCGGGGACTTCCGTCGTCTTTTCGGTTATACACGTAGACGAAAAAGCCCTCATCGACCTTCATGATGCCGGGACCATCGACTACCGTGCGGTTTCCACGCCCGATGGTATTGTGATGCACAAAGGGAAGATGAGCCTGGTCAAGCTGATTTTCAATGACGCGGCTATAGTGGTTGTCCCAGGGATCGACAACAGTGGCATAGAAGAACTCAGGGCCGATGTCATCAAAAAACCGGGGGGGCGGCGGCGGTACGGCCATGGTCGCGGCGGGATCTGCAGCCCAATAGACCCAGATAAACCCTTGCGCCTCATGCACCGGATAGGAGACAAGGCGGAAATTCTCGGGAACGGGGGCGGATCGACCGTTCGCAGGTATGACCACGCATTTCCCCGATGCATCGTACTCAAGACCATGGAACGGACACTGTATTCGGCCTCCTTCGACAAGCTTGCCGCTGGCAAGCGACGCGCCGCGATGAGCACAGCGGTCAAGATGGCAACGCGCCCTGCCCTCCGCATCGCGCCAGAACACCAGGCGCTCACCAAAGCGAATCGCCCCAAGGGGACGCCCGCGAAGCTCTCTCGATTCAAGAACGACATACCACTGATTTCTAATCATCATCCGCCTCCTGCGCCCCGAACCCTTTTCACTCTCGCATAGGAGAGCGCTCCGCGCAAGGACGAGTCCATCCGCCCTTTCAGAATGTCGCGCGATAGGCGGCCGAGAACGCGAGGCTCGTGGCCGTTTCGGCTTGAGATAAATGACGAGGGAGCTCAAGACGCGCACCGAGCTCTACCGACACGCCGCCGCGCAGGGGAAGCTTGAGGCCAAGATTAGCGCGCAGGTCTTGCGGGCCAAGGCAGCCTGGCACCTCCGCCTTTCCTGAAATGCGTAAGCCGCCATCAAACACAGGTCTACGCAGCCCGCGACGCGTGCAAAACGCGCACTCGAGGGCATAGGACTGAGACGCCTCGTTCGAAGGGCGGGATGCCTTGACGGCGAGGCGGAACCCAAATGGGGCGCTTGAGGTTGTAGCTACTCCGAGCACCGCGGCCCATGAAGGCGGTGCGAGTATTGAGGCGTGCTCAAACTCGAAACGCGGTTCGAGCGCGACGAAATCCCCCACGAAAGGTAGCCGCGCCGCGATTGCGAGCGAGGGACCGATCCATGGCGTTGCGAGAAAGGCGCCTTCTGGTCTTCCGTCCGGCGGCCGCGGCGCCTCGGCGACAAGGCGCGCGGAAACAGAAAGCTGTGCGGCGCGGCGCAGCGCGCGCCGCAGGTCGAGACCTGCGGCGAACCTACGGCGCGACGATTCTCCGAGGATGCCCCGGAACTGTTCACTGGCAAGTGAGGCAAAGGCGCGTACTGAGCTTGAGCCAAACCGGGTTTGCGCTTCGAGACGCAGAGCGAGACCGGGCGCCCCCGCCTCCTCAAGCGATGCGCCAAGACCGAATGCGGCAAAGCCGCAGGCGGTTCGGCGCTCCGCCACGAGTGCGAGCGCAAGGCCGGTCGAGGCGGCCTGTGGCAGCGGCACGGGATGCCAGCCCCCGCCGCCTGCGTAGCTAGCCCTGCGATGCGCGACCGAAAGAAGCGAAAGGCCGCCCTCCCCGGCGGCAACATAAAGGCTGAGTCCACCCGCGACGGCCTCGGGAAAACCAGGCACTTCGCCGCCATCCTGGGCGGCGCGCTCATCCTCAGGCGTCACCTCAGACGCGGAAGCCCCCTGAGCTCCAAGGAGAAACCCGCCAGAATGCCCCTCGGCAAGGGCAAAGGCCGAAGCGCCTATAACGCACCCGACCCCGGCTACCGGCAGCGCTCTTTGCACTGCGAGAGCGGCGACCGAAAGGCCCGAGCGAAGCGCGCCGTCAAGCGCAAGCGGAGGAAGGCCCGCACCGTCCCCCGGCGCCGCCTTAAGGTCGATGGCGCCGCTTGTAAAGCCTGAACCACAGGCCGTCGGATCTGCAAGCAGTCGGAGCGGCCCCGTCATCCGTCCAGGACCGACGACGAGGCCGCGGCCTGCAAAGCCAAGCCGCGCCTCAGGCCCGGCCAGAGAGGCGCGAAACGCCCCACGAAGGACGTCCCTTCCCTCGCGCAGGCCCACTGAAAGCTCGAAGATGGGGATGCCTGAATCCGCACGGCCGGAGCCTGAAACAGCAAGGCCCTTGGTCTCAAAATCGGCGCACAGCTCGCCGCCACAAGGGGCGGCAAAGGCGAGGAGAGGAATCGCCAAGAAACAGAGCCTGGGGATCGCGCGGCGCGCAGGTTGTGCAAGGTTCCGCATCAAAGCAAGGAACGCCGCATTCCTATCCTGGATGCTTTAAGGCGTCCGGTGTACGCCAGCAACGACTGACACGAGGCGCTTGACGACATAGATCATACATAGTATTTTCAATATATAACACACACAAGGAGCGACCATGTCGGTAAGCATCTATACAACGCCAAGTTGTTCATATTGCCGCCTTGCGAAAGAGTACTTCCGTCGGCACAACATAGCATTCACGGAATATAATGTCGCCTCCGACCTTCGCCGCGCGGAGGAAATGGTGCGCCGCAGCGGACAGATGGGGGTTCCCGTGATCGACATAAACGGGCGGATTATTCTCGGCTTCAACGAAGCGGAAATCGAGCGCGCCCTAAAACGGTAGCCCCCTTTAGGGCGCCCCGCGTCTTAAGGCTTGTTTTACGATCCAAAGCTCCCCTATTATGGCCGCATGAACCAAGAGAGAGTGCGGGCCATCCTACTCGACACGGCGGAAGCGGAGACCGACTTCACCGTGATCTTTTCGGGCAAGGAAAGCGCGGTCGCAAACGGCCTGTACAAGCCCCAGACGCGGGAAATAATCCTCCACAACCGCAACTTCGACTCAGACGACCAGCTCATTTATACGGCGCTTCACGAGTATGCCCACCACCTCCACTGTGAGCGAAAGGGCTTTGTGGTTTCCGGACGGGCGCATACGAACGAGTTTTGGGGCATTTTCCACGAGCTTCTGGTCACAGCCGAAGCGAAGGGACACTACAGGAACATCTTCGACACGGAACCAGCCTTTGTCGAGCTTACGCGGAGGATCAAGGAATCCTGCATCGCCGAAAACGGCAGACTCATGCTTGAGTTCGGCAGGCTCATGATCGAGGCGCAGGCGCTCTGCGAACGATACACAATGAGGTTCGAAGACTATGTCGACCGGGCCCTCGGTGTACCGCGGACGACAGCGACGGCGGCTTCGCGGGCCGCGGTGTATGCGGTCGATCCTTCGATTGGCTGGGATGGGCTCAAACTCGCCGCTGGCATCCGCGACCCTGAGGAGCGCGCAGAAGCGGTCGCCGCCCTCAAGGGCGGAGCGAGCCCCGCCTCGATTCGCGCGCGCTTTTCCGCCGACAAGCCGCCTGAAAACAAGGCGGAGCGGCTTCTCAAGGAAAAAGCCCGGATCGAAAAAAACATCCGCATTCTCGAAGAAAAGCTCGCCGAAGTTGAAAAGCGGCTTGCAGAGGCCGAGGGGCTAGCCTGATGCTTTCCTTCCTCATCCTGAGCCTTGTCTTGGGCGGGCTGTTCGCCGTTCTTCTTGTCTCGCTCGCGCTCTCGCTGTCGCGCGCGCGGATCGAACTTCCGCCGAATGCGCCCACACGGCTCCTCGAGGCGCTCGGGGAGGCAGGACGGGCGGCGCCGCGCGCGGCGCGGAAAGGCAGGCCGCTTGTAGTCTGCCTGGGAGATTCCATCACGCACGGGGTCTTGAGCGCGAACTATGTCGCACTCCTCGAGGCGCGCCTTCCCGAATGGTCATTCTCGAACGGCGGGGTTAACAGCGAGCTAGCCTACAATCTCGCGGCGCGGCTCGACGATGCGATCGCCCTCGATCCGGAAGCGGTGACGGTCCTCATCGGCTCGAACGATGCGAATGCCACCTTCGGACTCAAATCAGCGCTTGGCTACTACGCCCTCCACAAGCTGCCCGAACGGCCGAACCTCCTCTTTTTCCGCGAAAACCTCACGCTCATCGTCCGCCGCCTTAAAAAGGAAAGCCGTGCGCGCATCGCTCTTCTCTCGATTCCGCCCATCGGCGAAGATCCGAAGCACTACGCATGGCTCCGGACGGAAGAATATGCGCAGGCAATCAAGGATATCGCCAAGGAGGAAGGCGTCGAGTATCTGCCGCTCCGCGAACGGCTTTGCGCCTACCTCGAATCGGTGCCGGCGGGGCGGGCGATTCCCTTCGAGCGCTTCGGACAGGCGCAGAACCGCGCGGCCCGCTCGAGGCTCCTCCTTGGCAAGAGCTTTGACGAAATAGCCGCGGCCAACGGCTTTCATGTTCTCGTCGACGGCATCCATCTTAACACCCACGGGGCGGCGATTATCGCCGACCTCATCGAGGGTTTTTTGCGCGGAGCGGCGAAATAGCTCACTCCTCGAGGGCGGCGAAGGCGGGCGCGAAGGCCCCGAGGAGGAGTTCGCGCACCTCGTCGATCCGCCCCCGGATGGACAGTCCCGCCGCAAGGCGGTGCCCGCCGCCGCCGAATGCGGCGGCGATCTTGCCCACATCCACTTGCTCGCGGGCGCGAAGGCCGACGGTGCAGTCGGTTTCACTCTCCTGGCGGATGATGACGGCGGCCTCGCAGCCGGCAACGGAGAGGAGTAGCTGATACAGCATGTCGGAGTCGCGACTTGCAAGCCCGTAGCGCTGCTGGTCGTCGAGTGTCACATAGGACACAAGGAGCCGGTCTTCGAAATACGGCTCAGTGCGCGTGAGTATCTCGCCCATGAGACGCCGCGAAAACAGGGATTTTCCGCCATACATCTGCGCAAAGGCGCGCTTGGGCGAAGCGCCAGCGGCGACAAGCCGAGAAGCTGCGGCAAAAGTCTCCGCGCTCGCATCGTCAAGGTGGCGAAAATAGCCCGTGTCCGTCGCAAGACCGAAAAACAGGTATTCGGCCTCCTCCTTGGTAGGCACCTGGCCCATCGCCTCGATAAGCGCAAGCACCATGAGCGTCACAGCGGGGGCACGGTCATCGATGTACACCGCCTGCCCCGAGGCCGAGCCCGAGGCATGATGGTCGATAAAGGCGGTTGGCACCGCAGGAAGGCTCTCTGCGATGGAGCCGATGCGCTCGCGGCTTGAGCAGTCGAGGATGATGGCCGCAGCGCGCTCGTAGGCGCGTTCGGCCGGCGCGGTTGCCGAGAAGCGGTGCTCGAAGGAGAGGATCTCCGTCCGCGTGAACGGCCCCGCAGAAAGAAGCGCCGCATCTTTGCCAATACGGCGCAAAAACGAGGCCAGGGCTAGCTGCGAGCCGATGCAATCGCCGTCGGGCTCTTTGTGGCCGACGACATAGAACGCCTGATGGCCCTCGATGAACTCGAGAATATCGGGAGGAACGGGTTTCATGGCTTGCCGCCCTTCATAGTATTTCGCGCACAAGACAGCCGTCCGGGATGTCCCGGACGGCCTTCGGTGCGCGGATCGGTGCGAGGTCTCAGTCTATCAGAACTCGGGTTTTAATTCATCCACATTGAATTTGCCCCGCCCGACATCGGGCTCAAGGACACCCCAGGTCTCATCCTTCATGCTCGCTTTTACGTAGAGGCGGACATGACTGAACTTCCCTTCCTTGTAGTAGAGCACCACATAGGGGAAGCTCGGATCGTTCGCCCGAATGAGTTCCGCCTTGCCGCCGGGGACAAACCACTTCGCGGGGATGTAGAACTCCGCCATGCCCGTAGATCCCTTGCGGTAGATCACCCGGTAGCCCTCAGCATGGGAATAGACCTTGACCACGTCGAAGCGCAGCGGATAGAAGGAGGAAGTTTCCGCCGAGAGGGTAAATACGGCGACAAGCGCGACAAGGCCGAGGACGATCAAAGCGCGTTTCATGCGACCCTCCGTTTCAAGAAAAAGTATACGATCCTGCGCCCCGCGCGCGCAAGGCGAAAACGCGAAGTTCTCCGCGATAGCCGACCGAGCTTGCCGCGCGCACCTTGAGGCGGCTATATTTCGGCTTGTGACCACGGAGCTTTCCATCCTCACGGCCCGGGCGGATGCGGCGTTTTCCATCCTTTCACCCCTCTGGCCCGACGCCGTTCCGCTTCTTGCGCACCGAAACCCCTTCGAGCTCCTATGCGCCACCGCGCTTTCGGCACAGACCACCGATGAACAGGTGAACCGCGCGACGCCCGGCCTTTTCGCCCGCTGGCCCGACGCCGCGGCGATGGCGAAGGCCCCCCTTGAGGAAGTCGAGGGCGCGATACGCGGCATTGGTTTTTGGAGGACCAAGGCACGGCACCTCATCGAAACCGCGCAGATCCTCGTCGAGCGCCATGGCGGTGAGGTGCCCCGGACTATGGAGGAGCTTCTCGCCCTGCCGGGCGTGGGGCGCAAGACCGCAAACCTCGTCCTTTCGGCCTGCTTCGGCGTGCCCGGCCTTATCGTCGATACACACGTCATGCGGGTGGTTCTCAGACTCGGGCTCTTCGACAAACCCGACCCCGTCGCGATCGAGCGGCGGCTTCTACTGCTTGTCCCGCCCGAGCGCCGCACGGCCTTCTCGCACGCGCTCAACCGCCACGGGAAGCACTGCTGCCGCGCCCGGAACCCCGCGTGCCTGCGCGGATCTCCCTGCCCCCTTGCGAAAATCTGCCCCAAGATCGGCCTTGCACCGCAAGCGTAACGGGGGACGTGGGGGCGTTCATCCTGCATGCAGGACCTTTCTGCAAATCTCCATGAGGTCTGCGACCCGGTCGCCGCCTCTGCACGCGAGCGTTTTGGCCTGTCCTACCTCTATCCCCTCCAGCGGCTTGCAATTGCGAACATCCTCGACGCCGAGTGCGCCGAGGAGCCGATGCGCCAGCTCGTCCTCCTTCCGACCGGTGCCGGCAAATCGCTGTGTTTTCAGCTACCCGCCCTCTTCCTTTCAGGACCCTCGATCGTTGTCTATCCCCTTCTTGCGCTCATGGCGGATCAACAGCGCAGGCTCGAGGAGCTAAGCATACCGAGCGTCATGTTCCGTGGCGGCCAAAGCGAGGAGGAGCGGCGCGCCGCATGCGAAGCACTGCGCCGCCGCGAGGCAAAGGTCGCCATCGCCAATCCCGAAGTACTTGGTAACGAAGATCTCCTTGGCTTTCTCGCCGATCTTTCGCCCTCCCATCTTGCCATCGACGAAGCGCACTGTGTGACCGAATGGGGGGAAACGTTCCGGCCTGCCTATCTCCGCCTGGGCGCCATCGTGGAGCGGCTTGCGCCGCATGCGCTTTCCGCCTTTACCGCGACCGCAAGCCCCGAGGTCGTCAGCGCACTCGAAGCGGCACTGTTCCACAGGGCGCCCTACCGCCTTGTCGTGGGTAATCCCGACCGTCCGAACCTCTTTTACGCGGTGGTGCCCAGTCTTGCACCGATCCGCAGTCTTGAAGGGCTCGTCCGCGAGCTTCCCAAACCCCTCATCGTTTTCTGCGCTTCACGCAAGGGCACCGAGCTCGTCGCGGAGACGCTCTGCGAGCGCCTTGCTACCCAGGAGGTCCGCTTCTACCACGCAGGACTTGAACGCGCGGAAAAACAGTCGGTCGAGGAATGGTTTTTCGCAAGCACAACGGGGGTGCTCGTGGCAACCTGCGCCTACGGACTCGGCGTCGACAAAAAGAACATCCGCACGGTAGTCCACTATGAAGCGCCGAGCTCGGTGGAGGCCTATCTCCAGGAAGCGGGACGGGCAGGGAGAGATGGACTACCGGCGCTGGCGGTGCTCATCGCCGGCCCTGAGGAGGGGAAAAACAGCAGAGAAAATGCCGACGCGGCCCGCGAAGCGCGAAGGGCGGCGTTTCGCGCCTATGCGCGGGGCTCGGGCACCTGTCGCCGCGCAGCGCTTCTCGGCCTCCTGGGCGCGAGCCTTGAGGGGCCCTGCGCAGGCTGCGATCGCTGCGTGGGAAAGGCGATCGAGGAGGCGGAAGGCCGGGCCGAACTTGTGGAATTTCTCCGCCGCAACCCGCGGCGCTTCGGGGCAACCGAGGCGGCGGAGCGCCTACGCGGGCGGCCAGGCTTGGAGCCACCGCAGGTCCCCGGCGGAGAAGCTCTTTCAAGCTGGCGGCTTGAGGATATCGCCGCGGCGATCGGTGCAGCCACCGGCCTCGGCATCATCACGGAAGTGGCGCGGGGACCCTGGAAGGGCAGGCTCGCTCCCGCGCGTCGTAGCGCCCGGGAAGCTTAGAGGCTCTCTTCTTCTCCCTCGGTCGAGGGCGCCGCAGGCGCGCTAGCCCTGGCCTTAGCCCCCCTGTTGGTAGCGCCTTTGGCGGCGACGCGCGCAGAAGGCGGGCGGGGCTTCTTATACACAAGCCCCACATAGCGAAAGAGCGACCAGCTTATGAGTATCGCCACCGCCGCCCCGATCACGCGGACATCGGCGAGCACGGCGAGCGAGAGGTCAAGGTATTCCCGTATCGGCATGCCCTAGGCCCCGCCACCGAAAAAGTCCGGGCAGGCAAGGCCGTAAAGGCCGAGTGCCAGCTCGGCCCGCGCCTCGCCCGAGAGCCCTTCGAACTGAAATCCATAACAGCGAAGCTTGCCGGAATCATAGCCCCGCGCAACCCGGCCCTGGCAGGAAATGCTTCGGCCGCCCACGGTGATAAGAAGCTCGGTCGCCTGACCGATTCGGAACCGCGGCGCCTCGCCCTCCAGGGCGAGGAGTAGTCCCGCGGGACTCGCGTCGATCACCGAGCCGCGGCTTCGCTTGCCCGACGCCGTCCCGGAGCCGAAGTAGCCGTGGCGTTTGAGAAGCCAGGCGAGGCGCCGCGCAAAGTCCCAGGCAAAATCGACAGAGCGAAGATCGAAAGGCCGCCGCGAGGCGGCGTCATTACCAAGATAGACGATACCAACGGCATAGCGATAGTACAGCACCGGACACCACAGCGCCGAAGCAAGCCCCTCACGGGCCCGGGCGGCAATAAACCGCCCGACTTCCGAATCGCCTGCGAACGAAGCGGGGCTTTCGAAATCTTCAAGTAGCTCGCGGGTGAGTATGCGCCCCTCGGGATAGGGATCGGCGATAGGAAGACCGCTTAAGGTCGAGGGCAGGTAGAGCACGCGGCCAAGGGCCGCGGCGGCCGCTTCCGCGGGATCGGCGGGCCCCTTCTCCGCTTTCCAGAGCGTTACCCGGCTTTCTGAGGCGTGGAGCTCCGCCTTTTCCTTGAACTCGGCAACGAGCGCGGCGAAGGAGTCCGCGGCTACAGCACCAGGCGGCGGTTCCGGATCGGTATATTCGCGGCACTCGGGACAGGAAAGCCGGAGATCAGCGCCGGGGAGAAGAAGATCGGCCGCAAAATCCTCAGGTGGTGCGACACGCGGCCAACGGCGCGAAAGCGCCCGGTACATGGTATCCGGAAACGCGAGCTCGAAAAAACCCGAGGCTGCCTTTTTGACCGGCGCCGAAAAGGCGACCGGCTGCCCCCGGAACTCGAGCTGGACCTGCACCCGCTCCCAGGGCACGAGCCGGGCGCGCTCCTCCTCGAACATCGCAAACCGCAGAAGGTCCTTGTCCACGCGGGCGAGCTTGCACTGAAAGGTGCGGCCCGGCGCATGGATACGCGCGGAAGCACCTTCCTCGGCCGCCGCGCCAAGGATGAACTCTTTTTCAACTCGATCGATGCGCGCCGCCACCATGGCCCTCCGACCGTCCGAGTATAGCATAATTTTCGACACGGGAGCGTCCCTTGATGAAGGGAGAAAGCGGTTATAGAATGGCGCCGTCTGCCCCGCCTTTGCGATTGAAAAGCGGGAGCTATTTCGATCACGGTCCAGAAGGAGCCGATATGGCCGTTTTCATGAACCTTGACACGACACGGGCCTTCGCGGAACTACGCCGCTACGCGGAACCGCCCCGCCTCGATACGCTCCTCAACGCGGCTCGCGTCCGCGCCTGCGAGGTGCCCATGGGCGGAGGGCTCTCCTTCAACTGGGCCGCCTGCCCCATCGATGCACCACGCCTTGCGGTGCTCAAGGCTCTCGCAGCCGAGATGGAGCTCATCGAAAAGTTCCGCATGATCGCTAAAGGCGAAGAGATGAACCCAGGCGAAAAGCGCATGGTGCTCCACCACCTTGCGCGCGGTGAACTCGCAGGCCCCGTGGTGCGCGCAGGCCGCGATTATCGTGCCTTCTACGAAGGCGAACGCAGGAAGATCGCCGAATTTGCGAAAGCGGTGCACGAGGGACGCATCCGCGGTTCGAGCGGCAAGGTATTCACAACCGTCGTACAGGTGGGAATTGGCGGCTCGGATCTGGGACCGCGCGCCCTCTACCTTGCACTCGAGCGCTGGGCAAAGGCGACAGGCCGCTTCAAGCTGGCCGCACGCTTCATTTCCAACGTCGATCCCGATGACGCCGATTCGGTCATCGCGCAGATCGATCCCGCCGCGACGCTCTTCATCCTTGTCTCGAAATCGGGCACGACGCAGGAAACCCTTGCGAACGAAAATCTCGTCCGCGCGCGCCTTGCCGCCCTCGGCCTCGATCCCGCGAAGCACCTTGTCGCGGTGACGAGCGAAACGAGCCCCCTTGCGAAAAGCCCGAACTACCTCGCCTCCTTTTTCATGGACGACTATATTGGCGGCCGCTACTCCTCGACGAGTTCAGTCGGCGGAGCGATCCTCTCCCTGGCGCTAGGACCCGAGACCTTTGCCGAACTGCTCACTGGCGCCCACGAGGAAGACCTCCTTGCCCTGGAACCAGAGCTCGAGCGGAATCCGGCGCTCCTCGACGCCCTTATCGGCATCTATGAGCGGAACGTCCTCGGCTGGTCGGCGACCGCAGTTCTCCCCTATGCCGAGCCGCTTGCACGCTTTCCCGCGCACCTTCAGCAACTCGACATGGAGTCGAATGGCAAACGGGTCAACCGCTTCGGCGAGCCCGTCGCATACGCCACCGGCCCTCTCGTTTTTGGCGAGCCCGGTACGAACGGCCAGCACTCGTTCTATCAGCTCCTCCACCAGGGGACGGACATCGTGCCGCTCCAGTTCATCGGCTTCCGCGAAAACCAGATGTCCGCAGACATCCTCTCCGAGGGCTCTTCGAGCCGTGCAAAGCTTGACGCGAACCTCGTCGCGCAAATCGTCGCCTTCGCCGTGGGAAAAAGCGACACTGACGGCAATAAGCACTTCCCCGGCGGCCGCCCTTCGAGCCTCATCCACGGCGAGCGGCTCGACGCGCGGGCCCTCGGCGCCCTCCTTGCCCACTACGAAAACAAGGTCGCCTTCCAGGGCCTTGCGTGGAACCTCAACAGCTTCGACCAGGAGGGCGTGCAGCTCGGCAAGGTTCTTGCAAAAAAGGTACTCGCAGGCCTCGATCCTGCGGCCTCCGGCGTCGAAGGAGCCCTCGGCGCCTATGCCGCCCTCCTCGGCCTTCCCTCGGCCGGAGTAGCCAATGCCGCACGCGGCTAAGGCGGCGACGGCTAGCCGTGTCATCGCCTTTACAGGCGGCGGCACGGGCGGGCACATCTATCCGGGTCTTGCCGTGATTGAACGCCTCCGCGAGTCCTTTGACGGCAGAATCGTCTGGATCGGTTCAGAAAAGGAATCGGACCGGCGGACGGTGGAGGAAGCGGGCATCGAATACCGGGCCATCCCCTCGGGCAAATTGAGACGCTCCCTGTCCCTTGAAAACATCGCCGATGCCTTCCGGGTCCTTGCAGGCTACCGCGCCGCCGCAAGCCTCCTTGCGGAGCTTAAACCGCTCCTCCTGTTTTCGAAGGGCGGCTACGTAAGCGTGCCCCCCGTCGCCGCCGCAGCGCGGCGTGGCATTCCGGTATTCACCCACGAATCCGACCTTACGCCTGGCCTTGCAACGCGCTTGAACGCCCGCCGCGCGGAACGGATTCTTCTCTCCTACGAACAAACCCGCGCCCATCTAGCGCCAGAGCTCCGGGAGCGGGCCTTTGTCGTCGGCAATCCGACGCGACGGGCGATCCGCCTGGGCGATGCCGCGCGCGGCCGTGCCTTTCTTGGCGCACCCGAGGGCCTTCCCATCATCCTCTTCCTGGGCGGAAGCCAAGGCGCGAGGCAGATCAACGAGCTTGTCGCGGCCGCGCTCCCCGAGCTCAGCGCCTTCGCCTTTGTGGCGCACCAGACGGGCGAAGCGCTCGCAGACGCGGCCCTGCCAGAGACTCAGGCGACATACTCAGAGCGCTACCGTGCCTACCCCTATCTTCGTGCTGAACTGCCCGATGTGCTTGCGGCGGCTGACCTCATCGTCGGGCGCTCGGGCGCGGGCACGCTCTGGGAGTGTGCGGCGCTCGCAAAACCCATGCTCCTCGTGCCGCTTGCGGGCTCGGGCACGCGGGGCGACCAGGTGGACAATGCCCGGTTTTTTGCACAGGCGGGTGCCGCACGGGTCCTCGTCGGCAAGGATGCACGCCCCGAGCGGCTTGCCGCTGAAGCGCGCGCCATGCTTGCAGACCGCGCCGCCCTCGCCGCAGCGGGGAGAGCGGCGGCCCAGCTTGCGGGGGCCGATGCAGCCCTCGCGACCGCGCGGCTCATCCTTGAGCGCATAGGAGTCCCCCAATGAGCATCCTCGACTGGATCCTCCTCGGCGTTGTCGTCCTCCTCGCTCTCCGTTGCCTTGTACGCGGCTTTGTGGAAGAGCTTCTATCCGTCGCCGCCTATGCCCTTGGGCTCGGAGCGGCGATCTTTCTCTACCGCCCGCTCGGAAGCTATCTCGCCGGGCGCTTTGCCCAGCTCCCCCTTCCGGAAGCTATCGCCTTCGCGGTGCTCTTTATCCTGGGCTTTCTCGGCACGCGGCTCGTCGGGAAGCTCCTCAAGGAGGGTCTCGAGGCATCCGCGCTCGGCGGCCTCGACAAGGCGGCGGGCCTTGCGCTCGGCCTTGCCGAGGGACTCGTCATCGTGTCACTCGTCCTCCTCATACTCAAAGTACAGCCGATTTTCGACACGAAGAAGCTCCTCGACGATTCGGCCTTCGCGCGGGCGATCCTCCCCGTGGTGGAGCCACGCGTCAAGCGAGCCCTGGGGCCGCGGGCAGAGGAACTTAAGCCTGCGGCGCCTAAGGTTCCCGACGCACTCAAAAAGCTCGTTCCGCCTGCGCCCTCGACGCCCGTACAAGGTGGGGGGAGCGCTCAGACAGCGCCGAAAAAACCATAGCGGCGAGGCCTAGGGTGTTTGACAACCTTCTCGGCCAGGACGAGATCGTGGCGCGTCTCTCCGCCGACCTCGGAGCCTCAACGCTTCCACCTTCGCTACTTTTCGCAGGTCCGCCCGCCTCGGGGAAGCTCACGACGGCGCTCGAACTTGCGCGCGTCCTCTCCTGCGATCGCGGGCCGCTTGCGGGAAAGGGGCTTGATGCGCCTTGGGCTTGTAGCTGTCCCTCCTGTACACGACACCGCGTTCTCGCCCACCCCGACCTTCTGCTCCTCGGTCCGCGTTCCTTCCCCGAGGAGATCGGCGCGGCGCTCGACCTTCTTGCGCGCTCGCCGGGCAAGGCGAGCGCGTACTTCTTTGTCCGCGCCCTGCGCAAGCTCGCAAAACGCTTCGATGCGCCGCTCTATGAAGGCGAAGAGTCGCGCCTTGCGAAGGCCGCGCCCTTTGTCCGCGAGATCGAGGAGCGGCTCGAAGCGATAGCGCCCGAGCGGATCGAGCCAGGCACGCACAGCACAGAACTCACCGAGGCCGCCGGCGCCGCCGCGGCCGCCGCGCGCAAACTCGAGGCCCTGGTTCCCGCGGCGCCCCCCATCTTCCAAATCCGCGCCCTCGAAACCTGGGCTCACCTTGCTCCCAACGGCCGAAAGAAGACCATCGTCATCGAAAACGCGGACCGTATGGCGGACGCCGCGCGAAACGCCCTGCTCAAGATACTCGAAGAGCCTCCGCCGAGCGTCGAGTTCGTGCTTCTCTCTGCGCGAAGGAGCGCGCTCATCGCGACGATCCTTTCGCGCGTGCGCCCTTACACCTTCGCGCCGCGCTCCGCCGCCGCACAGGGGCTTGTCCTTGAGCGCGTGTTCAGGCTCGGCTCCTCATCGTGGGAGCATGGCGTGCCCGACATAGCCGCCCACCTCCGCTCGCGGCGCCCCTTCCCACCCGCCGCCGCGCGGAAGGCGGCCGCGGGTTTTCTTATGGCGGCTCTTGAAGTCCGCGCAGGCCGCACCGCGCTTGGACCGGCACTCGAAGCTTTTAGACTCCGCCTTGCGGCGGAAACCACAGACGGCGAAGGGGCACGGTCCCTCGATGGAGCGCTTGCCGCCCTCCTCGAGGCGACCAAGGATTTTGGTCAGCGCGACGACGCGTTTGCGGATTCCTTCGAATCCTTCCTCGCGGCCTTCGCGGAGCTCTTAGGCGAAGCCCTGCGCGAGATCTGTCTTTCAGCCACGGAGCTTGAGCTCGTGGGGTCCTGGGCCCGGGCCGCACGGGAAGCGCGCTCGCGTCGCGAGACCTACAACCTTTCGCCGACGCTTCTTGCGGAAGGACTCCTCTACGGGATGGCCGGCTCATGAGGCGCTTTGTCGAGCGGGCGCTCGCGAAATCGGCCCGCATGAACGAGGAGCAACTCCGCGCCCTCTTGCAGGCGCTCGCCGAGGAAAACGGCCGCCTCGAGGCGGCGCTCGATTCGATGCTCGACGGCATCGTCGTCTGCGACCGCGACCACCTCCCGACGATCTACAACAAGTCGGCGGAGCGCATGCTCGGTCTTGCGGGGGGCGAACCTTCGGAGCGTCCAGTCTGGCTCTCCGTCGCCGACCGCGAAATGGCGGAATTCCTCCGCGACACGCTCGAGGGCGAGGAAAGTGTCCTCGACCGCGAGTTCGAGCTCGAAGCGCCGGGAGGCAGGACGAGGATCGTCGCCGCAAGCGCAACCGCCCTGGTTTCCCGCGGTCGCATCGCGGGCACACTCCTGCACTTCGAGGATGTCACCGAAAAGCGGAAACGCGAGGCGCAGCTCCGGAGGGCGGAAAGCCTCGCCTCGCTCACGACGCTCGCAGCCGGCGTCGCCCACGAAATCAAAAACCCGCTTGGATCGATATCCATCCATGTCCAGCTCCTCAAAAAGGGGCTCAAATCGGGAAAGCCGCTCAACCCTGAAACCGTCGACCGCCACCTCGGGATCGTCACGGAAGAAATCGAGCGGCTCAACAAGATCGTCGTCGACTTCCTCTTTGCCGTGCGGCCCATGGACGTCGAGCTCCGCGAGGCGGACCCCTGCGCACTTGTCCGCGAGGTCGCCGACTTTCTCCGCTACGAGGCGGAAAGCTCGGGTGTCGAGATCGAAACCATGGTGGCGGACAACGTACCGCGCATCCTCCTCGACAAGCGCTACATGAAGCAGGCGCTCCTCAATCTCGCGAAGAACGCGCTCGCGGCGATGCCCGAAGGCGGGCGTCTTGCGTTTGAGGTCGCGGAAAAGGATGGCGAAGTGCTCATCGCCGTCTCCGACACGGGGACGGGCATCCCCGAGGAGGCCCTGCCCAAGATATTCGAACCCTATTTCACGACGAAGGAGTCGGGCACCGGCCTCGGCCTTACGATCACCTTCAAGATTGTGAAGGAGCACAACGGCGTTATCGATGTGCGGTCGCGCCCCGGCTCGGGCTCGACATTCACCATCTATCTCCCCGTGCCGCAGAAGGACCGGCGCCTCCTCCCCTGGCGCGATGACGGCGGGCCGGACAAGGCTGATCGGAGGGACAGAGCATGAAGGCAAACATCCTCGTCGTCGACGACGAAAAAAACATACGCGAAGGGCTCGCGGAGGCGCTCTCGCTCGACGGGCATGCGGTGCGCGTCGCCGCTGACGGCACCGAGGGTCTCAAGGCGGTCGAAGAAGGCGCCATCGACCTCGTCATCACCGACCTCAAGATGCCCGCGATGTCCGGCACCGAACTCCTCAAGACGCTTGCGGGGCGCTACCCAGGCCTACCGGTGATCGTCCTCACCGGCCACGGCACGATCGAGGACGCCGTTGAGGCCATGCGCTACGGTGCCTTCGACTTCCTCACAAAACCCGTCAATCTTGACCACCTGTCGCTCCTCGCAAAGCGGGCGCTCGAGCGCGGTGAGCTTGCGCGCAAGAACCGCGAACTCGAAGCGGAGGTCGAGGCCCAGCGCAGGCGAAGCTCGATCGTGGGCTCGAGCGCCGAGATGAAGCGCGTCTTCGACCTCGTGCGCCGCGTGGCGCCGACCCGCGCAAGCGTCCTCATCACGGGCGAATCGGGCGTCGGCAAGGAACTCATCGCCGACGCGATCCACAACCTTTCCCCGCGGCGCGAGGGCCCCCTCATCAAGGTGCATTGCGCCGCGCTCGCCGAAAGCCTCCTCGAAAGCGAGCTCTTCGGACACGAGAAGGGGGCTTTCACCGGCGCGCAGGGCCGCAAGCGCGGAAGATTCGAGCTCGCCGACAAGGGGAGCCTTTTCCTCGACGAGATAGGCGAAATCAACCAGAACGTCCAGATCAAGATACTCCGCGTCCTCCAGGAGCGGAAATTCGAACGCGTCGGGGGCGAAGAGACCGTGGAAACGGATGTGAGGATCATCGCCGCGACAAACCGCGATCTTAAAAAGGAGATCGCCGAAGGGCGCTTTCGCGAGGACCTCTACTACCGCCTTAATGTCGTGAACATCCACGTCCCGCCCCTCCGCGAACGGCGGGACGACATCCCCCTCCTCGCCATGGCCTTTCTCAAGGAATTCGCGGGCGAGGACGGCAAGGAGGTCGAGGGCTTCGATCCAAAGGCGCGCCAGGCGCTCTACGCCTACTCCTGGCCGGGCAATGTGCGCGAACTGCGGAACTGCGTCGAGAGCGCGGTCGTAATGGCGCGGGGTCCCCTCATCACGGTGGATGACCTCCCCCCCACGCTGCGGGCTTCGGGCGAGTCGCGCGACATCCGCATCCCCTTGGGTTCCTCGCTCGAGGAGGCCGAGCGCATCCTCATCCGAGAAACGCTCGCTGCGCAGGGCGGCAACAAAAGCCGCACTGCCGAGCTCCTCGGAATCGGCAGGAAGACGCTCTACCAGAAGATCGAGGAGTATGGCATCGAGTCCGGGACAAAGAGCGAAAGCGACAGAGCGGAGTAGGCGGCGCACAGAAGCCGCCTTGCAGGGCCGCCTTGCGGGAGCTTTAGCGCCTGCGCTATGCTTACGCTCACATGACCGCGACGACGACTGGCATTCTCGACATCCTTGGGCCCGTGATGATCGGCCCCTCGAGCTCGCACACGGCGGGCGTTGCGCGCATCGCCTTCCTTGCGCGGAAGATATTCCCCTACCCCCTCCTTCGGGCGCGGGTGAGCTTTTACGGCTCGCTTGCGCGCACCTACCGAGGCCACGGCTCGGACAAGGCCGCGCTCGCGGGACTCCTCGGCATCTTGCCCGAAGACGAACGGCTCGGCTACGCCCGTGAACTCGCCGAACGCGAAGGGCTCGCCTATGAGATCGTGCCCGTGTACGAAGGGCCCGAGCGCTACCATCCGAACACCGCGGTAATCGAACTCTGGGCCGCGGACGAGAGTGGCGAAAAAAGCGCGGAACGCTACATTCGCATCCGCGGCGCCTCGATCGGCGGCGGCGAGATCAGGCTCCAGTCGATCGGCGGCTTCGAGGCCGACCTGGACGGCTCGCTCGACGCACTCCTCGTCCTCCACCGGGACGAAATCGGCGTCATCGCCATTATTTCGCACATTCTTGCGGCGAACCGCTTCAACATCGCAAGCGCCGTCTCGCACCGCAAAGACAAGGGCGACGAGGCCCTTCTCGTCATCGAGGTTGACGGCGTCGTGCCCGCGGGCATCGTCGCGCAGGTGCGGGAGCTCCCCGCAGTGCGCGAGGTCGTCTACGTGCCCTCTATCCGGGCTTAAGGAGGCGCGCGATGAACTGGAAATTCTCCACCGCGTCAGAACTTTTTGCGCGCCTTGACGAATCGGGCCTCGATCTTCCCGCCTATCTCCTTGCGCGGGAGTCGTTCTACGCGGGTAAAACAGAGATGGAGCTCAGGGAGGAAATCGCGCGGCGCATCCGCGTGACGAAGGCGGCCCTTGACCGCGGCATCCGGGAACCGCAGGTCTCCTTCTCGGGGATGACACAGGGCGGCGCCGCGAAGCTCGCCCACAGCGAATCCTGGCCGGTTGAAGACGATCTTTTTAGGCGCGCCCTAACCTACGCGCTTGCGATCAACGAGGTCAACGCCTGCGGCGGCAAGGTGGTCGCTTTTCCGACGGCGGGCTCCTGCGGCATCGCGCCCGGCCTTCTATGGGCCTACCGCGACGCGCGGGACGCCGCCCTGGGACCTGATCATCCGCGGTTCCAGGACGCCTTCATCGTCGCATCCGCAGTCGGCATGCTCATCGCGGCCCGCGCCACCCTCGCGGGCGCGGCGGGGGGATGCCAGGCCGAATGCGGGGCAGCCGCCGCCATGGCGGCGGCGGGTCTTGCGTGGCTCCTCGGCGAAGACGAAAGGGGCTCACTCGACGCGGCGGCGCTTGCACTCAAAAACACGCTCGGCCTCGTCTGCGATCCCATCGCGGGCCTCGTCGAGGTGCCCTGCACTAAACGCAACGCGTTTATGGCGGCGGAGGCGCTCACCGCAGTCTGCTTGAAGCGCGCAGGTATCTCGAGCGTTATTCCCTTTGACGAGGTGCTGGGCGCGATGAAGATGATCGGCGACTCGATGCCCTCGACGCTCAAGGAGAGCGCCGAGGGCGGCCTTGCGGCGACACCGACGGGGCTTTCCTACTGGGAAAAGATCAAATAGCGACACCCGCCTTACGAGGGCCTAAAAAAAGCCCTATAGCGTTTAGGACTTGGCACCGATCTTTCGCGCATAGGCGCGGAGCTCGGGGTCCTCGTCGCGAAGCGCCGCCGCGAGGGCCGTGCGGAAAAGCGGCTCGCGGGTCGCGGCGGCTGTCTCAAGGATGGCCCGGCGCAGGGCAGGGCCCGAACGGCTGTAGAGCGCCGCGACCTCGCCTTCCGCCTGGCGCGCGCCGAGGAGCGCGACGGCGCGGATGGCGGCGGATGCGACGCCGGGATCGGGATCGTACAACGCACGCCTGAGAAACACATACGCGGCGGTGCGCCCCGAAAGGCCGAGACGAGAAACGGCGGCGGCGCGCACTTCGGGGTCCCTGTCCGTCGCAAGCACCTGGCCGAGCGCGAAGAGGTCCTCGCCCGCCTCGATCACCCGCCTGTAGCGCGAGGCGGCCGAGGCATGCGGCCCCCCCGCGAGAGGGGGGCGAGCGCAGAGCACCTTGTAGGCGCGGGTGAGCCGTGCGAACTGGCGGGCCGTAGTGGGATCGCCCGAACTGTCCGGATGCCAGCGCTTGGCAAGGCGCCGATACGCGGTGCGGATGTCCTCCGTGTCTGCGCCGGGGCCGAGTGCGAGCACAGCAAGGAGGCGCGACTCGGCCTCCTGTGGCGGAGAAAAGCGGCCTGAGCCCGTATACGGGCCGTCATCGCGGGAGGCGCTCATGGCGGCGCCTCGCGCAGGGCGGCGCGATGCTCGGAACGCCGGGCGAGGAGCTCGCCGACAAGCCCCTCGAGCTCGGCCTTGAGGAGTTTAAGCTCGCCCTCCGCCTGGTTGACCCGGGCAGCAGAGGCGCGGCGAGCCGCCTCTTCAAGCTCGGCGGCGAGCCCCGCCTCGAGCGAAAGCCCTGCCGCAAGCTCGGCGATGCGGGTAGCTAGGAGCCGCACCTTGTCGACTAAGTCCGCGGGACTCTCGGCCTGAGCCCCCCGATCAAGGTCGGCGATGCTGATCGCCTGGACCGCGCCCGTATCGAGATCCACCGCCTCGACATGGAGGATGTCCGACTCGTCGATGCCAAAATCAACCTTGATGCGGGGCTCGCCCGCGCGGGCAGGCCGCACGCCCGAAAGGAGGAAACGGCCGAGCGAGAGATTCTCCGCGGCCTGCGGGGAATCGCCCTGGAGCACGTGGATCTCCACCGAATCCTGGCCGTCCGCGACTGTCGTGAAGACACGGCTTCGTAGACTGGGCACGGGGCTATTTTTCCGGATGAGCGGCACGAAACGCCCCCCATCGATTTCCACACCATAGGTGCGTGCAACGACATCGCGGACGCGAAGCCGCTGCGATCCGGAGGCAAGCGATGCCTCGACGGCGGCGCCGAGCGCGACGATCTCCTCAGGGTCGATACCGCCCGCGGGATCAAGCCCAAGGCGCTCCTTGAGAAGGCGCCGGACCAAGGGGATGCGGCTCGAACCGCCTGAGAGCACGAGGACGTCCACGTCGCTTGGCGCGAGTCCCGCGTCATCAAGGGCCCGCGCGGCGAGTTCAAGACTGCGCTCGACATAAGGGGCGGCGATCGCCTCAAATTCGACGCGAGAAATCGTATGGACGGGATGAACGACCTTCGCCGCCTCATTTCCACGGGCCGGTGAGAGGGCGAAGGGCAGACTCATCGCGGCTTCAAGACGCTCGGAGAGCTCTATTTTTGCCCGTTCCGCCTGCTCGGCGAGCGCCTGGGCGAGAAGGCGGTCGGCATCGGCGTCAAGGCCGTATTCAGCGGCAAAGGCCGCGGCGGCGCGGCTAAATAACTCGCGATCGAGATCCGTACCGCCAAGCCGTCCATCCCCCCGCGAAGCGAGAACGACACAGTCCGACTCTGCCTGACGGAGCACGGTAACGTCGAAGGTGCCACCGCCAAAGTCATAGACGAGAATGAGCCGCGCATCGGCCGCTTCGCTACTGGTGACGGCGCCGCCGCGGCCTGCAAGCTGGAGGGACCAGGCTCGGGCAACTGCCGCGGCGGTGGGCTCATTGACAATGCGGAGCACCTCAAGCCCGGCGAGCCTCCCCGCCTCGAGCAGGGCGCGACGCTCGCGCTCGGAAAAGTTGGCCGGTGCCGTGATAACCGCCCGCTCGACCTCGGTGCCAAGGTGGCGCTCGGCATCGGCCTTGAGCGAGGAAAGAATGAGGGCGGCGATCTCCTCGGGGCGCCAGCTCCTTCCGCCAAGGGTGATGAGCTTCCCCGAACCAAGGAGTCGTTTTACCCCGGCAACCGTATCGGCAGGATTGACAAGCGCCTGATTTTTCGCCGATTCACCGACAAGCGTCTCGCCGCGCGCGGTAACCGCGACAACACTCGGCGTCGCGCGAGCGCCCCGCGCGTTCGGGATTATGGCCGGACGGTCGCCATCGAGCCAGGCGCAGAGGGAGTTGGTGGTTCCGAAGTCGATGCCTATGACGGCCGCCACGGCTAGACCTCCGCCTCGCGGCGGCTTGCGCGGGATTCTTCGAGCGATACAAGAAGCTCCACTTCCGCCACCGTTGCACCAAGCCGCGCGGCGATGAGCTCAGCGGAGAAGCCCTTGCGGTAGAGCTCCGCAGCTTCTTCGCGAAGCGGGCGTGGAGGGATCACGCTTTCGGCAGCACGCACAAGGGCCGGAATGGCCGGAGCCTCTGCGGAAGAAGCTCCGCGCTCAGAGGAAGCACCGCGCGGGGCCTCCGCCTGCTCACGTAGAGCGCCCTGCGCGCCTGAGCGCCGCGCCTGGCCGGCAAGCTCAAGCCGGATCGGTTCGCGCGCGGCCTCCTGCGAGGGCGGGGCGGCGGCGACCGTTCCGAGGGACGCGGCTTGCGGAGCCTCCGCATTAGGACGCGGACGCCTAAGGTGGCTATACACCTCGCGCTCCGCCGCGCGAGTTTCGACTTCGCGACGCATGACGCCGATCCGGCGATCGGCCTCCTCAAGGAGCGCCCTAAGCGCAGCCATCCTGTCCTCGAGAAGGCTGATGTTGCGGTCGGCGGTCTCGTTGAGCTCGATGTTGAGCGCGCGCACTTCCTTACGAATGTCCGCAAGCAAGCCTTCGAGCTCGAGGGCGCGCTTAAGCCGAGTACGCACATAGAACCAGAGGAGAAGGAGACCGAGAAGGTCGAGGGCGACAAGCGTGAAAAAACTAGCCATATGCTCCTAGCCGGAAAGATCGATCTTCGTGCCGAGGTCGGGATCGCGGACGACCTCTTCCCCTTGCGCAGCTTCCTCTTCAGTGCCGTCGCGCCCGCCCTCCTCACCCGGCCCCTGGCCCTTTCGACCTGGCCCGCGCTCCTTGCGATCCCGCACAGGCGGCGCACCGCCTTCAGGCTCCTCGGGCCGACGCACCGCCTCCTTTGTTTCATCGCGCCGCTTTTGCTCGGCCGCGCCCTTTATCGCCGATTGAAGAAGGGCGCCCTCCTTCTCGGCCGCCTGTTCGCGACCAACCTGCTGCATCTGCATGAAGAGAGTCTGGAGGTCAATCGGCCTTATAGGCATCGGGAGGCCCCCTCTTAAGTATCTCGTCCTCAGGCTCTTCGTACTTTGTCGTGCGGATGAGCTGGTTCTCGAGATAGAAGGTTATCGCCTTGAGCTCGGTTTTGATGTCTTCGCGAACATCCTTGATGCAGATCTTGACGCCGGGATATACGCGCCCCGAGGCGCTCACTCGCCCGCGTATCTTGAGGCCGTTGAGGTAGGTCTGTACGCCTTCGATCTCCTTCGCGACAGCGCGGAGTTCGGCGACGAGCTCCGTACGTTGCGCGATGTAGTCCTGGAGCACAGCCTCTTTGTCCTCGGGTAGCTCCTTCCGCTGCTTTTTGAGCGCGTTGAGCGTCGCTATATTCTTGTCAAGGCCGTCAACCTGCCGGGAAAGTTGCCCGGCCTGCGCCTGGAGCTGGTCGAGCTTTTCCTTGCTCTTCGGGTCATAGCCAACTTCGAGCACGGTCTCCGCGCCGCCAACGGGGGAGCCCAAGGTCTTTGCGTTGATCTCCTCGCAGGCGCGGTAGCGACCACCGACAATCGCCGCGCGCTTACCTTGGCAAATGATCTTCTTGTTTGCGACCACCGTCGAGTTGATGATGCCATCCGACACGATGAGATTTTCGCCGGCCTCGACAAAGGCGTTCTCGATGAACTTGGACCAAATGTTCTTGCCGGCCTGGACGATGCCGCCGGATTTCGCAGCCACGCCCTGGTGGACGACGATGTCTCCTTCGGCGATGAGCTCGCTCTTGCCGACGGTGCCGCGCACCTCGATGTTGCCCGAGGCCTTGACGGAAAAGCCGTCTTCGACATTGCCCTGCACGATGACCGTGCCGAGAAACATGATGTTCCCCGTTTTGAGCGAAACATCGCCCTGAACGGTCAGTATCTCCTCGACGTTGATCTTGCCGCCGATGTAGGTGACCTGGCCGTTGATGTCGGCGACGATCGTGACACCGTCGTCGGCGAGGTGCACATTTCTGCCGAGCGGTGGCGGCGCATCCTTGCCATTCTTCGCGGGGATGCTCTTGCCAGTGACCGTACGCCCCGCCTGGCCATTCTCTGGCGGCAGGCGCCGGGCGAGGGGCTGGCCTGCGACGACATTCTGGATGAGGCCAAGCTCCTTCCAATTGACGCGGCCGTCCGAGGCCTCTTTGAGCTTGAGCTTGGACTTATCGGTTTCGAAATTGAACTGGACACCCGCATCCCGGCCATTCTGGGGCCGGGTACCTTCCGCGACAAGCACGGGCTCGCGATACCGCGGACGATCCTCGAGCGCCTGAACCGCCTCGTCGATGATGCCGTAGACAACACGGTTGTTGCGAAGAAAGGCGAGGATTGCATCCTTCGAGAGGTCGCAGCCGCCAGGCCCAGGCGGGGTGAGCTGGACAAAGGCCTTCATCTCCTGATCGGTAATGTCCACGGTGAGGAGGGCGTCATTCGCGGGGTTCGCGATAAACTCGCCCACCTTGACGTACTCGCCCGAAGCGCGGCGCACGGCCTCCTTCACGAGCGCCTCGTCGTAGTTCCGTACCGCGCGCTGCTCAAGACGCTCAAAGGCCTGGCTTTCACTCGCACGGCGCCCCTTGCCGACAGGCGGTGTCACCTTGAGCAGGGCCCCATCTGGCGCAAGGCGGACAAAGCATTCGCCGTCGCGGTCCTTGGGCAGCTCGGTGGCGGCGGCAACGGCGGCAAAGACATCCACCTCCTCGGGAAGCGCCACTTCCTTTTTCTCCGCGGCAAGGTAGACGCGCAGCCGCCAGGGCTTGCGGCCAATGCCGAGGGGACCTGCAAGCCCCTTTTCAAGCACCTCGTACTCAAGACGAGACAGCGGTACGGAAAGCTGGACAGCAGCGTCGGCGAGCGCCTCTTCGCGGCTCATCCCCTCGACGACGAGGGACTTTTTCCCCTTATCCTCCTCGAGGTGGAGCCGCATGAGCTGGGCAACCTCGGCCAGACCGACTTTCCGTTCCGCCATATTCCTACAGAATACCCTTGCGCACGTTGGTGAGCTTGGCCCGTAGACGCAGAATCGCCTTAGTGTGGAGCTGGCTGACCCGCGACTCCGTCACCTCGAGCACCTGGCCGATTTCCTTGAGAGTAAGGTCCTCGTAGTAGTAGAGCACGAGAACCTTTTTTTCCTTTTCAGGTAGCTCGTTGATCGCCTGAACGATGACGCGCTTCACCTCTTCACGCTCAACGGCGGAGTCGGGATTGAGGCTTGCGGGGGACTCGATGCTCTCGCCGATAGAAATTTTATCCGCGTCGTCGCCCGAATACCACACATCATTGAGCGAGAGAATCGAGGTGCCCGATATCTTGAGCATCGTCTTGACGAGCTCGTCCTCGGAAAGTCCGAGCGATTCGGCTATCTCCTGGTCGGTGGCGGGTCGCCCAAGCTTGGCCTCGAGGCTCACGATGGCCTCTTCGAGCTCTTTTGTCTTCTGGCGGACCGAGCGCGGCACCCAGTCGATCGAGCGGAGCTCGTCAAAAATCGCCCCGCGGATACGCGTCACCGCATAGGTCTTGAATTTGACGTTTTTATCTGGATCGAACTTATCGATCGCATCGAGGAGGCCGAACACTCCAAAGCCGACCAAATCCTCAAACTCGACCGTGTTCGGCATGCTCGCGGCGACCTTGCCCGCCACGTACTTCACGAGGGGAGCGTACTGCCGTATAAAGGCGTCGCGGATTTGAGGATCCCTCGTGCGTTTGTAGAGGGACCAAAGCTCGTCTTCGCCTAATCGCGCGTGCGGGTTTTCGGCCATCTTCGCTTACCCTTTCTGATCACGTTTGAGCAAAGTCCTCACGGCCTGCGCAAGGAGGGCGGGATCGGTGTCGCGCTGCGCGCCACCTAAAGCAGCATCGCCGCCTAAAGCGGCGCGCGCATAACTCCCCGATGCGCTGTCCTCGCGCACCGCGGCAGCCACCTCGCCGGAGCGCGGCGCCGAGAAACTGTCGGACAAGGCATCGAGGTCCGGAAGCACATCGAGGTCTTCAAGGCCTTCCGCTCGCGCGGCGGCGGGGGGGGTGGGCGGGACGGCTGCCGCGGATTCCTCCTCGGCGTCGAGGAGACTTGCGGTGCCGAATTCAAAGTCCTCATCCCCTTCGGGCTCGACAAGCGAGGCGGTAACAGGCCTGAGTGCCGCACTGCGCGAACTCTCACCGACCCTCACCGCATCCGCAGGGCGCATATCCAGAGCAGGCGCATCCTCCCGGCCCTCTGGCTGAGCGCCGCGCCCTCCTGCGACGGATGTAGCAGGAGAGGCCGCGCTCCCCGGCTCCTCGCCGGGAAGGACGATGTCGACCGCAGAGCCGGGACGTGGAAATTCGCCGCGGACGGCGTCATCGTTTGCGGCGTACTCCAGAGACGCCGTGCCACGCGGCGTTTTGGCGTCCGCGGCGTCGCCGTCCGCGGCGTCGCCGTCCGCGGCGTCGCCGTCCGCGGCGTCGCCGTTCACGGCGTCGCCGTTCACGGCGAACAGCTCGGGGAGGAAGCGCCGCATTGCCCACAGCGCCCCATAGACGAAGGCACCGATGACGAGGCCTCCTAGGAGGGCGCGCAGGGCAAGGACGAAGAAGGGGGCGCGGTAGAGCGCGCCGACAATGGCCGACAGCGCCGCAGCCGCCCCGGAGGCGATGAGCGATGCTCGCAGATCCTTGTCCACCGAGGCCCTCCCCCCATTCACTCAAGATTAGGCCGAAATCCGACCAGCCGTCAAGTTCGGCCGCCCACGCACGAGCCTCACTCCTTGCCGAAAAGTTTCTTGATGAAACGGCCTATGCCCTTGTCGTCGGCGAATTCTGTCTTTTCGATGCGCCCCACGAGGTGATGCACCGAAATAGCGGCCTTGGACTTGGGTTCTGCAACGATAAAGGGCCGTTGCCGCACCACGCCGGCGGGCACGACGGGATCATCGTAGATGCACCCGAGATACTCGACCTTGAGATTAAGGAACTGGCCCGAGATGTTGATGATGCGCTCGGCGACGCGGCGCCCCTCCGTCACCGATTTGACGCGGTTAACGACGAGCTTAAGCCCTATGTTGAGGTTCTCGATCTCGGTTGCGATGATCTTGATGATGCCGTAAGCATCGGTGATGGCGGTCGGCTCGGGAGTCGTCACGATGATCGCGTCGTCCGCCGCCGCGATAAAGGAGAGGACGTTGCTCGAAACGCCGGCGCTCGTGTCGATGATGATGATATCGGCCTCGGAAAGCGTGTACAGCTCGCCTATGAAGTTCTGCCGCTCCTCCTCGGAGAGATTCGCGATCTTCGAGAACCCCGAGGCCCCCGCGACGATGCGAATCCCGTACTCCGTGTCGAGGATAATGTCGCGCATCGTCTTCTGCTTCCGAATCACATGGTACAGGTTGTACTTCGGGATCATGTTGAGCATAACGTTGACATTCGCAAGCCCGAGGTCCGCGTCCATAACCACGACGCGCTTGCCGAGCTGGGCGTAAGCAATCGCGAGGTTGACGGAGAGGTTCGTCTTCCCAACGCCGCCCTTGCCGCTTGCGACTGCGATAATCCGCGTCTTCTTTGCATCGCCCCCGCCCCGCGCCCCCGCCTGCGTGGTCGGCTGTGCCGCACCCGGGCTCTCCGGCCGCGCGGACTGAGGGCGCGCCCCCATGATCTCCCTAAGGGCCTGTGCCTGGTCTTCCATACCTCGTCTCCGTTCCGCCCGTTATCAGAGGGCCTCGTGCCCGCGGCGCGATGCGGATTCACCGTAGCGCTCCTCAAGCCGCGGCCTGTCGACGCGGAAACCCTCGAGTCTCGTGAGGAGGCCCGTGACGGTCGCCCGCTCGATATCCTGGGGCACGCGTTGCCCCGTGGTCACATAGGAAAGTGGCTTCCGGCGCTCGGCAAGCACCGAGACCGCATTGCCCACGCGGTTGGTTTCATCAAGCTTCGTGAGCACGACCGCGCGGTAGCCGAAGGGCTCGAACTGTCTGAGCGTCTCGGCCATATCGCTCGCCTTCATCGTCGCCGGCACGGCAAGATGCACCTCTGCCTGCGGCCCGCAGGCGGCGATGAGCCGCTGCATCTCCGCAAGGCGGACCGCATCGCGCGGGCTCTTGCCAATGGTGTCCACGAGGATGAGGTCGGCGTCAGCGTGGAAGGCGAGCGTCTTCCTGAGGTCTTCGGCGGTTTCGACGCAGGAGACGGGCACCCCCATGATGTTGCCGTAGGTCTCTATCTGCTGACGGGCGCCAATGCGGTAGTTGTCGATCGTGACCATGCGCACCGATTTCGGCCGTTCGCCGAGCATCCCAACCGCATAGATAGCGGCGAGCTTCGCAATAGTCGTCGTTTTGCCGACCCCTGTCGGCCCCACGAGGGCAAGAACCCGGGGACCGCGCGGGGGTCGCTGGTCGCCCTCGCGCCAGAGCTCGACAAGGTCGCCGATCCGTTCAAGGAGCGCCGCCTCAAGGCCCTCCCAGTCCTCGAGGGCTTCGAGGGTAAAATCACGCCGGAGGGAGCCAACGAGCTCGCGCCTGAGCGTGTCGGTAAAATCGTTTTGTGCTAGGAGCTCTTCGGCACGGCGGATCGATTCGTGTTCCTCCTCGGATGGGGGACGGACGAGAACGCCGATGCTCTCCTTAAGACCGCGTAGCTCCTCGAGCACCTTGCCGAGCGCTTCATCGGACTTTGCCTGATCGGCGCGGGCGCGTTCGAGGATCTTGCGCTTTTCCTCCTCAAGATCCTTGGGCGTCGGCCGGGGCTCGACCCGGGGAGCAGGGCGGATGTATCCCGTCACTTCGACCGCCTCCCGCGCGAAGAGGCCGAGGACGCCCCCCGTGCGCACGGTCCGATGCGAGAGTATCTGCGCCTGATCGCCGTATTTTGCGCGCACCCGGTCAAGCGCTTCCCGGTGTGTCGCACCTTGCTCGGTGAAATACTGCATGACGTTTTATCCTTCCAGTCGTATCTCGCCCACCGCCTCGACCCTCGCCTCGGCGACTATCTCGGGAACCGAGAGCACCACAAGATCGGGGATTTCCCGCTCCGTGCTCGACTTGACGAGCGCCCGCGCCGCCTCGGAGCATAGGATGACCGGGAACCAGCCCTTCGCCTGCACGGCAGCCACCGCGCGCGTGAGCGCCTTGATCCACTGGCGCTGCACGACCGGCTCGAGGGCGGACATCGCGCCCATGGGCGAGTCGACGCGGCTCTCGATTATCTTCTGCTCAAGCGAGGGCTCGATCGTAAGAACGCGTAGCGTGCGGTCCTGGTCGGCATACTGAAGGCATATCTGTCGGCCGAGGGCCTGGCGGGCTTTCTCGACAAGAAAGCCTATGTCCTTCGTGACGCCGGCATAGTCCGCAAGCGTCTCGAGGATGGCGACCATGTTCCGGATCGACACCTGCTCGCGCAAAAGGCCCTGAAGGACCTTCTGCGTCTCGCCGAGCGACAGCCGCTTTTGCGCATCCTCGACAACCGCGGGGTAATCCTTCTTGAGCGCGTCGAGGATCGCCTGCACCTCCTGGCGGCCGAGTATTTCGGCTGCGTGGCGCTTGATGATCTCCGTAAGATGGGTCGCGACAATGCTCGGCGGGTCGACCACCGTGTAACCTGCGCGCTCGGCGCGGTCGCGGTTCTCCTCGGAAATCCAGAGCGCGGGGAGCCCAAAGGTCGGATCCTTCGTGCGCTCGCCCGGAAGGTCCTCGAGGGCACCGCCTGGATTGATGGCGAGGTAGTGGCCAATGCGGATGAGGCCGCGGCCGACCTCGACGCCCTTGATCTTGAACGAGTACTCCGAAGGCTCAAGGCGCATGTTGTCGATGATGCGGATGCGAGGCACGACAAGGCCCATGTCGAGGGCGCTCTCCTTCCGAATCCGCGTTATCCGCTCGAGGAGGTCGGCGCCCTTGTCCTTATCGACGAGCGGGATGAGACCGTAACCCAGCTCGAGACTGATGGGATCGAGGGGCACGACGGGCGCAAGCTCGGCGGGGGCTTCGGCCTTCTTGACCCCTCCCGCCTGTGCCGCGCGCGCCTTATCGGCTGCCGCAGCCTCCTTCCGTGCAAGCCGGATGCCGATGAAGGCAAGGAGCCCCGCCATGGGGATAAGCACATACCAGGGAAAGCCGGGTAGGATGGCGAGGAGCGCGAGCACCGCCGCCGCAACAAAGTATATCTTCGCGCTCTGCGTGAACTGCGTCGCGACCTCGCGGCCGAAAGTGCCCTCGGCATTGGCGCGAGTGACGATGATGCCCGTCGCAACCGATATAAGGAGGGCTGGGAGCTGGGACAAAAGGCCGTCGCCGACAGTGAGTGCCGTGTAGGTAGTGATAGCTGTCTGGAAGCTCTCACGATGGAGCACCATGCCGATAATGAAGCCGCCAAGGAGGTTCACGACGGAGATGAATATGCCCACCTTGACATTACCCGATATGAACTTCGAGGCGCCGTCCATCTGGCCGTAAAAGTCGACCTCGCGCTGGACCTCGGCCTTGCGCCGTATGGCCTCCTCCTCGGAGATAGCGCCCGAGTTGTACTCCGCCTCGATGGCCATCTGCTTACCGGGAAGTCCGTCCAGAGTAAAACGCGCCGCGACCTCGGCGATGCGCGTCGAGCCCTTCGTGATGACAATAGCCTGCACCGCGATGATGACCACGAAGATGATGAATCCGATGACCAAGCCCTCGGTGCCACCCGAGCCGACGACAAAGGTCGCAAAGGCGCGGATGAGCCGCGAGTCGAAATTTGCGCCCTTCGTGAGTATGAGCCGCGTCGACGAGATGTTGAGCGCGAGGCCAAAAACCGTCGACACGAGAAGCATCGTCGGGAAGATGGAGAACTCCGTCGCCTTCCGCGTGTAGAGGACGATGAGGATGGTGAGGATTGCCAACGTGAGGTTGAAGGCAAGAAGCGCGTCGAGAAGGACGGCGGGCACGGGGATAATGATCATGAGGACGACCGCGATGGTCGCCGCCGCGACCGCTATGTCTGAGGGGTTCGCAAGGAGCGTTTCGCGGACCGCCCTCTGGGTATCGGACATCGTGCTCTATCCTCCTAGGCTTCGGCCGCGGCCTCGCGGCGGAATGCATCCGCCTCGCCGCTCGCCGCATACACGTGCGCGAGGACGGCGGCGATTGCCTGGTAGTACTTTTCCGGGATTGAGTCGCCTATCTCGACATCGGCATAGAGCGCGCGAGCGAGGGGCCGGTTTTCAACAACCGGCACGCCGGCCTCTTCCGCGATGCGACGGATCCTGAGCGCGACCTCGTCGGCGCCCTTCGCGGTGACGGTGGGAGCGGTCATGCGTTCGCGCTCCCACTCGAGCGCGACGGCATAGTGCGTCGGGTTTGCGATGACGACATCGGCCTTGGGCACGTTGGCCGCCATATTGCGTGCAAGGAGCTCGCGCATGCGTTCGCGCATCCTGCTTTTGACGAGCGGATCGCCCTCCTGCATCTTCCGCTCTTCCTTGACCTCTTCCTTCGTCATCTTAAGGGATTCCATATACTGCCTGCGCTGGAACAGGTAGTCGGGAACCGACAGGGCAAGGAGGATCACGGCGACCTCGATGAGGAGCCGCATCGCGAGCGAGGCGACAAGCTTCACCGAGGACCAGAAGGGCACGCTGAACATCGCCATAAGGCGCTTAAACTCGCCCGCTATAGTAAAATAGGCGACCATGCCGATGATGGCCACCTTGAGGAGGGTCTTGCCGAAATTGTACAGCCCCTCGACCGAAAAGAGCGTGCGCTTAAGGTACTGCCCGAATCGCGGCACGATTCGGGAAAAGTCCGGCGTTATCGGCTTGAGCGTGAACAAAAAGCCCGTCTGAAAGAGATTCGCGGCGAGGAGCGCGACGAGGGCGACAAGCGCTATGGGGAGCGTGAGACGGGCGAAGTACGAGAAAAAAGCGGCGGCAAGCGGGCCTGCATCGGTCGTCACGTCGGCTTCCGCGGCCTTTGAGAAGTAAAACACGATCATCTCACGGATCGTCCGACCCATATACGGTGCGAGGATCGCGAGGGCGACCGCAGGGAGGAGAAGTCCAAGGGCGCCGACGAGCTCCTGGCTCTTCGCAACCCGCCCCTCCTCGCGCGCCTTCCGTATCTTGTACTCAGACGGTTCCTCAGTCCGTCCTTCATCCTCGGCCGCGAACCACTGCAAATGGATAGCAGCAGGACTCATCTCGGAAGTGCAGTGGTTCGCGACGGACCACTGCAAATAGATGGCGGCCGACGCAGCGGCGGAGCGCCGCACCATCATCGCGCACCTCCCACGAGGAGGGCGAGATCTGAAAAGCCCGCGTCAATGATGCGCGAGAAGGCCTCCATCATGAGCGGTAGCGCCGTGAGCATGATGAAGTACGTGACAAGAAGGCTTACCGGAAAGCCCTCGCTCATGAGGTTCATCTGGGGGGCAGCCTTGGAAAGGAGCCCGAGGCCGACGGTGACGACAAACAAGGTCCCGAGCACCGGCATCGAGAGCACGAGCGACTGGAGAAAGAGCGCGCCGACGGACCTGCCGAGAAACCCGACAATATCGGCACCCCTCCCCACGAGATCGATGGCGCGCATCGCGCTGAAAGACCCTTGGACGCCCACAAGGAAGAGCCGCTGAAAGCCTTTAGTCGCAACGAAGACGAACATGGCGATGAGATTGAGAAACTGGCCCATCACGGGGATCTCGATCTCCGCAAGGGGGTCGAAGGTCTCCATGGCACCAAAGCCGATCTGTAGCGAAAAGAACTGCCCCGCCGTGGTGAAGGCGGAGTACACGATAGAGAGGAAAAACCCCATGACAAGGCCAATCATCGCCTCTCCCGCGATGAGGAGGAGATAGGCCACCCCATCTTCAGGAATGGGGTAGCCCGCTGCCTTTACCGCGGGGAAGACGGCGGCCGCAGCGAAGGCGGCAAGCCCCACCTTCGCCACCTGAGGCACGCCCGAACTCGAAAGAAGCGGCGCCACCTCGATCAGCGCAAGCACGCGCGCCGCGATGACGAGGAAGAGATTCCAGTCGCCGATTGGCCAGCCCACCGCGTTCCTCACCGTGCCATCGAGGGAATCATGGCGAAAAGCCCGCGGGCGTACTGCTCGAGGCTTCCGAACATCCAACCGCCGAGAAGCGCAAGCACGAGGAGAATGGCCGCAATCTTCGGCACAAAAGTGAGCGTCTGCTCCTGGATCGAGGTCGTCGCCTGGAGAATCGAGATGACAAGCCCCACGGCCATCGCCACAAGGAGGACCGGCGCCGAGAGAATGACGATTTCCATGATGCCACCGCGAAGGATGCCAACGGCTTCGCCCACGCTCATTCGATTCCTCCCTTCCTCTACATGAACGAACGGACAATCTGCTCGGTGAGCAGGTTCCAGCCGTCGACCAGCACAAAGAGAATCAGCTTAAAGGGCGTGGAGATCATCACGGGCGGCAACATGATCATGCCCATCGACATGAGCACCGAGGCGACAACCATGTCGATGATGATGAAGGGGATGAAGAGGAGTATGCCTATCTTGAATGCAACCGTGAGCTCGTTGAGGACAAAGGCCGGCACGAGGACATAGGTCGGCACATCGGCGAGACTGCGCGGCTTCGGGAGGCCCCGCATTGACATAAAGAGCCGGATGCTCTCGGGGTTTTCCTTGAGTTGCGAATACATAAAAATGCGGAAGGGTTTTTCCGCCGCTCTGTACGCCTCTTCGACACCGATGCGTCCGTCCGACAGTGGCTTCAGGGAATTGTCATACACCTCCTGGAAGGTGGGCCACATGATGAACACGGTAAGGAAAAAGGCGATGCCGAGTAGCACCTGGTTGGGCGGAACCTGCTGGAGCGAAAGGGCACGCTTGATAAAATCGAGCACGATGGACACGCGGAGGAAGCTCGTAACGAGGATAAGGAGGCTCGGCGCGAGGGACAGCACCGTGAGGAGGAGAAGGAGCTGGACCGAGAAGGCGACTTCCTTCCCGTTTTGCGGATTTTTGACGCGAAGGTCGACAAGTGGCACGAGGGGCACCTGGGCGGGCGCGGCAGTTGTGCCGCGCGCGCTCCCCTGGGGGAAGCTCGCGGCGGGCGCGGAGGGGCTGGGGGGCGAAGGTGTTGGAACGAGGACGGCCGAATCGCGCGCGCGGATCGTCGAAGGGGCGGCTACGCCCTGGCCGAAGACCGGAGCCGCGGCAAGGAGGGCGGCAAGAACAGAGGCGGCGCGGAGAAGGCGGTTCATGGCTTGTACTTCCTCAGCCGTTCGCGTTGCCGTGCGAGGTAGCCAGAGCCCAACATCTCGCCAGAGGCCTGCGCGGCTGTGGCTTTTTCGGAGAAGGCATTGCCGCTATGCCCCTTCCCGAGCAGGGAGCCGAGGAGGGCGCCAAAGTCACCCTTCGGTGCGGCAGCCGAGGAGGATGCGCGGAGTTCGAGCGCATCGATCAGGTCCTTGTCCTCGATCCGGTCGATGAGGGATACCGAAGCATCGGTGGCGCCGATCAGGTAGGCCTTATCGCCGAGCGCGACGACGAACAGTGCGCGCCCGGGGCCAAGCCCCCTGGTCGCAAGGACGCGGACTGCCGCGTCTTCGCCGCCTGTAGGGCGGCCTGCGCGCTTGAGGAGCCTGAAAACAACATACATAACCACCACAAGGAGCGCGAGCACGAGCACCATGCGGAGGAAATTGAGCGTTGTGGAGGGCGCCGCCACCTTTGCCCCCGTCGCCGCGGGAGCCGCCTGATCGCCGATAGCGAGCGCCGTCTCATCCACCGCCTGCGCGTTCCCCAACGCCCCGGCGGCGCCCTGCGCAGGCGCGCCTACTGCGGCTTGCGCGGTCGCGACGACACCCGCCCCGAGCGCCCAGATGACGGCGCTGAGAACGAGCACATACTTTTTCAAAAGACCCCTCCCAAAAGCACATTCTACGGCAAAGAGCTAGCGAATGCAAGCGTTTTTGCTCGCACATCGAAGCCCCTGTGCACGCGGCGCAGAGAATGCACACGCGCCGCCAGGGAAGGGCATACAGAACAAATGGGCGCCGTGCGCGGCCTTTCAAGGGATAATGCCGCGCACAAGGCGAAGGCCTTATCCTAGATCCGACATCCGCTCCATAGGCGAGACAATCTCGGTGACACGAACACCGAAGTTCTCGTCGATGACGACGACTTCGCCCTTGGCAATCAGTTTGTGGTTGACAAGGATGTCCACCGGTTCGCCTGCGAGTTTGTCGAGCTCGATGATCGTGCCTTCACCCATGCCGAGTATCTCCTTGATCGGCTTCCGGGTGCGGCCGAGCTCGACCGTCATCTCCATAAAGACATCCATGATGAGGCCGATGTTGCCGGGCTCGGGAGCCGCCTGCTGCATTTGAAGGCTCGCAAACTGCACAGGCTGCACGTTCGGTGGGTTCATGCCGTAGCCACCCATCGCCTGCATTCCCGTAGCCGGCATACCCATGCCCGCGGGCGCGCCGAAGCCACCCATCGCGCCATAGCCCTGAGTCTGGCCCATGGGCATGCCGCCGCCCATCATAGGCATACCGCCGCCGGCCATCCCCATGCCCGCCTGGGGCGCCCCAAAACCGCCCATCGCGCCGCCGTCGCTCGCATCGGGAGCCCGAGCCTGGGGCGGCGTCTGGACAGCCGCCCCCCCGGTCGAGGCAACAAGGTCTTTCACAAAGGGGAGCGCAAACAGCTCGACGAGGCGGTCGCCCTCGCCTTCGCCGATCTGGAGGCGGTACACAGCCCGAACCATGTCCCCTGAAGGAACCCTGGCGAGCGCCTTGGGGCCGAAGCTCCCCTCGGCCACCCCCGCCTGGATGTTGCGGTTGCCGGTCTTTTCCGCGATCACGGTGACCTGGGTGCCGGTGAGCGTGGAGACGCACTCCTGCACCGCGGAGATCGCCATGTCGTCGAGCTCCGCAAGCCCCTCGTCCTTGTTGGCAAGCGAGGCGATCTTGAGCGCAGTCTCCTTGGACATCGCAAAGACGTGCTCCCCGGGGAGCGAGCCCGCATAGGGCACGGTCACCGCGAGAATCTCTTCGGGGACATCACGGAGAAAGCCATCCCGGTTCACGGTGTCGACGACGGGCGCCTGCACGGTCGCAGGAAGACCGGTGATCATCGACAGATTCTGGGACTGCGCGCCGACCGTCGCATCGAGGATCGCCTTGAAGGCCTGCGTCTCGGGCGCCGAGAGGGCGCTGCCCGCCTTCGGGGACGGCGCGGGCGCGGCGCCGCCGTCGAGTCCCGCAAGGAGGGAATCTATCTCTTCCTGGGAGAGGGCGCCGTCACTCATAGTTTTCGTCTCCTTCGGATGCCAGTTCCTCGAACTCTTCCTGGCCGAGGTCCTCGAGCTTCTTCGTTATCTGCACAGCCATCTTTTTGCCGATGACGCCAGGCCTGCAGAGGAATTTCTTCTTGTTACCCACGTTGAGCGTCATCGGGTCGTTCACGCGCACCGAATAGAGTCGCACGATGTCGCCCGCCCTAAGGGCGAGGACGTCGCGCACCGAGATGTCGATTTTGCCGATTTCCGCGATGACGGGGATCTCCACCGAAGAGAGTTTCTCTTTGAGGATGTTGAGGTTTTCGGTCGTCGCGCCGCGGCGGACCGAGGAATACCAGTACTGCGCGGAGAGCTTCGAAACGATCGGCTCAATCGTCAGGTAGGGGATACACAGGTTCATCATGCCCTCAACCTCGCCCACCTTCGTCTCGAGCGTGACGAGAACAACCATCTCCGTCGGCGGGACGATCTGCGCGAACTGGGGGTTCGTTTCGATCTGCGAGAGCCGCGGACGGAGGTCGATGACCTGGGTCCAGGCCTCGCGCATGTTCCCAAGGATGCGGACGATGATGCCCTCCATGACCGAGTGCTCGATGTCGGTGAGTTCGCGGTTGAGCTTCGCCCCCTCGCCCGAGCCGCCGAAGAGGCGGTCGATGATCGTGAACGTGACCGAGGGGTCGATCTCGAGGATGGCCTGGCCTTTAAGGGGATCCATGCTGACGACGGCGAGGGTCGTTGGCGTCGGGATGGAGCGGATGAACTCCTCATAGGTAAGCTGATCGACCGATGCGACGTGCACATGGACGAGCGTGCGCAAAGAAGCCGAAAGGCTCGTCGTCGTGAGACGGGCGAAGGTCTCGTGCATGATCTGCACGGTGCGTATCTGCTCCTTGGAGAACTTGTCCGGCCGCTTGAAGTCGTAGATCTTGATCTTGCGGGTGTCGGCGGCCGGCTTGATCGTCTCGATTTCGGTCTCGCCCGCGTTGATTGCGGTGAGGAGCTGGTCTATCTCATCCTGTGACAGGACTTCGGTCATGCGGCCTCCACGGGCTTCACGGAACCCCAGATGCCCCGCCGGGCGCCCAGGCCGTGCATCGCCGGACTAAAGTCCGACGACGTCGAATTTCTCGAACAGGACTTCCTTGATGCTCGGCTTCGAGAGAATGCGGTTCAGACTGTGTCTGAGCTCATCCTTGAGTTCCTTCTCCTTGTCGGGCGTAAGCTCCTCCGCGTACTTGTTGCTGAAATAGGAGCGCAGAAAATCGCGAATCTGGTAAAGCCGCGCTGTTATCTCGTTCGGCGTCTCCTTGTCATCCTTGGCAAAGCCGACGTTGATCTTGACGACGACCGAGGAAGGCTCCTTGTCGCGGGTGCGGGCACGGATCTCGCCGATGTTCGTCGCGTATGCTAATATGGGTGTCGAGGCCTGGTACTCCTCGCTCTGCGCGACGGGGCTCATCGGCTTCCCCTGCTTGTTGATCACGTTCACGGTGATCACCACCACCGTGACGATGAGAATCACCGCGCCGAGCGCGATTCCCACGATCATGAGGATTTTAAGAAGGCCAGGGCCCGCCCCCTTCGCCTTCGGGGCGACGGCATCGGCGCCTTCGCCCTCGGACAAATTAAGGTCGGAATTGTCGACGCTGTCGGCCATGCTCTAACCTCCCTCAAGGCCGCGGCGTTGCGCGGCCCGAAGAGCGCGCGAACCCCGCCCGCCCTCTCACTCCGATTATCGGAAGGGAACGGGTGGACATTAGTATACACAAGCGAAGGCTGACTTGAAAAGCGCCGATTGCCGCCTTCAAGCCCGCGGCAGAGAACCGCGGCGGGGGCGTCCTAGAGGTGCGCCTCGTCGAGGATGACGATGTCGACCCGACGGTTGTAGGCCCGCCCCTCCTCGGTGTCGTTCGAGGCAAGGGGCACCGTGTCGGCGAAGCCAGCGACGCGGAAGCGCCGCTCATCGACCCCGAAGTCGGCAAGGTACTTGAGCGTATTGATCGAACGCGCGGCGGAGAGCTCCCAGTTGGACTTCCAGGGGCCACTAGGGTCGACGGGGGCCGAATCGGTATGCCCTTCGATCGCGAATTTACGATCCTTGAGCTCGTCGGAGGCAAGAAGGGCAGCAAGCCGCACAAGGAGCTCACGCGTCTCCTCTATGTTGATCTGGGCGCTCGCGGGCCGAAAGAAGGCGTCGGAGGCGAGGCTGATGACAATGCCCCGCTCGTTCGAAGAAACGCGCACTTTATTCGATTTAATTTCAGGTTGAAACAGCGAGACCGCCTTTTTCAAGGCGGTTCCGAGCGACCTGCCCTTTTCCATCGAAGGGAGGGTCGCGACGGTGTTGCCGAGCTCGGCGAGCTTGCCCGAGGCGAGCGTCGCGCCGCCCGTCGCGCCGCCCATGCCGATGTTATTGAGGCTCGAGATCATCATTTCGGTCTGGACAACCTCGGCCTCGGTGGTGTCGAAGAGGGCGACGAAGAAGCAGAGGAGGAGGGTGACCATGTCGCCGTAGGTGACGACCCATTCGCCGATGCCGCCTACGGCCATCTCTTTCTTCTTCTTGGCCACGTCGCGCCCCTAGTCCGTCTTGTACTTGTCAAGCACCGCTTGCTTCTGCTTCGGCGGCAAATAGCTTGCAAGCCGCACGAGCAGAATGCGCGGGTTGTCGCCCGCCTGGATCGAAAGCACGCCTTCGATCACCATCTCCTTCACCGTGGTTTCAGCGGCGTCGTCGATAACGAGCTTGCCCATCATCGGCTGGAGGATGAAGTTCGCCATGATAGCGCCGTAGAAGGTGGTGATGAGGGCGACGGCCATGTTGGGGCCGATGCGGCTCTTGTCCTCGAGGTTCTTCATCATGGCGATGAGGCCGAGAACCGTGCCGAGCATGCCGAAACCCGGCGCAAGCTTGGACCATGCGTCCACCTGCTTGATGCCCTGGCCGTGCCGCTCGTTCATCTGGGAGAGCTCGTTCTCCATAAGCTCGCGGATGACCTCCGCGTCGGTACCGTCGACAACGAGTCTAAGCCCCTGTTGCATGAACTTGTCGTCGAGGTCGTTCATCTCTTCCTCGAGGGATAGGATACCTTCGCGGCGAGCCTTCTCCGAAAACTCGTAGAGCTTGTCGAGGAGCTTTTCGGCGCCATAGTCGTAGGTCTTAAAGCTGCGACTCAAAAGCTTAAAAACGCCAAGCGTCTCCTTAAGGCCATACTGGAGCATGAGGGCGAAAAAGGAGCCGCCGACGGTCATGAAAAACGAGGGCGCGTCGACGTAGGTCATGACCGTTCCGCCCGAGGTGAAGATCGAGAGGAGGATCATGGCGATACCGCCAACAAGTCCGATGAGGCTACCGAGGTTCATGCTCACTCCTCGTTCTTGAAGGCCCCGATGCGGCGTCGATACTCGACGATCCGCGCGATGACCTCCTCGACGCTCTCGAGGACCACATGCCGCTTGCCGCCCAGCATAGCAAGCGTCGTGTCCGGAGTTTTCTCAATATACTCGATCATGTGCGGGTTTATCCAGAAGGTTTTTCCGGAAAGCTGCGTCAGTTCGATCATGCCGCATCCCTCCTCGAAGTTTTACGGCGCGGGGCCTTAGGCGGGGCCTTAGGCGGGGCCTTAAGCGGAGCCTTAAGCGGAGCCTTACGCGGCGACGAAAGCCCGCCTTTAGGGTAGCGCCGTGCTAGGCGGTGCCCTAAAGGGCGGCGTCTAGCACGACTTTAGCTGTTTACGGCTAAAACCCCAGGTCAGCCCGCCTTAAGCCTAGCGCTTGAGCGTCAGGAGCTCCTGGAGCATCTGGTCACTTGTCTGGATTGTCTTCGAGTTCGCCTGGAAGCCGCGCTGGGTGACGATCATGTCGGTGAACTGCTCGGAGAGATCGACGTTCGACATTTCGAGCGTTCCCGCGATGAGCTTGCCCTTGCCGGCGATGCCCGAGGGGCCGATGTTCGCCATACCGGAGTTGTTCGACTGCACGAAATTTGTCTCGCCGATCTTTTCAAGTCCGTTCGGATTCGTAAAGCTCGCGAGGGCCATCTGGCCGATCGTGCGGTTCGACCCGTTCGAGTAGACGGCCGTGATGATGCCCTGTTGGTCGATCTTGAAGGAGTCGAGGTAGCCCATTGTGTAGCCATCCTGGGCAAAGACCTTCGTCGAAGAGCGCTCGGCCTGCTGCGTCACCGTGTTGGTTGCGGAACCGACCGTGCCGAGGGCGATGCGGAAGGTCTGCCTCGTGGGCGCGCCGCCCGCCCCGGCTGTTGCGCCCGCAACGTCGAAGGAGACGCCGATGTCGAGGGCCCCGGTCTCGGGCGAGAGTCCACCCTGCCCGTCCGCGACACGGCGGAGAAGACCGCGGTTGTCGAATTCAACCTGAAAGGCGTTCGCGTTGCCCGCCGCAGGCTCGCCGAGCGAGACGGCCGTGTTGGTCGGCGTGGCGGCCTCGGGATCGACGGTAACCGTTGCGTTCCAACGATTCGTCTCGCCCGCCGCCTTGCGGAACTCGATGCGGAGGATATGCGCCTCGCCAAAGGCATCGTAGACTTTCTCCTCGACGCGCCAGGTGCCCCGCTCGACTGTGTCCTCGCCGGCGCCTTCGGGGATCTCGGGCGTCCGCTTGTCGAGGTTGCAGGCCAGTTCGACACGGCTCGTCGCCTTCGCAGGATCCTTCGAGCCCACGGGGATAACAAGGTCCTCAAGCTGGCCGGAGGTCGAGAGCACTTCCTTGCCATTGACGGTTTTTGCGAGCCAACCCTGAACCCTAAGGCCCGAGCCCGGGTTAACGAGACGGCCATCGCGGTCAATGCCGAAGGCGCCCGCGCGAGTGTACATCGTCTGCTCGCCCTTTTTGAGGACGAAGAAGCCGTTCCCCTGGATGGCGAGATCGGTCATCACGCCGGTCGTCTGGAGCGCACCCTGGGTGTGCACCGTGTCGACCGAGGCGATCGACATGCCAAGGCCGATCTCTTTGGGATTGACGCCGCCCACCTCGGCATTCGGCCGCGAGGCGCCCGACATCTGCTGGTAGAGAAGGTCTTGGAAGTTGACCCTCCCTTTTTTGAAGCCCGTCGTGTTGACGTTGGCGATGTTGTTGCCAAGAACGTCCATCCGGACCTGATGGTTCTGGAGGCCGGCGACGCCGGAATACAGTGATCGCATCATAGGGCAAGCCCTCCTCGAGCTTCCCGGCGGAATGAGCTCTCAAGGAAGCGCATTCCGCTTCGGGACCATATCGTCAAGGGCCGCGGGGGAGCTCCCCCGACGGCCGCATCAGTTCCGCACCGTTTCCACCTGTGCGAATTCGTACAGCTTTCCGTTAACTCCGACGAGGGGGAAATCACCGCGCACAACCTCGGTGACAATGCCGGTAACGAGGTTGTCGCCGTCGCGCAAGTCGACCTGTTTGCCCAGTACCTGAGCCGCCTCGCTCGATGCAAGGAGGCCGGAAAGGCGCTGGAACCCCTGGCTCATGTTGGTCATCTGCTCGAGCGAGGAGAACTGCGCCATCTGCGCGATGAACTCCTTATCCTCAAGCGGCGCAGTCGGATCCTGGTGCTGGAGCTGGGTGATGAGTATCTTGAGGAAATCATCCTTCCCCAGGTCCTTGCTCGCGGACTTGCCCGAAAGAAGCGCCTTATTAAAGGCGTCGGCCTCGACGCGCGTCCGTGCAAGCTCGGCACCCTTCATCGTGGCGTTCAAATCCACCGTCATCCTCCTAGGCCAGAATGTCGACCGCGCCGCGGCCAGCGTACGCGCGCGCCCTCGCGGCTTGCGGGACCTCGCCGTCAAAGGCTAAGGCGGCGCGCTTTTGCCGCTCGGACCAGTAGGGCGTTTCGGCGTCACCCGCGGCGCCTCCTGAGCCCGAGCCACCCGAGCCCACGGCGACCTCAAGTTTGGCCGAGTCGAAGCCCCCCTCGCGGAAGGCATCATGGAGCGCGGCCATGTTGCGCTCGAAGGCCGTCTTCGCCTCGTCGGATTCGACGACAATCTTCCCGCTTACTGAGTTTTCGGCGAGATTGAGCTCGATCTTGACGCTTCCAAGCGATTCAGGGCGGAGCCGCAAGCGTATCGTCCCCGAATCGCCGTCACGAAGAACGATCTGGGCTCCCTGGACGATTTCGCCGTTCCAGGCCTCTTTGAGCCGCTCGGCAAGAAGGGCGGAAAAGTCCTGCGCGCCGCGCACCGCGCCACCACGCGCGGCCTCGGCCGCTGATCCCGGCTCTTTGCCGCCGTGAATGCCCTGACCGAGGGAGCCAAGCTCGAGCGTAAGCTCGCGACTTGTGCCCTCGGCACCCGGGCGTGCAGCCTTTGTCTCGCCCTGCGGGGCTTCCGACTCGACGCCCTTGCGCGGTTCGAGCTTCGCTTCGCGGCGCCGCAGATCAAGGACCACGACGCGCGGATCGGCTTTCTCGCCTCGTTCGCGTTCGGCAAAGCGGCCCTCGATCTTTGCCTCGCCCTCCGCCTGCGCGACGGCCTGCGTGGTAGCCGCCTTGCGCGCGCCTCCTGCGGCAAAGAGCGCGGCGCGGAGCGCGCCCTCACTCTCACCGCCTTCTGGCAAGCCTTCGCGCAGGCCTTCGCCCGGCGTTGCGCGTGATCGCCGTACAGCGCGCCGCGGCGCAGCCGACTCGTCAGCCTCGCCCGCCCCGTGGGTGGCCGCCCCGCGGGCGGAAATACCGAGACGGGATGCCTCCGCGATCGCAGGCGAAGGTTTTGCCGTCTTAGGCAGGCCTGCGTCGCGCGCCTGGTCACTCTGTGTGGCGCCTTGTCCCCGGAGGAGGACCGCCGTTTTTACCTTCGTGGCCGCTTCGCCCCTTACGTGCGGCGCCTGCGTGCCACTACCTGAGCCCCCGGCGGCCTTGCCCGGCGCGGCGGCACGCGAAGGCGAAGAGGACAAGAGCCCTGCAAGGAGGGCAGCAAAGCCGCCCGGGGCCGCCTTTCGCCGCGCGGGAAACAGGCCTATGCGCGCGGCTTCCTGGGCGCCACCCGCCGCGGCTTCGGGCCGTGGGGATTTTGTCGGTGTTTGTGCCGGTACCTGCGTAGGCGCGCTCCTTTCTTCCGTCCGCCTATGGCGAACCCGGAGCGCGCCCCCAGGCTATGGGAGAGAGCTCGGCTTCGCCGCCATCTTCCGCTGGATCGCGGCGGAGCGATCCGGCGGCATGAGCGACAACCAATAAGCGACGATCGAGTTTTCGCCCGCCGCCTTTGCCTGTTCCTCCGCGGCGCGGAGGATGTCGATGACCGCCTGATCGTCCATGGATTTCAATATCTCCACGGCCTTGGCGGGAGGCATGCCCGTAAGGTAGCGGGCATTCTGCTCGACGTTGGCCTTCTTATTGTCGTACTGTTTGACTTTCTCGTTGAACGATTTTTCCTTGTCATCGAGGGCCTTGCCGCGCTCCTCGAGCTCCTGTGCCTTCTGGCCGACTTCGGCGTCGCGACGGAGAAGTTCGGCCTCGCGCTGGTCAAGCTCGTCGGAGCGGGCCGCAAGCGCCTCAAGGCGCTTGGCAAAGCGCTCCTCCTCGAGGAGAACCGGGCTGTCCGCAGGAATGGCAGAGGGACCGCGCACCCGGACGCCGAGGAGGCGGTAGACCGGGCCGAGCATGCCCTTCGCGTCGACCACGCCGAGGAAGTCAAACCAGACGAGCCCGCCGATCGCGAGCGCGAGGATGAGGACGACGAGGACGATGGCGCGCCCGAGGACGCGCGGTCTTCCAAAGGAGGCCATTGCCGACTAACTCCCCGCCCCTGCGACCACGCGGCGGGCGAGGTCGTCAAGGGCCTTGATTTCTTCGCGTTCGGCAAGGCGGTAATAATCCGCCTGTCTGCGCTCTTTGAGCTTTTCTATCGCTTCGTGGTCGCGGTGCCGCTCGAGGTACTCAAGGCGCGCCGCCTCGCGCTCGAGCTCCGCGGCCGCGAGCTCGGCGGCAAGGCGGTCGCGCTCGCGGTCAAGGCGGAGCGCATAGAGTTCCGCCGCCCGGAAATCGGCGAGCTCGCGGCCCGGCGCAAACATCTCGCGGGCGGTGCGCGCACGAGATGCAGCTATTTCCGCAAGTCGCGCCTCAAGGAGAGCGCAACGGCCCGCCTTCTCGGCGAGGGCAAGCTCAGCCTGACGCTCGCGAAAGGTCCTCAGCTCGAGGAGTTTCTCGAGCTTGAAGCTGAAGCGTCTCATGGCGTTGCCGCGGCCTCCTTGGCCGCGACGGCCGCACCAGCCGCCCCCTCCGCGGCCGCGATCTCCTCAGGCGGTATCTCGCGGCCTGCGATGCCGCCAAGGCGCTTGAGCGTGTCCGCGATGGGAGCAGGATCATCCACCGCCTGGACGAGAAAGTCCTCAATCGTCTCGCGCTTGTCGATGGCCTCATCGACCTCGGCGCTCGAGCCCTTGACATAGGCGCCGATGGTGATCATGTCCTCGTTTTCCTCGTACACCGCCATCACCTTCCGCGTGTAGCCCATGACGGACCGCGTCGCGGGGCCCGTGACCTGGCCGACGAGACGGGATACCGATTTGAGCACATCGATCGCCGGATAGTGGTAGCGCTGGGCGAGGCGCCGCGAAAGGACGATATGCCCGTCGAGAATTCCCCGCACTGTGTCGGCGACGGGCTCATCCATGTCGTCGCCATCGACGAGTATCGTGTAGATACCGGTGATCGAACCCTTGTCCGAGGTGCCGGAGCGCTCGAGGAGCTTGGGCATCGAGTCGAAAACCGAAGGCGTGTAGCCCCTTGTCGCAGGCGGCTCGCCCGTCGCAAGACCGATTTCGCGCTGAGCCCGCGCGAACCGGGTCACCGAATCGAAAAGGAGCATCACGTCCTTGCCGCGGTCGCGGAAGTACTCCGCCACGGCTGTCGCGACGTAGGCGCCGCGCAGGCGTGCAAGGGGCGGCGTGTCCGAGGTGGACACGATGACGACCGAGCGCTTAAGCCCCTCCTCGCCTAAGTCGTTGTCGATGAACTCGCGCACCTCGCGCCCGCGCTCGCCAATGAGGGCGATTACGTTGACGTCGGCATCGGTGTTCCGCGCGATCATACCAAGGAGGGTGGACTTCCCCACGCCTGAGCCGGCGAAAATGCCAATGCGCTGTCCGCGCCCCAGGGGCACGAGCCCGTCGATGGCGCGGACGCCCGTGACGACGCGGCGCATTATCCGCTTTCGCTTCATCGCGTCGGGCGGGCGCGCCACGGCGGGATAGCGCGTGGCGGAGAAGACATCGCCCTTGCCATCCGCGGGGCGCCCCATGCAGTCGAGCACGCGCCCAAGGAGCCGATCGGAGACCGGCACCTTGAGGAGCTCCCCGGTCGCGATAACCGGACAGCCGATCTCTATGCCTTCGAGCCCCTCGTAGCACATGAGCTGGACGGAGCCCTCGCGGAGCCCGACCACCTCAGCGTAGGCCGTGGTGCCGAGGCGCCCCACAATAATCTGGCACACTTCGCCGATGACCGCCTGGGGCCCCTTGCTCTCGATAAGGAGGCCGAGCACCTTCGTGACATGGCCGACGTACTTGATGGGATCCGTACCCTCCACCGCGGAGAGGTATTTATCGAAAAACTCCATGGCTAGCCCTGCACCTTGCCCCGCGCCTTGATGGGGGCCACCTCGAGAATGCGCTCCTCGAGCTCGTGGAGCTGGCTCGCGATGCGGGCATCGATCTCGCCGAAATCGGTCTCGATGATGCAACCGCCGCGATCCACCGTGGAATCCTCGACGACCGTGATGCGCTTTGCGTTTTCGGCCATCTCGACAAAATCCTTGATGTGGCCGGTCGCGAGTTCGAGGTCCGCGAGGTTGACCCGGATAACGACATCGCTCTTTGTTTTGAGTTTGCGGAGCGCCTGCGCGACGTTCTGCACCACAACGCTCTTTTGGTTCTCGGAGATGACCTTGACGACCTTTTTCGCGATGAGGAGAACGAGCTCGACCACCTGCGCCTCGGCCTCCTCGAGGATCTCCGCGCGCTTGTCGATGGCGCGCTCGAGGATGACATGAAGTCGCTCGATGAGCCGCTCGACTTCGGCCTTGCCTTCCTTGTAGCCCTCCTCGCGTCCGGCCTCGCGGCCCTTTTTCGCCGCCTCGCGCTCCGCGGCCTCGAGGCGCTCGGCGGCACCGGCCTCGAGCTCAGCAACGCGGCGTTCGGCTTCCGCGACGATGCGTGCGGCGGCCTCCTCGGCCTCCTGCCTGATCTTCTGCGCCTGGTTGGTCTTGCGGCGCACCTCCTCGAAGGCGGCTGCTTCCGCCTCCTTGGTAATGGCCTCCGCCTCCGCGCGAGCGGAGGCGATGAGTGCCTCCTTTTCAAGCTCCCACTGGGCCTTGAAAGCCTCGGCCTCGCGCCGCAAGTCGTCCGCGGTCGGCCCCTCGTACACGACCTCCTCGGCCGCCTCCTGGACTTCGGCGGCCTCCTCGGGCTCACTCGTCGCACGGGGATGTCCGAGCACGAGGGTCGACTGAAGCGCAACGATCTCTCCGGGCCTGAAGACGGTTTTCGCCATGCTTTCCTCCTCAAGCCTGCCGCGGTGAAGCGCCAGGCAGCTCCGCCCCTGGGGGCGGCGCGGCGAGGCGCGCAAGACGGACCTCACTGGACAAGCTCATCCCCCTCGCCGCGAGAGATGATAATCTCGCCGGCTTCCTCGAGATGGCGGATGATAGACACGATCTTTTGCTGGGCCTCTTCAACGTCTTTGAGGCGGACGGGCCCCATGTACTCCATGTCCTCTTTGAGCATAGTCGCGGCGCGCTTGGACATGTTTTTGAATATCTTTTCCTGGACCTCGGAATCGACGCCCTTGAGGGCCTTGGCCAGCTCCTGGCCATCGACCTCGCGAAGCACCTTCTGAATTGAGCGGTCGTCGAGGAGAACGATGTCTTCGAAAACGAACATCTTCTTTTTGATTTCCTCAGCGAGCTCGGGGCTGTCCTCCTCGAGCGCCTCGATGATGCCCTTCTCCGAGGTGCGGTCGACAAGGTTGAGAATACCGACGATAGAGTCGACGCCTCCCGCCGCGGTGAAATCCTCGCTCGAGAGCGTGGAGAGCTTCTTTTCGAGGACGCGTTCGACCTCGCGGAGAACCTCGGGCGAAGTGCGGTCCATACTTGCGATGCGCTTCGCGACGTCGGACTGCACGTCGTGGGGTAGCTTCTGGAGGATGTACGCGGCCTTTCCCGGCTCAAGGTAGGCAAGTATGAGCGATATCGTCTGCGGATGCTCGGTCTGGATGAAGTTGAGAAGGTGGCCAGGATCAGTGCGGCGAATGAAGTCGAAGGGGCGAACCTGGAGGCTCGAGGTGAGGCGGTTGATGACGTCGATAGCTTTCTGCGAGCCAAGCGCTTTCTCGAGGAGTTCGCGGGCGTAATCGATGCCGCCCGAGGAGATGAACTCCTGGGCCATCATGAGCTCCTGGAACTCGGTAAGCACCGCGTCCTTCTGCTCGGGCTCGATCGTCTCAAGCCGCGCGATCTCGAATGTCAGCGTTTCGATCTCGTCGTCGCGGAGATGCTTAAAGATCTCCGCCGATATCTCTGAGCCGAGCGTGACAAGGAAAATGGCCGCCTTGGTGCGACCGTTCATGTCCTTGACGCTGCGGGGGGATTTTTTGCCGGCCGCGGGCCCGCCTGAGCCCGCGGCGGGGGCCGCGCCCTTGCCTTTCGCCTGAGCCTGCTGGGCCATCTCTCACTCCTCCCGTATCCAGGTCCGGATGAGCTGGGCGACGTCCTCCGGATGCTCTTTTGCCATGTTGATCGCGTGCTCTTGAAGCTCGAGGCGCTTGCGCTCCTCGACCGACATAGAGACTTCGATGTTCTGCTCCTCGGCCTGGCGGATCGCGTTTTCGCGGAGCATCTGCTGTTCGAGCGCCCGCTTCTCCTCCGCGATGCGGCGGCGGCGTTCCAGCTCACGGGACACAAGGCGGAACACGATGAAGCCGACCATGAGCACAGCAAGGCCGATGAGCGAATACAGTATGATCTGGTTGATTTGCTGCTGGCGGAAATACGCCTGATCCTCGGCCTTAAACTGGGCCGTGCGGTCGAAGCGGATATTCTGGACGGACACCGCATCGCCCCGCGCGCGATCGTAGCCGACAGCGCCCTTCACGAGCTCCTCGGCCTGCTTAAGCTCCTCAGGCGGCACGGGCAGGTACTCGCGCTCGATGCCTCCCTGGGGCGTGAGGCGCACGCGTCCCCGCTCGTCGTACTTCCACGCCCACTGCCCGTCGATGTTGACCGAGACCGTCACCCGCTCGATGCTCGGCGAGCGTTCCTCGTCAATCGCCCGCCGGTTGACCTCCTCGTTCTGCGTGAGCGAGGTCTGCGTCATCTTGCCCACCATGTTCTGGAGGTCCTTGTAGGCGGGCGCGGTCTGGCCCTCGGCGCCGGCGGGACCCTCGGGGTTGAAACCGGTACCCTCCCACTTCGTCTCGGTCTGCGTCTTGGAGCGCGTGATCGACGGAGCTATCTCCGAGTCGTCGTAGGGCGTGTTCGGGTTGTCCGGCTTCATCTGGACGGGGAAGTATTCCTCGGTCTTCACGAGCTTCTTCGACATGTCCATGGATATTTTGATGTTAAGGTCACGGACGCGGTCGGGCGTGTAGATCTGCTGGAGCGCTTTGAGCACCTTTGCGCGGTATTGGGCTTCGAGGTCCTGAATGAGCTTTTGCTCTTTTTTGGTCTTCTCGAGCCGGTCAAAGTCCGCAAGATTCGTGAAGTCGTTGAGGATAACGCCGTTCTGGTCGGTGATGACAATGTTGTCATCCAAGAGCCCTTCGACGGCAAATTTGAGGATCTTCTGAACGCCTTCTATCTTCTTCCGGTTTTGAACGAGGTCGGAACCCGGCTTGGGAAAGAGGATGACGCTCGCGGTGACGGGCTTCTGATCCTCCTGGAAGAGTTCCTTTTCCGGCATGACGATCGTCACGTTGGCCTTGTCGACGTCGTCGAGCGCCTCGATGTGCCGCGTCACGGCAGAGGTCACGGCGCGCCGCAGGTTGACGTTCCGCTCGAAGTCGGTGATGGTCCAGCGCTCCATGTCGAAAATAGCCCAGGGATCAGTACCCTTCGGGATGAGGTCCTCGCGGATAAGGATGCCCTTGGCGCGCATCGCGGTCCGCTCGTCCTTCACATAGAGGACGTTGCCCTCGCCCACTTCATAAGGGATGCCTTCGGTGTCGAGACGGTTTGTGATAAGCCTGAGCTCCTCGTCGGTCTTGATCGGCGTACCGAGGAGCTTGACCGCAGTGGGCGCGGAAGAGACGCGAAGAAGGAGGAAGATCGCGACGAGGGCCGCGACGACAATCCCCCCGAGAATGAGCTTTTGAACAAGGCTCCACTTGGCCCAGAGCGCCTTGAGCTGCCCAAAGAACTTCTTAAACCACTCGTTCATGTCCCCCCCCAGCGCGGGCGGCAAAGCCCGCCCCTACAGGCCACGCGCCGCCTTACGGGCGCCCCGCCGTCCCCGAAGTCCCGGGCCTTCCCCAAGGCCATGGACTTCCGGCGTAGAACCCGGCGGCCGCGAGGGCCGTCACCTTGTATTGATCACTTCCTTCCAACCCCGCACAACGCGGTCAAGGACGGCGCGCGCGATGTTGAGCGAGAGATTCGCCTCGGCCATCGCGATGGTGACGTCGTGGGCGTCGACAGAATCGGGAGCCACGGTCATGCGCTGCAAAAGCGAACTGCTCGCGTTCTGGTACGCATTGACGCCGTCGAGCGCCTTGAGCATCGCATTCTCGAAGCTCGCGCCGCCTGAAGACGAATCCGCGTCGCCGAGGGGCAGGCCCACAGCGCCTTGCGCAGTGTAATGCATGGCGTTCGTCCGCGCAAGGCGAACAAGATCACCCGACGAAACAGGCGTCATTTAATCACCTCCCGATCTCGAGCGCCTTGAGGAACATAGCCTTGGAGCCGTTGGCGATCGCTGAGTTGGCCTCGTACGCGCGCGAGGCCGCGATAAGGTCCACCATTTCGGTCACAATGTTGACGTTCGGCATCTCGACGTAACCCGCCTTGGGCCCGGTCTGAATCGCGTCGGGATGGGTCGGATCATACACGAGTCGTGGCGGACTCGTATCCCGCTGGACCTCGGAAACGCGGACGCCCCGGCCCGCACCGGGATCCATGGTCTCGGGAAGGAAAGGCAGCCGGAAATAAGGCCGCTCAACGCGGGGGCGCAGAATGACACGGCTCCGCCTGAACGGTCCGCCTTCGGGCGTGCGCGTCGTGCTCGCGTTGGCGATGTTGTCCGCGATAACGTCGGAGCGGAGTCGTTCAGCGGTCATGCCCGTTGCCGCAATGTTGATAGAGGTAAAAAGCCCCATCGCCTACCCCTTATTTGAGCACCGAATTGACCTGGGCGAACTCGAAGTTCGCAGCCTGGGTCATAAGGCTATACATGAGCTGGTTCTCGACGGAGGCCATGAGTTCCTCCTCCGCATCCACATTGTTGCCGTTGTTCTTCGCCGTCGAAAGGTAGTCGAGAACGCGGCGTGGCTCGACGCTCCGGTAATCGACGGGGCGGAAGCTCGGAATGTGCCGCGGGTCCGTTGTCGTCATCTCGAGCGCAGGGCGTTGGGTTTCCGATTCGAGAGCCTTTTTGAGCGCAGCCTCGAAATTGACGACCGAACGCTTAAAATTGGGCACGTCCGCGTTGGCGATATTGTCGGCGATGACTTGGCGCCGCAGGACCGCTACGTCCATAGAGCGGTGGAGGATATCGACTGTCTTCCCGAATGTTGTCCCTTCGAACATCTCCAACTCCTCATCTAGCCTCATCGGCTAGTTTCTCCGCGGACATAAGGGCATCCGTGTCCTGAGCAGGCAGGGCTACAAAATATAGCGGGAAAGATCCTGCCGCTCCGCAAAGTCCTTAAAGCGCGCATCCACAAAGGCCTCGTCGACCACAACCTTGCTTCCCGCCATGCCGGGCGCCGCGAACGAAAGTTCCTCGAGAAGCCGCTCCATCACCGTCTGGAGGCGGCGGGCGCCGATATTTTCGGTGCGGGTGTTCGCCGCCTGCGCTATCTCGGCGATGCGCGCAATCGCCTGCGGCGTGAATTCGAGCGTGACACCTTCGGTGCCGAGAAGCATCGAGTACTGCGTCACAAGGGCATTCTTCGGCTCGGTGAGAATGCGCTCGAAGTCCCGCGCAGACAGCGCCTCGAGTTCGACGCGGATCGGGAAGCGGCCCTGGAGTTCGGGGATGAGGTCGGTCGGCTTCGACACATTGAAGGCACCTGCCGCTATGAAGAGCACATGGGTCGTGTCCACCGGCCCCCATTTTGTATTCACCGTCGATCCCTCGACGATGGGGAGTATGTCGCGCTGGACGCCCTCGCGGGAAACATCGACGCCGGAGCCGCCGCGCCCTTCGCGGTTCGCGATCTTGTCGATCTCGTCAATGAAGATAATACCCATGCCCTCGACGCGGCGGCGGGCCTCGTCGACGGCCTTATCTTGATCGACGAGCTTGTCGAGTTCCTCCGCCTCAAGAATAGCACGCGCCTCCTTGACGGTGACGACGCGGCGCTTTTTCTTTCCGCCGAAGAGACCGCTTAAGCTCCCCAGGGCGGCCTCCATCTCCTCCATCTGGGCTCCCTGGAAGAGTTCGAGCACGGGCGCCTGCGCCTGGACAGAGAGTTCGACTTCGCGCGTATCGAGCTTGCCTGCCCGCAATAGGGCGCGGAACCGCTCGCGGGTGCCCTCGGCCGGCGCGGCGCCCGCCGGAACGACAAGCGTTGCCTGGGTCTCCCCGATCGGCATGTCGGCGTTTTTGAGCCCCGGGAGAAGCACGTCGAGGAGCCGCTCCTCCGCGCGGCGGGATGCCTCCTCGGCGACCCCCTCGCGCATCTCGGATTTCACCATCGCAACCCCTGCCGCCATGAGGTCGCGCACCATCGACTCGACATCGCGGCCTACGTATCCCACCTCGGTGTACTTCGTCGCCTCGACCTTGACGAAGGGGGCGTTGCAGAGTTTGGCGAGGCGGCGAGCTATCTCAGTCTTGCCGACGCCTGTAGGCCCGATCATGAGGATGTTCTTGGGCGCGATCTCGTCACGGATGTCCTCAGGGAGCCGCTCGCGGCGCAGGCGGTTCCGGAGCGCTATCGCCACGGCGCGCTTTGCCTTGTCCTGTCCGATGATGTAGCGGTCGAGTTCCTCCACCACCCGTGCGGGTGTCAAATCCTGGAACGACGTGCTCACGCTATCTCCTCCACGAGTATTTTGTCGTTCGTGTAGATGCAGATGCCTGCGGCGATCTCGAGGCTGCGGCGGGCGATCTCCGCAGCGGAAAGGTCCGTCGCATCGAGGTAGGCGAGCGCCGCCGAATAGGCGTAGTTGCCTCCTGAGCCAATCGCGATCACCGCGCCCGCAGGCTCGATCACGTCGCCGGTCCCGGAGATGAGGAGAGTCTTTTCGCGGTCGGCGACGAGGAGGAGCGCTTCGAGCTTGCGGAGCATGCGGTCCGTGCGCCAGGCCTTCGCAAGCTCTACAGCGGCGCGGGTGAGATCGCCCTGGAATTCGGCGATTTTTTCCTCGAAGTGGTCGAAGAGCGTGAAGGCGTCCGCCGTCGCCCCGGCGAAGCCCACGAGGATGGAGCCGTCCCGGATCGCGCGAACCTTGCGCGCGTTGCTCTTCATCACGGTTTCGCCCATCGTCACCTGGCCGTCGCCGGCCATCGCCACCTTTCCGTTCCGCCGTACGGCGATGACGGTGGTGGATCGTATCTTGGCGCTCATCTCTTTTCCTTCCTTCCGCTCTCGGCCCCTCCGCCGCCATGGGGATGGGCGAGCTCGTAGACCTTCTTAAGCCGCTCCACGTCGACATGCGCATAGACCTGCGTGGTCCTGATGCTCGCATGGCCGAGGAGCTCTTGCACCGTTCGTATGTCGGCGCCCGCCTCGACAAGGTGGGTCGCAAAACTATGCCTTAAGACGTGCGGCGAAACGCGCCGCTTTTGGCCTGCGCGGCGGGCGCGGCCATCGAGTATCCACTCGATGCCGCGCGCCGAAAGCGGAGCGCCGCGGGCGTTCACAAAGAGCCTCGCTTCGTCCGCACGCCCGAGTATGGCAAGGCGCGCCGCGCGAAGCGGCAGATAGGCCTCGAGCGCCAGGCGAGCGGGCAGCGCTATAAAGACGATGCGCTCCTTTGCGCCCTTGCCGAAAATCCGTGCGCTTCCGCGTGCAAGATCGAGGCGGGAGAGCTCGAGCCCCGCCGCCTCGGCGACGCGGCAGCCGCTTGAATAGAGGAACTCTAAAATTGCGCGGTCTCGCACCGCCGTGAAGTCGTCGCCCTCGACGCTCACGATGAGGCTCGCGACCTCCGCCTCGAAGAGGAAGCGCGGCAAGCTGCGGCGCGCCGGGATGCCTTCGACGTCGCGCGTCGGATCGACCGCAAGCCGCCCGTACCGCATGCGGTAGCGGTAGAAGCCCCTGATCGCGGAGAGGGCGCGGTTGACGCTCGCCGGCGCCTTACCTTCGGCGACAAGTTCCGCCTGGTAGGCGCGAAGCTCGCGGCTAGAAACCCCGTCGGGATCGATCCCGCCATGTTGCGCGAGAAATGAATCAAACCGCGCAAGATCTTCCCGGTAGGAGCTCTGAGTTCGCGCGGAAAGGCCGCGAACCGCGCCCAGGTAGGCAAGGTACTCTTCGAAGCGCTTATCCATGGCCCACATCCGTGTGCGCCGCAGGGACTGTTGCTCCGTGGCTCTGCGGACAGTCGGGGTTGCCGCAGGCGCGACGGCGACCGCCGCGCCTGTCGCCGCGCTCCACGAGGAACCAGCCGCAGACGGGGCAAACGCCGCCTACAGGCCGGGCATGCGACACAAAGGCGCAGTCCGGGTAGCGCGTGCATCCATAGAATTCCCTGCCGCGCGTGCCCGAGCGCCGACGTGCGACGATGTCGCCCTCGCCACAGCGGGGGCAGCGGGCAAGGGGCAAGGAGCGCGTGTAGCGGCAGGAGGGGAATCCCGAACAGGCGATAAAAAAGCCCCGTCGCCCAAGCCGCTTCACCAGGGGGCGTCCACAGTACGCGCAATTTTCCCCAAGGGCTGTGTCAAGAAAGTCCCGTCGCGGGGCGATGCGGCCCTCGGCTTCGTCGAGCGCGTGGGCGAAAGGCGCGTAGACGCTTTTTACCGTCTCTGTCCAGTCGGCGCGGCCCGCCGCGAGCGCATCGAGAGAAGCCTCGAGCGCGCGAGAAAACGCATCCTCGACGAGCGGAGGATATGCCTCCGAGACGACGGCATCCACTGCGCGGCCGAGTTCGGTCGGCAAGAGCGCGCGGCCCTCGCGGCGGACATAGGCGCGCTCGACCAGTGTCGCAACAAGCGGGGCATAGGCCGCATGACGCCCCACACCCCCTGCCTCGAGCTCCGCAACAAGACGCGCCTCGGTGTAGCGCGGCTCGTGAGGGCCCGAAGACGCGCGCGGCACAAAGGCGCATAAAGGAAGCTCTTCACCAACCGAAAGGGCAGGAAGGGGCGCTGTCTCGCGCTCCTCGCCACGGGCGAGGAGCGCGAGCGCTTTACGGTAGCCCTCTTCAACAAGACGCGCGGCCTTCGCGCAGAAAAGCGCATCGCCCACGCGAATGCGCGCCTGCGTTATGCGGAATTTGGCAGGCGACATGCGGCTTGCGACAAAGCGCTCCCAAATGAGCGCATAGAGCTTATGCTGGTCCTTCGAAAGCCGCCCTTCGAGCGCGGAAGGAGTCTTCTCGACCGAAAGCGGCCGTATAGCCTCGTCCCCGGCCTGCCGCGCGTTCTGAGCCCCGGCGAAGGGACAAAAGAGACCCGCCTCGCCATGAGGCTCGGGAGGAAGCTCCGCGGGATAGTGCTCCGCCACATAGTCACGCGCGGCCCTATGCGCGCGCGGCCCGACGGCAGACGTCTCGGTGAGGGGAAAGGACACAAAGCCCTGCGGCCCTTCGCCTATATCGATCCCCTCGTAGAGCTCGCGAACGAGCCTAAGGGTCTTGCCGCAGGAAAAACCGAGCCGCTCCGCGGCGCAGGCGCATAGGCTTGCGGTCGTGAAGGGCTCTGGCGGAGGGACGCACCTTTCCTCCTCGAAAAGCTCCACGACGCGCGCGGGGCTTGCGGCCGCCGCGCTACGGAGGCTTTGCGCGAGCGCTTCCGCATCCGCCTCGGCGCGATGCGCAGGCAGGTTTCCTCCGACGGACGCAAGCTCTGCGGCAAAGCCCGCCCTTCCGCGTCCAAAGCGCGCGACGATGGTCCATGACGAAGCCTCACTGCCTTCGCCGCATGGGTCCCAAGGCGCGCACAAGAGATGGAGTGCATATGACTGCACCCGGCCCGCCGAAAGGCCGTTTTTCACCTTTTTCCACAGGAGCGCCGAAAGGCGAAATCCGATAAGCCGGTCGAGAATTCGGCGCGCCTCCTGGCTACGCGCGCGGGCTTCATCAAGAGGGCGCGGGGCGGCGAGGGCGAGGGCAAGCCCCTCCGCCGAAAGTTCGGCAAGACAAAGGCGCGCAACCGGCATGTCCGGGTGGGCCTTCAGTATCGCGTCCCGGATGTGGAGGGCGATCGCCTCGCCTTCGCGGTCGTCGTCGGTCGCAAGCAGGACGCTTGTCGCGCACCCCGCCGCCGCAAGGAGGGCCTTGAGGAGCGGCGCCTTGCCGCGAACGACACGATACTCGGGGACGAAGCCCCTCACGACATCGACCCCGAGGCGGGATCGGGGGAGATCGATGAGGTGGCCGTTTGTCGAGAATACGTCATAGCCGGGCCCGAGAAGAAACGCCAGTGTCGCAGCCTTGGCATCCGACTCGACGACAACGAGGACTCCCGCGCGCGCAGGTTTTTTGCCGCATGTGGCACCCATGCTAGCCTCCCGCTCCCGGCGCACGGCCGAGTTCCGCGCGGAGCGCGGCGGCAAGGCGGAGACCTTCGGTAAGGCGCGCGCCTTCCGCGAAAAGGCCCTCGCCGCAGGCGGGATCTGCCGGGGCCAGGCCTGCGCCGCAGAGGGCCGCGGCATCGAAGCCCCAGTCCGCAAGCACGGAGGCCGCCGCTTCAATCTGAGGGGCACCATCCACGGCAAGACGCTCGCTCCCCGCGCTCCGCGGCCCCCCCATCACCGCCGCGGCGACAAAAACGTCGCGCCCCTGCTCGAGGGCGAAGTCCGCCGTAATGAGCGCACCCGAGCCCGAGGGCGCCTCGACCACGATAACGCCGCGGGCAAGTCCCGAAATGATCCTGTTGCGCTCGGGGAAATTGCGCTTGTGGATTTCGGCGCCGGGCGGATACTCGGAGACAAGGGTGCCGCCTGACTCGAGTATAGCCGCGGCGAGGGCGCGGTGCTGCCCAGGATAGACGCGTTCGATGCCGCAGGGAAGAACGGCGAGCGCTTGGCCCGCCGCCCCGCCCAGCCTGCGCCAGGCATCGAGCGAGCCCCTATGGGCCTCTGCGTCGATGCCGCGCGCAAGGCCCGAGACGATGGGGAGGCCCGCGGAGGAGAACTCGAAGGCGAGCTTTCGGGCCGCAATGAGGCCGCGCCCCGTCGGGTAACGGGTCCCGACAAGAGCAACCGCTGGCTTCGTGGAGCACGGAAGATTTCCGCGACAATACAGGCCGAAGGGTGGATCGGGAATTTCGCGGAGGAGGGCGGGGAAATCGGCCGCATCGCGGTGTATAAAGCGAGCGCCGAGCCGCTCAAGAAGACCTGCATCGCGCTCCGCCTGGAAAAGAAGCCGATCGGGCTCCCAGGGGAAGGCGCCGAGGCTCCGCCCCGTTATCGCCTCAACCGCGGCACGCGAAAGCGAACGAAGGCTACATCCCTCCTCAAGACGGGCAAGAAGGCGGTCCTTCGCAGCGGCCCTAAGCGGAGAAAGCCGCGCAACGGCGAGTAGGTCAATGCCCCGGTCGCGATTACTTCCCACCGAGCTCCTCCACAACGCGTTTGCGGTTGGCCTCGGCTGCCGCCTTTTTTTCGCGCACCGTGGTGACCCGCGCGGCCGTCTCGTATACGGTTGCGGCGTCCTCAAGCCGTCCAAGCCGGTAATACACACGTCCAAGAAGGAGCATTGCATCGACGTTCCGCGTGTCGATCTCGAGGAGGGAGCGCAGGAGCGGCAGGGCCGCGTCGGGACGGTCGAACTCGAATTCGTAGAGCACCGCAAGACCGTACATGGCTTCCGTAAAACGAGGGCTTGCGGAAAGCGCCGCCTTGTAGCAGGACTCGGCGGTGGCGAGCCACTTTTGGCGTTCGGCCGCGCCTTCGGGGCCAAGTGCCGCCTTTCCCCTCGCGATGAGTCCCGCCGAATAGCCTGCCTTGTAGTAGAGCGTCGGACTTTCAGGATAGTACTCGATCGCCTTCACGAGGGCCTCGTAGGCTTCGCCATAGAGACGTTTTTCAAGAAGGCGCGAGGCGAGGATCTTGTAGTAGATGCCAACCTTCTCCGTGGCCTCCACGACGCGCGATGCCTCTTTCGAATACCGTGCAATGCCCGCCTTGAGCTCCTCTACGCTCTGGGGTGGCGCCCCCACGGCGGCCCGGTCTTCGAGAGACAAAAGGCGCTTTAAGTCTTCGCTCCCACAGGAGGCAACAAGCACGGCAAGCGCAAGGAGGCCGCAGGCCGCAAGTGCCCCGCGCAGAAGCCTGCGGGCTACGAGGGAATCGGAGCGGAGCTTTGTCGTCGCCATATCCCTTCCTCCTTTTCCTACGCCCATGCGCGCGTCGGCGCGCTTGCGGCGCGGCGCAGGGGACGCCCTATTTACGCGGAAAAAACTCCCGGTGGTAGTCGCCCAGGCTCTCAGAATCGATGTGTGTATAGATCTGCGTCGTCGAAATGTCCGAATGACCAAGAAGTTCCTGGACGGTGCGGAGGTCGGCCCCACCCGCAAGGAGGTGGGTCGCGAAACTGTGGCGAAAGGTATGCACCTTGGCCTCGACGCCGGCCGCCTGACGGACGAGGTCGAAGCGCTTCCAGATGCCCTTACGCGAAAGCCCCTTTCCCGCATGGTTCAGGAACACGCGGTCGCTCCGCGCACCCTTTGCAAGGGCGGGACGACCCTCGTCGAGATAGCGGCGGAGCCAGATCGCCGCCTCCTCGCCGAAAGGCACGAGCCGCTCCTTTTTGCGCTTTCCGAAAACGCGGATGACGCGCTCGTCGAGAAAGAGCTGATCGAAGGTCAGGGCCGAGGCCTCGGAAATGCGGAGCCCGCAGGAGTAAATGAGCTCGAATAGGGCACGATCGCGGAGCCCGCGCGGCCCATCGGCGTCGATCGCCGCGAGGAAGCGGTCTATTTCCTCAGGCGGGAGCACCTCGGGGAGGCGGCGCTCCTGCTTCGGCGTCTCGATGAGCGCGGAAGGGTCGTCGGCGCGCAGCCCCTCGAGTCTGAGGAATTTGAAAAGCGCATGCACACTCGAAACGACGCGTGCCATCGTCTTGCGCGACAGCGCGGGGCTCTGCCCTTCGCTATCCCGCGGGGCGGCGGCGCCGGATTGACGCCACACGAGATAACCCACAAGGTCGGCGCTCGTGCAGGATTGCGGCGCAAGGCCGCGCTCGGCGAGCCAGCTTTCAAGGAGGCCTGCCTCGCGGAGATAGACCTCCGCCGTGAGGGGCGATCTGCGCCGGGCCGCGAGGAGGAAGGCCCGGTAACGGACAAGGAGCTCGGACAAGCTAGGCCTCGCTCCGCTCCCCGGCAAGACGGCGGTCGCGGAGCACCGCCGGAATGTCGAGATCGTCCTCGCCCTCGTTGCGGCCAAGGAGGTACTGTTTCGCGCGCGCGGAGGGCGTCTCTGTAATGCGGCGCCATTCGTCGTTCGAAAGATAATCCTCGAAGCCGTGGCGCGCGCCTTCGCGGGAGGCGGTCTGCGCCGCGGCCGCCGCCTGGGCCGGCCGGGCGGCGCGGTTGAAGCCTGTCGCGATCACCGTGACGCGCACCTCGTCGCCGATCGACGGATCGGTGACAATGCCGGGGATGATGAGAGCCTCGGGGTCGGCGCTCTCGGTGATGAGATTGACAATCTCTTCATATTCGGTGAGCGCAAGGTCCTCGCCCCCCGTGACGTTGACGAGAATATTGCGGGCGCCCTCGATGCGCGCATCCTCGAGAAGGGGGTTGTTCACGGCCTTGGCAGCGGCCTCGACGGCGCGATTGTCGCCCGAAGCGTAGCCAATCCCCATGATCGCGTCGCCCATGCCCTGCATCACCGTGCGCACATCGGCAAAATCGATGTTGATCTCGCCGGGCACGGTGATGAGGTCGGAGATGCCTTGAACGCCCTGGCGCAGGACGTCGTCCGCAAGCTTGAAGGCCTCGCGGATCGGCGTACGGCGCTCGACGACCTTGAGAAGATGCTGGTTCGGAATGACGATGAGGGTGTCGACCGCCTGGCGGAGCTTCTCGATGCCCTCTTCGGCAAGCCGGGCCTTGACGCGGCCTTCGAAGTCGAAGGGCTTCGTGACCACTCCCACCGTGAGCGCGCCAAGGTCGCGCGCCACCTGGGCGATAACGGGCGCCGAGCCCGTCCCCGTGCCGCCGCCCATGCCCGCCGTGACGAAGACCATGTCGGCGCCCTTAAGGGCCTCGGCGATCGCATCGCGATCCTCGAGGGCGGCCTTTTCGCCCACCTCGGGCTTGCCGCCGGCGCCGAGCCCATGCGTCACCTTGGCGCCGAGTCCGAGTTTCAGGTCGGCGTTCGAGAGATTCAGCGCCTGCAGGTCGGTGTTCGCGACAATGAACTCGACATTTTTAAGCCCGGCGGCGATCATGCGATTGACTGCGTTGGAGCCGCCGCCGCCTGCGCCTATCACCTTGATGATGGTCGGACTGGTCTCCGCCTCGCGATCGCCCACGTACTCGATGGTCATGTTCCCCTCCCCGTTTCTTCCCTTTATCTCGGGCCATCGGCGCCGTCCCCACGGCAATGTAGGCCCCTTTCCGCGCTAGAACAAACCGTTTTTGAGCCAGTCGAAGATCCGCCCGAGGCCGGGAGCCTTTGCCTTTTCAGGGCGCGACGTCTCGGGGCGCCGCTCCGGAGCCACCGCTTCCGCGCCGAGCAAAACAAGTCCGACGCCCGTCGCATAGATGGGACTTCGATACTCGTCGACGAGCCCGCCCACCGTGATGGGGTTCCCCACGCGAACCGGGAGTTCGAACAGCTCCTGGGCGAGCTCGGCAGCGCCCTGCATGAGGGCGCCGCCACCCGTGAGCACGACGCCGCCCTTGATATGCCGCCAGTGGCCCATTTTCTCGACCCGCTCGCGCGACATGCGGAAGATTTCCTCCATCCGCGGCTGGGCGATCGTGCAGAGCTTGCGTCGAGAGGCTTCCGCCGGCGGCCGACCGCCGACGCCGGGGACGATGACCGTCTCTTCGGGGTCGACGCCGGGGAGCCACGCCGATGCCGACTCGCGCTTGAGCCGCTCGGCGGCGTCCATCGGCACGGAGAGCATGATTGAAAGATCGTTCGTCACCTGCGAGCCGCCAATCGGAATGACACTCGTGAAATACGGCGCGCCATCGGCGTAGACGAGCAGGTTCGTCGTGCCGGCGCCGAGATCGACAAGGAGGCAGCCAAGCTCCTTCTCGTCAGCGGTGAGCGTCGCGCGAGCCGCCGCAAGGCTCTGGAGAACGAGACGCTCGACCTTGAAGCCCGCGCGGTTCACGCACTTCACGAGGTTCTGGGCCGTGGTCACGGAACCGGTGATGATGTGCACCTCCGCCTCGAGGCGGACGCCAATCATGTCGAGCGGATTCCGAATGCCTTTTTGGTCGTCGACGATGAAGGTCTGGGGGATGACGTGGAGCACCTCGCGATCCATCGGGATCACCACCGCCCGCGCCGCCTCGATGACGCGATCCACGTCGCCCTGGGTAATCTCACGCCCCTTGCCGGTAACCGCGACCACTCCCCGCGAATTAATACCTTCGATGTTCGCACCGGCGACGCCGACGAAGCACTCCTTGACCTCGCGGCCGGACATGAGCTCGGCCGCTTCGATCGCCTGGGCGACGGAGGCAAGCGTCGCCTCGATGTTGACAACGACGCCGCGGCGAAGGCCCGTCGAAGGGGCGGTGCCGACGCCGGTGATCTCGAGGACGCCGTTCTCGTTGTACTCCCCGATGACCGCGCGGGTCTGCGCGGTGCCGACATCGAGGCCGACGATGAGGTTGTCAGCCAGACTGTCCTCCCTTGCCGCGGTAGACGATGGTCCCCCGCCGGAAATCGATTTCCCCGACGCCCTCCGCGAGGCCGCGGGAGGCAAGCACGTCGAGGACAAGTATGATAGAGCGGAGCGTCTCCTCGTTCAAGGCCGCGCTCGTCCGCACCGGTATCCGGTGATGGAGCGGGTATAGGAGAAGCTCCGGCTCGCCATAGGCCGGCTTTACGATGCGGATCTCGGAAAAAACCGCAAGGAGGGCAGGCTCCGCCGCCTCGAGCCGTGCGAGCGCCGTGAGGAAGGGAGCAAGGCTCGGCGGAAGCCGCGTTCCGAGGACGGACCCCTCGAAGCGGAGCCCCGAAACGATGGGAAGCTGGGCAAGGCGGGCGAGCGCCGTCTGCGCGGCTTGAAGATCCTCGTGCCCGTCCCTTCCTCCTTCATCGCGCGCGGGGGCTGCTGTCCGCGCCTTGACACCCGCTTCGTAATCGGCTGCGTAGGCGAACGCCACCCCCTCCGCATCGATGAGAACGGGCTCGAGCCGGCCTGAGCGCTCGACAAGCACGGCCGCAACGGGGATGCGTTCGGCAATTGCGATGGAAAGGGCGTTGGGGAAGCGGCGCTCGACACGAGCTACCGCGATCCTTGGAGACGCAAGAAGCGCGGCGCGCACCCGCGCAGGATCAAGCGCGAAAAAATACTCGGATCCGTGTAGAAGCGCGGCCTCGAGAATTTCCGCCTCGGAAAGACTCGTCGCGCCCGAGATGTCGTAGCGGCTCACGCGAAGCAGTGGCGGCACGAAAACGAAGGCGGAAGCCACAACGAGCGCGGCCGCGACCGTGCCCAAAAGAACGCCGAGCGCACGCTCGGCGCGGCCTCGGGCCGAGGCGCGGCCGCGGGGGCGATTCCTTGGCGCCACAGACTCGCCGTAGGGGGGAGGGGCGCCGCCGATTACGAACTCAGACATCGAACCTCTCCTCGGCGCGGCAGGCGCTCTCGCGCGGGCGGCGCGTCAAATTCGCAAGGAGCCCCGCGATGCCGGCGCTCGCAAGGAGCGAGGAACCGCCCGACGAAAAAAACGGTAGCGCTATCCCCGTCGCGGGCAAGGTGCCTGCGGCAACCGCGACGTTGACAAGCACCTCGAGCACGAGGAGCGTCGCAAGGCCGAAGCCCAGATAGGATCGGAACCGATCCTCCTCGCAAAAAGCCGCCTTGAATGCACGCCAGGCAAAAAAACCCCACAACGCGAAAAACGCAAGTACGCCGACAAAGCCGGCCTCTTCAACATAGGCTGAGAAGACAAAATCCGACTGTACCTCGGGCACACTCCCCTGTTTGAGCGTGCCAAGACCAAGCCCCTTCCCGAACCAGCCGCCCGACCGTATCGCACGGAGCGAGCCGAGCACCTGATAGCCCTGGCCATGCGGCTCGTAGGTCGGAAACAGAAAGGCGAGGATGCGGCGCAGGCGAAAGTCGCTCGTCATCACCGAAAGCGCCGCAAGGGGCGCGCCGACCGAAATAAGACCGGCAAAAAAGAATAACGGCGCCTCGGCGATCCAAAACATCGTAACCGCGGCGACCGCGGCGATCGCGGCGGTAGAAAAATCATTCTGGAGGAAAATGACAAGACATCCAAGCCCCGCGAGAAAGAACGGCGGCATGAGCGCGACCGAAGCGGCGCGCCCCTCGTCCCGCCGCTTGGCAAGAATGTGCGCGAGGTAGAACACCGAGATCGGCTTCCAAAATTCAGAGGGCTGGATGGTGGTGAAGCCTATGTCGATCCAGCGCGAAGCGCCGTTCCGGTTTTCCCCAAGCCCGGGCACGAAGGGGAGGAGCAGAAACGCAAGCCCCGCGAGCGTGATGACACTCGTCTTTTCCCGCAGTCGGGCGATATCGGCAAAGGCGAGCGCGAGGAAGATCCCGACCCCCGCGGCAAAGAAAAAGAGTTGCCTCAGTGCGAAATACGAAGGCGAACGACCGAGCGACAGGGCATAGCCCGAGGATGCGGACCACAGGACGGCAAGCCCCGTCCCTGCAAGGAGGAAGAGCGAAGCGAGAAAGAGCCCGTCCCAGTTCCGATCCTGCGTGATCGGTTCGACTTCGAACGCACCTGGCATCGCTTAAAGCCCTACTGGATCTTGAGCGTGGAAAGCGCGATGATCGCAAACAACCCGCCGAGTATCCAGAAACGGGTGACGACCTTCGTCTCTTTCCAGCCCTTGAGCTCGAAGTGGTGGTGGATGGGCGCCATTTTGAAAAGGCGCTTACCCTTGGACAGTTTGAACCATCCCACTTGGAGCGTCACCGAGGCGACCTCCATCACAAAGACCCCGCCTATGAGGAGGAGCAGCACCTCCTTTTTTACGATGAGCGAAAGCACCCCGAGCACGCCGCCCAGTGCGAGCGAGCCAACGTCGCCCATGAACACTTCGGCGGGGTGCGCGTTGAACCACAGAAAGCCGACACAGGCCCCGATGAGCGCGAGGTTGAACACCGTGAGCTCGCCAGACCCCTTCACGAAGGGGATGGCGAGGTACTCGGACCAGTCCGCGCGGCCCGTGAGATAGGTGAGAATCGAAAAGGCGAAGAGCGCGATGATGGTGAGCCCCGACGCAAGCCCGTCAAGCCCGTCCGCGAGGTTGACCGCGTTCGACCAACCGACAACGTAGACGATCGCGAAGGGAACCCACACGATTCCGAGGTCGAGCACCGGGAATTTGAAAAAGGGCACATAGAGGAGCGTCGTATCGGGGTGCCCTTGGAAATAGAGCACGAGCGCCGCCGCCGAAGCGATAACAACCTGCGCCCAAAACTTGAAACCCGCATTGAGCCCATCCGACGTGCGGTATTTGATCTTGAGCCAATCGTCGAGAAAGCCGATGAGGCCGAATCCAAGGAGCGCCCCGAGCGCTACCCAGGTGTACACGTTGTCAAGATCGCTCCAGAGGAGCACCGACACCGCGACCGCCATAATGATGAGGATGCCACCCATTGTCGGTGTGCCCGATTTTACAAGATGGCTCTCGGGTCCGTCAGTGCGCACCGACTGGCCGAATTTGAGTACGCGCAGGCGCTCGATAAGCCAAGGCCCGACGAGAAAGGCGATGAGCAGAGCGGTCACTGCGGCGTAGGCGGAACGGAACGTGAGATAGCGAAAGACGTTAAGCGGCGAGAAGTACTTTACAAAGGGGTATAGGAGTTTAAGGAGCATGCGCTTCCTCCCTCATTGTCCGATGAGCTCGACAAGGCGCTCAAGCGCCATGCCCCGAGAAGCCTTAAGCAAAATGAGATCTCCCGGGTGCGCAAGCTCCCGGAGGGCGCGGCCGAGGCGCCCGATATCGGTATCGTGGACGAGCGGGCCGGAAAAACCGGCGTTGCGGGCCGCCTCATGGGCCTCTTTGGCCTCTTCGCCAAAAAAGAAGAGCGCATCCGCGCGCGAGCGGGCGGCGGCTTCGCCCACCGCCCGGTGCGCGGCCGAGGACTCCGCACCGAGTTCGAGCATCGAACCGATGACGTAGAGCCGCCTTCCACGCCACGAGAGCGCGTCGCAAAACTCGATGGCCGCCTCCGCGGAGTCCGGATTGGCGTTGTAGCAATCGCGGATCACCGTATATGTGCCGCGGAGTATCTCCGAGCGGCCGAAAAGGGGGCGCACATCCTCGAAGCCTCGGGCGAGCTCCCGCGAAGGCGTCCCCACGCACTCCGCGAGAGCCGCCGCTCCGATGGCGTTCATAAGATTGTGCCGCCCCACAAGGGGGAAGCGGACCCGGAGCCCCTCCCAGTCGACGGCAAAGCCGTCCAGCCCCAGATCCTCCGCCCCGCGGAACGCCGTGACTGTTCGCGGACCGAAATCGCGGACCTCGCCCCGCACACCCGCCTTGAGAAACGCGTTGTACTCGTCATCCTCCGGCACAAATCCTATTTCAGGGCCGGAAAAACGCGAAAAGACCGCTTTTTTCTCTAAAGCGATCGCGTCCCTCGAACCGAGAATGCCAATGTGGGCGGTCCCGATGTTGGTTATAAGAGCGACGTCGGGCTCATAGATCCATGCAAGTTCGCCGATCTCGCCCTTCCGATTCATACCCATCTCGAACACGCCCACCTCGGCGTCGCGCTCGATGCCGAACATGCTCTGCGCAAGGCCGATGTCCGAATTGAGGTTGCCGGGATTCATTGCGACCCGGAATGCGCGGCCAATGAGCGCGGCGGCGATCTCCTTGGTCGTCGTTTTGCCGCTTGAGCCGGTGATGCCCACACGGTGGCGCAAGGGCGTACGGCGTCGGCGCTCGCGAGCCAGCATCTGGAGGGCGCCCAGGCTTTCGGGCACGATGAGCGCCGCCGCCGCGTGCCGCGCGAAGAGGGGGCCAAGCTGCGGCGCACGCGGGGCCCAGCAGCCCTCCTCGGCAAGCACGCAGGAGGCGCCTGCATCAAGGGCCTGTGCGATGTAGTCATGCCCGTCGACGCGCTCGCCGCGGAGCGCCACGAAAAGAGTGCCGGGGCCCGCTTTGCGCGAATCGACGACCACGGAAGAAAAACGCGCATGCGGCGCACCCTCAAGGCGCGATGCCGCGAAGGCCTCTGCCCAGGCGGCATCCCCTCGGTACTGGCTATAGGCCGACGCACTGGGGGCGTTTTTCTCGGCACGCGCAGCGGCAAAGGGCGCATACTCCGCGCTCGTCGCGCGGATGACCGCAAGCGCTTCATCCGCGGCGAAGGACACAAGATCAGCCATCTGCCCCCCCCCGGCCGCCTTGCGCCTCGCGACCTGCAAAGCGGGGCGGCGCTATGAGGAGACGACGCCCGGGTCCGGCCTTTTCAAGACCGAGCTCGGCGGCGAGCTGTGCGGCGCGTTCGCGGCTTTCGAGCACCGCGATGCTCCCGAGAAGCTTACCGTTTGCCTCGACCCAGGCCTCTTGCGCAACCTCAAGCCTACGCGCCTCTTTGGCGAGCGCGGAAAAACGCGAAGCCTGCCAGACGGCGCCGGCAAGAAGGAAGGGGACCGAAAGCACAAGGGCGTAGCCCGATGATTTCTTCATAGTCCAGCCTTTTCGGAGGCGGTCGGCAGCCTCTGGACAACGCGCAGCTTCGCGCTCCGCGAGGCGGGGTTCCGGGCCACTTCGGCCGCCGTCGGCTCAAGCGGTTTTTTCGTGCGTAGCGCAACAATCGCCTCCGCCGGTTCTTTATCTATCGGCTCGTCCGGACGCGAGGTCGAGCGTCCTGAAAGCTCGCGGAACACGGTTTTGGTGACCCTGTCCTCGAGCGAGTGAAAGCTAATGACCGCAAGAATCCCTCCCGGGGCGAGCAGGGAGGCCGCGCGGCGGATTCCCCGTTCGGCACGACCGAGCTCGTCATTGACCGCAATGCGAAGCGCCTGAAAGGTCCGCGTCGCGGGATGGATCCTGCCGTGGCGATAGGCGGGAGGCACGGCCCCCGCGACAATATCGGCAAGGCGGCCGCTTGTCGCGATGGGCCCCGAGCGACGTGCTGCGACAATGGCGCGTGCGATGCTACGCGCATAGCGCTCCTCGCCGTACTCGCGGATAAGGCCTGAAAGTTCCTCTTCGCGCGCCTCGTTCACGAGTTCCTGGGCGGAACGCGGCGCATCGGGCGACAGGCGCATGTCGAGCGGCTCGTCGCGGCTAAACCCAAAGCCGCGTCCCGACACAAGGTAATGGTGCATGGAAATGCCGAGATCGAAGAGCACAAGGTCGGGACGCATGACCCGGTCCTCCTCAAGCTCGTCGGCATACGTGGCAAGAAGGTCGTCGTAATATCCAAGGCGGAACTCGACCCGTCCGTCGAAGGGCGAAAGCCGCTTTCGCGCCGTGGCCTGGATCTGCGGATCGGCGTCGAAGCCGAGATAGCGAAGCCGGGGATAGCGCGCAAGAAACGCCTCGGCATGACCGCCCTCCCCGAGGGTGCAGTCGATCATGAGCGCGTCGTCGCGCGGCGGGACGAGAAAGGCGAGGATCTCGTCCAGCATGACCGGTATATGCACACTATCCATGACGCCGCCTAGAGCGTGAGCTCTCCCAATTCTTCAGCCGCAGCCCGGAACTCAGACTCGTTTTCGTCCCAGTATTTCCGGTACTCGTCGGCATCCCAGATCTCGATGTACTTCGTGATCCCGAGGATGACGCATTCCTTGGTCAACCCCGCCCATTCCCGCAGACTCTGCGGGACGGGGATCCTGCCCATCTTGTCGACTTCGACTTCCTGCGCCGGTGCAAGAATCCGACGTTGGACAAGCCGCGCCCGAGCCTGAAAAAGGCTCGTCGACTCCATGAGCTTTTTGGAAAGAGCAGTCCATTGCTCAGGCGGGAAAAGCCAGAGGCACTTGTCCACTCCCTGGGTGAGGACGAACACATTCCCGGGAAGCTCCCCTCGGAGCCGTGCAGGAAGCGAGAGTCGCCCCTTTTCGTCCAGACTGTTTCTGAACTCCCCAGTCAGCAGGTTCATGCCACTATGTCCTACTTTTTACCACTTTCTCCCACCACGGAGTTTATACTACCCCTTTGGCGGCCACTGTCAACGAAAGCGATTTTGAAAAAAGGCGACAGAAACACTATTCTGCCCCATTACGCTTGACAAACGTATAGCGGTATTATACCTGTGGCTCGACTATGCTCCCCGAGTATGACCACCTACGAGCATTTCATCGTGTATCCCGATGGAGATCGGCAGGAGATACCAGGGCCTCTCCCCTTTGACGCCCTCGTCGATCTTAACGGCCGCCCGCTCACCCTCCCCCTTCCCACGGCGCGCATGATCGCCTATCGGGTCGTCAAAATACGGCGGAGCGAGGAGCGAGGAGAGGTCGTCACCCTACATTACCTTGAGCTTGTTCCCGCCGCAGAACTTACAGAGTACACATAAAACTGGCGATCAAGGCGTATGGATACTGCGCGATGCATGCGGATGTGGTTCGCGGCAAACCCTGTCCGCATGCATCGCGCGAGAAAGGCGGGGGACGGAGCTAGCTTTTTGGAAAAAACTTAGCTTTTCGGGAAAAAGTAGAGATCCTGTATTTTGTGCACACGCTGGAGGGAGAATTCGTCCTTGGCGGAGCGCTCGGCGACGAGCTCAAGCTCGAAAAAATGTGAAGGACCTTCAAAGCCCGGTACCTCGGCACGGAGTTCAAGAGAGAAACGCCGCTCCTCGCCCGCGACGTTCGCCGCGACGGGTTTGGGCCAGAAAATAAAGGTCCCCGCAGTCGCCTGCGCAAGAACAAAGGGATTTTGCCAGTTCGTGTCGACCATCGGCACGCGCGCACCCTCGAGAAGCAGTTCGATCGAGCCCAGGGCGAGGGGTTCAAAGTTAAGTCCATTGAAGGCGCGGCCCATCACCGTGGGAAAATTGAATGCCGGCCCCTCGGGTAAATCATGTACGATGCGTGAAAGACCATGATTAGCCGTGAGCCGCGGCTGGTGCGACACGCGCGCCCAGCCCTCCTTAGCGATGGCGATGATGTCGGCGCGACGTTGCACTTTCTCCAGGAAGTCCCGCTCGCTGTACGCAAGGCCACGGCTTGAGACAACATACTCGGGTTTGACGCGGTTGAGGACGTAGCAGGCGACATCGAGCCGGCACTGGCCGCAGGTGCAAAAACCGAGGCGGCTATCGCGCTCCTCTGCATCGAAAAGCTCGTCGACGAGGGCCATGACGGCGTCCTCCATGACATTGCGGATCTCCATCGGTCCTCCTTAAGGCCCCTAGTCGAGCCCGCGCGAGAGCGGATCGGCATCGGACCCCGGCCACGCCCCCGGCCCGGGGCCGAAGCATGCCCGGTAGATATTCTCGCGTACAAGTGTATCCATCTTTGCAAGTTCCGCAACGATGGGTTTGAGACTGAGTCTGAGATTCGTCGTCTTGTACGGACAATTGAGCTCGAAACAGGGAAGGTCGAGACGTCGCGCCACGCTCGCAACCGCCGATTCGCGGAGTTCGCAGAGCGGGCGGATCACACGGATGCCTGAAGGGCTCGCGTACAAACCTACCGGTGCCTCCTGTTCCGCGTTTCCGCCTGCCGCCGTCTCGGAACCGCTCCCCCCTGCGGCAGGGGCACCGAAGAGCCGAACCGGCGCAAGGGGTTCAAAGCGCCCGCGGAAACAGAGATTCATGAGGGCCGTCTCGGCGAAGTCGTCGAGGTGGTGGCCGAAGGCGACGGTCGTAAAGCCCAGCTCGCCGGCCCGGGTGAAGAGTAGCCGCTTCCGCGCCCGGGCGCATGCGTAGCAGGAGAAGGGGCCAGCCCCCGCGACGGCTTCAGGATCGGCGCTGATAACATCAAAGGGCATGCCAAGCTCGGCAAACAAGGCGGCAAGGGCCGCAAGACGCTCGGGCGGCGCGGGGAAGGGACGCCAATCGACAAGCGCTGCACGAAGTTCGTAGGGGACACGGAGCCGCCTGCGCCGCAAAGCGAGGGCAACCGCAAGCGCAAGCGAATCCTTGCCGCCTGAGACCCCAACAAGTATGCGATCGCCTTCGCGGATCATCGCGTGGCGGGCCGCGCCGCGCCCGACAGCCTTGAGAAAACGCTCAAGCCAGGGCGGCGCCTTGCCACACAGAGCCAGCGCAAGCGCAGCGCGGCCTTCGGGCGCGGCGCGGCCTTCGGGCGCAGCGATCACGCAAACGCCTCCCGCGCCACGGTGAGCGCCGCATCCGAGGGCCGCTTTACAAACACGCGTAAGCGGCGCAGGGCCCGTGTAAAGCCTTCGACGACGGCAGGCGAAAAGACGGTGGCGCTGTGCGAAAAGGGCCGGGCACCCTCAGCGTCCACAACAGGAAGATCGGATTCGAACGAAATAGGCTCAGGTAGGTCAATGACGAGCTCAAGGGGGCCAAGGGCCGCGGAGGGCTCGCGATCCGAAATACGGCGAGCGAGCTCCTCCTCGAGCGCACAACGTGACGCAAGGTCGAGCACCGCGCGATGCCGCGGGTCTCCGGGGTCGAAGGGCAGATCGATAAGGAGGGTATAGGGTCTCCTGCGCACGACCTCCTCCATGAGCGCAAAAGGCGCGTAATCGCGTCCGAGGACAAGGCTGAAAAAACCAGAATCGTCAAGACCGTAAAGCTCCTCCGCCTTAAGAAGCCCATCGCGCAAGGCGAGAAATACGGCCTTTTTGACCATCGCAGTCGGCGCACGGACACCCTTGTGCCAGTATACGCTTCGATACATGAGGTACTTTGCAAAAAGGAGCCCCTCGACGCTCATAAGCCCGCGCTCCTCGATCCCGACCCGGTCCTCAGGGCCGAGCACAAGGCGCTGGAGTATGTAGTCAGCATCCTGCGTGCCATAGGGCACACCGCAATGGTAGGCGTCGCGAGTAAGGTAGTCGAGTTTATCGGGATCGAGGACGCCCGAAAGAACGCCGCGGAAGAACCGGACCTCGCGCGAGCCGAGATCCGAAAGCTCGGGATCGAGCATCGCGGCGGCCGCATCGGGGTCAGCTCCGGCATCGCCTGCGAGCGAGCGGAGCGGCTCCGCACGCAGAAGTGCGGCGCCGAGCCTCTCGTGCCCGGCGAGGGGGAGCTCCTTGAGCGAATGGGCGAAAGGAAAGTGGCCAAGGTCGTGGCACAAGGCGGCGACAAAAAAGGAAGCGAGTCCCTCGCGACCGACGAAGTCAAGGCCGCCGCGCGCGGCAAGTGCGGTAGAAACCCGTTTCGCGACATGAAAGACACCAAGCGAGTGCGCATATCGCGTATGCGTTGCTCCGGGATAGACGAGGTGCGCGGGCCCAAGCTGGCGGATGCCTGCAAGCTTCGCAAAAGGAGGCGAAGCGGCAAGACACTCAAGAGCGGGCGACAAAAAGACACTTCCCCACACCGGATCGCGGACGGGTTCCGTGAATTCGGCGCCAAGGTACCCAAGTAGCTCGCCCTGCAGCATGCGACGCCTCCCTACGTAACCCCCCTTGAGTTTGACCCTGACTGGGGAATGTAGTAGAAATGTACATAGAATGGGTAAAAAGTCCAGCGCGCCTATGAAGCTCACACCGCTTCTCCTCATGGGTTTGAGCCTTGCGCTCGTCGCCTGCGGATCGCGTTCCCCCGCGCAGGGCGCGAAAGGGGGCGCTTCCGTGTCTACCGAAAGCCCTCCTTCGCTAAAGCGGACGCCCGCTATCCCGATGCGGCCCGCCGACCGACCGCCTGAGCCCAAACCCGCCCCGCCCCAGCCGATGCCGCCCATCGCGCAGGCGCTGGCGTTTTCTCTCGCCGCTCCGGTAGGCCCGATCATTCCCGTGGATGCGGCAATCGGGCCACTTCAGGATGGCTTTCCCCTTCGCGAGGATGAGCGGATAGCGGTCCGGACCGCGGTATCATTTCTCGACGCGGTCATTTCCGAAAGGCACGACGAAAGCCTGTTTTACCCCGATATTAAGGACCGCCTCATGGCGGTGCTTATAGCCTTTCCTCCTTGGCCGGCGGGCGAGCCACGACCTTCCCGCTACCGCCTCGGCGCCCTGCGATTCGGAGAGGAAGGCGACGCCGCGATCGCCCGCGTCGTCTTCCTTGAGGCGAAGGACAGACCGAGGGGTGGGCAAAGCGACGCGGCGCAGAGACCGCATGCGAACGGGGGCGCCAAAGGACGGCGCGAAGGGGAACTCGCCCTCCGCAGGGACCGCGGCGGCTGGTACATCGACAGCTTCGTGCTCGACGGGGATAGGTAGTATGGCAACAAGCCTGCGACGCATCGAAAAGGAATTCATTCTCGGCTCGGTCCGCGATGAGAAGCTGCGGGTGCTCCTCATCGCCGGAAGCGGCGAGTGGCCGATCACGCTCACCGAAGTCGCGAAGGACCGCCTCATTTTTGCACACGGCATGCCGCTCAGGCTACTCAAGCGCGGCGATTCCTACGAATTCCGCTTTGTGTACCGCGAGCAGGCGATGGCCTTCCGTGCCAAAGTCCTCGAAGCGCGCGAGTCGAGCCTTGTGGTCGAACTGCCCAAATCGGTATACAAAAACCTCGGGCGACGCTACAGCCGCCGCGTCCCGCCCTTCGACTTCGCGGTGTCCTTTTCGTTCAGGGGCGACCGCTACGAGCTCTCCTTCCCAACCACGCAACGTTTCGATCCTGTCGCGGAGCCCGACCCGTCGCCGGACTTCGATCCTGCCGACATCCGACTCCTCGTGCGTGAATTCGACGAAAAGGCGGGCACATACGCAAACGAGCGAACGCTCCGCATGTTCAAGGAGCACAAGCCCGAATCGCCGGAGGAGCGGCTCATCGTGCGCACCGGCCGCTGCTTTTACCTGCCCTCGGCGGCAGGGGGGCTCCCGCTTGTCGATCCCTACGTCGAACCACGCATCATCACGCGCGAGGCCTTCGGCGACTGGCTCCGGGAACAGGGTACACGGGGCGACCTCATCGACGAGGAGATCCTCCGGTATGAACGCAACAAGAAGGCCTCGGGGCTACTCTCCGAGCTCCTCGTGCCTGTCATGTTCCAAGAATACGTGATCGGCTGCGTGTGCCTTCGCAACACAGAGCCGGGACGGCCGCCCTTCGATCTTGCGGTGCTCGATACCTTCTATCAATTCGCAAAGATTCTCGCCTACTCGCTCAAGATTAACGGCTACTTCCGCAATGCGCCGAAAAAAGCCTCAGGCTTCTCCGCCGACGTCATCGACGTAAGCGCAGGCGGGCTCCTCTTCGCAAACCCCTCGCGCGAGCTCGCCGCCTCGCTCCTCCCGGGAAGCCGACTCGAACTCCAGCTCAAAACAGGCGGGAGAAAACTCAAGGCCTCCGCCATAGTCAAGCGAAGCTACCGGGACAGCGAACTCGTCTATTACGGCGTGGAGTACGAGGACATGGCGCCTGAGGACTTCCGCTTCCTCTTCGAGTCGCTCTACGGCAGGCCTTTTACCGATGCCGACTCGCAGAGCGTCGAAGGGCTGATTCGCAGCACGCCCGACCTCAAATTCGACTAATGGGCAGGCCCCGCAAATTCGCCAGGCCCGCAGACAGCCCCCGCGCCCTTTCCCAACGGGGCGCGGGAACAGGCCTTAACTTTCGTCGGCAGCGAGCCCCATGCGACGCTTGGGGAAACGCTTTAACATCGCAACCGCATTGCGCTTCTGGTTGAACACAAAGCCGCCATCCCAGTACTCGAGCGCAGCGAACAGTGCGTTACCGCCGTCGTTGTCGTCGCTCCGGGCGGTGCGGAACGAGACGTAGTCGGCAAGCGTCTCGAAATCGGCTTTTTCAAGACAGGCCTGGCGCTTGCGGTTGAACTCGTTCCACTTTTCAAGGTCGCGGAAGCCCTCACCCTCATCCTCAACGACAAGATGCGCATGCTCAGGGCTGAAAGAGTACCACACGCGGACCTTCTTCTCGGGGTTGCACTTGTTGCCGTGTTTCACGGCGTTCTTGATGATCTCGCTGATCTGCTGTTCAAGGAGATTGATCTCCTTGATGTCGGGCGGCGCGCTCTGGACGACGAGGAGGGTAAAATAGCGTATCTGTCGGAAGTCCGAGGGAAACTCCTTGTGGAGCATGCCGGTCTTGTCAAAGAGGGGGGAATTCTCATCAACGCGGATCTCGAGGATTCCGTTCCTGAGGTTTTCGTTGGCCATGGCGCTACGCCTCCATCCGCTCGAGGGCTTCCTCGATGCTTTGCGTTATGGGGAAGTATCCCATCAGCTTCGTGAGCTCGATGACCTTCTTCACCGAGCCGTGGATGTTCGTGATCACGAGCTTCAAATTCAGCTTTTTGATCGTCGAGCAAATGTAGATGAGGGCGCCGATGCCGCTCGAATCGATGTAGTCCACGTTCTCGAGGTTGATGATGAAGCGCTCGACCTTTTTTTCGAGCATCTTCATCACAAGTTCCTTGAGCCGGTACGAGTTGTACAAATCCATCTCGCCGTTCACGTCGATGATGTAGTTCTCACCGCTCTTCCGAATCTTCAGTTCCATGCGCGTGCGGGCTCCTCTCCGCTCAAAGCTTGACCTTCATGACGAAAACGGTCTGGTCGTCGTGCTGCCGCGATCGGCCGGCGAACTCGAGGACCTCGCCCCGGATCGCCTCCGCCATATCCCGTGCCGGAAGATCCTTGTAGCGCAGTATGGCATTGCCGAGGTTCTTCCGGCCAAATTGCCTTCCTTGTTCGTTCATGGCCTCCACGATGCCGTCGGAATAGAGGACGAGGGCGTCACCCGCGCGGAGGCGAAGGCGCTTTGCGGCGTATGTCGTCCCTCGTTCGACGCCGATCGGTATGCTCTTGATGTCGACCGTCTCGATCGCATCTGCATCCCTGCGGTAGATGAGTAGGGGCTGGTGCGCGGCGTTCGCGAATTCGGCCTCCCCCGAGCGAGTGTCGACGGAAATAAGCGCAAGGGTGGCGAACTGATCGGTTTCGACCTTGCCGCAAAGGCCACGGTTGATCCAGGCAAGAAGGGTGGCTGTGTCCTTCGCGGAATTGGTAACGAGGTGGAGCATCGCGCGGATCATCGCCATAACGATGCCCGCCGCGACCCCCTTGCCCGCGACGTCACCCGCCGCGAGCAATACACGTTCGGGACGAGTCTGGATCGCATCGTAATAATCGGAGCAGACCCCCCGCGCGGGCGAGGTGCTCGCGCCGAGGGCGATACCCGAAATTTCCGGGAATTTGCGAGGCAGGATGGTCTTCTGTATGCCCTCTGCGATCGCCGCCTCGCGGTCGATATCTCCGCGCTCGGCGGCCTCGAGGAAGGAGAAGGAGTTCGCGATAGCGATGGAACCGAAGTTCGCAAGGAGTTTGGCGCGATCGAAATCACGTTCGCCAAAGGCCTCGCCAGAGGACTTGGCGAGGGCGACCGCACCAATCACCCGGTCGCGAACCACAAGCGGCGCGGCAATGAGCGAAGAGAGGCGAAGCCAGTCCTCCTCGCCATTGCGTGCGATTCGAGGGTCGGCTGCCGCATCGGGGATGTACAACTGTTTACCCCCCTGTGCCACCTCGCCAAGAAGCCCTTCTCCCAGACGAAAACGCGCATGGCGCACGTAGTCCGCAACACGCTCCTCGGAACGCGGAAGGCTTTCGGGGAGGCGCCAGGGAGGAGCGAAGCGGCCAGAGACCGCGCGCACCGCAACCGCCTCATCGAATTCATCGGCGAGGAGGATCGCGGCGCCGTCGGCGCCCACTTTTTCCGCCATCGCCGCCGCCATGCGGTCAAGGACTTCCTGGATCGAAAACTCAGCTTTGACCGCAGAGCCCGAGGCGAGAAGGAGGTCGTAGAGGTTGTCGATGGACTCCTCGTAATAGGCGACGGCCCCGACGAGCTCCTCGTGGAGCTCGTCGACGAAGCGAAATGCGAATACAAGGCCGAGGGCGTAGAACAGAGGAACAACAAAGGCCTGAAAGGCAAAGGATGAGCGGCCCAAAAGCGCGCCCAATGCCAGGTAGAACAAGGCTCCGCCGAGATGGTAATACCGTCCGCGCACGAGAAGGAGGGGCCCGGGCGAATCGGCGCTCTGGCGGCTCCGCCCGGCGAGCGCGAAGGCGAAAAAAATAGGGACGAGGGCGATGACGACAAGAACCTCGGCGGGAAGGCCAGGCGCAAGGCCGAGCGCAGCTTTGAGGGACAAAAGAAAAGCGGCAACGAGGCTAAAAGCAAGAGGCAGCCATAGGCCGAGTCGGGAGCCCAGGGCGCGGGCATGTACCGAGCACAGGAGGCCAAAAAACACAAGATCGGAAGCTTGATACACCGCCTCGCCCGGAAGGACCGCATACAAAAGGTCGCGAAGCACCAGAAAGCCTGCGAGGATGGCATAGCCGCTCATCACGCCTTCTGTCTCTCTGCCGCGCAAAGAAAGAAACACGGCGAGGAGAATGAGCGCGAGGAAGAGTTTGACAAGGAGGGGGCCGCTCGCAGCCGCCACAAAACCCGCCTGAACCATCAACGATCCCCTGCCGTACGGTCAATCGAATGCCGCGGAGTCCACGCAGGATCCGCAAACGCGCGCTGGCGCCCCTACATGACACCAGCCTGGGGAAGTGTAGCACCCGCGTAAATCCGGCGTCAAGTTTATCCTTGCTTCGATAGAACAGCGTACACGCGACGGGAAGACTTTAGGCTTGCGCGACGGCGTAGTACTCCCGAATGCGGTTAAAGGCCGAACGCTCGGTTACCGGCAAGCTAGCAAGTTCAAATCCGGCCTCGACCCCTCCTTCTACCGGAAGCACCCAGCGAACGCATGCATCGAGGGTGAAGATGTCGATGCCGATCTCTTCAAAAGAGATCTCCACGCTGAGGAGACGGCCAGAGGCGAGCTCAAAACGCTCGGGGAAAATACCGCGGAAGCCACGCTCGCTCACATCGGCGATGAATCCGACAACCCCTTCCACAGAAACAAGAACCCGCGCAAAGCTCCGGTCACGGCTCGCGGCGCGGCGCTCAGGTCCACCGCGGGCAATGAAATCGCCGCTCATGGCGCCGCCTCGAGTTCGGGAACGGGGTTGAGCTCCCGCCGCGCCACGCCCGGCGAAAGAATGGGAAGGCCTAAGTCGATGCGCGTACCACGAACCGCCCCCGAGAACCAGGGGCAGGGTTTGTTCTCGCGGTCGACAAAGGAGAGCCGGAAGCGGGGAAACACCGTTTTCGCGACATAGATACCCATTCCGAAACGACTTCCTCCATACCGCTCCCGGTACGCCGCAAATGCGGCGCCCATGAGATCGATCCGATCGACGGGCTCGTCGAGCTTGTAGGGTAGCCGCGAGGGATCGAAACCGCGGCCTGCATCGAGGATGGTCACGGACAGCTCGTTGTCCCGGGCCTCGATGCCGACCCGCACCGGCTCGCCGACACCGCGCTCCCTGTGGGCGCGTAGCGAATTAGAAACGAGCTCAAGGAGCGCATAAGAAACAAGCTCGCCCTTGACGGGGAGGGGCGGATAGCCTATCTCCGCAAAGGACTCCACCGCCCGGCGGAACTCCTCGCTCGGAGCGAATTCAAGGAGTAATGACTCGTGCCTTTGCGCTCGATACACTATACAAGGCGCCATGGTAGTCGCGTCCGCCCTTAATCCTACGCCGCGATGCGGTCGAAACACAAGGTCGTAAGTCCGATGATCGGCATATTCATCAAAATACCCTTTCACGCCCAGATTCGGCGAGCCGATCGCGAGCTCGCGGCGGCTCTCGTAGCGGCGGCGACAGAGGCGGCAGCCATCTATGGCGCCCGCGCGATGAGCCTCGACGAATCGTTCTTCCTCGGTTTCGACGAAACCCTCGGTTGCGCGGCCCTCCGGGCCGCGGAAGCCGCCCGCTGGCTTGATGCACGGCTTGAGCGTCTTGCAGGTCGCCTTCACGGCTTCAATATCATTATCGGCGCACATCCCCTCAACGCGGAAGAACTTCATCGCTCGCTCAAGCGGAGCTGGCACGAAGTCAGAGGCGATGGGCTTTTCGCCAATCGGGAGGCCGCCACCGCGCTTACAGGCTACCTGGAATTCGACGAGGGGGCCGACATCCGACCGGTGCGGCGCTTTTGCTACGCTATGCCGGCGCTTCCAGCCGGCTACAGCGACCCTGCGCCCGCAGGGCCGGCGCTTGAACGCTTCATCGACGAGGTGGGCAGACACGGCATCGGCGAGACGGGAACAAGCCTCCTCCTCGCCATCGGGCCGGGGGATTCGCCCGAACGTCATTTGGACGCGGCCCTGCGCGTTCTGTATGGTGAAGAGAGCGTTGCCTTTCAACGTCTTCGTGCGGCGGCAAATACCCCAGCGCCCTTCGGGCCCTTTCTTACGGCCTTGGCGGCCCCCCTTCCTGCGACCTTTGCGGCGCTTCTTTCCGCACCCGAAAAAGCCATGTTCGAGGAACTTACGCCGGTCGCCGACTTTCTCGCAGCTTCACCGTATCGCGTGGGCTACTCGGCGGCGATTCGTACGCGGGTCAAACTCCTTGCAGCGACACGCCTCAAACTCTATGCGCGAAGCCTGCGCGCGCGAGGCCTACCGGCCTTTCTCATTCTCGAAGGGCTTGAGCGCTTTCCGCAAGAAAGCGTCGAACTTGTCCGCGAGCTCAGCGTCGAAGGCCTCGGCGACGAAAGCCTGATCGTCCTTGCCGCGGCAGAGCGTCCTCCTCTCGGTCTTGGCCTTTCGCGGCCGCGCATTCTCGCAGCCCCCCCTCCCGCGCCGAGCGTTGTCGCCGATGCCGCGCGAAGGGGAGCGGAGGCGCTTGCAAGCGAGTTCATGAGCGAGCGCACAAGGGATTCCGCCGACCTCCGCGATGCGGGCGAATGGGTGCGCGGCCTTGCGAGCCTTGCCGAAGGCGATCCCTACCGGCTCAGGCTCGCCCTTGCGCTGGCGAAACGACGCAGCGGCATGGAGACGCCCTTCCCTCATGCGCCTCAAAGCACCGAGGAGCTCTTGGTTCTCGTGCTCGAGACCTATCCGCCTGAATACGCCGAGCTCCTCATCGCGCTCGGCCTTGCGGAGGATGTGCTCGATGATGCGCGGACGGAAGAGTTCCTCTCCTCGGCGGGCTTCATGCCGGGCATACGCCCCCTTCTCTACGATGCATTCGCCGAACTCGGCCTCCTCACCCGCGGCGCACTCCCCCGCCTTCGCCGTCCTGAGGCACCGGCCTGCGCGCGGAAGGTCCTCGCCGACGAAGGGGCAGCCATCGAGCGCGTGTTTGTCGAACACCTTGTTACCCTTCATGCGGCACGGCGGATACTGCCTTCCGTCGCCCTCTACCGCCATATAACGCCGAAACGCTACGCTCCTGAAAGCGTGCCTCAGGGCGCGCAGGACGCACCACGCATCGAGCACAGCCGTTTTCTCCTCGACTGTATCGTCGCCGATGCCTTGTATGGCCCCTCGGAACCCTCAGGCGCTCAAGCCCTCGACGCAGGGCTTGCAGAACTCGGACCCTTCTTGAAGGCTTCCTCCGCCGCGGACGCCGAAGAGGCGGCGGCACACCTTGCGGCTCTCGAAGCGAAATCGCTCGAACCCGGCGCCGATCCACTCACCGCGGCGGTGGCGGCGCTCGCGCGCGCCGAAGACGAATACGCACGCGGCAGGCCTCTGGCGGCGGCCTCCCTCGCAAAACCAGCGCTCATCGGTCTGCACGGCTTGGCGGCGGCTCGCGCCGAAGCTCGGGCGCATCGCCTTCTTGGGCTTGCCGCGCTCGCGCAAACGCAGGTTCAGGAAGGAGCCGATTACCTTGCAAATGCCTACGACATCGCATCCGGCCTTTCAGATCCCTATGAGTGCTTCCAAGCGGCGTTCGCGGATGCGGGCGCGGAGCTCGTCCTTGGCGATCTGCGGCGCTCGGAACAGCGCGCCCACCAAGCCCAGGACTGGGCTCGGCGGGCATTCCGCGCGGACTGGGAGGCGGCCTGCGACTTCCTGCTCGGACGACTTGATTTCGAGCTCGGGGACTATGAAAAAGCCGCGGAGCGCTTCGGTGCCGTGCGCGCGGCGGCACGGATATACGGCGAGACGGAAGCTGCGCGACGCGCCGAAATCTGGGCGGGCCGCGCATCGGCGTACCGCGGAGCCTCGCATGAAGCGCGAGAACTCCTCATGCGGCACAGTGGTGATGCTGAAGCGCTTTTCTTCCTGGCCGAATGCACCCACTGGGAAGGGAACTTTTCGGAAGCGGCGGATCTTGCCGTCCGAGCGCTTAGCGCCTGCCGCGAACGGAGCTATTTCCCCGCGGAGGCCCTGGTCTGGGATTCCGGCTTCGCCGCCTTTGAGGCCCGAGCGCTGGGCTTCGGCCGCTCGAGGAGCTACCTGGCGGACCAAATTGCCGCCTTTGCGGCCTTCGCGCAGGCGCGCGCCAAGGGGAGCGCCGAGTTCGTTCTCGACATAGCGGCAAAAACCCGCGAGGAGCGGCTTGCGCTCATCCATCCAGAGGCGCATCGCTATCACTTTTACTGTTACCTTGTCCTTGTCGCCATAGGTAGCGGTCCACTCGATCCGGACACCGTACTCTCAAAAGCATTCAAGGCGCTCCAGACACGTAGCGCCCGTCTCGAAGATGCGGCGCTTAAGGACAAATTCCTCGAACAAAACCGTTGGAATCGCGAGCTTGTCGCCGCGGCCCGGCAAAAGAAACTCCTATGAGTACACAGCTACAGTCCCTCGGGCCGCGCCGGCCCGGCAAAAGAAGCTACTTTAAGCGTAAGCAGCACGCGCCCGTGTCGCGGCCTTGACCGTCCCTCGCCCCGTGGCCCATACTCACCCCCCCGTGCGCCCGCTTTCAGGTTGCTGCTACCATGCCGCCCGCGGCTTCCTCGGCCACCTCCTCGCCGAACTCCCCGACCGCGATCGCCTGGACGGAGAACTCATCACCGTCCTCGGGCCGCCACGGCGCGTCTATTGGACGCGCAATGTGTGGGAAACACCTTTTGTTTTTGACTTTTCCTCGGTTGGCGAGGCGGCGAAGCTCCTTCGCGGCATTCAGCGGAACTGGGCACCCTATCCGACACGGCACCACCGCCGAACTGCACTCATCGCGGAAAAACTCCCGCCCCTCCCCCATAAGCCCAAGCGCTTCCCCTTCGAACTTCCCACCGCGCCCATGGGCGCCTTCATGCTCCTTGACGAGCATACGATGCTCGCAAGCCCCCAGTGCTCGAGCCCCTTCCCCAATGGCGAGTTCGAATTCGAAGAGGACCGCGAAGGCCCGCCAAGCCGTGCTTACCGAAAGCTCTGGGAAGCCCTTGCGCTTGCGGGGGTCATGCCGCAGCCTGGAGAAACCTGCGTGGATGCAGGCGCAGCACCCGGCGGCTGGACCTGGGCGCTCGCCGGCCTCGGGGCCGAGGTGCTCGCGATCGACCGGGCCCCGCTCGAACCGCGCATCGCAGCCCTTCCACGCGTGCGGAGCCTGAGGCACGATGCATTCACCCTCAGACCCGACGACATCGGACCCGTCGACTGGCTCTGCTCCGATGTGATCTGCTACCCCCCTGCCCTCCTCGCCTGGGTGGAGAAATGGCTCGAATCGGGCCGCGCCCGGAATTTCATCTGCACCATCAAAATGCAGGGATCCTCATTCGACAAAGCGACAACGGACCGCTTTGCGGCCATTCCCGGCTCGCGCGTCATCCACCTCTGGCACAACCGTCACGAACTCTGCTGGATCAAGGTCGAAGGCGATCGGGGCTCAGGCTCGCCCCACGCTTAAAAAAGGCCACGCGGGACAACGAGACTCCAATCGGAATCACGCTTCGAAAAAATCGAGGGATTTTCCTTGATTTCTCAGCGCGGGTGGCTAGACTAGGAGTAAATGATGGATCCGCTAGTATCCGTTCTCGGGCCCAAGGTAGGGGGAATCCGTGTTGTCCCCATCGTAACCAAGATCTCTGCTCTGTTCACGGTTTTTCTCCTCGTCTCGAATTTCGCCTCCAACTACATCAACCTCACCTTGAACCGCGGCGAGCTCGTGCGGCTTGCGAACAAGCTCCTCGTCAAGGACCTTGCCGAGCTCTACGGATTCGCATCGAACCAACACGAGATATTCACCTTCAGCGAGAACCTCGCCGAGGCGAAAAAGTCAATCGAGGAGAACGCGCGCTCGAACCTCCAGAGGGAGAGATCCGTCGCCTTCGGCGTGCGCCCCGACGGCGGCGTTTTTTTCTGGGCTTCGAAACTTCAGGCGCCTATGTCGTTCGAGGACGAGAAGGCGCTTACTGCGATGCACGAGGGGGGGGCTCAGGATGCGCAGCGCGAGGGGAAGATCAACTTCACGCTAAACGGTGCCGCGTACTTCGGCGTCTACAAGTTTAGCGACAAGTGGAACTGCTACATCATCCGTGCCGAGGAGATCGCGGAATTTAACAAGGAAACCAACGTGATTTTCGCGCAGGTCTCCGTGATCATCTTCGCCATGACGGCCGTCTGCATTATCGTCGGTGCAGTACTCGTCCAGCGGATACTGCGCTTTGTAAAGCGCATAACGCATGGCGTTATGAAGATGCAGGACGAGCAAAGCCTCGACCTCATCGATCTTGCAGGGGCACCCAACGACGAGATAACCTACCTCGGCACCGCGCTCAACTCCCTTTCATCGACCATCGACAACCTTATGGGCATTTTCCGCCGCTTTGTCACCAAGGATATCGCGCTCAAGGCCTACCGGGAACGGGAAGTCAAGCTCGAAGGCTCGAAGCGCGAACTCGCCATCCTGTTCTCCGACATCAAGGGCTTCACCTTCATGACGGAGACCCTGGGTAACGATATCATCGACGTCCTCAACCTTCACTACCAGCGCGCCATCCGCCGCATCCATGAGCAAAAAGGAATTGTCGGCTCAATCATCGGCGACGCGCTTCTTGCGATCTTCGGCACGATGCTCGAATCGGGCGACAACAAGTCCGTCGAAGCGCTCCGGGCGGCCTATCTCATCCAGGAGGTCGCGGCGGAACTGCGCAAGGACATTTCGATGAGGCGCGAGGAGACCATCAGGCGGCGCGGCGCCCTCACCGAGCGCGAGGAGCTCATTTTTCGCGCCGTCATGCTCGAAGTGGGCGTCGGCATCGATGGCGGAGAGGTGTTTTACGGCAACATCGGCTCCTATGAACGCATGACGAACACGGTCATTGGCGACAACGTCAATTCAGCATCGCGGCTTGAGGGCCTTACGCGCATCTACCATGTGCCGGTCATATGCTCGGAGTACATACGGGACGAAGCGGAGCCTGCCACAAACGAGTACCGCTTTGTCGAAATCGACACCGTGCAGGTCAAAGGGAAGACCCAGGGCAAGCGCATTTACTGGCCAGTCAGGCGTGCCTACATCGACGAGTCCCTCGAGCGTGAACTCGCCTCCTTTAGCGCAGGCCTTGCGCACTATTACGGAGGCGATTGGCCGCTTGCGCGGCAGGCCTGGGAGTCCTGTAGCCTCCCCCTCTGCGAGGTCTTTAGGACCCGGATTCAGGGTGGCGTAGCCCCCGAGAACTGGAACGGCATATGGGCGATAACGACGAAATAAGACAGATCATCCACCGCGAATCGGAGCGGATCCTCGAGCGCGCCCTGGTGGAGACGGAAGGTCTTGCAAAGCGCTACGACTTCCAGACCGAGTTCGCAAAATCGAAGAAAAACAGGCACCCCTTCGTCCTCGTGGGCACGCTCCTCACAATCGCCGCCCTTGGTGGCGCGGCCTTCGGGGTGACGCGGATCATCAATGAGCGCACGAGGCGCGCACCCATCGAGGTCGGCGCCTTCGAGGACCTCAACCTCCGCGACCTCCTCGACCGGGCAAAGCGCAACGAAGTTGCCCTCGGAATCGCGAAAGTTGAACTCGGCCGCCTCGAAGAAGCATATGCGGGAGAACTTTCGCAGATCGAGCTACAGCTACGCGCGGCGAAGGACACCCTCGCCGCATCAGGAGGAAGGGAGGGAGCGGAGCAGCGCCGCACGGCGGGGAGTATGGACGCTGCCGCGGCCAAGGCGCGCGATGCAGCCAAGGCCACGTATGAACCAGCCATCGCGTCTAAAAAACGGGAGATCGAGCGGCTCCAGGCCGAAGTCGACCGCTATGACCAGCGCCTTGCCGAACAGACGAAGAAACAGCGCGAGGCCATCGACAATCAGCGCAGGCTCTTCGAACTCGAAACGCGCCAGCTCACCGACCGCTACGAAGCGCGAATCGCCCAGCTCGAGCGTGCGCGAAAAGCGGAGGCCGAGGCGGCCGCCCGACAGCGCGAAGAGCTCAAAGCCGCGCTCGACGAGCGCAGGCAGCGGGAACTCGCCGCGACGATCCTCCGCTACAACCCCATTCTCGACGACGAGCGGAGCAAGGCGCTTCTTGAGGGATGGGCCGCGGGAGAAGCCGCTATGCTTCCGCCTTTGCCTTCCTACCTCCTACGAGCCCGCACCGCCGACGAGTCGAACTATGCGGCGATTGAGCGGGCGGAGCGGAATTTCGGCTATTTGAGCGCCCGCCTCCGCGCCGTGCCCTATGTGAACTCGGTCCCGGCCGCGCTCGCCCGGGCGGAAGCGGAAGCGCTTGGCGCCATGGCAAGCTATCGCCAACTTCTCGAACGGGCGGCGAGGGGGCTTGAAAGCCGCGACACGACGATCGCCGCGCTCGAGGCGCGGGCTACCACTGCGGAAGTAGCCTTGGAGCGATACCGCTGGGCAGTGTCTGAGTATACCCGCCTAAGCCGCGAGGGCGGCTACATTCTCGATCCGCGTACTCCTGCGGACATAGTCATAGCCTTAAGCGACGCATTCCCCGTCGCGGAAGGCATGAGCGCCTATGTGTTCCGCGACGGAGATCGGCCCATCGCCACCATCGCCTTTTTCCTCCGCGACGGCGTCGTGCGCGCACGCCTTGTCGAGCTTGCACGAGGCGAAACGATCCGCCCCTTCGACAGCATCCTCGTCCAGATCTCAGGCGCTTCCCCCCTTACGCCCTTGCTGAGTCCGGCTTCCCCCAATTCCGTACCATCTGAGACTAGTAGCGGAGGTGCTCCGTGAAACGCACGATATTCGTTTTCATCTTTGTCGCGTCCACCCTATCCGCCTTCTCACTTGACTTTTCTGGCACGCGCTTCGCCGTCCGCGGCGAGCGAGCCGAGGCGGATCGGAGCTATCTCGTCCTCACACACGAAGATGCAGGCGAGCTCCTCTTCGCCGCGGAGGGTAGCGAGGAACCGGCCGAGGCGCTCAAAACACTCGATACCTTCCTTTCCGTACTTCACTCCTTTACGAGCCTCGAGACGGCCGAACTCCGTGCCCAGACCGAACCGGAAGGCATAAGGCTTTCCGTGCTTCCTCGGAGATTTGCGGCCGAGGGGCTCGATCTTCTTCCCTTTATCCCCGGCGGGCTCCAGTTCTTCCTGAAAAACGGCGTCGAATACGACTTCCGCGTGAAGTCGGGTAGTTTCTTTATACGGCTCCGTGGAGTGTTCACGAGCGAAGATGATCTCCTCAGTGATAGCCTTGCAGCCATTCGAGACCCCCTGGCCTACCTTGCAACACGGGATCCACAGTATGCACTGCGGAGAATCAGCGAACTTGAAAAAAGGCTCGCCGACAACGAGAAAAGCCTTGCAGCACTCGCTCTCCAACTGGCGGCCGAAGCTTCCCGGGCGGAGGCACAGCGCGAAATCCGGCTCAGTGCTTTGGAAGATGCGCTTATGGCGGCCCTGAACAAGGGGCTCTTTGGCGGCCCCAAGCCGATTAAACCCGAGCTTGTCGCAAAAATCATCGAACTGAGAGCGGCCGACCCTTCGCTCGATCGCGCAGGCATGGCCGAGAAACTCAAGGCCGGAGGGATGAGCGCTTCAAGCAAAGAGATCGACATTGTCTACCGCGTAAAAATCGACGGACGGCCATAAACTTTAAGGCGCGCCGCTCGTTTCCCGAAGCCCCAAAACCGCCAAAGGCCAAGGTGCGCAACGGATTCGCCTGAAAGTCGGTCTATCCAGAAGACGGCGCTGCAACCGCAGGCCCGAAGACCATAACATAAGGAGCGATGATGTCCGATTCTCTTGCGCCGAGCATCGGCGCGGTTTCCACCCGGGCAGTTGACCGGGCGGAACTTCCGCAGAGCTATTCTCTCGACAACGCGGCAATCGTGATGCCCGCAGTAAGCGACGACGTGAGCACCACCCTCTTCCGCCTTTCCGTGGACCTCGACGCCCCCGTCGATCGCGAGCGCCTCCAGACCGCCCTCGACCGGACGGCCGCCCGCTTCCCCTACCTCGCCGTCGAGCTTGCACGCGGGGCGTTCTGGTACCGTTTTGTGCCCCTGCGGTCGCCGCTGTGCGTCGAGGATGATCCGCCGGTGCCTTGCGTCGACTACGACGTCAACGTTCCCGGCACATCCATGTTCCGCGTCCGTACAAAGGACCGCCGCATCGCGCTCGAAATGTCGCACATCGTCGCGGACGGAAAGGGCGGCATGCGTTTTCTTAAAACCCTTGTCGCCGAGTACTGCAGGCTTTCGGGGCATCCCGCGCTCGAGCCGCATCCCGATGTCTACGACCTCGATGAGCGCCCCGATCCTGAGGAATGGGAGGACGCCTATATCGGCGCCTGCCGCCAGGGACTTCCGGTCCCCACGCTACCCCGGAGGGCCTTCCGCCTCCCAAGCGCGCTACTCCCCAAGGGAAGCTACCGCGTGACAACGGCGCGCTACCCCCTTCCCGCGGCGCTTTCGTACGCCAAGTCGCGCGGTGTC
>JAJUIB010000040.1 GCA_029265615.1 Spirochaetota bacterium
CTCCTCGACCTCCGCTCGGGCGAGCGCCGAAAACTCGCCTCGCGGAGCCAGCGGCTCGAGGGGCCATGCCTCGAGGCGCGGACAGGCTGCGCAACCGCAGACGGGGCACCGCACAACCCGTTTTCCTTTTCTCGGGAAACGCTCATCTGGGGCGCTGCAGTCATTGCGCGCGAGCTTGCGCTCGCCCCCGATCTTCTCGCCCTCGACGAGATTGGTCCCCTCGAGCTCGAACTCGACTCGGGCTTCCGTCCCAGTCTGGAAGCCCTTGCGGAGGCCATTCGGCAAGCCCGAAACGACGGCGCACGGGCGAAAGATACGCAGCCCCCTAAATGGCCGGGCGCCCTCCTCCTCAGCACCCGGCCCAGCCTCGCAGCGGCGCTTGGCGCGCGTTTTCCTTTAGGGAGCGTCACGGTCCTCGGCCTCGACCTCGAAAATCGTGCGAAATTTGTCGAAAATCTTGCGCGGCGTCTTGGCGCGCTTTGAAAGCGCGCGCCAAGGGGCGTATACTGAATCCTGGATGGGAGGAGAGCGATGATTCGATGGAACGCCGAACTCGTGCGCCGGCTCGCCTGCGCCGAAGAGGAGAAACGCGCACTCGGCCCCCTCATCCGGCGCTTTGTCGAACTCTCGCGCAAGGCGCGCCGCGAAGGCTTTCAGGCGCTTGAATCGGACATCGCGTCCTTGGATGACCCCCTGTTCCGGATCGGACTGCGCCTCGTCGCGGAGGGACTTTCCGGCCAGGCGCTCGAGGACATCCTGGCAACCTACCTCCTGACCGCCGACGAAAAGGGCTGGCCCTTCCTCCGAGCATGCGCGGTGATCGATGGCCTCCTCTCGCTCGCCGAGGGTGACGAGCCCGCCCTCATGGCGCGAAAGCTCGTCGCCTATTTCGGCGCCGACCGCGCTCTTGCAGCCCTCCAGGAGCTCGAAGGGAGCACGCCGTGATCGGCGCCCTCACCGCCGTCGACTGGACGAGACTTCCCCGCGGCTCCGTCTCCCGACAAAAAAAGGACGCCCTCTTCGACCTTGCATGCCGCGTCGCCCTCCTTTCGGAAGGCACGCGCGGCGAAAGCAGCAAGGCCTTTGCCGCGGCGGCACGGACGGAAACACGTAAAAGCCTCCGCTACGGTCTTGAGCTACTCGCCGCGGGCGTCGATTCAGAGACGCTCGCAAGCGCCTACGAGCCTGAGGCTGTACTCCAGGAGCTCGACGCAGGCACGCGGCTTGAGTTCGCCATGCTCAAGGCGGGCCTTGCCGCCATCGCCGAGCGCGAGCATCCTTTTCTCGTCCTGCGGCGCATGAGCGCCTTTCTCGGCTACGAGTACTTCGACAAGGCAAGCGCCTGGATGGCGGAGCGGGTGCGCAAGCGACGGAGCAAGGCGCAGAACCTTCTCGTGCCCGGCGAGCTCCCTGACGTGGTGCGCACACTCGCCCTCGACGGCGTCTCGCTCGAACGGGCGCTCCGCGCGGCCGGACGCTCCCTCGCCTCGGCCGCGCTCGCAGGCTGCCCCCAGGAAAGCATCGACCTTGCCAAGCCCGCCTTCGGTAAGATCGGCGGCGCTGTGCTCGAAGACGACGCAGGCTACCTGCGAACGCGGCTTTCAGGTGACGAAATCTCCCAGGCGCAGTCGGCTTTTCTCGAAGTCGTCCAGGGGCTCGAGGCGGGCGGCGAGGTGGAGGTCGTCGAAGAAGAGGAGCTCTACAACGATCCCGCCTATGTGAAGGAGCTCAGCCTTGCCGTGACGGGCCTCGACGACAAGAGCCTCAAGCTTCTCCTCAAAGACGCAGAGGATCGGGAACTCGCGACGGCGATGCAGGGCATGGAACCGCAGGCACATGAACGGATACTCGGGCTTCTCCCCAAAAAGGCGCGGCTCAAGCTCCTCGACGCCATCGACGCGGCGGTGCTCCTTCCTCGGCGAGAAATCGAAGAGGCGGGGCGGCGGCTCGCCCTCCGCGTGCTCGAAGGCGCTGCACGGACAAGCACGCTCTCCGCCGAGGCGGCGGAGCGCTTTGCCCGCATCCGCGACTGGGCCGGAGCCCAGACCGACAAAAGCCCAGCGACCTAGTCCAGGCAGGGGGGCGGAACAGCCATAAGCCGCTCCGCATCGTCCCAGCGGCGGGCGGCCTCCGCCTTAAGATCGCCCGCATACCCGCCATCGACCCACATGACGAGGGTCATGTGCATCATACCCACCACGGCGGCAGCAATCGATTCAGGTGCGACGTCCTGCCGTATCTCGCGCCGTTCCTGGGCGGCCTTGACAGAGGCGATCGCGTTCTCCGCGTCGCGCATCTTGAGCTCGGCAAGACGACGCCTCAGCTCGGGATAGCCGCGAAACACCTGCTCCGCATTGATGACAACGTAGGCAAAATCACGGGCGTCGGCCATCACCGCCATCGTCAGTAGGATAACGTTGCGAAAGCGCGCAAGACCCGGTTCGCCTTCCGCGTAAAACGAGGCGATGCGGTTAAAAATGCGTTCAACCGCGTGAAAAAGGCCCGCGAAGAGACCATCGACACCCTCGAAATGCCTGAAAATCGCAGGTTCGGTGATGCCTGCACGCGAGGCGATGTTCTTGAGCGTCGCGGAGCGGGGGCCGTCCTCCTTGATCACGGCCGCGGCGGCGGCGAGAACGGCGGTCTTGGCCTTAGAATGGGGCCACCCGGGGTCGGCGGCAATGAGCTCGGGAGTCATAGACGTATAATACATGAATTGACGGCGACGGGGAACCGCCTCCGTCAGCGTCGAGAAAGCCAGGCAAGGCGTGTCAGATTGCGTAGAATGCCGAATCCGAGGGCCGCGACGAGCCAGCCTGCAAGTCCCGGCTCAAGCTGGAAGGCGAGGGGCCAGCCAATTCTGCGATCGAAGAGCGCCGACAGGGCAAAAGGCGTCGCGACAGCGATCGCAATGCGCAGAGCGATGCCGACGCATACGCGGATGCGCGCGAAGCGGAGCGGCATGGACGAGCCCTGAGCCTCCGCACGGCCGCGCACCTCGCGCGCCCAGGCTAGGGCCCCTCCCGTCTGCAGGGCGAGCGCGAGAAGGTGTACCGCTGCCGCAACCGCGAGGAGGATGTAGAGCCGCCCGAGCGGAAAAGGCCGGGGCGCCGAACCTTCGAATAGGATGCGCTGTGCGCCCTCAACAAGGGCGGGCATCGCAATGATCGATTGAAGGAGACTGTTCTGCGTGGCGATGATAACGATGCCGGTACGCTTTTCCGGCCACAGCGCCGCGCTTGCGGAAAAGGCCTCGAGCGAGCCGCCGTGCGTCACACGCCGCTCCGGGCCCTCGCCCTGGGACCACCAGCCGTAGGCGTACGTCGAGGCCGCGCCAAGCGGCTCGAAAAGCGCGGGCACCGCCTTGGGCGAAAGCGGCGGCTTCTTTTTTCCCGCAGGAGCCGCAAGAAACGCGAGGTACTTCGCCATGTCCTCCGCGGTGGAAACGATGTACCCCGAGGGGGCGCCGAAAACGGGCATGGCTTGGCGCCGCGGAAGCGGGGCGCCCAAAAATGTCCCCGCGCCCGTCGGAAGGGCTCCGGCGACCTTCGCGGGCTCGGCGGAGCTCCGACGCATACCGAGCGGAACCAAAAGGCGCTCGGCGACTATGTCGGCGTACGGCTTTCCTGCCGCTTTTTCGAGAACAAGACCCAGGGTCTGGTAGCCAGTGTTGATGTACGCAAAACGACGGCCGGGCTCGGCGCGCGGCACAGCGAGACCGAGACTCCTGACCGCAGACTCAAGATCGGGAGCGGCGTGATGCGCGTCATCGAAGTCGCGGTCGCTCACGCCCGAGCTGTGCGCGAGTAGGTCGCGCACCCGCACGGCGGCGCCCTCGCCCCCCGCTCCCCCGGGAGCGAAGGAGAACCAGGGGATATAGGCGCGCACCGGCGCGTCAAGATCAAGGAGGCCATCCCGCACCAGTGCGAGGGCGACAAAACCCGTCATGGACTTTGAGAGCGAACCGATGCACAGGGGTGTATCCGTTGCGAGTTCCCCGCCCTTCCCGTCAACGCCAAATGCGTCGACATAGAAGACGGCACCGTCCTTAACCACCCCGACGACATAACCGCAGTAGGCCTGGCGTGTGCGTTCGGTGCGGAAAAAATCGGAGAGGTCCTCGTAGCGCTCGGGGCCGCGATCAGGCAGATAGAGGAGGAGCAGGGTTGCGACGGCAATGACCGCAAAGGGGGCAAGGCGCTTCAAGAACTTCATCGGAAGCGGAGTATAGCACAACGCGTGCATCGCGCGCCACGAGGCGTCGCGCTGCGATGCCCTGCGCACGCGGCAAAGCCCCCTTGCCGCACCGTCCCGAAAAATGCTATACACGCCGCCAATATGCGGCCCCTTACTGCAGAGAGCCCCTGCACACGTGTTTTTCCTATAGACCTCCTCCTCATCGGAGGCCGCCTCAATGCACGTGCCGCACTCGGCTCTCCCTCTCACGGAGGAGGTGAGAGATCCCGCCCATTCACCATGAACAGTTTGGCCGTCCTTTAAGGACGGCCTTTTTTTTGCCCGCTACGCGCCCCCAAGTCGCACCGGGGGGGGTGCAGGAAGGAGGAACCATGCGTGGAACACAGGGACTTTGGAAGCGACTCGGCTTCCGCTACGGCGACGATCGGGATCTCGGCGACGGACGGGGGGGGCTTCTCCCGGACGAGGCGCCGAGCATCGGAAAGCTCATACTCTTCGCGATACAGCAGTTCATTGTCATGTTTCCAGCGACCGTCCTCGTCGCGCTCCTTACCGGCTTCCATGTCTCGACGACGATCTTCGCCTCAGGTCTCGCGACACTCTCCTTCATCATCGTCACGGGTGGCAAAATTCCGCTCTACTACGGCTCCTCGTTTTCCTACATCGCTGCGATCGTCTCCCTGACCGGCGCCCGGGAGTTTGGCGTCCTCGCCCCCGATGCGCTCATCGGCGAGGCACAGTTCGGCATCATCCTCTCCGGCCTCGTCTCCATCATCGCCGGCTTCCTCATCTCCCGCTTCGGTCAAAAAACGATCGAAAAAATCCTGCCCCCGGAAGTCACCGGACCCATCGCCATAGTGATCGGCCTTTCGCTCGCAGGCACGGCGATGCAGGGCGCGGCAGCAAACTGGACGGTCGCCCTCGTCACCCTCCTTGCGACCATCGCTGCGAGCGTCTTTCTTCGCGGTTTTCTCGGCCAGCTTCCGGTCCTCATCGGCATCACCGCTGGCTATCTTCTCTCCCTCGCCCTCGGGCTTGTCGATTTCGGCGGCGTCGCCGCGGCCGCTGCGATCCAGACACCGCACTTCACGCTCCCCGTCCCCTCCTGGGCCGCCGTCGCCGCAATCATGCCTATAGCGGTGGCAACGATACCCGAATCTACGGCCCACCTGTACCAGATCGACCTCTACGTCAACAAGCTCGCCGAGCGGCGGGGAGAAAAGCATTATGCGATTGCGGATAAGCTCGGGCGAAATCTCGTCGGCGACGGCGTCGGCGACATCGTGAGCGCGCTCTTGGGCGGTCCTGCCGGCACGAACTACGGCGAAAACATCTCCACAATGGCCGTCACGCGCGTCTTTTCCGTGCCGGTACTCGCCGCAACCGCGGTCCTCGCCATCCTCGTGAGCTTCCTCGGCAAGTTCGCAGCGGCGATTAACACCGTGCCCGGAGCCGTGATCGGCGGCCTTTCGGTGTACCTCTTCGGCGTCATCGCGGTGCAGGGCGTCGGCATCATGGTGGAGAAAAAGGTCGACCTCTTCGATAATCGTGGGCTTGCGGTCATCGCAAGCATCCTCATCATCGGCTTAGGCGGATCCTTCGCCTTTCCGGGCGGGATGATCCCCTTCTTTGGCGCGAAACTCCCCGCAATCGCCACCGCCGCGGTCTGGGGCATTGCCCTCAACCTCGTCCTCCGCGTCATGCGAAGGAAATCCTAAGGCGCTCGAAAGGCCGCACCTCAAGCACGGCCGCGCGCCACGGACGTGGCATCCTGTCAAGGAGGATGCCATGAGCGGATTCGCGCTCGCGCTTGTCCTTGCCGCGCTCACGCCCAAAGAACAGCTCCGCTTCGCGTTTTCAATCGAACAGGGCGCGGACAAATCCTGCGGCCTTGCCGCGGCGGCAACGCTTGCCCGTGTCTACTGGGGGGATGGTACGGCGGACGAGGCAGCGCTCGCAGTCGCGCTTCCCCCCGCCGTGGCGGAGGGGGAAATATCGCTCGCGGACGTGGCGGCGGCACTCAGGGCGCGGGGCTTCGTGGCACGGGGCTACCGCATGGACGCCTCTGCGCTCCACGCCGCCCTGCCTGAGCGCGCGCCCATCCTTGTCCACTTATCGTGGCCACAGGGGCACTTCTCCCTCGTGCTCGCCGCGGAGGGCAGATGTTTCGCGCTCGCGGACCCGATCGAAGGGCTTTGCGCCCTCGACGAGCACGAATTCAAGCGCCGTTTCTCAGGCGCGGCGCTCCTTGTAGAAAAGCCTGAAGCTCTGCGCGCGCGAAATGCTATCGAAACTGCCGCGGCAAGCGTCTTCGGTAGGCTCAAGTTCCTCGAGACGATGACGCCATGAAGTGCCGCATCCCCAGGGGGGCAATCCCCGTCCGAGTCGCCTTTTTTGTGCTAGCGCTTTCCGCTTCGGCGCCCTTGGCTCAGGCCGAGGAGAACCGGCGCGAACGCGTCGCCTATGCGCGTACTTCCGCGCGGCTCTCCCTCGAAGCAACCTTCGACTGCGCAATCGCCCATCGCGCGGGATACGAGGGCCTTGCGCTTGGTGCTGCGATGCAGATGGAACTCCGCGGAGGGCGGGCCGCCTACGCAGGCTGCGCGCTCCCCGCGGCACTCGAACTCTTCCCCCGCGGACTTCTACCCAGCGCCACCTGGGGGCCCGGCGATCCCTCACTCTATGCGGGGATGGAGCTCCGCTCGGCCGCCGCGCGGTATGCGCTCGAGTGCGGCATCTCCCTCCCCCTAGGAGCATCCCCCGGCCGCCAAAACCCGCGCAACTTCCTCGTAGCGGGCGCTGGGCGTACCAGCCTTTCGCTTGCGCTTGCCGCAACGCGCTTCTCCGATCCCGCAGCGCTTTGGGCACGACTTGAATGGACGATCGGCCTTCCCCGCGCCGAAGCCCGGCTCTCCTCGTGGAGGCCGGGCGACCTTGCACTTTCGCTCGGCGTCACCGAGGCGCTAAGCGCGAATCTTGCACTTGGCGCGAGCGTGACGGGACGTTATTCGGCTCCGGAAATGCACGGCCTCTGCGCCGCGCCGGATTCTCCGAACTTCGGAGCGGCAGTTTCAGTACGCATAACGCGGAGCTTCGGTTCGCGGCGGACGGCGTTCACGGTCTTCCGGGAGCTACCTGGCGGCGAGCCCCGCTTCGGACTCGGGCTCGGCGCGGAAATCCCGCTCCACCCAAAGGGGGCGCGGCCATGATGTATTGGCACCGTAGCGCACAGAAGCCGCGCGCCGCGTGCAAAAGCCCGTCATCCATGGCCGCGACAGGCGCCGCACTCATCATCGCTCTGTTCTGCCTCGCCTCCTGTCCCGCACCGCCCCTTGTCGCCGAGGGGGAGGCGCGGCTCGTCGGCGCCGAAGAGATAGAGGCCTCAGGCGCCCGCCATCTTGCCATCCGCTACGAGCTGCATAACCGTGGAAGCCTGCGCATTTCCTACGCCGCGGCGAATTTCCGCTTCCGCACGGACGCCCGGGAGTACACCCTCACCGACGCAGGGGAGACCCCGCTCCCGCCGGGAGCCTCGATGTACCGTAGCCTGCGTGCCGAGTATGCCACGGACTCGGAGAAACTCGTGCCGGGTAGCGCGGAGCTCGTAAGCGCCTTTTTCGAATAGAGAGCGGCTCACAGCGTGAAAAGAAGCTCAGCGTAGCCGGGATAGGGCCAGCGGCTCCGCTCGACAAGGCGCTCGAGTGCGTCACCCGGCTCGCGCAATGCATCCATCTTCGGAACCACCTCGTCGCGGTAGGCGCGCGCACGCGCAAGCGGATCGCCGATCCCTTGCGCCATGTCGAGCGCGGCTTCGAGCGCGGCGATTCGCTCCTCAAGGAGACCCGCAAGCTCCGCGATCCGCCGCGCGCGTGCACGCACAGAGGCTGCACACGCGCCCGCCATCTCGAGTTCGGAAGCCTCGCGCGCGAGCGCGGCCGCCTCGCGCGCCGCCGC
>JAJUIB010000015.1 GCA_029265615.1 Spirochaetota bacterium
CATCCGCCTGCCCGCGGCGGCTCCCCACCTCGTTTCAGGAGCGCACAATGCGCTCGGACTTGCGTGGAAGGTCGTCGTAGCGGGCGAGGTCCTCGCCCTGCCGCGCCGCGGTCTTGGAACAGGACTCCAGGGCGCGCGAGCCGTCATCGAAACCCAGGCCGTTCTTGCCTGGGCGCTCGCGACGGTGCTCCTCTGTGGGCTCTCCGAATGGCTGTTCGACATCGTTACCAGAAAGGCACTTCGCCATGTCCTATAGTCTCCACGGCGCACGGAAATCCTACGACGGGAAACCCGTCCTTGACGGCATCGATCTCACCATCGAACCGGGGAGCATCACCGTCGTCCTCGGCCCCTCCGGCTGCGGCAAGACAACGCTCCTCAATGCGCTCGCCGGACTCTGCCCCCTTGATGAAGGTCGCCGAAGCGGCCTCGAGGGACTCCGCTTTTCGTATGCGTTCCAGGAACCACGGCTTCTCCCCTCGGTATCGGCGCGAGAGAACGCGGCATTCGCGCTTTCCGGCGCGCTCCGCCGCGACGAGGCTCTCTCTCGGATCGATGGCTTTCTCGCCGCGGCCGGACTTTCTGAGGCGGCAAACCTCCTTCCTTCCCAGCTCTCAGGCGGCATGCGGCAGCGGCTCTCGCTGGTGCGCGCCTTTGCCTACCCCGCCGACATGCTCCTCCTCGACGAGGCATTCCAGGCGGTCGATCTGCGGATGAAAATAGAGCTCATGGATGTGTTTCTGGATCTCTGGCGCCGCGAACGCCCCGCGACGGTCTGCGTCACGCATGACGTCGAGGAGGCCGTCTATCTTGCCGACCGTGTCATCGTCCTTTCGGCGCGCCCCGCCCGGGTTATCGAGGATTTCCCCATAACCGTGCCCCGGGAAGAGCGATCGCTCGGCTCGCGCGCCACGATGGATGCAGAAGCTCGTCTCTATCGCATTGTCCTTGGGAGCCCGCCCGAGCCGCGTTAGGCATCGCCTAAAGACGCCGCCTTTAAGCGCCGCAGAGGCTCTGATCCACGGCGCGCGCTAGCTCGGCTTCGGTGAAGGGCTTGGCGAGAAAGCGGCCTCCTTCGACGCCTTCCGCGATCCGCTCCGGGTACCCCGACATGTAGACCACGGCGAGCGCGGGAAGCATCCTGCGCAGGCGGCGGACGAGGTTCGGACCGTCCATGAACGGCATGACAAGATCGGTCACAAGGACGTCGAGAGAGGGGCCAAGGCTTTCCGCAAGGAGAATCGCCTCGCCCGCGTTTGCGGCTACACAGACACGATGCCCGCGTCGGGTAAGGAGGCGCTCGGCGAGCGTCCGTAGTTCCTCGTCGTCATCGACAAAAAGTACCGTCCCGCGCCGCGCAGTGGACGCCGATTCCTTCTCGTGCGGGCTGGGCGCCTGCGAAACCTGGAAGGAGTCCGCTCCTTCCGTCATAGCCGGAAGGTAGACCGAAAACGTCGAGCCCCGGCCCGGGGAAGATTCCACGCCAACACCGCCCCCCGCCTGCTTGGCGATGCCATAGACGGTGGAAAGCCCGAGCCCCGTGCCCTGTTGCGGGGGCTTGGTCGTGAAAAAGGGCTCGAAAATACGCTCAAGCAGCGCCTCGTCCATGCCAGATCCGGAATCTGCGACACCGAGCCGCAGGTACGTCCCGGGAGCTATGCTGTCCGGTCCCAGAGCGAGGGGAGCTACGAAAGAACACAGTTCGGTCGAAATAGCGATACGCCCGCCTTGGGGCATCGCATCGCGTGCGTTCACGACGAGGTTGACGAGCATCTGTTCAATCTGCGTGGGATCAACGTAGACGGGAGGAAGCCCTCCGACTCGGGCGTAGGAAAGTGTCACATGTTCCGGCAGAAGGCGCCTGAGCATGGGTTCGGTGTCGGCGACAAGTGCGTCCATATCGACCGCACGGGGGGTGGCGGGTTGACGACGAGAAAAGGCAAGGAGCTGCCGCGTAAGACCTGTCGCCTTCGCCGCAGCCTTGCGAATGCCCACGATGTCTTCGATTATCCCGGGGCATTCGGGGGCCGCATCGGACAACAGGTTCGCATACCCGAGGATAGCGGTAAGGATATTGTTGAAATCGTGGGCCATCCCGCCTGCGAGCCGACCGATCGCCTCCATTTTCTGGGCCTGAGCAAGCCGCTCCTCGAGCCATCGCCGCTCCGTCACATCGGAGAGTTCGCCTTGGAATCCTGAGACGTTGCCGTCGGAATCGCTCACGAGAGCGGCGTTGGCAAGGACGAGAAGCTGTTTGCCGTCGGGCCGTTTGAGCGAGAGTTCTGCAAGCTCGACGCGCCGCCGCGCAGCAAGGCCGGTCTTAAAGGATTCCCAGCCCGCCGTATCGGGGAAAAGTTCGGGGAGGAAGGGAAGAGCATCCTCAGGGCCGAGGCCGAGGATGCGGCGGAAAGAGGCGTTCGCTTCCAGCACGCGGCCCCCCACATCGGCTAAGAAGTTGCCCGAAATGCCGTCGTGAAAGAGGCGTCGATAGCGCTCCTCGCTCTCGCGGAGTTTCCGCTCCATGCCCGCGCGATACAGGGCAATCTCGATCGCCGTCTTAAGTTCTCGCTCCTCGAAGGGCTTGAGAATATAGCCGAAGGGCTCGGAGATCTTCGCCCGTGCGATCGTCTCCTCGTCCGCGTAGGCCGTAAGCAGGATAACCGGCGTCCGCCACTGTTCATGGACGCGTTGTGCGGTTTCAACGCCGTCGATCGCGCCGCGGATCTTGATGTCCATGAGCACGAGCTCGGGCGCAATATCGTCCATCTGAGCGAGGAGTTCCTCGCCCGAGGGGAAGAGGCCGACGACACGATAGCCCGAGCGTTCGAGGAAACTCCGGATATCGAGGGCGACTATGTACTCGTCCTCAACGATGGCGATAGCAGGCGGCATCGTCGCTTTGGTCGCGGCCCCTTTAGGCTTCGCCTGAAGCGGCCCCCGGGGCGAAGCCGAGCCGCGCGAGCTCGGTCTTGAGCTGTTCGCGATCGATCGGCTTCACGAGGTAGCTCGTGGCACCACCCTGATAGTAGGCTTCTATGACGTTACGCGGATCCTCAAGGACGCTCGTCATGACGATCTTCGCCTCCTCTGATGGCTTGACGCCGAGTTCCCGTTCAAGCTCGCGCACGCGCTTAAGGGCCTCGTGGCCGTCCATCTTTGGCATCATAATGTCCATACATACGAGGGCGTAGGGCTTGTATTCCTCCCAGGCCATCCTGAAAGCCTGCACAGCCTCCTCGCCATCGACGACGACATCGACCTCTCCATAAGGCGCAAGAAGCTTTCGCATCATTCGGCGACTGCCGAAATCGTCTTCGACGACCAGAATGCGCATGATCGATCCTCCTATATAGGGCGCGCAGTTTTCGCGCGCGAGCATTAGGCCTTGAAGACCGCCGCAACGGCCTTGGCCCGCGCGGCAAGCTCGCCGAGCCCCTGTGCGTCCTCGCGCCGCGCGCAGAGCATCGCGGAAAACGCAAGCCGCTCGCAGGTCTCGTCCCCGCGCTCAAGACTTTGTTCACGGAATTTCTTGGCAAGCTTCTCGGCGAGCAAAAAGTCACCTTGTCCGCCAGCGCGCGAAAGTTCATGGGCAAACCGCACAAGCGCAGAACGCGCCTCTCCATCCACGTCGATCTGTAGGCCGGAAGGAGCTTTGGAAGGGGACACAGCGCCACCATCGGCCGCGCGCGCATGAGAAGAGCCTTGCTCCCGTAGAGGCACTGCGACACTTGCAATGCTTGCGGCAATGTCTGCGGCACCGTTTGCAGCGCCGCTTGATGCACCGCTTAGGCCCCGGCGCTCGAGGGCGGCAAAGGCATCGAAAAGCGGAGTTGCGCGCACCGGAAGCGCAATGCGCGCGCAAGGGGGGAGGTCGGCGCGTCCTCCGCCGCCATAGCGGAGGGCCGCTATGAGCCGCGGCGCAATCGCGTAGGCCTCATCGTGTTCGCGAACGATCACGCTCTCTTCGGCAAGGATCACCGCATCGTCAGCCGCGCGCGCCTCGGCAAGCGAGGCACGGAAGACAAGCGCTCCTTCCAAACTCGCAACAAGCTCCTCGAGGTCGGCTCGATGCGAGACGGGAAATCCGACGGCGGCAATCGCCCTGCCCCCAAGAGACCGATGCGGCGATTGCGCAGACTCATGAACACCGAGGGGGAGAAGCAGTTCGAAGGCGGTCCCTTCGCCGGGCCGGCTCCACACCGAAAGCGACGCGCCGAGGAGCTCGATGCTCTTGTCGACGATGGCAAGCCCGAGTCCGGTCCCGCCCGCAGTCCGTGTGCGCGAACCGTCAAGCTGCCTAAAGCGCTCGAAGGCCGTCGAAATGCGTTCTGGCGGCATGCCCGCACCCGTATCGCGTAGCATGAAGCGTAGCACAATGCCGCGAGGGGGCGCGGCGACCGCGGAGGCCCCGCGGACATGATCGGGCGCCCCGGGAAGGCGCTCGCGCTCGGCTTTCCCGCCTAAACACTCCACGGCGAGCCTGATCGAGCCGCGATCGGTGAACTTCACCGCATTGTCGATGAGGTTGCGAAAAAGCTGCCTGAGCCTTCCCTCGTCGCCCTCGAGTGCATCGGGTATGGATGGGTCGCGGCGGAAGCCAACCTCAAGACCCTTTGAATGCGCGCCAACCGCGAGAAGCTCCGCACATTCGGCAAGAAGTTCGTCAAGCGAGAAAGGGCGGGGTGAAAAAGCCATCCTGCCGCTTTCAAGGCGGGCAAAATCGAGAATTGAGTCGATGAGCGTGGCGAGCGACTTAGCACTCCGTATGGCGCTTGCGATATACTCCCTTTGTTCCTCACACGAGGCAAGATCGAGGGCGAGCTCCGAAAAACCGATGACGCTGTTGAGCGGCGTCTTGAGCTCGTGACTCACGTTCGCAAGAAACTCACCCTTGAGGCGGCTCGTTTCCTCGGCGATTTCCTTGGCACGGCGGATCGATTGTTCGTACTGGAATTTGTAAAGCGCAAGTTCGATCGCGATGCGGAGTTCGCGCTCGTGAAAGGGTTTAACGACGTATCCGTAAGGGCTCGCGTGCTTCGCGCGTTCAAGCGTCCGTTCGTCGGTAAAGGCGGTGACAAAAACAACCGGCACTTCGGCGCTCTCGCGAGCACGCCGCGCGGTCTCGATGCCGTCGACCTCGCCCCTAATCTTGATGTCCATGAGGACGAGATCCGGCCGGGGCTCAACAACGATGCGCTCGATCGCCGCGGCGCCCGAATCGACAACACCAATGACCTCGTATCCAAGAGCTTCGAGGCGCATTCTCATGTCAAGGGCGACAATGTTCTCGTCTTCGACAATGAGAATGCGCTTGGAGGTCATGCGCCTTCTCCGGTGGGACGCGGACGTTCATCGGCACGACGCTCGTCGGCACGACGCTCGCCTGAAAAGGCGGCCCCCTCCTCCGCAAATGCGGCGTCAAGATCGAGGATGACAATGAAGCGTCCATCCTTCTCGCCTATGCCCGCGATAAGGTTCGAACCGCCACGCTCGCCAAGGCGCGGCGCACGCTCGATCTTTCCAGGGTCAAGGTCGACCACCTCGCGCACAGCGTCGGCGACCACGCCGACGACGAGGTCACCCCCGGCGTAATCGATGTGGAGCACGATGATGTGGGAAGCCGCGGCGGAAGCCCCAATCTCCGCACCGCTCGTCTCGCTAAAACGAGAACGGAGATCCGCGACAGGAATGACCGAGCCGCGGTAATTGATAACACCGCAAAGATGAGAAGCCGCCTTGGGGACACGCGTGATGGGCACCGTCTCAAGAACGACCTCGACCCGTTCGACCTCGACAGCATACTGCCCACCACCGAGCTCGAAGGACAGGTAGCGAGCGCTTCCTCCCGCGACTATGGCGCCGTCCACAAAAATCACCCCGCCACTTTCTTCACAATACCAATAAGCTTGTCGGCATTGAAGGGTTTCACGATCCAGCCGGTCGCTCCCGCCTCCTTGCCTTCGTTCATCTTCGATCCCTGTGACTCGGTGGTAAGAACGAGGATGGGCGTAAATTTGAAGGCAGCTAACTCCCGCGCTTTTCGTATAAAGCCGATGCCATCGAGGTTCGGCATATTGACGTCGGTGATGATAAGATCGAGACTCTCAAGCGAAGCGAGCATGTTGAGCGCTTCAAGGCCGTCCTGGGCTTCGATGGTCTCGTAGCCTTCCTGGTGCAGGATGAACGAGATGCTCTGCCTTATAGCCGCCGAATCGTCAATGATGAGTATCTTCTTGGGCATCATCCCCCCCTTGTTCACTAAAAATAGCGCGGTTCAATGTTCCGCACCAAGCGACACGCACACTCGCGCGCTAACGCACACTCGCGCGCTAACGCGCGCGACGCTGCACCTCCTGAGCGATTCCGCTGAGCGGCAGGACGACGTCGACACCGCCGAGCTTTATGGCCTCGTTCGGCATGCCGAAGACGACGCAGGAAGCCTCGTCCTGAGCTATTGTCTGAGCTCCGGCATCGTGCAGTTCCTTCATGCCGCGCGCGCCATCGTCGCCCATGCCAGTCATGATGACGCCGATTGCGTTCTTCGCCGCGTAGCGCGCCGCAGAACGAAACAACACGTCGACGCTCGGGCGGTGGCGGCAGACGAGCGGCCCATCCTTCACTTCGACATAGTAGCGGGCACCTGAGCGCTTTAAGAGCGTGTGGCGGTTACCCGGCGCGATGAGCGCTCTACCGCGGATTACCGTATCGTTGTCCTCGGCCTCCTTCACCGTGATTCGGCACAGACCGTCAAGGCGCTTGGCGAAAGCCGCCGTGAAATGCTCCGGCATGTGTTGGACGATGACGATGCCTGGCGCGTCCTCAGGGAACTCTTCAAGGAATTCGCGCAAGGCCTCGGTCCCGCCCGTCGATGCACCGACGACGATGACCTTCTCGGTCGTCTCGACGAAGACATGCCCCTGGTCGGGCTTCGGGAGCATAACGTCTGCCGTCAGCTTGGGCGCAACCTCACGTTCCATCCCCCGCCCAAGCCCCGCGGACGGACGCACCGCGGGGAGCTTGTGACGCGTCAGGTAGGCCGCACGAACAGAATCGCAGATGCGAACCTTCGACTCTTCGAGGAATTGCTTCGTACCCAGTTTCGGCTTTTGGATGATCTCGACCGCCCCGTACTCAAGGGCCTTTATCGCATTCTCGGAGCCCTCTTCCGTTTTCGACGAACATACGACCACGGGGAGGGGCGTCTTTTCCATGATGCCCTTCAGAAAGGTGAGCCCGTCCATACGCGGCATCTCGACATCGGTGACGATGACGTCGGGCTTCGTGATCGCAAGATGTTTCTGGGCAAAAATCGGATCCGCCGAAACGTTGACTACCTCGATCTGGGGGTCCGATTCAAGCACCTCTTTGAGGGTCTGCCTGACTACCGCCGAGTCGTCCACGATCATCACCTTGATGCGGGCCATCATCCCTCCGCTTCGCGCCGCTCCACGCGGGCGTAGATGGTCGGAGCCACGCCCTTGAGCGGCAAGTTCATACCGGTCAGGGTCTCCGAGTGTCCGAGAATGAGCCAGCCGCCCGGCCGTACATGACGGCACAGCTTGCCGAGTATCTCCTCTTGCACCTTCCTCTCGAAGTAAATGATCACATTCCGGCAGAACACGACATCGAAAACCTCGTCGATGGGATAGCGGTCATCCATAAAGTTGATGCGCATAAAGCTCACCTTGGCGCGGAGTTCGGGCTTTATGCGCACCAGGGCCGCAGAAGGATCCTTGCTCCTGAGGAGGTACTTCTTCTTGTAGCTCATTGGAATTGGCGCGGCTTTTTCTTCATCGTAAACCGCCGCCTTCGCCTTCTCAAGAACCTGCGTCGAAAGGTCGCTTGCGAGAATGCGATAGGAAAACCGCGGATTGGCGGCGCGAAATTCCTCAAGCACCATGGCAAGGGTGTAGGGTTCTTCGCCTGTCGAGCAACCCGCCGACCAGAAGCTCATGCTCCACCCGCGGGAAGCAGCCTCGGGAAGTATGCGCTCGAGCAGGTAGTCGAAATGGTCAGCCTCGCGGAAAAAATCCGTCTTGTTGGTCGTCACCGCGTCGATCATGTTGATGAGCTCGGACTCACGGCCCTTGTCGGAAAACACAAAATCGACGTACTCCTCGAAACTTACCATGCCGAAATGCCTAAGCCGCTTTTGGAGCCGCGACTCGAGCATCACGCGTTTTGAGTCGGGCATGCGGATACCGAGCTCGCCCTCGATGTAGCGGGCGAGCCGCCTGAAATCCGCATCTCCCAAGGTGGCGGCGCCCGGCACAACGGGCAGGCGGCTCTCGGGAATGTCGGGGTTCATCGCTCGCCACCCCTTGCGGCGCGCTTTGCGCCGTCGCGCTGGGCGGCAAGTGCAAGGCGATTGACGTCGAGGATAAGGGCGACCGTTCCATCTCCTAGAATGGTCGCACCGGAAACGCCCTCGACATCCTTGAACATGCGGCCAAGCGGCTTGATGACCGTCTGATAGTCGCCGACCACCTGATCGACGACAAAGCCGACCCGGCATTCCTGCGAATTTGCGATGACGATCTGTTCGATCTCCGGCTCCTCGCCCGCCGTCTCGAAGGATTCGCGCAGCGAGACAAAGGGCACAAGCTCGTCGCGGTACGAAAGGATGCGGCGTTCGCCGTAGGACGCAAGCTCGGAGCGCCGGATCTCGATACACCCATCCACCGAGGAGAGGGGGATCACGTAGAACTCCTCGGCGATGCGGACAAGGAGCCCCTCGATGATCGCGAGTGTAAGGGGTATCTTGAGCGTGATCGTCGTCCCCCTCCCCGGTTCCGAGGAAAGACTAACCGAACCGCCAAGCGAATCGATCTCGCGCTTGACGACGTCCATGCCAACGCCGCGCCCCGACACCGCGCTCACCACCTTTGCGGTCGAAAAGCCGGGCGCGAAAATGAGGAGGAAGAGCTCATCGTCAGCGACTTCCTGGCCAGGGGCAAGGAGGCCGCGCTCGACCGCCTTTTGGTAGATCGCATCCCGATCGAGCCCTCTGCCATCGTCGGCCACCTGGATGAGCACATAGGCACCCGAATGCCGCGCGGAAAGCAGAATGCGCCCCTTGGGGGCCTTGCCCGCGGCCTCACGGGCCGAGGGTTTCTCTATCCCGTGATCGAGCGAGTTGCGGATGATGTGCACAAGCGGGTCGCCTAGCTTTTCAATGACCGTCTTGTCGAGCTCGGTCTCCGCGCCCTCAGTGACAAGCTCAGCCTCTTTACCGAGCTCGAGCGAGAGATCGCGCACAACACGCCTAAACTTGTTGAAGGTGCTTCCGATCGGGAGCATGCGGATAGACATGGTGTTGTCGCGTAGCTGCGATATGAGCCGTTCGAACTGCTCGGAAATCGACGCGAGGGGGCCATCCTGCAGATCGAACGAAGTACGCGAAAGCCGCGCCTGAAGCGTGACGAGCTCGCCCACGAGATCAACGAGAGCGTCAAGCTTTTCGCTTGCGACGCGAATGGAGCCGGCGGCGGGATCACTCCGCTCCTGAACCTTTTTAAGATGTTCCTGTTCGACGAGCGCGGAATCGATCTCTGCCTTCGAGGCGACGCGTTTTTCCACGAGCACCTCGCCGAGCCGCTTCTGGCTGCCGAGCGCCTCGCGGAGCGACTCGGGACTGACAACGCCCCGCTCGACGAGTATTTCGCCAAGCCGCTTGGCGCGGCCCTCTTCGTCGAGGAAGGCCTCAGCAAGTCGCTCGATGCGGAGTTCGGAGCGATCCTCGACGAAAATGAACACGTCGCGGATGTCGTTCTCCGTTTTCTGCGTCGTAAGCACGACATCCCAGAAACAGTAACAGCGTTCCGGATCGATCGCCTCGAGAGGGGGTATGTCCTCGGTATGAGGATAGACGGCCGCCTCGCCCAGACCGACAAGCTCCTCGACAAGGCTGAGCACGCGGGTCCCGTCCAGGAATATTTCGGGCTTCGGCTTCCAGAACACTCGATAGGTGGAAAGTCCGGACTCGTGTGCGGCCGGACCTGGGCCGGATGGCCCCTCCTGCGCCTGAAGGGTCGATTCGGGGGCGGTAGCGCCCTCCCCTGTAACGGCCGCGTCTTGGACCTTCGGTGCTGGCTTGAGGCCCGCGCCCGTCGCCACGTAGTCGCGGTACCGCGCAAGAATGGTTTCGCCATCGGCAACCACCTCGCGGGGGGGCGGCTCTTCGAACTCAAGGAGCCTGCGGAGGTGGTCGCGGGCCTTGAGCGTGAGGCCGATAAAATCCTTGGTAATGGGGAGGGTTCCCGCTCTGCATTGATCGAGGACGGTCTCCACTTCGTGTGTAAATTTGGAGATGGTCTCGAAGCCGAACATCGCGGACGAGCCCTTCACCGTATGCATCGCGCGAAACGCCGCGTTGATGAGTTCACCGTTCCGCGGCTGGGACTCAAGCTCGAGGAGGGTGTCTTCGAGCTGCGACAGGAGTTCGTAGGATTCTTCGCGGAAAGCCGCCTTGAATTTGTCGATCACCGTGGCGCTCCCTTTTTTAGAATTCAACAAGGCCGGCTTCGATATCCTCCGTCCTTTCGGGATGGCCGCGGAGGAAGCCTGCGGCGCACAGCCGCTTGCAAAGGCGTGACGGGATAGAGCCGACAAAGTGGAACTCGCGGCCTAAAGCCTTCGCGGAGCGCCGCGCCGCGTAGAGGACCTGGAGACAGGCGAGATCGATATCCTCGACAAGCGAAAGGCTCACCAAAACAGGCCCCGAGCCCGCAAGCGCCTCTTCAAGCTCCTTTTTCAGGGCGGCGGCGCGATCGGTATAGAGAACACCGCTTAGGTTCACAATCCCCTGGGTCTCGGCTTTCGACGTCGGCATCGGATACTCCCGACACCTACTATAGGCGGAATCGGGCAAAATTCAAGTAGCGAAGGGCGGCAAACCATGCCAGGCGCGAAGCCGGGCTCAGGCCAAAACGTTAGATGAAATCAGGAACGTCGAGCGGGGCCGGGATTTGGATTATGCTCTCGAGAAATCCGGCTTTGCGTTTCTTTACGTGAATCTGGATGACCGCCGCGCGCCGTTCCTTGTCGATGACGAAGCGGCGGAGCGCAAAGGGGTCGTTCTCCGAAAGGCCGCTTTCATCGGCGATCGATCCGGGGTATATTCGCGTGACGGTATAGGTCTCGGGTTCAAGGAGGCTGCCCGGCACCGCGCGCACGCTCATGCCGAAAAGTGCGGGGAAAAGACGTTCGCGCCGATCAGCTGTAGCTGCCGTCTCGAGCGGGGCGAAGGGTCGGCGGGTAAGCGCGCGAAGCGCCTCGCCGCCCCCCGCAAGGCCGACGAGGCACAGCTCGCCTGGCTCACGCGCAAGGAGCGCAGCCTGAACCTGCGCTATCGAATAGACGTGGGCGCCGTCAATCGAGACGAGCCGAGAACCCGCCTCGATGCCCCTGCCCGTGCCAGGGTGACGGTAACTCACCTCAAGCGCATTCGCGCGCCCACCGCCCGCCTCGCGTGTCTCGCGCGCCTCAAGAGGATCGAGCGGGAGCTCGGCGATGGCAAGCCCGAGCCAGGCCCGCTCAACCTCACCCCCACGGAAAAGCGCGGGAAGCACACGGGCCACCCAGGAAGTGGGTATGGCGAAATTGAGTCCTTGGAACTGCGGAAGACCTGCAAAGACCACCCCGACCACGCGGCCCTGATCGTCAACGAGCGGACCACCCGAATTGCCCGGGTTAAGAGCCGCGTCAACCTGGAGCGCTTCGCCCGACTGAAGTAGCCTGCGGCCAGTTGCGGAAACGATGCCCGCCGTGATCGTGTTTTCAAGTCCGACCGGAGAGCCGATCGCGTAGATGCGGTCGCCCGGCGCGGGTTCGATGCCAGCGCCGAGCGGAAAGACGTAGTCGGGCTTCGCCTCGACCTTGAGGAGCGCAAGGTCGAGCAGGCGGTCCCAGCCTACGACCTTTGCGGGAATCCTGAGCTCGGGTGCATCCGCAAGACGCACGGTGAGGCGTGAAAACCCCTCATAGGTGGGGTCGACTTCGCTCTCGATGACGTGATAATTCGTAAGCACATAGCCTTTTGCGTCGATGTAGAACCCGGTGCCAAGAACGCGATCGGGCAAGCCAACGCCCTGTTCGATCTTTATGCCGCGGTCGACCCGTATGGTGACGACGCCCTTCCGCATCTCGGCCATCGTGTCACGGGAAGCGAGAAGAGCTTCAGCCGCAGGACCGAAGGCTCGGGCGCCTTGCGGGAGGTAGTTTGCAAGTGCGGCGAGGAAGGGGCGGTCGCGAGCCGCAAGAGCGGCGGTAGCCCATGGCATAAGCTCGCCGAGGGAAGGCGCATCCCCGCCGTCCCGCCGCGCTTCAAGACTGGCCTCGTACAGCCGAAAGGCGGGCGCAAAAAGCCCCATGGCAAGAAATGCCTCGGCCTCGCGGGCGAGAAGCTCGGCCTCTCCCGCCGTACTGAGCTCGGAGCCGAACTCGCCCTGTGCGCGCAAAGCGGCGGGCACAAGCGGCCCAAGCTCCCTCGAACGCGACATCGCCGCGAGACTCCGAAGGGCGGCGCGGGCGGCGCGATAATCCGCGGCTGCGAGTGCCTCTGCGTGGCGGCGATCAAAGGCCTGCGCAGCTTCCGCGGCGATCTCGCGAAGCCCCAGGAGGAAGGCATCGTCCGCATCACCACGGCGCCCGGAAATAAGGTAGGCGACGGCCTCGGCGGCGAGTTCGGGCTTCGTGGAGACGAGGGCGCGGATTTCGGCAAGTTTTGCCTGGTCGTAGTCCTGCGCCGGCGCGGTAGCGGGCGTGCGCGGAAGCGCCGCACAAGCAGAAATGCCCACGACGGCGAGTAGCACGAGGCACCGCCTGAGCACGGATAACGCAGCAGCGGTAGGGCACCACGATGCGCATGATGGGCGGAAGGGCCTCACGGAAGAAGCTCCGCGAAAGCCTCGTCGCCGAAGTATACAAGCATATAGCGTCGATTCATATGGCGATAAACGCCGCTCCGGGGCGGAAGGTTACCGCCGAGATCGAAGGGCTTTTCGCCGATCCAAAAAAGACGCGGATGGGAATCCGCATGAAGCGGAAGGTCGCGTCCTGCGCGGCTTGTGGCGCGGATCTTGCCGTCGGGGCCGACCTTGAGCGTCTGGTCGAAGCGGCCATCGAGACGGGTCGAAAACTCGCGCACCTGCAGATTCCCTTCCTCGCGATACGAAGCGACATCGGGCACGCCGTCGGCGTTGAGATCCCACTCCTTGCGGAATGGCGGACGGAAGGACTCGCGGTATTCAAAAATGCCGTCGCCGTCTGCGTCGCGCCGCGCCCAAAGGAGAGCATCGAGCGTTGCCGCCTCAGGTCCTGCGGCCGGATCAAGGCCGCGCTCGGTCTCATAGCGGCCGTCGCCATCCTCGTCGATGCGCTCGAGAACGGCTACTCCCCGTTCAAAGGCTATCACCGAATAAAGGCGTCCATCCTTTCGCCGCTCGCCCGCGACGGCAAGGCCGCCCTCAAGCCGAAACTCCTCCTCGATGTCCTCACGTTGCCGCGTAAATACGTAAGCATGAGAAAGAGCCAGAGCTTCGGTAGGAGCGGAAATGGGCGCCGGAACGGCAAGATAGAGGGCATCGACGCTCCTGCTCGGAAAAGGCTCAAAATGCACAAGCGCACAGGGTAAGGCGCCGGGGGCGAAGCGGAATTCCGTGCGCGATGAAGTGACCGCGACATTCCCGGTGGCGCCGAGAACGAGAGCCTCGGGTGCAGTATCGCCGCGCATGAAGGCAAGGCGCTCAAGATAGGGATACAGGCCATAGCGCAGTTCAAGAATCTGTCCCTCGCGCGAAAGGCGCCCACCTGCAGGAAGTCCGTCCTCACAGCTCAGCTCGAGTTCAAAACGGCCATCTTGGTCATCATCGAGCCTGAAGGCGGTAAGCCGCCCCCGTTCATAGACCGCTACGCGCTCAGGATAGCCGTCTGCATCACGATCGCCGACAAGCGTCCCCGAAAACAAGCGGAGGCAGGCGGCAAAGGCATCAAAATCCTCGGCGGAGCCCAGAAGCGTGGGAAGTTGCCGCATGAGCCTTTCGTCGATCCGCGCCGCAGCGCCGAAAAACTCATTTATCGCCGCGGCGGCAGGGATGAGCCCGTATTCGAGCGCGGCGAGCGTGGCAAGGGGCGAACGGAAGCCCGTCGCACGGTAGGCGAGGAGTGCATCGCGGCGGTCGGACTCGCCGAGCATGGCGGGAAGGGCAAGGATGCGAAGCTCGGGATCGGCCGCAAGGAGACCGCCTCCTCCCTTCCTGTCGACGAAGCGGTCCATGAAGACAGCCGCAAGTCGGCGTTCAGCGGTGGAAAACGGCGAGGGGCCTAATGTCTCAAAAAAAAGCCGCGCGAAGCGCGCATCGTCGGGGAAAAGGCGAGCGCTCCGCTCAAGGACCGAAAGCATCTCGTCGCGGCGGCCGAGCGTCCGCAATGCGCACGCTCGCTCATAGAGTGCCCCCGCGGCACGGCTCTCGCGCAACGAAAGCGCCGCGGGCGCGGGCGCGTCGAGAAACGCAAGCGAGGCAAGGGCCCGCTCGGGTTGCCGTAAACGGTTGAAGAGGCGGGCGCGCAGGAGCTCCGCATCGGCGCGCTCGTAGCTGAAAAACCGCCCGGAGGCGAGCGCCGCGTCAAGCTCCGCCAGCGCGGCGCGGACGTCATCGCGGAGCGCAAGATCGACAAGCGCCGCAAGATAGCGCGCGTCCGCATTTTGGCCGTCAAGGGAAAGCGCCTCGGCAAGGAGCTCCTCGGCGCCCGCCCAAGCTCCGGCGCGGACACGGCTATGCGCCGCCTCCACGAGAGCGGCTGCGGGTGCCTCTTCGCCCCCAGAATCACCGCCCGGCTCGCCCCGGGCGGCGCGCCAAGCCGTCTCGGCGAGCGCGCGAAGGTCCGTAGCGAAGGGCGAAGGGGGAGGGACAGTCGCGTTTGGCGCGGGGAAGGCTTTCGCCCCGCTCAGGCACCCAAGGGCCGCCACCCACAAAACGGCGACACAGGGCGAGGCAGGCCCACGACGACGAGCGGCCGCCCGGCGCACCCTAGGCCTCCGCCGCCTTTCGCGGAGGAAAGCCAAACAGCGCGCGGATATCCTCGTCGAGGAGCGTCTCCCTCGCAATGAGCTCCTCGGCAAGGCGCTCAAGTTGGTCCCGATGTTCGGAAAGAATGGCGACCGCGCGTCCCGAGGCCTTTTCGAGGAACTCGCGTATCGAGCGATCGATACGCATCGCCGTATCCTCGGAGTAGTCCTTGTGGCGGGCGATCTCCTTGCCGATGAAGATCGGCTCATCCTCCTGACCGTAGGCGACGGGCCCCATCGCCTCGGACATACCCCACTCGCAGACCATTTTGCGCGCAAAATCGGTCGCCTGGCGTATATCCTGGGCGGTGCCCGTAGTCGTTTCGCCGTAGACGATCTTTTCCGCAGCGTATCCGCCAAAGGCAAAGACCATGTAATCCTCGAGCCAGCTTTTTGTATGGGAGTAGGCGTCCTTTTCCGGCAAGGCGAGCGCAAGGCCGAGCGCCCTTCCGCGCGGTATGACGGTGACTTTGTGTAGCGGATCCGCATGCGCAAGGTAGTAGAGGGTGAGCGCGTGGCCCGCCTCATGCACAGCCGTTGCCCGTTTCTCGGCATCGGTGATGACAAGGCTCTTCCGGGCAGCGCCCATGAGGATCTTGTCCCGCGCCTCCTCGAAATCCTCCATAAGAACGGTCGTCCGATCCTTGCGGATGGCGAAGAGGGCGGCCTCGTTGACGAGGTTGGCAAGATCGGCGCCGCTTGTGCCGGGAGTGGCGCGCGCGACAAGACGGGCGTCGACCGAAGGATCGACGGGGATCTTCTTCATGTGGATGCTGAGGATCGCCTCCCGCTCGACGACGTCGGGCATCGCAACGACAACCTGGCGGTCAAAACGGCCGGGCCTGAGTAGCGCGGGATCGAGCACATCGGGACGGTTCGTCGCAGCGAGGATGATGACGCCGTCCTTTGTGTCGAACCCGTCCATCTCGACGAGCATCTGGTTGAGCGTCTGCTCACGTTCATCGTGGCCGCCGCCGTAACCCGCTCCGCGGGTGCGGCCAACCGCGTCGAGCTCGTCGATGAAGATGATGCAGGGGGCGCTTCGCCTGCCTTGGTCGAACAGGTCTCGAACACGGCTTGCGCCGACGCCAACGAACATCTCGACGAAGTCGGAGCCGGACATGTGGAAGAAGGGCACATTCGCCTCGCCCGCGACCGCCTTTGCAAGAAGGGTCTTGCCGGTGCCCGGCATGCCCACGAGGAGCACGCCCTTGGGGATGCGGGCACCCATTTTCACAAACTTCTGCGGGTTGCGGAGGTAGTCGACCACCTCCTGCAGTTCGTATTTGGCTTCCTTCTGCCCCGCCACATCGGCGAAGGTGATCTTCTTCGCAGGCTCGACATAGCGCTTGGCGCGGCTTTTGCCGAAGCTGAAGGCCTTGTTGTTGCCCTGAACCTGGCGGAACATCATCCACAGGATGAAAAATCCGAACAGCCACGGCACGAACTCAATGAGCACCTGCCAGCCCGAAACGCCCTTCACGCCGCCAGAAACCTTGACACCCTTTTCGCGAAGGCTCCCAAGGAGTTCAGGATCGACGTAGGGGATGTTCGTCTTGAAGAGAGCAGTGTTGCCGCTCCTCCCTTTGAGCGTCCCCTGTATCTCGAACTGGTCGACGATTTTTACGGCATCGACTTCACCCTGTTCAAGGTAGGATAGGAAGGCAGAATAGGGAATTTCGGGAGCGGAAGAGCGGTCGTTGGTCAAAAAGAGCGCCGAGAAAAGGACGCCGAGGGAAAGGAAGACCGCAAGCGCGGCCCGGCTCCCCCGGTTCGGCCCTTCGGAACGGCCGTTTTCGGGTCGATTCCCTTCAGGGCGACGGGGCGGCTGGGGGTTCTGATCGTCAAACTCCATCGTTAGGACATGGCTCCTTTCACCTCGATCATGAGCGTCCTCCCCTCCTCTACCCCTTCGGCGCGATAGCGATAGCGGTTGCGTCCGCCAAAATTCGCACCAAGGACGGCAACAAGGCCCTCACGGTCTTCGAGGACGGGGACGAGCGCGCGCGCTGCGACGGGAACGCGCCACTCCGCAAGGAGCTCGTCGACCGCCTTGCCGCCACGCGGCATAGCAAGCGCATCGCCCGAACGGCGCGAACGGATAATGAGCGGAAAGCTAAAACTCCCCTCCCGCGGGCCGGCGGCGCTCGACGCAGGCACCCATCGCACTTCGACACGGAGGAGCCCCGCGCGGATACGGAGGCCTTTTGTGCCAAGGCGATCGATCTGTACAAAATATCCGTAGCGTTCCGGAAAATCAAGGGCGCGGCTCAGCACAAAAAGCGTGCCTTCGCGCCGAAGTTCAATGCCGCCGCCGCGATAACGGCCGCCGCGCGATGCGGCCGCAAGCGCGGCCGCGGCAAGGCGCGAGGAAATGCGCGAGCCGTCTTTTCGGGGATCCGCCTTAAGCGCGGCCATGGCTTCAAGCAGAGCGCGGCGCTGTACAGCGGGCGGCGCCGCCAAAAACGCGGAGACGGGAGTAGCAAAGGACGGCGCGCCGTCAGCCTGCGTGTGGACGCGAAAAGCGTAGCCGCGGGCGAGGGAGGCAAGTGCCTCGTCGTCTTCTGCGGCAAAGACCGCGGTGCGGAGTAGCCCCGCATCCCAGCCGGGGAAATGAGCGTAGAGCGCGGGAACAAGGTGCGCACGGATGCGGTTGCGCGCATATGCGTCGGAGGAGTTGGTCGAATCGACCGAATAGGCAAGGCCGCGCACCGTAAGATAGTCGAATAGCTCTGCCTTGGAAAACTCAAGGAGGGGGCGCACATAGAGCCCGTTCAGCGCAGGAATGCCGCGCAGCCCCGCGCTCCCCGACCCGGTGAGCGCACGCATGAGGAGCGTCTCAAGCTGGTCATCGCGCGTGTGCGCAAGGTAGACGCGGGCGATGCCCCAGCGCCGAGCTGTTCGCCGGAAGGCGGCGTAACGGAAATGGCGCGCGGCCGCCTCAATTCCCTCCCCCGAGGCCGCGGCAAGGCGCGCGATCGCACCGCGCTCAGCGCGGCTCACGCTCAAGGGTATGCCAAGATTACGCGCAAGCTCGCGAACAAGCGCAAGCTCGCGCGCAAGTTCTTCCGCGGGCCGGAGCCCGTGGTCCACATGGATCGCACGGAGGGGCCCCGCGCCGATCGCCGAAAGCCCGGCGAGCAAGGCGACGGAGTCAGGCCCCCCCGAAAGCGCAACCAGGGCGGGCGTGCGCCACGAGAGGCCGAGCGCATCGAACGACGCCCGAAGCCGCCGCTCGAAAGTAGCGGCGGTAACATGCCGCTCCGTATTCACTCCCTTCACTGCCTAAAAAAGACAAGGAGAGGGAACACATCCCCTCTCCCCTCGCGCTGGGCCGCGCCCCGCCGGCGCTACAGCGGGCGGAAGTGCCCGCGCCACAGTTACTTTTTCTCTTCCTTCTTTTCGGCGCTCGGTGCGGCGGGTGCCGCAGCGGCCGCGGCGGGTGCCGCAGTGGCCGCCGCTGGCGCAGCCTCGGCCTTCGCGAACTTCACGAGGGCGACGACGAGATCGCTGTTCGTGAGTATTTTCACACCTTTGGGCGCAACAATGTCGCGGACGTGGATAGAGTGGTTCGCACCGAGGGATTCGACGTTGAGCTCGATGGATTCAGGAAGGTCCTTGGGAAGGCACTCGACTTCGATTTCGTGCGCCGGCGTCTCAAGAATTCCGCCCTCGCGGACGCCCACCGGGGTGCCCACGAGTCGCAGGGGGACCTTTGCGTGAAGGCTGCGGCCCTTCACGACCTCGAGGAAGTCGACGTGGATGACCTCGTTCGTAAGCGCGTCACGCTGGCGCTCCTTCACGAAGGCGTCCTTTTTCTGACCGGCGATATCAATGGTGATAATCGTGGACTCGGTGATGCCCGCTGTGGCCTTCTTAAACTCAACGGCGTCAAGGACGATCTGCATGGCGGCCTGGCCGCCGCCGTACACCACGGCGGGGATTTTTCCCGCGCGGCGAAGCCCGCGGAGCTCGCCTTTTGTCGTCGCCTCGCGGGCGACGGCGCTCAGAACGGGATGACTCATGATAAAGACTCCTTACTTGCGAAAACTGGCTCTTCACTCGTAACTATCGACATTGGGACGGCAGGATTCGAACCTGCGAATGCCGGGACCAAAACCCGGAGGCTTACCGCTTGCCGACGTCCCAATTATGGACACATCATGCGAAACCGGACGTCAATCGAAATCGGCCCCCTGGGCGTCCGCAGTGAGCGGCGCCTTCTCAAAGGCCTCGAGGATGAGCTCCTGGAGGTGGGCACGGAAGTCAGGGTTGATCGGGTGGGCGATGTCCTTGTACTCGCCATTGCGCGTCTTCCGACTTGGCATGGCGATAAACACGCCGCTTTTGCCCTCGATGATCTTCACATTGTGAACCACAAAGCAGTTGTCGAAGGTCACCGTCACGTACGCCTTGAGTTTGCCTTCAGTCGTGACCCTGCGGATCCGGATGTCCGTAATCTCCATGCTGCGACTCTCCTTGCCGGGCTCGGATACTGCGGCTTAAGTGTAGTGCAGCCCCGGGATGAGCGCAAGCGGCGCCGCCGGCGCGACGAAAGATGCAAAGGGCGCGCGGGAGAAAAGGCGCTTTGCCGCGAAGGCGGCCCGATCGGGATCGGGGAAAACACCATAGACCGCCGATCCAGAGCCGCTCATCCGTGTGAATCGGGCCCCTTCGGATGCGAATAGGCCAATCAGCGTGGCAATGGCCGGATGTGCGGCGGCGACCGGCGTCTCGAAGGAATTAGCAAAACGCCATGCTTCAGGCGGCTTTGACGCGTAGCTTGCAAGGAGCTCCTCGACGGAGAGGTCGGGTTCATCTGCATCACTCGGGCGCAAGCGGTCCAGAAGCGAGTACGCGGCCGCAGTGCTGACGGGAAAGTCGGGAAAGGCGACGACGAGGGCGTAATCGGCGCGCGCAGGAATGGGCGACACCACTTCACCACGCCCTTCCACGAGCGCCGCGGCGCCGCGCACAAAAAACGGCACATCGCTTCCGACCGAGGCCCCGAGCTCCGCAAGCTCCTCTTCGCCGAGGAATCCGGCACGATCGCCAAGAAGCAGATTGAGCGCCCTGAGCAGTGCCGCGGCATCGCTCGACCCACCGCCAAGCCCCGCGCCTGCGGGAATCGCCTTTTTGACCCGAATTGACAGACCACATCGCTCGCCGGTCCGCCGCCTGTACGCGATTACCGCTTTGTAAAGCGTTGTAGCCTCGGGGGGGCAGTCAAAGGAGCCTTCGATTTCGATTGAATCGGTCTCTTTCAAAGAACCGACGACAAGTTCGTCGGCGAGGGAGATGGCCTGAAATATGCTACGGATGTCGTGAAAACCGTCTTCGCGCCTCCCGTACACGCGGAGGTGGAGGTTGATTTTCGCCGGCGCCGAAACGATGACGGCCTTCTCCATCGCGGCGTTATTATACCTATTCGCCGGGGATTGTCAAACCCTCGCGGAAAGCAGGAATCGTAGTTGACAGAACCGCATATGCTCTTTTAGATTTTCTCGTGGATCGGCCCTGGTTAAGGGAAGCGCGATCCGGATGCGTCGGCGGCCTTTCGTCGGTCGGGAGGCGCCATCATGCAGCTGGGAGGAATAGAATATGGTCCCTACCTACGGAGAGAGCGCGCTGGACGCAGCCCCCGAGCTTGCGCTCATGCCCGCGGCGGGAAGCGCGTCCGCCTTCCCTTTCATGCGCTTCGATGACGGCTACGACGAATACGAGGACGACGATTTCGAAGAGGACGAGGATTACGATGACCTCGATGACGAGGATCTCGACGAGGACGAGGACTTCGACGACGACGAGGACTTCGACGATGACGAGGACTTCGACGATGAGGACGAAGGCGACGAAGACGAGGACTTCGACTACGAGGACGACGTCGACTACGACGACTTCGACGAGTAAGTCCCTCGCTTCGGGGCCTTCCGCCATATAAGGGGGCCGCTTCGTGTGCCTCAAGGGGCACACGGGGCGGCCCCGTGAACTATGAAGGAGAGCATGCCGGTCGACGCTCCGACCCCGCTATGCGCCCTCCCTGGGGGCTCCCCCGGATAAACCACCCGGGGGAAGCGGCGCCTCGACCCTAATCGATTGCGCCTTGAACCAAAGCTTTTCGAGCTCGTAAAAGGCACGGGCGCGTTCCGTCATGAGATGAACGACCACGTCGCCCAGATCAATGAGCACCCATTCCTCGTCATCGGCGATGCGCGGCGCGTTGAGCCGTTGCACCTTGTTTGTCACGGCCCACTCATCGGCGTAGCGAGCAAGGCCCCGCAGATGCGCGCTACTCGTCGCCGTAGCAAGCACAGAAAAATCGGTCCAGCCCGACTCGGCCGCAAGGTCGAGCACGAGAACATCGCCGCCCTTGTGGTCGGCGAAGAGGCGGGCGAGGGACATCGCTGCATCTCGGCTATTTTGCACAATACCTCCCATTAAAGTCGGTGCCCAAGATGATCGTGAAATCGGCCGTTGACTCACCCTCGCCCGAGGGGCGAGTAGTGATGTTGCGGCATCGTATGACTTCGGCGACGCTCTTCGCAGCCTCCGCATTGTTGAAACGGTCGATAACGAGGGTGGCGGCGTAATCCTCGCGGTCGGCGTTGCCCACCGCGATGACATCGTATCCGAAGCTTTGGAATATATCGGCTGTCCTCTTGGCAAGGCCTTTGGATGCGGTGCCGTTGAGCACCTCGAGCGTGACGATTTTGTCGGCGGCCACCGCCGTTCCCGCGCTCGACAGCGCATTAAGGGTCTGCTTCATGATATCGCGTACGAGTTCTCCATCGTAATGAGGGAACAAAAGGCGCTTGCCATCCACCTGTCGATAGAGACCGGTAACGCGCTGAAACACGAGCCGGTCGACATCGAGGCGCGCAAATTCAAGGAAGAATTTTTTTAGCGCCTCCTCAGGCATATTCGTCCTGACTACGCGCCGAAATGCCGGAAACACCTCCTTGCGCGCAAGATTCGCCTGCTGTTCGCCGAGCCGTCTAAAAAGCGCTTGAATCAATCGCTGCCGCCTGAGCGCGGCATCGCCTTCCCCCTCGTCAGGATCGCGGTATGAGGCATACTGGACAACCTTGTCGCCATCGAGCGTCCGGGCGCCCGAGGCGAGACGGACCGCCTGAGGCCCCTGTGTTTCGATCGGCTGCGACACAAAGAGCTCTATTCCCTCGAGGAGATCGACGGTCGCCGCAAGCCCTGCCGCATTGAGCACCAGCCAGGAGGGTATCTCGGCCGCAAGGAGCGAGGCCACTTCGTCAACATAGCGCATGGGGCGCCGCGGGTCGTAGAGTGCATCGATGCGGTCCACGCGGTTGAGACTCTTGATGATGAGGCCGGTCTCGCCCGGGACGTCGAGAAGCGCGCCCTTACCGGTCGCAGGATAAAAGAGAAACAACTCCGAGGCCGCAGGCTTGCCCTCGATTTCGAGGATAATAAGCACGTTGCGGATGCGGTCATCCTTCCCCGATGCCGTCGCCGAATCAGCGCTGAGGGCAAATCCGATGAATAGAGCTGTGCCGAGCGTGAGACCGATGATCACGAAGAGAAGAATCGAACTTTTATCGAAAGAGAGCCGTTTCATCGCATTGACACCGATTTTCAGGGGCTATCGCCCGCAGTTCATTGTAGAGAAGGAGGGTTTCGGGCGCAATCTCCCGGCCCTTCTCGCGCAGGTACGCCATCGTGCTTTCCATCACGGCAAGGAGCATCGCTCGAGGCTCGAGCGAAAGGCAGCGATCGCGAAACGCCTGTGTCACCTCGTGCCGTCCCGGCTCGATCTTATCAGCGCAGTAAACAAAAATCTCGAGCCTTCCCATGCCAGGACGTCCGACCGTGTGATACGCAACGGCGGCAAGGAGCTCGTCATCGGCGACGCCGTAGTCACGCATGAGGAGCGCCGCGGCGGCGGGGCCGTGCACAACTTTGTCAGCGAGAAAGCTTGAAGGGGAAAGGAACCCCGATGATGCGGCAAGGTCTCGTTGCGTCGCGACGGGGAGCTCCTTGCACAGGTCGTGGGCGAGCCCCGCGGCAAAGCCGCGCGCAGGATCGACGGCATGCCGACTACACAGCTCGGCGGCAAGCGCGGCGACAGCGCGCGAGTGCGCCGCCCGGGAGGGTGAAAGTTCGCGCACAAGGCGAATATCCAGAGCTTCCGCGAGCTCAGCGGGCTCCATACAGACCATGCTCCTCGATGTAGGCAAGGACTGCGTCGGGAACAAGATAGTGCACGCTCCGACCCGCCGCAATCCTCTCGCGCACTTCCGTGCTCGAAAGCGGGATGAGGCGATTTGACGCCCGCCTATGGGGATAGGGAAAATCGAAGGGCTGGCCAGTTCGCCGCGCGACGATGAGATCAGCCTCACGGGCGAGCGCCCCGGCTTCGCGCCATGAAGAGAAGCCCGCGACAAGATCGTCACCGATCGCCAGGCCGGGCTTGTCCGCAAGCTCATAGCGGGCGTATAAACCGCGCACAGTGTCGATCGTGTAGGACGCCCCCGACCGCTCAAGCTCGCAGGCATCGATCGCAAGCCGCGGGTTGCCGGATATCGCAAGCCGGAGCATCGCAAGCCTCGCCTCGGGGCCGGGATCGGCTTCCGTCACCTTGTGCGGCGGGCGCGCTGCAGGCACAAAAAGCGCAAGGTCGTAGTCGAATTCCTCGCGAAGTTCTTCGGCAAGGAGGAGGTGCCCCCAGTGCACCGGATTAAAGGTGCCGCCGACGAGAAGTATCCTCACGCCGTGCCACCCTCGCCGTCCGCAAAAAGGTCGTCATCGCTCAGCGTTTCAAGGCTTTCGGCCCCTTCAGAGGGCGGAGCCTCGGACGAAAAGAGGCTTGAGGCGGCACGTGCCCGTGCCTCGGCCTCAGCCTCATGTTCAAGCACGAGCGCGAGGAAGCGTTCCCTGAGCTCGGCAAGCCCCCGGCCGGAAAAAACAGAGATGCCGAGCACTTCCTCGTCAGGATAGGCCGCGGCGAATTCGGCAAAGCGCTCTTCCGCCTCGGGGAGGTCGAGCTTGGTTGCGACGAGAATGCGCCGCTTTTGGGCGAGTTCGGGCGAAAAAGCGGCAAGCTCGTCAAGAAGCACTCTAAACGCGCCGCGCCAGCCCTCATCGGAAAGGTCAATGAGAAACGCAAGCGCCTCAGTGCGGGCGATGTGCTTGAGAAAGCGAATCCCGAGGCCGGCCCCCTCGCTCGCTCCTTCGATGATGCCCGGAATGTCGGCAAGCACGATGTCGCGGTCGTGAACCGAAAGCATGCCAAGATTGGGGATTTTTGTCGTAAAGGGGTAGGGAGCGATCTTGGGTCGGGCATTGGTGAAATAATCGAGGAGCGAAGATTTGCCGGCATTCGGAAAACCGACAAAGCCGATGTCAGCGATCAGCTGGAGCTCGATCCGGAGTTTACGCGTCTCGCCCGGCTTACCGGGGAGAAACTGGCGCGGAGCTTGATTGACACTCGTTGCAAAGTGCGTGTTTCCCCAGCCGCCGTTGCCACCGCGCAAAAACACCCAACGACCCGGCGTCTCGCCGCGTCGCGCCGCGGTTTTGGCGCCGCCGACGCGCCCGCCCCCCGCGACACCCTGAGCCTCGGCGAAATCCTTAAGAATTTCGCCGGTCTCTGCGTCTTTGATCACCGTGCCGGGCGGCACGGGAATGACGACGTCATCGCCGTTGCGGCCGTGCATGTTCTTGCCCATGCCCGGCTGCCCGTTCTGCGCCTTGAAGTGCTGCTGGTAGCGGAGATGCGCAAGTGTGCGCAGATTCCTGCGCACCTCGAACACGACATCGCCGCCTCGCCCACCGTCACCGCCTGCAGGCCCGCCCATTGGGACGAATTTTTCTCGGCGAAAGGCGACGCACCCATCACCACCCTTGCCCGAGGATACAAAAATGACGGCCTCATCGGCGAATTTTATCACAATGCCCCACCAGGTCCGCGATGACACAATCCGTCGGCGCGGAATCGACGTTCAATGAAAACGCCGCCATGAACGCAATGAGCGCCCAGGGCGGCGTTGCTTAAGCGGCGCGCTTTTCCTAGGCTTGTGCGGGAGCCTCGGCGGTCTCGAGCGCCTCGACGCCCGCATACTTGCGGCCCTTGTACTCTTTGAAGAAAACGCGGCCATCGACGAGTGCGAAGAGCGTGTCATCCTTCCCAATGCCAACATTGAGCCCGGGATGAATCTTCGTGCCACGCTGGCGGACGATGATGGAACCGGCGGTGACAACCTGATTGCCGTAGGCCTTCACGCCAAGATGTTGCGGGTTGGAATCGCGACCGTTTACGCCTTTGTGCGGCATATCATTCCCTCCAATATCGTTCTATCGTAAGCCCTACCTCGCCGGGGTACTCCCGCTCAAGGCTCGAAATGCCCGCAAGGAGAAAGTCGGCAATACCCGCCGCCCTCCCCTCACTTTCCGGATCGAGCCTTCTTACGCGAAAGCTCAGAGATCCGGGTTTCGGCGCCGAGCCTTCGAGGTCGGCACCAGGAAGCGCGGCGAGACTCTCGTACGCGCTTCGCGCGAGGACGGAAAAGGCGGCACAGACGATATCGCCACCCTTGGGCCGATGCCCGGCATGCCCTTCCGCCTCGAAGCGGACAAGCCGCCCCTCGGCGTCAAGGAGGACCTTCGCCGTTATCACGGCCGCCGCCTTAAGCCCCCGCGACGCCTTAGCCGACGATCTCCTCGACCTTGAGGAGGGTGTAGGGCTGCCTATGTCCCTGCTTGCGGCGATAGTCCTTCTTCGGCTTGTACTTGAAGACGACAACTTTGTCGCCCTTCACCTCGTCCTGAACGACGGCCTTAACGACGGCGCCAGCCACATAGGGCGATCCGACCTTTACGGCATCTCCGGAGAGGAGGAGGACCTTATCAAGGGAGAGGGATGCGCCCTTCTCCGCCTCGAGCCGGTCGACCCTGATGGTGGCGCCCTTTTCGGCGCGGTACTGCTTGCCGGCGATCTCAACGACTGCGTACATACAGCTAACCTCGATCAATTCGATACTTGGGCGTAAACTTATACACCGCAACGGATGTCACTGTCAATCGGCACTCGCCCTGCGCTTTTTAGAGCGCAGGGCACAGGAATAAAGCACAGGTCACGCGTCACATGGACTCAAGAACAGGGATGCACACAAGCTGAGAGGCGAGCTCGAGATTTCTTCTAACCGCACGGACAAGCTCGAGACGGGTAGCCGCGAGGTTGGGATCCGGGCAGTTCAGGACGGGGTTGTCGCGGTACCACGCGGAAAAGGCCGCGGCAAGATCATGGGCGTAGCCCGCCATCACCGAGGGTTCCATGGAAGCCGCCGCCTGGTCGATGCGTTCGGGAAGCTCGGCGATGAGCTTGACGAGCCCCCACTCGGCGTCGCCCTCGAGGAGCGCAGGATCAGCCCGTCCCTTCACGGCATTGCCCTCGCCCGCAGCATGTTTTCGAAGAATCGATGCGGCACGGGCCCCCATGTACTGGATATAAGGCCCGGTGTCGCCCGTAAATGAAAGCGATGCCGCAGGATCGTAGAGGATGTCCTTCACCGGAGCGACATGGAGCAGGAAATAATGGAGCGCGCCGAGCGCGATCTTCTCGGCAATCTCCTTGACGGAGCCCGCCGACTCCTCGCGCCCCTTGGCTTCGATCTCCGCGGCGGCCATTGCGGCCACCTCGTCAACAAGGTCGTCGGCATCGACAATGGTCCCCTCGCGGGTCTTCATGCGCCCCGAGGGCAGGTTGACCATGCCGTATGAGAGGTGGTGAAGGTCGCGCGCCCAGTCGAAGCCGAGGCGCTTTAAGACTTCGAAGAGCACCTTAAAGTGGTACTGCTGTTCATTGCCGACAACGTAGACCACCCGGTCATAGGGCCAGCTCTCGTGGCGGCGGATCGCGGTGCCGATGTCCTGAGTGATGTAGATGCTCGTGCCGTCCTTGCGGAGCAGCACCTTTTTATCAAGTCCCACATCCTCAAGATCAATCTGGATCGAGCCGTCCCCCTCGCGGTAGAATACGCCGCGCGCAAGCCCCTTAAGAACCTCCTCGCGGCCGATCTCGTAGGTCTCCGTCTCGAAATCGTAGGCGTCGAACGATATACCGGTGCGCGCATAGGTCGCCTTGAGCCCCTCGAAGGTCCAGGCGTTCATGCGCTCCTGGAGCGCGCGAATCTCAGGATCGCCCGACTCCCAGCGGCGGACGAGTTCCTGGGCCGCTACCTCGGCGGTGGGATCTTCCGCCTTAAGCTTGTTGAACAGAACGTAATACTTCCCAACAAAGTGGTCGCCCTTGAGGCCCTCGTCCTCCGGGCTCCGTCCCTCGCCATAGCGGAGATAGGCGAGCATGGAACGGCAGATATTTATGCCGCGATCGTTGAGGTGGTTGACCTTGCGCACCTCGGCGCCGGCGGCGCGGAGAATGCGGGAAAGGGATTCTCCGAGCGCGTTGTTGCGGAGGTGGCCGAGATGGAGGGGTTTGTTCGTGTTCGGACTCGAGAACTCGATAAGCACCTTGTGTCCCGCCTGGCTCGTGGTGCGGCCCCATGTCGGATCCGCGACGGCGGCAAGAACGCGCGCGGACTCGGCGGCGCGGGCGACGCGCACGTTGAGGTAGGGACCTTCGGCCCTCGCTTCGCCGCGGCCATGGCTCTCGGGATCGCGGGCGATTATGGCGGCGAGCGCCGTAGCCACAGCCTGCGGCGAGGCGCGAAGAAGCCGGGCATAGGGGAACATGGGAAAGCCGAAATCGCCGAGCTCGGGCTTAGGAGGCCGCTCGAGGACCACTGATTCAGGATCGGGCGGCGCGCAGTCCTGGCCTTTTTCGGCGATGTATGCGGCAAGCGCGCGCGCTACTATGCGCTTCCACGCGGTCTTGGATTCGACCATCGGAGGTGGCTCCCTGCGATAATGAGGTGTATGCAGACCGAGCATAGCCCGAGCGCGGCCGGAGGTTCAAGCGCCAGGAGTGCGGAAGCTCGGGGCTTCCTAAGGATTAGGGCTCAAAAAACCCGGTCGTCCTTAATGGTGATGCCACCAGTCGCCTCCACCCAGATCGTGAAGCGTTCGCCCGGCCGCGCGGGACGATGCACCGCTACCCCTTGCAAGCTCCGCACGACCCCTGCGGCGCGAGCCGCCGCCTCATCCCGGAGAAAAGCCGCGACATCCTGAAGCCGCGCGGCGAATTTGCCCGGAGCGATGCCATAGAGCTCCGCATCGGGCAGGCGGTACATGCGCGGCACGCCTAGCTCGTCGAGGAGGGCAAGAGATTCGCCCTCGGCGGCGGGCACCTCATCGCTAAAGGCGCGGTACGGCAGGGCGAGGTTGCTCTCCCTGCCCGAGGCAATTTCCGAATAGGCGAAGGAGCAGACAACCGCATCCACATAGAGTTCGCGCCCACGAAGCTCGACCCGTTGCGCCTGGGGGATCCGTGTGCCATCACCAGCATAGTAGGTGAATTCGGCGACAAAGCGTCCGCCTGAGGATGCGAGAACCGACACGTCGGCAACGCGCCGCCGCCGCTCGAGGTTGCGTACCGTCGCAGTGAGCTCGGCTATGCGTTCGCGGTTTGCCACATATTCATCGAGGCGGCGGAGCGAATCGGCTGCCGCAATCGTCGCCACAAGCGCAAGCGCAAGACCGGCAAGGAGCGAAAGTCGCGTCGCGAAGGAAAGCGCAAGAGAACCAAGTCGGGCAAGCGCGACGCCGAAGGCCTCGGCGGGTTTGCAGGGCCTGCCGGCCGCCTCGGCAAGGAGGCGGCGTTCGCGGAGGGCGCCCGCAACGGCCGTGGCCGCCGCGACAAGGACGAGGGCGAGGAGCACAAGAAGCCCTGACGCAGTGGTGAACAGGAAGGAAGCCCCATCCGCCAAGGCGTACAAAAGGGGCTTCCAGGCGGCAAGACGCTCGCTCATCTAGTCCTCCAGAATTTCGATACCGCCCTTAAGGCGGCAAACGACCTTGTAAACGAGGCCTGGTTCAAAACGCGCAAGTCCCGCTACCTCATGCACGGCCGAACCAAAAACGCCGCCGAGATCTTTTGGACCGCGGGTTCCGGGGCTGCCGACCTCTCCGCCCCTTAGGTCTGACGAAGGAGCAGGTGCAAGGCCGAAGTCCGCAAGCGCTCCGCGATAGACCGCGCGGATGGCCGCGCGTTCGCCCGCCGAGAGCGATGCGGATCCAAAAACCAAGGGTAGGCCTTCAGTGTCCGTGGGGCCTATATCGAAGCCTGCATTTGCGGGAAGCCGATCGGTGAACACGACGCGGGGGAACGCAAGCCATGTGCCTGCAAGGCTACGGCCAAGATCGCCTTCTGCGGCCGCGGCGCCAAGCGGGCTTACCAGGAAGTCGAAAAAGAGCTCGGTGCCCGGAAGATCCGCCTCGGCCTCACGAACCATGCGGCCATCGAGGTCGTACAACTTTATCTTGACGCGGACCATCCCGCCCTCGCGAGCCAGAATAGAAAACCGAAGGGGCACGCGCTCTAAGGTAAGCCGCGCGGCCAGGGACGTAAGGGCGGCGATGCGCTCCCGCTGCCGCAGTATGCCGCCGCGGAGCAGCGCAAGCCAGAGCGCGGTCGCGACCGCGGCGATACAGACAAGAAAGAAGCCGAGCTTAGTCGCCTTGCGCACTCGCTGAACTCCCGCCAGCGAGGGCGAGAAAGGCGTCCTCATCGATGATGGCGACGCCGTACGCCTCTGCCTTGCGATTTTTCTCCGAGCCTGAGCCGGGATCGTTCGTGACAAGGTAATGAAGCCCCTTTGTGACGGAACTTTTTGCTTCGCCGCCCAAGGACTTGACGAGGGCCTCTGCCTCGGCGCGCTTCATCGAGCGCAGTTCGCCCGTGAAGCAAAAGCTCTTTCCGGCGAGGCGACCGCCCGAACGAGGTGGCGCGATGCGAACCTCACCCGTCGCAAGGAGGCGATCCATTTCGGAAGCGAGGGCAGCAAGACCGTCGCGGAGGGCGCGGGCGGTGATTTCAGCGAAGCCCTCGACCGCATCGAGCTCCTCGACGCTCGCCGCCCGTAGCCGGGGAAGCGTGTCAAAGCCCGCCTTGACCGCTTTGTCGGCGAGGAGTTCGCCGATGCCTTCGATGTCGAAGCCCGCCACGAATTCGGCAAGTCCGAGGACCGTCCGTGCGCGCAGGTTTTTGAGTATTTTGCGCGCAAGCGTGTCTCCCATGCGGTCGTACTCCGCAAGCTCCTCGGGCGTAAGACTATATAGATCGGCGATCTCGCGAACACGCCCCGATGCGTGGAGCCTGCCGAGGATCGTCGTACCGAAGGAGCGCGCCCCCACAACGTCGAGCCACTTTTCGAGGCGGTGAAGTCCGCGCTTCGGACATTCGGGATTCGGGCAGTAGAGCCGCGTCCCCTCGTCAACGAGGAAGGCGCCGCAGCTACATCGCGACGGCGCCTCGATGGGACGGGCATCGGGCGGATTTTCGACGAGAGCCTCAATCTTGGGGATGATTTCGCCACGTTTGGTGATAACGACGCGGCTACCGAGCCTGAGACCGAGGGATGAGATGATGTTCGTGTTGCAGAGGTTGGCCCGCTGAACGGTCGTACCGGCAAGCCGCACGGGCTCAACGATGCCGATGGGTGTGTAATTTGCGCCCGATTCGCTCCACTCGACCGCAATGAGCGTGGTGACCGCCTCCTCTAGGCTGAATTTGAAGGCAATCTGGCCCTCAGGACGGGCGCGGGCGAGGTCGGCTTCGTCAATCGTGCGTCCCTTCACGACAAGGCCGTCGATGTCGAAGGGGAGCGAGGCCCTGAGGTCCATGACCCGCGCGCGATGGGCGATCACCGCTTCGGGCGTCGCGCAACGCGCAAGCGGCACAGTCTCGAAGCCCATGCGCGAAAGCCAGGTGAGCTTCTCAAGTTCGTCGCGGAATGGCGGCTGGCGGCGCAAGGCAGCCTCATCGCGGGCGAACAGCTCGCCCGAGGCGGGAGTCGTATCCAGAGGCACTGTGCCTGCGGCGTCATAGCACACAAAGTCAAGATCCTCCGCCCCTTGGCCATCCTTCCGCTTCATAAGGCCGTTCGCGGCATTGCGGCAATTCGCCTTGTCCGCGTACTTCTGGGCATGGATCTCGTGGCGCATGAGAACCTCGCCCCGCACGCCGCCTGAAAAGGCCTCGGGAAGGCGTAGGAGGACGCCGCGCATTTTGCAGGCATTGGGCGTGATGTCATCGCCGATCTCGCCGTCGCCCCGGGTCACGGCGCGCACAAGCCTCCCCTCCTCGTACTGGAGCTCAAGGCTTGCGCCGTCGAGTTTGTACTGCACGAGGTACTCGGGGTAGGCGACCTTGGCGCACCAGGCGAGGAAGGACTCGGGATCGGAGGCCTTGTCCTGGCTACCCATCGGGATAAGGTGCCGCGCCTTGGGCCAGCCGTCCGCCGCATCGGCGCCGATGCGGGCAAGAAGCGGATTCTTGGGGTCGAGGGCGGAAAGTTCGTCCCACAGCGCATCGAACTCGGCGTCGGAGATCTCCGGTTGGCCGTTGTAGTAGAGGTCCTGGTGACGCGCAATGAGGGCTTCAAGTTCAGCGACGCGGGGTAGCTTCTTCGGCATCGATAGCTCCGCGCCCATTGTAGGCGCGCGTAGCGTTCCCTGTCAAAGGGCACAGACGAGACGCTGTGTGCTAAACGCCGGACTAGACCCGCGGACTTCCTTCAGGCTAGTCTGTCGCGCGGGACCTGAGCGCGCGAACCTCTGTCGCGCGGGATGCAGGCCCCCCGCCCGCCGCGCCGGTACTCGCGGCGCCCGCCCCGCATGGCACACGCGCAGCGCCGCGGGTCGGCACAGCACGCGCGCAAGGCTTTTCTCGTGAGTAGCCATTCCAAGGACCGCCGCCTTGCGGTCCTCCTCCCCAGCGCCTTCCTCACCTCGCTCGGAATCGGCGTCATCAACCTCGGTATGCTCTTCCTCGTCAAGGGGAGCTACCGCGCAAATCCCTCGACGGTCGGCGCCTTCGCCGCGCTCTGGACCATCGCCTACTTCGCAGGCTGCATTGTCCTGCGCCCCCTCCAAAGACTCATCCCCGCGCGCGCCTCGATGGCCGCGATGAATCTGGGCTCGGCCGCGGTACTCGCGGCGCAACTCATAAAGCCGGGACTCGTTTCCGCCTTTCTCGCCTGCGGCGCTTATGGCTTCCTCACCGCGCTTTTCTGGCCGCGGCTCATGGGCTGGCTTTCCGCGGGACTCGAAGGAGCCCAGCTCAGCGCAGCGACCAATGCCTTCAGTTTCGCCTGGAGCGCAGGCGGCATCATCTCCCCCTATCTTGCGGGCCTGCTCGCCGAGCGCGGCCCGTTTTATCCTGTCTATGCCACAGTCGGCATCTTCGGCCTCACCGGCGTGTTTATCGCGGCGAGTGGAAGACTCGCCGCCTCCCCACCTCTTCCTGTTCGGGCTGAGGTGGACGCTCCGGACAAAGCCGCCGCAGACAGCGGGGCCGTCGACCGCTCGAGCCTACTCCGCTACCCCGCGTGGATCGGCGTCTTTCTCGTGTATGCGCTCATCGCCGTCTTTCTTAACATTTTCCCGCTTTTCGCCAAGGATGAGCTTGGACTCTCCGAATCGCGCATAGGGCTTATCCTCCTTGTCCGTTCGCTCACGACGACGGCGGGCTTTGTGCTCCTTGGCCGAAGCGAAGCCTGGCACTTCAGGCGGAGCTTCATTCTCGCGCCTCTCCTTGTCTTTCTCGCACTCGATCTCGCCTTCGCCCTTCTTCGTGCACCCATCGCCTTCGTGATCCTCCTCGCAATTGCGGGACTTTTCCAGGCGCTCGCCTATAACAACTCCATGTTTTACGGGGCCTCGGGCGCCCTCGACCGCGAAAAGCGCATGACGATTCACGAAGCGCTCCTCACCGCGGGACAGATACTCGGCTCCGTCGCAGGCGGGCTGCTTTACCAGGCCGGCTCGTGGTCCATGATCTTCATCGTGCTTTCCGGGCTCTTTGTCGTCGGAATCTTCGTGATGGCGCGCTCGCTGGCACAGAGGAGCTAAAACGATGGGCAGGGTGGCGGCTCTGCGAAAGCCCTTGTGTAGAGGCGTTCTCGGTGCCGTCCTCGCCGGCACGGCGTTCGCTGTGACGGCGAACGCCTGCCGCCTCCGCCCTGTCGAGGTGACGCTCGTTGCCGCAGCGGGCGAGGAAGCGACGCTCAGACGGCTTGTCGCCGCCGTGCCGCTCCCCAGGGGCTATGCGCCCTGCGAGACTCAGCCACCTCGGGGCGGAAGCGGAGACGGTGCGCCGTACACGCTCCGCCTTGACATCCGTCCCCTCTTTGAGACCGATCACGCGGCGTCGAGGGATGCGTCTCCGGCAAGTAGCGGCGGGGATTCGCTCACCGCGGGACGGCGCTTTCTCGCGGCGACCGCCCGATTTGCCGAACCGGTGTATTCGGTCTCCCGCACAGAGGCTCTGCGGCGCGGACTTGTCCGCCTTGAAGACATCCGCCTTCCCGATCGCGCCCTCGCGGTCGAGGAGCTGTGGCCCGGGGAGGAGGGGTATCCCTTTGTCGAGGAACTCGTCCTCAGTCTCAATGCGGGCCGCGACGGCGCGCAAGGCACGCTCCCCGCGGTCCTCCGCCGCTGGCAGGAACAAGCGATCGCGGCGCTCCGGGCGGCCGAGGAGGCTCTTGCGCCGCCGCGCACAGTCGCTGCGGTGGGCGACATTGCCCTAGGCGCAGCCGACTCCCGCGCCCTTGCGGAAGGTGGCGCTGCCGCGCTCGAGCGACTCCTCGACGGGCTCGTCCCCACACTCCACCGCCCCATCATCCTCGCCGCAAACCTTGAGGGGGTCGTCTCGGCGCGTGGCGCAGACAACCCGCGTAAACGTTTCCGCTTTCGCTTTCCCGAATCGGCGCCGCACGCGCTTCGCTCCTTAGGCTTCGACCTCGTTCTCTATGCCAACAACCACGGCTTCGACTTTGGCCCCGAAGCGTTTCTCGACACGCTCGAGGCGCTCGAGCGCGCGGAACTCCCCTATGTTGGCGCAGGCCGCGAGCTCGCCGCGGCGGCGCGCGCTGTCCGCTTTCCGCAACGCGGAGGCGGAGGCCTCGCATGGGTGGGCTTTGCCGATTTTCCCGACGAGCGCTTCGGCTTCACAAGCGCCGAGGCCGCCGCGAAAGACTGCGAGCCCGGCATCCTTACGGACGAATCCCGCACCCTCGCCACCATACGCGAAGCGGCGGAGCGCGGCGACTTTGTCGTTGTCCTCGCCCACGGCGGAGCCGAATACCAGACCGATCCGCTTCCCGAGATCCGAGCGCGATATCGGCGCTTTGTCGACGCGGGGGCCGGCATCGTCTTCGGTTCCCATCCGCATGTGCTCCAGGGAGCAGAAGCCTACAAGGGCGCGCTGATCGCCTACTCGCTTGGAAATTTCCTGTTCACCGCGGATCTCGAGCCGCCTGAATCAGCGCCCAGCGCACTCCTCGAAGTCCTCGTGTCTGGCGGCACCGTTCGCGGCCTGCGCATCACACCCCTTCTAGCCCTCGCTGACAAGACCATCGCTGATCCCGATAGGACTTCCGGCGAGGCGCGCTTCGCGAGGCTTTGCAGCGCACTCGAAGGGGCGAAATAGCACGGGAGCCGGGGATACGCTTGAACGCCCTAACTCCCCTGCCGTAAAAAAGCGTCCTTGTAGCCTGCGGCTTTGACGCGAATGAGGACGACACCACCTTCGTCGCTCGACAGTGGCCCGACATAGAGCCGGAGGCGCGGGGCGGCGTCCGGGGAGGTCGTTTCTTCTACGGCAAGCGGATAAAGCCCGGAAAGCCCCTGGGTCGCAGCAGCAAGCGCCTCCCCCGTCGCATAGACGCCAAGCTGTACATAATAGGATCCCTTCGCAAGGCGCTCAAGCCGCACAACCCCAGGCGGTAGCGCAAACGCCTTCCCGGAACCAGGCTCGGAGCCGGCCCCGGTTCCGGGCGCGACAGCAGGAAGATCTGCCGCCGCGACAGAAGAGGCCGGCGCCGGCGAACTCTGGATCCCGAGGCTCGCGGGGGGCGAAGGCGGCTCACCCGGCGTCGACGAAGGCGGCCGTGCCGTAGTGGGCTCAAGTGTGATAGCGACATCGACCTCGGGTGTCTCTGCTGCGTCCTTATCACGCTGTGCGACTGCTTCGGGTTCGCTAACCTGCTGCGCCGGTTCCGACTGCGCCAGTGCGGGCATTGACGCGTCCGGTTCCACCGACAGCTTTTCTGAATCTGATTCGGAAAACGCGGGGCTCTCCTGCGCCACCGCAAGGTTCTCAACCTCCGCCTCAGCCTCCGCAAGCGGCGCATCGGCATACGACGATGTGGGTGCACTCCGCGCGACCGCCGAGGCTTCGGGCATTTCCGCGGGCATTTTCGCGGGAATTTCCGCAGGGCTTTCCGCCACACCGAGGTTTATCTCGCCCTCTGAAAGTGCAAAATCAGGACGTGCCGCGGGGGGGGCGCTTACGAGGCCGCCACTCAATTCGGGAAGCTCGTCGGGTCTGGGGAGCGGTTCGGAAAGCGGCACCCGGGGCGTCGAGGCAGCGGGAGGGGGCACATCAATGCCTACGAGGAGCGGCGCCTCGGCGGGCGACGCCTGAGCTCGTGGAAGCTCAGGCTCTGGTAGCATAAGGGCCGTCCCGGTCACCGAGGGACGGACTTGGGGCTTTCGCACGAGCTCTGGCGAGATTTCAGAAAGCAAGGTCGGCTCGGGGCGCGGTAGGGGGCTGGATGCCACAGGCGGAGTGCTTGCGCCTGGAAGCTCAGGCGCAGGCTCCGTGGGTTTTGGCGCGCTACGGTCGGCCGCGGGGAGACTGGCCGCGGACGGAGGCGTTTGCGTGCGTTCTGCGGGCGCAAGGAGCGCGACAGCCTCCTGAGCCGAAGCGTCGGATACTGCACCTGGAGTGGCGGCCGCATCGCCGGACGGCGCTCGCGGAATGGATGACGCAGATTGAGCGGCAGTGGGAGCTGTCGTGGCGGCGGTCGTCGCCTTAAGTTCGCGAAGCGCAAGAAGCTTCGGGTTGAAATCGGGATCCGCCGACTCACCGGGCCGCGGTTGCATGCCGGGGGCGAGGGTCGCGGCGGGAGTTCCGGCAAGGACGCGCACCCGTGCGGCATTTCCCTGACGCATGCCGAGCGCCGCAGAAGCCGCCGGGGAGAGCGCGATAAAAACACCGGGATTGTCCACGTTGCGCGTGATTGTCACAAGCGCCTTTTTGCCGTTTTCAAGATTTTCCACCTCAACCTTGCTGTTGAGAGGAAACGAGTTGCAGGCGCCATACAGACCTTCCGCAGGAAAGTCGAGCGGGCCCGCGGCAACGGCATTTCCCTCCCAAATCGAAGCGGCAAAAAGCGTAAACGCGGCAAAGACCCCTAAAGCCGCGGCACAACAGGCGCGTTTCATTGCGAACCTCCAAAGCCGCGCGGGCGACTCTTGAGCAGGCTGGTAAAGGCGGCGGTGGCGGTCTCTCTCCCGAGAAGGCGCATCGCACGCCCCAGGCTTTCTACGGTTTCCTCCCGAGAAGGCGGAGCCGCTATGGAGCCTTCGACAAGCCGCGCTCCGTCGCGCGCATCGTAGATTCGGTACTCGATAAGACGCGGACGATCGAGGCCAGGTTTGAGCGTGGAGCGTTCAAGCTGCACGTACAAGAGGGCAAGGTACTCCACCCGCCCTTCTTGCGCCTCGCGAAGATCGCGAGGATCGAGCTCCCAGCTTTCTCGGACAACCTCGAAGGCCGTGCCGTTTGTGACGATGCGGCCTGCGTCAAAAAGGGCGTCCATCGCCCCGGAAAGGATGCCCTCGACCACGGGGCCAGAGCTCCGTCCCGGAGGCGTGGCAACCATAACCGAAACGGTCTGGGCCGCCACCCTGCCGACAAGCGTGAGCGCCAGACCTGAAAAGAGGGCGAGTCGTGCCACTCGTGTCATGCTGACCTTCCCATACCTTTTGTCTATCGGCTCGCCGGTCGGGGGGCTTTACCGCCTGAGGCAATTCACGCACTGGGAAGTCATCAGGCAGTAATCGGACGCGCGTGGGTCGCGAACAGCGCGATTGTGCCACGTTCGTCTTTGTGTTATCTTCTCGTTTCGGCGCGAGGATGGCGCGACGAAGCGCCGGGATACTCTGTTTTCGGGCGCCGACTGCGGAAGGATATGGATTACTACGTGCTACAAGTGCGCACCGGCGGCGAGGACGACTTTATCCAGCGCTACGAACGGTCCTGCTTCGCCCCAAAAGGACGCCTTTTTCTTCCAAAGCGGGCGCTTCTCGTCCGCCGTGCCGGCAAGGTGAGCCGCAAAGAGCTCCCGGTGTTCCCTGGCTACGTCTTTCTCGAAACAGAGCGCGTCGACGAGGAAACACGCTGGCAGATCAGGCATATCGAGGGATTCTACCGCTTTCTTAAAAATTCGGGGAATAATCCCACCCCCCTCTCGGACAAGGATCGCGCACTGCTCCACCACTTCATTTCCTTTGGGAAACGCGCCGATATATCGAAGGTGACCTTCGACGAAAACGACCGCATCGTCGTTCTCGAGGGGCCGCTCAAGGGCTTGGAGGGCAAGATCATCAAGGTCGACCGCCGTAAGAGCCGCGCCAAGGTGATCCTCGACCTCTACGAGAAGAGCTTCCCCATCGATTTCGGCTTTGAGGAGGTCAAGAAGGTCGGCCAAGGAGGCGGCGCTTCCCATGTCGTCACATGAGCGCGAAAGCGCGCGGTTCTATATCATCGGAGCAGGCTTCGCGGGGCGGGCCGTCGCGCGGGAGATTGTCGCGAAGGGCGTGATCGGCGAGGTTGTCGCATTTCTTGACGATGATCCTGCAAAAATCGGCTCGCGCATCGAGGGCGTTCCCGTTCTTGGCCCCATTCGCGATGTGGTGAATCTCCTTGCGCGGACCCCCGCCGACGAGGCGATCATCGCAATTCCGAGCGCCTCCCGCGAGGAGCTACGGGAGCTGTACTTCCTTTTGAAGCGGGCAGGCTTCCAAAGGATCCGCATCGTGCCCGGTATCGCCCAGATCGTCGAGGGGGACGCGCACTTCATCCAAGCGCGTGAGATCGACCCCCAGGACCTCCTCGGACGCACCCCCGTGTCGATCGGCCTCAAGGAAAGCCTTGCCTACCTCCGCGGAAAGCGCGTCCTCATCACGGGCGCAGGAGGCTCTATTGGCTCCGAGCTCGCGCGCCAGCTTTTGTCGGCCGGCGTTGCGCGCCTCTACCTATTCGGACACGGCGAAAACTCGATCTATCAGATTGACCGAGAACTCCGCCTGCTCCAAGCCGAGGGGGTCGGCGAGCGAACTGCGATTGTTCCCGTCATTGGCGAGCTCAAGGATCCTGCGTACGTCCGGTTCATCCTTGGGCGGCTCAAAGCGGACGCCGTCTTCCACGCTGCAGCCTACAAACACGTCCCGATGATGGAGGAAAACCCCGTCGCCGCAGTGGAAAACAACGTTCTAGGCACGCAGAATCTCGTCGAAGCCGCCATCGAGACGGATGTGCGGAAATTCGTCCTTATCTCCACCGACAAGGCCGTGGAACCCGTTTCCGTCTACGGCGTTTCCAAGTTCCTTGCCGAGCGGATCGTTGAAGAGGCCGCCTCTCGCGCCGCGGCTGGGCAGGAGTTCATGGTCGTCCGCTTCGGTAACGTCCTCGGTTCCCGCGGTTCCATCGTGCCGCTTTTCAAAAAGCAGATCGAGCAGGGCGGCCCCGTGACCGTAACGCATCCTGAGACAAGCCGCTACTTCATGACCATCCCCGAAGCCTGCTCGCTCGTGCTCAAAACGGGCGGCGTCGGAAAATCCGGGGAACTGTACCTCCTCGACATGGGCGAACCGGTTCGCATCCGGGATCTTGCCGAACAGATGATCCGTTTCTACGGCTACGAACCGGGGAAGGACATACGCATCGAATACGTGGGCCTGCGCCCCGGCGAGAAGGTCGAAGAACACCTCCATGCCGCCGATGAGCGTCTTGTGCCCACCGCCTACCCGCGCGTCAATCGCCTTGAACGCATCGGACCCGCCTTTCCCCTCCGAGAAGTGCTTGCTGAACTCGAGCCGGTCACCCGGCTCACCCAAGGAGCCGAAAAAGACTATAGGAACCGCCGGAAGCTCCGGGCGGTCTTGAAAAAATTCGTTTCCACCCTTAAGGTGCCCGAACATGAGCCAGAATACTGATTTTGTCCCCTTCGCGAAGCCTTCCCTCGGGCTCGAGGAGGAGAATGCCGTCCTCGAGGTGCTCCGCTCGGGCTGGCTCACGACCGGCAAGATCGCCAAGGCATTTGAAGAGGAATTCGCCGCCTTTGTCGGTGCCCGGGCCGCGCTCGCCGTAAACTCGGCGACGAGCGGTCTTCACCTCGCCCTTGAGGCGCTTGGTGTTGGGCCGGGCGACCTTGTCGTCACGAGTCCCTATACATTCACCTCCACGGCTTCGGTTGCCCGGCACCTCGGCGCCGAGGTCGCCTTTTGCGACATCGGTGCGGACGATTACAACATCGACCCCGACAAGCTCGAAGCGCTCCTTGAACGCTCGCCGCAGGTCAAGGCGGTTATTGCGGTCCATGTGGGCGGCCTTCCCTGCCGCATGGCGGAACTCATCGCGATATGCACAAGGCGGGGCATAGCCCTCGTCGAGGATGCGGCGCACGCCTTCCCTTCGAAAATCCCCGCTCCGGTCCTGGCTTCCGTAGGAAAGGCGGAGGCGGATGGCACCTTTGCGGGGACGCTTGGCGCGATCGGTGTCTATTCCTTTTATGCGACCAAAACCATCACGACCGGCGAAGGTGGCATGATCGTCTGCGAGGACGAAAAACTCGTGCGGCGCATGGCGATGATGCGCTCGCACGGCTTCGATCGCGACGCCTTCGACCGCTACACCTCGAAGACCGCCTCCTGGTACTATGAGGTGGCCGAGGCGGGCTTCAAGTACAACCTTCCCGACCTCCTCGCTGCGATCGGACGGGAACAACTTAAAAAAGCTTCCCGTTTTCTCGAGGAACGCCGAAACATCGCCCGCGCCTATGACGAGGCATTTGGGCCGGGATCGCCCGCCGAGGAGCTCCTCGAGTTGCCGCCCCACGGTGCAGGCCCCTTTAGGGCCGCACACTCCTGGCACCTCTACAGCCTCCGCCTCCGCGGTCCCATCGCGGGGCGCCGCGACGAGTTCTTCGAGCGACTCATGCAGAAAGGTGTCGGCGCCTCGGTGCATTTCATCCCCTTGCACATCATGCCCTATTTTTCGCGAAGGTATGGGCTTGCGCCCTCGTCCTTCCCGGAGGCCTACGGCAAATATCTCCGCACAATCTCGCTCCCCATCTGGCACGGCATGAGCGACACGGAGGTGGAGCGGGTGCGCCTTGCCGTTCTCGAAACCGCCGCGGAGCTCGCCGCCTGTACCCCACGGCCACGAACCCGTAGCGGGTTTGGCGGTGGCGAGGCCTAGGCGATGCCCGAAGGCGAAAATCCACGCGCCGCGCAGGCAGAGCCGCGCCTGTCCGATCTTCTCCCCGCAGGGGGGCTACAGGTGGTGACAATCCGCTCGCCCTCGCCACGCGGTCGGCTCCTCGGGGTCGAGGCACCACACCTGCCCAAGGGCTATCTTCTGATAGAGGCACGCGATCTACCCGGCGCCAACCGGATATCCTGCTTCGGGTCGGAACTGCCTATTCTCGCGGAGGGGCGCATTGCATTCTCAGGCGAGCCGGTTGCCCTTCTTGCGGGACCGGACACTGCGGTGCTCGCGGACATTGTAGCCAAAGTGAAGGTCCGCGTCGAAGAGGAAGAGCCCTTGGTTAATTGGGAAAGCTTTTCGTCTGAACAGGTTGCCGCAAAACGCGTTGCATCCTTAGGCGATCCTGAACTCGCCTTCTCCATCGCAGACAAGGTCGTTGAACGGAGCTACCGCGCTGAAGCCCTCGAGCATTGGTACAGCGAACCGCAGGGGGCCCTTGCCTCATTCGACTACGACAAGCTCGAGATACGTTGCGCGACCCAGTGGCCCTACCACGTCCGGGACTCAGTCGCCCGCGCCCTCGGAACGAAGCCGGAAGACGTCGTCGTCAGGCCGACGCGCCTTGGCGCCCATCTCGACGGGAAGCTCTGGTACCCCTCCCTCCTTGCCTGTCATGCCGCGCTCGCCGCTTTTCTCGGCAAGCGCTCCGCCCGGCTCCTTCTTTCGCGCGAAGAGGACTTCCTCTATAGTCCTAAGCGCGCGCCTGAAGCGGTGGCCCTCCGCGCGGCGCTCGACAAGAGCGGCAACCTTTCGGCCCTCGATGTGCGGATGTCGATCCACGTGGGGGCGCAGGCGCCGCTTGCGGAAGAGCTTTTGTCTCAAGCCTGTCTTGCGGTGCAAGGCGCCTATGTCTGTCCCAACCTCCGCCTTGAGGGCTACGCGGTAACGACGAACAGCCCTCCGCTGGGCGCATTCGGCGGGCTCGGCGCCGCGCCCGCCTTTCTCGCTATCGAATCACTGTCCACTGAACTCGCCGAGGCCGCGGGCATGGATCCAATTGAGTGGAAATCGCGCAATCTCCTGAGAAAGGGGTCGCGGCTCCTCGCCGGCGATCCCCTCAAGGAGGACACGCCCTTCGACGCAATCGCCGAACAACTCTGCCGCGCAAGCGACTTTAGGCGGAAGTGGGCCGCATATGAACTTGTGCGGAAACGCCGCTCATGCCGCTCCGAGGGGCCGATGCGCGGCATCGGCCTCGCTTTCGCCCATCAGACGGGCGTCTTTCTCTCGGGAAGCGGTCCGAACTCCTACACCGTCGAAGCATGCCTTGACAAGGATCTCAGGCTACTCCTCAAAACGAGCGCCGCGATCTGCAAAGGCGGGATCGCCGACATCTGGCGCCAAAGCGCGGCCGAAATTCTTGGCATCCCGGCCGATAAGGTGAGCATCGCGCCGCCCGACACCGACGGTTCGCCGAATTCTGGACCGGTTACGCTTTCGCGCGGCCTTTCGGTTGTCAATCGGCTCGTCGAACGGGCCTGCACCGCGATCCAAAAGCGCCGCTTCCGGGACCCCCTCCCCATTTCGGCGAAGGCGATCCACCGTCTCCCCTCGTCCTCAGCCTGGGAACCAAACCGCGTCGCAGGTTCGCCGCTTGAATCCGCCGCCTGGGGTGGAGCCGTCGTCGAGGTGGAGCTCGATTCCTGGACGCTTGAGCCACGCACCTTGGGCCTCTGGCTCTGCGTCGAAGGTGGACGGATTGTATCGCATGCGCGGGCCGCATCGGCGCTCCGTGCCGCTGCGAGCGCCGCACTCAGCTCCTGCATGCGGGAACGCCTTGCCTTTGAGCGCGGCGCCATCTCCCGGGAGGCATTTCTCAGCTACGAGACCCTTCCGCTCGCCGAGGTGCCGCCCATCCTCGTGGAATTCCTCGAGGCTGAGCGCCGCTCCCCGGCAAAGGGCCTCGGCGAACTCCCCTTCGACACCGTGCCCGCCGCCTTCCTTAGCGCTGTTTCGCAGGCGGCGGGCATACACTTCACGACCCTGCCCCTCGGTCCCGACGCCCTTTCCGCCTTGGAGGATGCATGACCTTCAGCTTCATTCTGAACGGTGAGGACGTCCTTGTGAAAGCTCGCTCCGCAGACCGCCTTGTCGACCTTCTCCGCGAACGCTTTGGCCTTCTTGGTCCCCTTGCTGATTGCCGTCATGGAGCCTGTGGCAAGTGCCTCATCCTTCTTGACGGAAGGCTTGCACCGTCCTGTATGCTCCCTGCGTTCAAGGTCCGCGGCAGGGAGGTCATCACCCTCGAGGGATTTTCGCAAACCGACGAATATGCGGACATCAAGGGCGGCTTCGAGGAGGCGGGCCTCGAACTGTGCGGCTTTTGCGACAATGGCCGCATACTCGCGGTCGCGGCGCTCCTTGAGCGAAACGCGCGCCCTTCGCGCGACGAGATTCTCGGAGAACTGTCCGCCGTTCCCTGCCGTTGCGCCGATCCGGAAACACTTACGCAGGCGGTGGCGGCGGCGGCCGAGCGCCGGGCAAGGAGGCTCTACCACCGTGCTCGTCAGTGAGGTCCACCAGCCCCGTGATCTATCGGAACTTCTTTCGCTCATGCGGCGCCTTCCCGGCGCGACGCTCTACGCAGGAGGCACGGAGCTCCTCCGCGAACAAGCATCGCGGTATGTCACTTTGCCGCCTGAGCTCGTATCGATCGCCTCTCTGCTCGAGCTCAGGCAAGTTTCGCTTACCGAGCGCTTTGTCGAACTCGGCGCCTGCCTCACCCTCACCGAGGTGCTCGAGCTCAAGGAAAGCGCCCTGCCCGAACTCCTTGCGCTTGCGCTCCGCGGTGTCGCGACGGCACCAATCCGCAACCTCGCGACGATCGGCGGGAATCTTGCAACCCGTTCTCGCTTTATGGACGTCTGGCCCGCACTCGCCTGCCTCGATGCCCTGGTCGAACTCCGCGACGGCTCAGGCGCGCGCTGGATCAATCTGAATCGTCTTGCCGACGATGATGGGCGACCGGCCTTCCCCGCGGGCGTACTGCTATCGCGCATCCGCATACCGCTTGAACGATGGGACGCCGTCGCGCTTCGCAAGGTCGGCCGCTGCGGCTATCCCTCGCGAGACAGCGCCGTTTTCGCCCTCGCCGCTCGCGCAGAGAAAGGCATACTCGCCGAATTCCGGCTTGCCTTCGCAGGCGAACGAGCGCTACGCCTCCGCGACGTGGAGAGCCGCATTCTGGGACGGCGCCTCCCTTTGAGCGCCAAAGAGCGCTCCGCCTTTGCTGTCGAGTACCGCGAGGCTGCGACCGTCCTTTCACCGGAGCTCGCACTCCGATTCGGGACCCTCGTGGACGGGGCCCTCGATCTCCTTTCGAGGTGAAACATGGAAGGACACAAGGGTGTTCTGTACCTCCTCCCAAACTTGCTCTACCCCGCGAGCGAGGGTGGGCCGCCGCCTGCGTCTTTATTGCCCGAGCCGGCCATCGAGCGAATCAAGGAGATTAGGCATTTCATTGTCGAAGGGGACAAGGCGGCATGGCGCCTCTTTTCGTCGGTTCTAGACCGCGAGGGCCTTGCACAGATCAGCCTTGCACGGCTCGACGAACACAGCAGGGAGGAGGAGCTCCCGGCCCTGCTTGAACCCGCGCTCGCGGGTGAAGACATCGGGCTCCTTTCCGATGCGGGAATCCCCTGTGTCGCCGACCCGGGCGGAGCGCTCACAGCGCTCGCACACGACCACGGCATACGTGTCGTCCCCCTTGGCGGGCCTTCGTCGCTCATGCTCGCACTCTCCGCTTCGGGGCTTGACGGGCAGCGCTTCAACTTCCTCGGTTACTTGCCGCAGGATGCCAGCTCACGGAAGGCCGCACTCAAGGCAATCGACCATGGCGTCCGGGTCGATGGCGCAACGCGTATGTTCATCGAAACCCCCTATCGCAACGAGCGTCTCCTCGCCGACTGTCTCGAATGCATAGGTCCCGACCTCAGACTCTGCGTTGCATCAGCGCTTACAACGCCCGCGGAAATGATACGATCCATGCCGATCGCTTCATGGCGTACGCTTGCCGGTATGAGTCTCCGCGCGCCGCTTATCGGCAAAGAACCGGCCGTCTTCCTTGTGGGCCGGGTCCCCGGAACGCGGCTTGACCACGCGCACGGCATCCGTCATAGTGCGAACCGGCCATGCAGAAAACCGCGCCGATGAACTACGAGGAGCGCTATGCCGATGCGCTCGTCCAGTGGAATCCCTTTGCGATCCAGAGCACGGGCCTTGTCCAGGGCGGAACCGTGCTCAAAATCGACACCTACAACCTGGTCTGTGTGCCGTACCAGTTCTCCATGAAGCGGGCCGTCCTCGCAGGTTATTTTTCAAAGGACGAGATTGCCTTCTTCCAGCGGTTCAAGGGAAATATCGCCGCACTCGCCCTCTCGTTTCAACGGCCCGATCAACGTGAGCCTTTGAAGATATTCTGCCGTTGCCAGGTCGCGGCCATCGGTGCGATGAAGGAGCGTGATACTGTCGCGCTTATTGTCCTCGACTGGAAGCCCATCCCGCGTGATCTTGCAGAGCTACTTGGCGAGCACCTGTGGCTCCTTGAAAGGCTCAAGCTCGAATTCGAAACCTTCAAGAACAAGCGCATAGCGCTGAGCCCCGCGAGCGCGCGAAGCCTGGGTTTCAACAACTACGCTGTAATGAGCGTAGAAGGCGTTCAAACAAAACTCGCCCTTTTCGCGCTCGCCGCAAACTACCTCGAATTCCTCGTGCCGATGCGCGCTACGGACTTAAGCCTCGGCCTTGAGGCCACCTTCTCGCTCTATTTCCTGTCCTACCGCTTCACCGTACGCGGGACAATCGAAAGCGCAGAGCGGCTTCCAACGGGCGTGCAGCGCGTCAAGGCGGCAATAGGCTATTCGCCCGAGCTTGTGCACATCCTTGAGGGATATTTCAACGCGCGCGCGTAGAAGCCCACAATCAGGCAAGGAGGGATGCGAGTTTTTCCCGCAGAAATTCGCTTTTCTCCTTGAGTCCGATGGAGCCTGTCTTGATGATGAGCACATTCGGCCGATGAGGATCGAGTTTGATACGGCCGCCAGATTCTCGGATGAGACGGAGGACCCGTTCCACCGAGACCTTTGCAACCTTGGAGAATTCGATGACGACGACGCCGCCCCGCTCCCGGAGGCTTGAAACGGAGAGCTTACGGCAGATAACGCGTATTTCGGCGAGAGAGAGCAGGCTTTCAGCCTCCTCGGGAAGGGGGCCGAAACGATCGATGAGTTCCGCACGGAGGGCCTCGAGATCCTCATCGGTGAAAATCGAGGCTATTTTCTTATAGACCTCCATCTTCACAGTTGGCATCGAAATGTACTCGTCGGGAATGTAGCCGCGATACTCAAGTTCGAGGTAGGTCTCCTCCTCCGGCTGCCATTTCTCGTCGGAGAGCCGGGCGACCGCCTCGTCGAGTAGCTTGAGATAGAGGTCGAATCCCACCGAATAGATGTCGCCCGACTGCTCGCGGCCAAGAAGATTGCCCGCGCCACGGACCTCGAGATCCTTCATCGCGACCTTGAAGCCCGAGCCGAGTTCGGTAAAGTCGGAAATGACCTGAAGACGCTTCATGGCGAGCTCAGACAGGGCGCGGCGGTCGGGATAGAGGAGATAGGCGTAGGCGAGCCGGTCGGAGCGGCCAACGCGGCCGCGGAGCTGGTAGAGCTGGGAAATGCCGTACATGTCGGCGCGGTCGATGATGATCGTGTTGACGTTGGGGATGTCGATGCCGTTCTCGATGATGGTCGTCGAAACGAGGACCTGGAAGCCACCATGGACAAAGCGGTGCATGATGTCCTCGAGCTCAGTCGACTCCATCTGGCCGTGCGCGGTTTCCACAAGCACTTCAGGGACAAGCTGCGTAAGGAATGTGCACACCTCGTCGAGACTCTCGATGCGGTTATGGAGATAAAAAACCTGCCCGCCGCGCGCGACCTCGCGCCTAATCGCCTCGGCGACGATGTCGGGACTAAATTCCTCGACGACGGTTTCGATGGGTAGCCGGGTCGAGGGCGGCGTTTGAAGGACCGACATGTCGCGGATTTTGAGGAGCGACATGTGGAGCGTACGCGGGATGGGCGTCGCGGTGAGCGTGAGGGAGTCGACGGCCGCGCGCATCTCCTTGAGCCGCTCCTTGTCCTTCACGCCGAAGCGTTGCTCCTCGTCGACAACGAGGAGCCCCAAGTCCTTCCACTCAACATCCTTCTGGAGCAGTCTGTGTGTCCCGACGACGAGATCGACCTTGCCTTCACGAATGCCCGCAAGGATCCTGCGCTGCTCCCTCTTGTCGACAAGGCGCGAAAGCATGGCGATATTGACCGGAAAGCCCTCAAGCCGCTCTTTGAAATTCTCGTAGTGCTGCTCGGCCAGAATGGTAGTCGGTGCGAGAAAGGCGACCTGTTTGCCTGCCACTGCGGCCTTAAAGCAGGCGCGCATCGCAATTTCGGTTTTGCCGTAACCGACATCGCCGCAAATGAGGCGGTCCATGGGCTTTCTGCTTTCCATGTCGGCCTTCACCTCGTCGATGCAGCGGAGCTGGTCCTGCGTCTCCTCGTAGGGGAAAGCCGCCTCGAACGCGAGCTGCCAGTCTGAATCGGGGGGGAAGGCGTAGCCCTGGGCGGCCTTGCGCCGCGCGTAAATGCGGATGAGGCGCTCGGCGAGCTCCTCGACCGATTTTCGCACCTTGCTCTTGCGGTTCTCCCAGGATTTCGAGCCAAGGCGGTCAAGCCGCGGCGCCTCACCCTCGTTCCCGATGTACCGTTGCACGAGGTTGACCTGTTCAATTGGTACAAAGACGTTCTCCTCGTCGGCGTACTCTATTTTTACATAATCGCGTTCGTTGCCGAGAACGCGCATCCGCTCGATGGCGACAAACCGGCCGATGCCGTAATTGACATGGACGACGTAGTCTCCAGGATTGAGCTCGACAAAGGTGTCGATGACCGAACTACGCGCGCTCTTCACCGATTTAGGCACGCGCTTGCGCCTGCCAAATATCTCCCCTTCCTGCACGACGAGAAGTTTGCGCGCGGGGATCGAAAAACCTGCGGAAAGCCCTGCGGCCGCTACCTCGATCGCATAGTCCTTAAGCAGGGCGCGTATTCGCTCCGCCTGTGGTTCGGTCTCGGCGAAGACGAGTACCTCGTACCCAGCCTTGAGGAGCGAAGCGAGCTCTTCCTTAAAATACTGGACATTGCCGAAAAAAGAACGCGGCGGTTCAGCGCCGAGGCGGAGCCGTTCCGAAGCATCCTCGGAGCGGAGCGCATAATCGCGGATGACGCGAAGCGGGGGGAGACATTGCGACGCCTTTTCTGGGAACACGTCTGGGAACGCGGATGCCCGTGACGGGATTGCCTGAGCTTCCAGCGCACGCATCTCGATCGCGGCGAAGGAATGGAGAAGGCGGTCGGGCGGCGGCACAGGCGCTTCCTTGAGTGCGCCGCGATAGAGCCCCGCGTACTCTTTCCGCGCCGCTTCCTCCTGCGCCTCAAGCCGCTCACGATCGAGGAGCATAAGAATCGAACCGGGGCTGAGATAGTCGAGTATAGACCCTGCCTCGCCCGCTTCCGCGGCGAAGGCCACGGGATACCACAGTTCCTCGCCTTTTGCCTCGCCTCTTTCAGCGAGCGATTCAAGGAGCGGTCCGAGCCTTCCCGCGCAATTCGGGAAGGCTGCAGCCGCATCCTCGAGCGCGGCGACGCGATCGGGGCTCCATATCCACTCCTTCATCGGTCTGAGCGCCGCGCGGCCTAAGTCGCGGAGTCCCGTCTGCCCCGCCGGATCAAAAGCCGCGACACGTTCGATACGCTCATACTCGAACACAATGCGGAGAGCAAGTTCATCGCCCGGCATAAAGACGTCGAGCACCTCACCGCGCAGGGCGAATTCCCCCGGCAGGGACACGCGCGGAACGCGGAGGTAGCCGTAGGTGACGAGGCGTTTGCCGAGGGCCGTCGGATCAATCTCGCCGCCTTTTTCGACGGTGAACACGAGGGAGGAGAAACTTGGGCGCGGCGGAAGAGGCGTCACAAAGGCACGCTGACTTGCGATGAGCACACGCGCCTCGCCTGAGACCAGCGCGGCAAGGACGGCCGCACGATCGCCAAAAACGTGCGCGCGCGGCGAGGCAGGACGGTAGGCCGCCGTCTTCCACCAGGGCAAAAGGAGCGCATCGACGCCGAGCGCCGCAAGATCGTTTGCGAAGGTTTCCGCCTCCTGATCGGAGGGGAGCACGACGAGGAGTGTTCCGCCTTCGCCCCGCTCTTCGAGCGCCGTCGCGGCGAGGACGGCCGCGAAGGAGCCCTCGGCCTCGGCAACATCGATGGGGAAGGTGCCGCCGCATAGGCGGGCGCGAAATTCCGAAAGCGGCGCGTGACCGGCGAGCCGGGCGGGGATATCGTGTGGCAGTAAGGTTTTCATCGCAGCATTCCGACAATCAAGGGTGGATAGACGTCGCGCGGCATCATACACCCGATCCGCCGACCGTTTCCATATCGAAGGAGAGCTAGGGCAGTGCTTCGCCGATCCATATCGCCCGCAACCATAGTCCTCGCCGCCGTCATTGCGGCGGCTTTCCCTTGCCCCGCACGCGCCGCAGAGGCTGCGCCATCTTCGCCCGCGCCGGGAGTCACGGTGTCGATACGCTTTTTCGACAAAAGAGTGTACTACCCCGAAAGTGAAATTCCTCTTAAAATTACCATCACCAACGGTTCTGCGGCGACCTATCGTTTCAAACTCGCCGAGGATCGCGCCTACAGCCTAAGCTTCGAGGTGCGAACGCTCTCGAATCGCGCCCTGGACAGCTCTGACGAGCTAAAGCGCCTGCTTTCTTCGACGCGGCCCGTGTTCTACCGTGAAGTCGCCGTTGAACCCGGCGAGGAATACTCCTTTGTGGAACGGCTTGAACGCTTCGTCCGCATCGACGACGCAGGCTCCTTTTCGATCCGTGCGACGTTCTGGCCGGAACTCGCCCAGACGGGCTCGCCGCTCACCGCCCGGCCGGGAACGGAGGGACGTGGTTTGGGCCTGCCCCTTTCCTCCAACGTGCTCCTCCTCTCGGTTCGTCCCTCGCCGGGCATTCCTCCAGCATCGGAGGCGATTCGCCCCGAAACGGGTGAGATTCTTAAGCCCCAGTCGCTCCCCCCCGACGAGGTGGTGCGACGCACTATCGTCGCGCGGCAACGCTCGCGCTGGAACGAGTTCTTTCTCTATCTTGATCTCGAAGCGCTCCTTTCGCGCAACGAGGACCGCAAGCGCATGTATGATCGAGAGTCAGACGAAGGCCGAAGGCGCATGCTCGAAAAATACAGGAACGATCTCCGCGAAAGCGTCGTCGACGGCGACATCGTCGTCATCCCAGCGAGTTTCGATATCATCGAAACACGATACGCGGGCAACTCAGGCAACGTACGCGTCCTTTCCAAGTTCGACTACCGTGAGTTCCGTATGCTCAAAGAGTACGTATTCGAGCTTAAGCGTCGCGACGATATTTGGTACATAACCGGCTACTCCGTCACCAATAAAGGCACCGAATGAAAGCCCTGCTCCTCGTGGAAAGCGACGCGGTCGCGGACTTAGCGCGCTTCTACCTGAAGCCGCTCGGTTTCGAAGCAGTGCGCTATCGGAACCCCCTCAAGGCGCTCGACAACCTCGAAGAGGTGGCGCCCGATGCGGTGATCCTCTCGGCGCGGGACTACCCCCGGCACTGGAAGGTGATCGCCGCCGCAATACGCGCCGAACGTCCCAAGGAGTCCTGTGTGCTGATTCTCCTCCGCGGGGACAATTTCACCTTCGAAGAGGCCGCAAAGGCGGTGGCCATCGGCGTGAATGGCGTCTTGCGCGAGGATCTCGGCGACCGGCATGAACAGACACGCTTCCAGAGGCTCTTAAAACGCTACATCGCCGTCGAAGAATCGCGAGCCTCAGAACGTCTTGCGCCCGCCGAGTGGGATCGGCTTGCGCTTATGTTTTCCCACCCCACGAGCCTCGCTCCGATCGCAGGCCGCCTCGAAACCGTCTCGAAAAACGGCTTTTCCTTCATTCCTGACAGCCTGGCCGCCGTCGCCGACCTTGCCGTAGGCGACATCCTCGAGGACTGTTCGCTACGCGCCGGGGATCGGATCCTTTCACTCTCGCTCGAAATTGTGCGGATGGACCGGGCGCTCGGCCTTTCCATACGGCACATGACCGACGAAGAGCATACCTATTTCGAGGCATATCTCGAAGCAAGTCCCGAGCGCGAAATGCGGGCCCTGTTGAAAAAAACCTGACCTGCCGCTATACTGGCCCAATGCCAGAAGACCGAAATCCCTGCGCGGGGAAATCCGTCATGGAGTACGCGCGGAAACTCAAGGCGATTGGCCATCCCATACGACTCCGCCTACTCTGCCTCATCGCGCGTGAAGAGGATCCCTGCGTCACCGACCTCTGGAAGTGTCTCAAGCAACCCCAGCCCGTCATCTCGCAGCATCTTGCGATTCTCAAAGAGACGGGCATCGTCAGTGCCGAAGTCCAAAAGACGCGCCGTGTCTACTCCATCGTCGATCCCTTTATCGCCTGCATCGTGAAAGCGATTCTCGCGGACCATGATGTGCTCGACCAGCTTTCGGGGCCCCGCGAAGAAGCTGCGCCCCAGATCGAAGGCGGCGGACACGAAAAACTGACGCTCGAAAAACTCAAGAAAAGCTAGCGGAAACTCCTCGCAAGTGCCATGGCTGCACGCGAGCCCCATGGCCCGGCACGCTTATTTGCGGCGATCGAACGCCACAGCCCCCGTGCGGAATCGCGATGACCCTGGACCCAGAGCGCCTCGCCGAGCTCGTACAGGGTGCGGTAGAGATTCGCCTCCTCCGCGTAGCGCGACAGATCCCGGTGTGCGTCAATCCGGGAAAGCGTTTCTGCCAGGCTCAAAAATGCATAGGACGGCTCTGCTTCGCGGAGGCGCTCGATGACGCGCGCAACGAGCGCGTTAGCCGCCACCGAAAGATAGGTCAAAGCCTGGGGCCGTCCATTTGCAAGGTAGAAGGAGCCGAGTTCTGCCTGCGCCTCGGTCCAGGGGCCGCCTTTTGCGCGGTAGAGCGTGAGGAATTTGTCGATGCCGTCGCGCGCGACGCTCCGCTCCATCGCCTCCCTAAGGAAGCGCTGCCCTTCGCCGAATTCGGGGCCTGAGTCCGCCGCCTCCTTGAGGCGCGCTTCGTACGAATTCCATTCGCCTAGATCGCGGTACACAGACGACAGAGCCATGAGTATGCGGAAGCGGTCCTCGGGAATTTCGAGCGAGGCTCGCATCTCGTAGGCGCGGCGGAATTGCGGTTCGGCGAGCCGCGTTTCGCCTTCGACCAGGTAGACGCGTCCGATCCAGTACTCCGCTTCGGGATAGTCCGCAAGCTCGCGAACCGCGAGGCGGAGACGAGAAAGCGAATCGCCGAGGGACGAAGCCGAACGGTGATCAAGCACAAGAATGAGGGCATCGAGAAAGCCCGCAAAACTGTCCGAAAGCCGCCGTTCCCGCAACAGTTCCGCCATCGTACGAAGCGAATCTCCGGCTGATGCGCGGAGTGCTGCGTATTCCCGCTCGCTCAGGTCGCGCTTGGCGAAGCGGTCGATGAGGGCCGGGAGCGAGTCGCCTGCCAAAGCCGCCTCGCGATCGGAAAGCGCCGCGGAAAGGCGCGTCTCGGCTCCGGCGAAGCGCTGCCGCCGGATCGCCGCGGCATCCTGGAATGCAATGAGCGCCTCGCCGAAGCGGCGCTCTTCGAAGAGCCGCTTGCCGGACTGGAAGCGAAGCCAGGACTCGTCAGCGCCCGCCGCGGCACGGCCGACAACGCCCAAAGCGGGAGAGCGCGGTTCCGAGGCCGGGGCGTCCAGCGCAAAACCGGCTCTACCCCCAATAAGGAGCGCAGCGAGTGCGACCCCCAGGGAAATTCCGTGATACTGTGCCTTCATTCGAGCGCGCGAAGCTCCTCTTCGAATACAATATCGGCGTCTTCGCGCCGTATCGTGCGCGCTATCTTTCCTTTCCGGAAGATGACCACTTTGTCGCCTGCGCCGGTGATGCCAAGGTCGGCATGCCGCGCCTCGCCGGGACCGTTCACGACACAGCCCATGACCGCAATCGTCACGCGCGTGGCGAGGGCGTAGAGTCGGGGAGCCCAGCGTGCCGTGAATGCGTGCGTATCAAATCCCGCGCGGGCACAGCGCGGGCAGGAAACGAGCGTAACGCCTGTCCGTCCGAGTCCGGCAGCCGCAAGAATTTCACGGCCGGCGACGATCTCGGACTCCATGCTGTCCGAGAGGGAGACGCGAATCGTATCGCCGATCCCCTCCTTGAGAAGCGGTACCAGAGCCGCGGTATTGCGCACGACACCCGGCACAAGGGGACCGGCCTCCGTCACGCCGAGGTGAAGCGGATAATCGCGCTCACGGGCGAAGCGGCGATTCACCTCCAGGGTCTCTTCGACGGAGCTCGCCTTCATCGACACCACGATCGCGCGAAATCCGATTGCCTCGAAGGCCTCCACCTCGCGGAGCGCGGCCTCGACAAGGGCCTCAGCACGAAGAAGGGAGCCAGAGTCCACGTGCTCGCGAAGATCCTGCGGGAGGGATCCGCCATTTACGCCGATTCTGATGGGGACGCCCTTGTCCGCAGCCTTACGCGCAACCTCCTCGACCTTCCACCGCGCGCCAATGTTTCCTGGGTTGATGCGGATCTTAGCGATCGGAAAGTCGAGGCAGCGGAGGGCGATGCGCCAATCGAAGTGGATGTCGGCGACAAGGGGGAGCTCCACCATTGCGGCAAGCCGGCCCAGAGTCTCGGCCGCATCGAGATCGGGAACTGCGAAACGCAGGACATCGCAGCCGAGTCCGGCAAGGCCGCGGATGCGGGCCGCAGCAGCCTCGAGCGCCTGCGACGCAAGCGGCTCCTTCCACATGGTTTGGATGGAAACGGGGAAACCTCCCCCGATGATGAGGCCCTTGGCCTTGACGGAAAGTGTGCTTGCCATGGGCAAGAGTGTAGCGCGAGGAGCCAGACTTGCGAAAGCGGTTCGGCCCTCTCTACAAGGAGGCCGCCTTCACAGGCGGCCTCCTTGCTGTGCACGGAAGGGGAACTTAGATGGCGCCGAAGGTGAAGGCCATCACGAAGAGGGCAACCGTCTCACAGAGGCCAACAACGGTGATGTACTGGCCGAAGCCCTTGCCCGTCTCGCCGAAGGCGTCGCAGCTCGCGGCAGAAGCCTTGCCCTGTGCGATGGCGGACATGCCCATCGCCGCGCCGCCAATGATCCCTGCGCCGAAGAGAAGGAGCGGGTCCTTCGTCGAAGCAAGCATCCTCTGGAGGAGGATGAAGCCGTAGATGGTCTGCGTGAGCGGAGCGCCCGCGAACACAACGAGGAGGAAGGACGCGGGCTTGTTCGCCATGTAGTTCCGCTTCCACGCCCCGATGGCCGCCTGGCCCGCGATGCCCGCACCGATGGCGGAGCCGATGGCCGCGAGGCCGAGGACCGCAGCGACGCCGATCATGCCGATATTCATGCTTGGTCTCCTTTCGATTCCCTTACTGTCGTTCTTCGGGCGCCGTGGCCCTGAAAGGTTCGTACTTGTAACCCGACCACTCCATACCGAGGTGGCCGGAAAATTCGAGCATGTTGAGGCGGACGCCGTGCACGATGACCGAGAGCACGCTCATCATGATGTTGAGGCCATGCCCGAAGAGCAGCAGGGCCGCACCCGCCGCGAACATGAAAAGGCTTCCGAGCATCGGACCCGCCATGTTGTTGACGGTCTGGCTGATCGCGACCCCCGCAAGACCGACCGCCCATAGGCGGATGTAGGACACGATATCCGCGAACACGTTGACCACGCCGAGAAAGACCGAAACGATGTTTGCAAGGCTCGCGAGAACCCCTCTCACAAGGCCTTTTACCAGGCCCTGCGATCCGTCGTAGTTCGCAAAGACGAAGTTGAGGAGGAATCCGCCACCGATGAGTCCCAAGGCCCAGCCGGGCAGAGGGAAGCGGTCGGGGCTGATAACCAGGTTGAGGACGAGGAACAACATGCCCGCAACCATCGCAAGCTGGCCAACCTGGGCGAGCACCCTGAGCGAACCCATGTCGCGTTTTATGTTCTTGAGGTGCGCGACGACGAGCTGGATCGTTCCGAGCAGGAAGCAGAGGGTCTTCACATTGTCCCCCGAGGCGGGGTTCTCGTTCGAGATCCAGTAGACCGTGGCGCGTTTGAGCAGGGCGGGCAGTTTTTCAGGCGGAAGCCCGAACCAGCTCGCGGTGAGCACACCCCAGAGGACGGTGCCCGCCGAAAGGAGAAGTAGGAGGCGGACGGGATCGGGGATGCGTCCACTCGCCTTTTTCGCCTTGACCGCTGCAAAAACGCCACCGAGGAGGAGGAGCGATCCATAGCCGCCATCGCCGAAGATCATCGCGAAAAAGAAACAGAAGAAAAAGAGAAATAACCCCGAGATGTCATATTCCCGATAGTTCGGCACCGTGCCGAGAAAATCGAAGACCGGCGCGATGATCCTCACGAGGGGGCCGTTCTCAACCTTGCTCGGCGGAAGCTCATCCGCGGCGGGTTCGTCGGCAAGAAGCCCCCAGGAGTGTCGAGCAGCAGCCGCTTTGAGGGCGGGAATGGCGGCTACGGGCGCGAAGCCGGACAAATAGGCGAGCCCATCCTCGACCTCCATGCCGGAACGCACCCGTTCAAACAGCTCCGCCTCCGCAAGGAAGCCATGCGCCGCCTTGAGCGCGGGCATCGCTTCAGCGGCCAGCGCCGAGAGCTCGGCCTCTGCGGTAGACCGTCGCGCCTCGGCGGCGGCAAGCGCCTCGCGAAGGGCGGCGGGCGAGCGCTCGGGCAGGCTGAATTCGACGAACTCGGCGGGGAGATCGGCCAGCGATTCTGCGGAAAGGACCGCGATCCGCGCGCGAGACCGCGGCGCGGATAGCCTTATGAAATCGAGCGACGCGGGGATGTCCGCAAGCCGCGCGACGGGCCCCTCGTAGAAGCGCAGCACAAGGCCGCTTGTGGCAAGCTCTCGGGCAAGATGTGGCTCGAATTCGCCCCAGGACCTAACGCGCTCAAGTTCGCGCGCAAGGACAACCGCCTCTTCGAAGGCGCGCTTTGCTTCCTCGGCATGTTCAAGGCAGCGTTTGGCGGCCTCCATGCCCACCTCGCGGCGCTCACGTTCCGGAAGCGCCGCCACAGCGGCCTGCGGGTCGGGCGCGCCCTTCGGGGCTGCGGGTACCTTTATCCCCGCGAGAATGCCGATAGCCCGTTCGACCTCCGCACGTCGGCGCCCGGCATCCTCGAACTCCGCGCCTCGGCCCTGGAGCGCCTCAAGGTGCACAAGGCCGAGCCTACCGAGCTCCGAAAGGGCGCGCACTCGATCCTTTTCGAGGACGACGAGGTGCACCTTTTTCATGGGCGCAATCACGATTCCCTCCTTGCGCCGGCGACCGCGACCACCTTGCGCTTCGCAATCTTGCCGCGAACGACCTGCGCGGTCTGCTGGTCGCCCAGGTAAATGCGGATGCGCTTGATGTTCTCGTTCGTCTCGGGAATCTTCACCTTTTCGAACAGGTTGACGCGCTGGGTGGTCGTGCGAAGCTCTGCGGAAAGGCGCTCGATCTGCACGTCGAGCACACGAGCCTCGAGATCGAGGAGGAGGGCCGTCTTGAGGCGTTCGAGCGCCGTATCAACCCAGAGGGGCGTTACAAAGAGGTCGTAGTCGGAAAACTCGAAATCCGCGCCCTCGAAAACAGGTATCTCGACGCCCGCGATATTGCCTTCGGCAGTCCTCACCCGCGCCACCCGCATGAGCGGAAGGCCGTCGGGGCCATAGGCCGCGGAGGCCTCGCCGAATACGCCAATCCATGCACGGAAGCCGCGATCGAGCTCGGCGCGCGCCTCCTCGAGCCCGCGGCGCCGCGCCTCGATACCGCGTATTTCCATCTGGAGCTGCTGCTTTTTGAGCTGGAGCGTCGGAAGGTAGCGCTTATACATCTTAAGCGCATCCTTCTGCTTCTTAAGCTCATTCTTGGTCAGCTTGATCTTGGCCATAGGGTTAGCCTTCGCCGCTCCTTACGCCGTCTTCTTCGGCCAGAACTTCTCAATAAGCTCCGTTCGAAGACCCGTTTCCTGAGGCTCAAAGCAGGAAGCAAGTATCTCCCAGCCCTTGTCGAGCGCCGCCTCGAGGGGGATGTTGACCGACAGGTCCATCATCTCGCGTTCGAAGGCCTCGCCGTAGCGGAGGAGCTTCTTGTCCCATGCCGACATTTGGAAGCCCATCGACTTCTTTTCAAGCGTATCCTTGTAGGCCGCGTAGAGCTTGATCATGCCGTCCATAATGGAGCGGTGGTCGGCGCGGGTTTTCCCGTTCACCTGCTGCTTGAGCCGCGAGAGGGAGCCAAAAGGCTCGATGCGACCGCCCTTGAGGTAATACTGCCCTTCGGTGATGTAGCCCGTGTTGTCCGGCACCGGATGGGTAACATCGTCGCCAGGCATCGTCGTGACCGCGAGGATCGTGATGGAGCCTGCGTCGGAGAAATCGACCGCCTTCTCGTAGCGCGAGGCGAGCTGGGAATACAGGTCGCCCGGATAGCCGCGGTTCGAGGGAACCTGCTCCTGGGTAATCGCTATCTCCTTCATCGCGTCGGCAAAATTCGTCATATCGGTGAGAAGCACGAGGACGTTCTTACCCTTGAGCGCAAAACGCTCCGCCACGGCGAGTGAGATGTCCGGCACCATGAGACACTCGACGACGGGATCGGCGGCGGTGTGGACGAACATGATCGCCTTTTGGAGCGCACCGCCCTCCTCGAGGGTGTCCTTGAAAAACAGGTAGTCGTCGTATTTGAGGCCCATGCCGCCTAAGATGATGATGTCGACCTCGGCCTGCATCGCGATGCGCGCAAGAAGCTGATTGTACGGCTCGCCGGAAACGGAAAAGATCGGCAGCTTCTGGCTTTTAACGAGCGTGTTGAAAAGGTCGATCATCGGGACGCCCGTGCGGATCATTTCGCGGGGGATGATGCGCTTCGAGGGATTGACCGAGGGGCCCGCGATGGTGATGAGATTTTCCGAAAGCGTAGGCCCCCCGTCGCGGGGCTCGCCCGCACCATCGAAGATGCGGCCCAAGAGATCGTCGGAAAAACTCACGCGCATGGGATGTCCGAGGAAGCGCACCTCGTCGCCCGTCGAGACGCCGCGGCCGCCTGCGAAGACCTGGAGGGAGACGAGGCCCTCGTCAAGGCGGATAACCTCGGCGAGCGATGCACCGAAGCGCGTCTTGACCTCGGCGAGCTCGCCGTAGCGGACGCCCTCGGCCTTAACCGTGATGACGTTGCCCGTAATGGACTCGATGCGGGAATATACCTTGTTCATCGCTTACTCCAGGCGTTCGATGAGGCGGGCGCCGCGCGGATCCACGCCCTTTTTTCGGCCCGCAACGAGGGCCCGTATCTCGGCTTCGAGCGCAGCATAGCGCTCGCTCTTGTACTCGGCGCCGTTGAGGTCAAGGAACTTCTGGCGAAGCGCGTAGAAGAACTGCCGCGCGTCTTCCTTGTCCTTCGCGGCGATCTCCGCCGAAAGGACGTCGAGGACGAGGGCATAGCTCCGCTTCTGCCGCTCGGGGGCGACCGCCGCGTCGATTGGATCGAAGGAGTTCTGCTGGAGGTACACGGCATCGAGAAACTCGCCCTTCTGATACACGATGTAGTCATCGAGCGAGGTACCCTCTTCACCAACAACCTTCATCATCGCGCCGACCTCGGCCGAGCGGAAGAGGAATTCGCGACCGTACTCGACGACCGGTGCCTCGATAATTCCCTTGTACTTCGACCAGGAATCGAGCGGGTGAATCGCAGGATACTTGCGCGCATCAGAGCGCTCACGGGAAAGACCGTGGAAGGCGCCGACAACCTTGAGGGTCGCCTGAGTGACCGGCTCCTCGAAGTTGCCGCCCGCAGGGGAAACGGTGCCACCGATCGTGACGGAGCCGGTTTTCCCGTCACGGAGTCGGACAATGCCCGCCCGTTCGTAGAAGCTCGCGATAACCGATTCAAGATACGCGGGAAAGGCCTCCTCGCCGGGGATCTCCTCCAGGCGGCCGGACATCTCGCGCATAGCCTGGGCCCAGCGCGAGGTCGAGTCGGCAAGAAGCAGGACATCGAGACCCATCTGACGATAGTATTCGGCGAGGGTCACAGCCGTATACACCGAGGCCTCGCGCGCCGCGACGGGCATGGAGGAGGTGTTGCAGATGATGATCGTGCGCTCCATGAGCGAACGCCCGGTGCGAGGGTCGACGAGCTCGGGAAACTCCTTGAGCGTCTCAACGACTTCACCGGCGCGTTCGCCGCAGGCGGCGATGATGACGATATCGACATCGGCATTGCGGCTCGTCACCTGCTGAAGCACGGTTTTGCCGGCGCCGAAGGGGCCGGGGATGCAGTAGGTACCGCCCTTCGCGACGGGGAAAAAGGTATCGATGATGCGGTTCTTCGTCACCATGGGCTGGACGGGGCGAAGTCGCTCGGCATAGCAGTCGATGGCGCGCTTAACCGGCCAGCGGAAGACCATGGAAACGGGCACGAGGTTGCCCCGCTCGTCCTCGAGCTCGACGAGCGGCTCGTCGATGCGGTAGGCCCCGGCGGGTCGCACGCTTCGCACCGTATAGGCGCCATAGAGGCCGAAAGGCACCATGATCCTGTGAGAAAAAGCGCCCTCGGGCACAGTCCCGAGGAGGTCTCCCCGCTGCACCCGGTCGCCGACCTTCGCAACCGGGCTGAAGTCCCAGGTCTTGTTCCGCGGCAGGGAATCGAGGTAGACGCCCGGCTCGAGGAAATTACCCGCCTTTTCGGCAACCTCCGGAAGCGGGTTCTGGAGGCCGTCATAGATCTGGCCAAGTAGGCCCGGTCCGAGTTCGACGGAGAGCATCTCGCCCGTGAACTCCACGGGATCGCCCACCTTGATACCCTTGGTGATCTCGAACACCTGCACCTGGACAAGGTCGCCGCGCACGCGGATGACCTCGCTCTTAAGCCGCTTCTCGTCGACGCGGATGTAGGCGACTTCGTTCATGGACACGGCGCCCTGGACGCGGACGCCGACCATGTTGCCGTTGACGCCGGTCACCGTTCCCGTGGTCTTCGTCATCGTGAAACTCCGGTCTCTTCGGTAGATTGCGCCTGCCCGAGGATGGCGGCGTAGGTTGCGCGATATCCCGCTTCGCCCCGCTCGGCCTTGAGCCCAGCAAGACGCTCGAGTATCTGGAGCTCGAGGCGGTAGGCCGCGAGCCGGGAAAGATCGAAGGGTGAAAGTCCCGCGTGCGCTTCAAGAAAGGCCCAGCGCTCGCGTTCGAGCGCAAGCTCACCCTCAAGGGGGGTCGCCGCCTCGAAGGCCGCACGCGCTGCACGAGCGGCGGAAAAGTCGCCGCCTGCATCGCCACTGCCCGGACGCACGGGGCGTTCGTAAGCCTCGGCTGGCCGCCCGAGGCGGCGCGCCCGCAGCCGTACAAGCTCGTTGCGAAGAGCGCGCTCCCAGGCGTAATACGCGTCGAGGAGCGGCTCGCCAGAGCGGGCGAGCGGCGGAGCGCCCTCGCTGGCCGACACCAGCACCGCGGCCTCAAGCGTCGCATAATCCGCGGCGGAAAGCTGCTCCCGGGCCCGGGCGAGAAACTCCTCGCTCGAAAGAGGCGCCTCGGCGCCGAACTGGAGCGAAGGGAGCGTCGCCGCGAAATAGTAGTAGCGGCTCACAGCCTCACATCCCCTTCGCGGCACTCCGCAGGGTCTCGGCAAGCCGGGCGTTAAGGTGCCGCGCAAGGAGCTCCGCGAGCGCCTCGGCCGAGAAATCGTAGTAGACGGCGCCGCCTTTCTCCGCGATTCGGAAACCCGCATCGAGATCGGCGTAGGGCTTGAGCTCGACCCCCTTGCCAAGCTCCGCGGCGAGCGCCTGCGCATACTTCCCTTCGAGTTTGCGGATATCCTGGGGCGAAAGAAGGACGGAAAGCTCGCCACCTGATGCAAGTGCCTTGACCGCCGCCGGGATCGCCGCGGCGAGGGCCTCGGGTCCGAGAGCCTCTTTGACCTCCGACCTCACCGCGGCGGCGAGGAGGGATTCGAGGCTGGCGCGGAAGGAAAGAAGAAGATCGCGGGAAGCCTGGGCGAGCGCGGCGCGGCCGGATTCCTCGGCCCGGGCGGCGTCGGCCCGAGCCTTTTCAACAATGGCCTTCGCCTCGCGCTCCGCCTCTTCAAGCCGGGCCTGTTTCGCAGCCTCGGCCTCGGCAAGGACGCGGGCCGCCTCGGCGCGGGCGGCCTCGACCCCCTCGCGCTTGATCTTCTCAAGCAATTCCTGGAGCTGGATATCCATGGCTTCCCCTCAACAACTCGCTACGATTAGGGCCGGCGCTACTCGTCGGCCTCGATATAGGCGCGAACCTTGGCGATTTTGCGGCGAACGAAGGCGAAGATAGCCTCGGGTTCGGCGCGGTCGCGCAGCGCCTCACGGACGCGCGTCTCCACGGCCTCCACCAAGGAATCCAAGTTTGTATATAACGAAAGGTCGATCGCGTCAATGATGGAAAGAAGCTCGCGGACCGCCTCGGCCTCCAGCCGGAAGAGCGCTTCATTTTCCTTAAAAACGTATTCCGTGATCTCGCCGCGTTGGTGCCGCTCACCGCTCCTCCTCTGGACGAGGCCGATATCCTCGATGAGGTCCTCGAGCTCGGCTTTCAGCACCTTGAGGAACTTGGCGTTGGGATCGGCCATGGACACCTCCGCAAAAATCCGGACTTGCGACACGCGAGATAGAGTATCGGGCATCGAAAGGCGGTGTGCAAGAGTCGGAAAAGAGCTTTGTGCGCGGACCGCCTTACGGGGTCTACCCCGATAAGGCGGAAAGCGGGTATGATGCGTCATGCCCGCGCAAATCGCCCATATTCTCGCCGGGGAGGAGGCGATGCGGATCGCCGCCCCGGAGCTCGCCGCACGACTCGGTCTCAGCGAAACGCCAACACCGCGCGGGAACGAAGATGCGACATCAGCCGCGCGCTGGTTTAGGCTCGGATGTCAGGGTCCTGACATTTTTTACCATAATCAGCGCACCAAGCCTTCGGGCCTCCACTACGGCTCGCTCGCGCATCGGCGGAACTACGGGCTTCTCGTCGAGGGCGCCCTGTGCGCCTATCTTGGTGCACGGATCACGGGAATGGCTGTAGAGCAGGATGGAGAGCTCCCCGAACCCGCGTTCGCCTATCTTCTTGGATTTGCCACCCATGCCGCGCTCGACCGCGCAGCCCACCCATTTATCGTTTTTTTTTCAGGGTGGGCGGGAAAGGGGCCGCAGGCGGAACGGTTTCGCGGTTGCCACCCCTTTCTTGAACGACTCCTCGATCTTGCGCTTCTGCATGAGCTTCGCGGCTTAGGTCCTGCGGATTTTGACCTCGAAGCCCTCCTCCCTCTCGATGGGCGGGCGCGGGGCGCAGAGGCACGAACCGAGGAAAGCGTCGTGGCGCTCCTCACTCAGGGCCTTGCGACCGCCTATCCCAAGGCGGCGGGCACGGACTTCCTCCTTGCACGGAGGCTCGAAAACGCACTTTCGGACGCCCGGTACTTTTTCCGCGCCACAAACCCCGCGCGTACTGCAGGCGCGCGCGCCGACTATTTCGCCTACCTCGATGACCGCGCCGGACCACGGAGCATTGCGCTTGTCTACCCCGAAGCCCTGCCTTCGGGCATCGACATTCTGAATCGGAGGCGCCGCGCCTGGCGCCATCCTGCGGACGACGGACGCTTCTCCGACGAGGACTTTTTTGCGCTCTACCTCCGCGGAGTCGCCGAATCCGCGCGGGTGCTTGAGCGCATGCTCCGCTTGTGGCGCGAGCCGCCTGAGGCAGATGAACCCTGCGGTCTTGCGGGGCTTGTCGGCAACGGTGGTCTTTCAATCACGAACGAGGCGGGCATCCCCGTCTCGCCCCAGGTCGCCGAGCCCCTCCCACTCGCCGGGCTTATGGATGAGGAGTATCGCAAGCGCCTCGAACTCGCCCGTCGCGCCCTCGCCGCAGATCCGTCGATTGACTCCCATCCCTGAGCGGGCTAGGATGCCTTCATGCGAATGAAGGATCGGATCGAGCAGGCATATAAGGGTACGCCGCCGCCTGAGCGCGAAGCCGACCGAGCTTCGGCGCCCCCGCCTAGGCCGCAGAAGAGCGCCACGGCGGCAGCCCTTCAGAGCAGGCCCGCCGTTTCTCCCGGCGCCGCCGCGCAAGCCGGCTCCGTCGGCTCAACCGACGCAGCCCTGCGCCGGGCCGAGGGAGAGGCAGAACGCCTTCTCAAAACTGGTACAGAGCGAGGCTTATCCAAAGCGGCAAAATTCCTTCTTCTCCTCGGCGCCGAAGAAGCCGCCAAGGTGCTCTCCCACCTTGGTAGCAAGGAGATCGAAGAGCTTTCGCGCGAAATCATTTCGATAAAGAGCATCGATGCCGCCGAGGCAAACGAAGTCCTCGCCGAATTCGGGTGGCTCGTCAAAACCAAGGGATTTGCGATCGAAGGCGGTCCCGAAACCGCGGAAAAAATGCTCGCGCAGGCCTTTGGGCCCGAGCGGGCGCGCGACCTCGTGCGCAAGGCGGCGCCCGCCGCGACCCGCCCCTTTCGCTTCCTCGACGACTTTGAGCCCCGCGATCTGAAGCTCATTCTTAAAGATGAGTCGCCACAGGTGCTCGCGGTCATCCTCCCCTACCTCGAGCCGAGGCGCGCCTCCGGCCTTCTCGAACTCCTCCCTGACGAGCTCCGCGTCGAGCTCGTAAAGCGCGTCGCACGCCTCGAAAAGGTGAGTCCTGAGGTCCTCCGCCGCATCGAAGAGACGCTCAAAGACCGCATCAGGAGGATTGGCACGCCGAATGCCGAGGAAATCGACGGCAAGGCTGCGCTCGCGGGCATTCTCCGCCATGTCGATCCGCGTCTTGAGGAGCGGGTGCTGAGCGCGCTGGGCGAAGAAAGTCCCGAACTTTCGCGCGAGGTCAAGGAGCGGCTCTTCACCCTGGATGACGTGCTCCGCGTGCCAGATCGCGAGCTCCAGAAAGCGCTCCGCGAATTTCAGGACCGCGACATCGCCCTCGTGCTCAAGGGGCGGAGCGAGGCCTTCAAGGCGAAGCTCCTCGGTTGCGTCTCGGCAGGACGGCGGACGCTCATTCTCGACGAGTATGAACTCCTCGGGCCGGTGCGCCGCGAGGATGCAGCCGAGGCGGTGCGCGAACTTCTTGCCTACCTCAAGCGTGCGCGCGAAGACGGCGAACTCGTCCTCGAGGGGGAAGACGAGCTCATCGAGTGAGAAAGGCCTTCGCGCTCAAGAGCCAACTTAGACGTAGGTAAGGAGGCCTGCGGACGCTTCCTCACTCCGCGCAAGCATGAATAGGTAGTCGGAAAGGCGGTTGACATACTGCCTAAGCGGCTCACCCACCTCAGCCTCGCGCGAGAGGGCGATTATCCGGCGCTCAGCGCGGCGCGCCACGCTACGCGCCACGTCCAGGGCCGCCGAACCAGGTGTCATTCCCGGTAGCACAAAACCCTTGAGCGCTATGCGCTCCTCGAGCGCCTTGGTCGCACGAGTGATGCGTTCTTCGTCCTCAGGGAGGAGCGGGCGGCCAAAGGCCCGCCCCCGCGAGGCAAGCTCGCCCGCGACGCGCACGAGGTCGCGCTGCAGCGCCTCGATGGCCGCACGCGTTTCGGCAAGGCGGCAGGAGTGACGTGCGAGCCCCAAAAAGGACGAAAGCTCGTCCACCGTGCCATAGGCTTCGACCCGGAGGTCGTCCTTCCATACGCGCTCACCTGAAAAAAGGCTCGTGCGGCCTTCGTCGCCCGACTTGGTCACGATGCTCATAGGGCGACTCTAGCACGATTCCCCGTTGACGCGAAAGGCACATAGGCCCATGCTCATGGGCATGACAAGCTACCACCCGGCTTTTGAACTCCTTTCGGAGCGCGAACTCCCCGAATTCCGCGCGCGCGGCCTCTAGTTCCGCCACCGTGTCACCGGCTGCGAGGTCTATCACCTCCGCTCCGAGGACGATGAAAACAGCTTCGCCTTCGCCTTCCGGACGCCGCCCCGGGACGGGACCGGTGTCGCCCACATCGTCGAGCATTCGGTGCTCTGCGGATCGGAACGCTATCCCGTGAAAGACGCCTTTCTCGTTATGGCGCGGCGCAGCCTTGCCACCTTCCTCAACGCATGGACCTACCCCGACAAAACGATCTATCCCGCCGCGAGCGCGGCGAGAACCGACTATTTCAACCTTATGTCCGTATATGGCGACGCGGTGTTCTTCCCCCTTCTCTCCGAGGACACCTTTCTCCAGGAGGCCCACCATCTCGAACTTGACGAAGACGGCCGGCTCGACATCAAGGGCGTCGTCTACAATGAAATGCGCGGTGACTATGCCTCGCCTGAGTCGCTCGCGGCGACCGCCTCGACGACAAGTCTCTTTTCCCCCGGACACCCCTATGCCTATGATTCAGGGGGCGACCCGGAATTTATTCCCACGCTCGATTACGCTCAATTCCGGGAATTTTGGGCCACCGCCTACCACCCCTCGAACTGCAGGATATTTCTTCACGGGAACATCGACACCGCGGCGCAGCTTGCTTTTCTCGAAGAGCGCTTATTTGCGCGAAGCGAGGCCGAAAAGCGCTTTGCGCGGCGCGCGTGCGTCCCGCCCGTGCCCTTCGAGCCCCCCTTCTCCGCACCACGGCGGCTCGAGGTTCCGAGCCCCGCATCCGAAGGCTCGGAGGGGGTGACAACCATCATCGTAAACTGGCTCGCCCAGCCTGCGCAGGATCCTGCGGAATCGCTTGCGCTCGAGCTTGTCTCGGAACTCCTTCTCGGACATGACGGCTCGCCGCTTGCCAAGGCGCTCCGCGATTCAGGCCTCGGCGAAGACCTCTCCCCCCACTCGGGCCTCGATGGCTCATACAGGCAGGCGATTTTCACCGCAGGTCTTCGAGGCGCGCGGCGCGGCGACGAGGCGCGGATCGAAGAACTTATCCTCGGCTGCGTCGCCGAAGTAGCCGCGGAGGGCTTCCCAGCCGAAGCGCTCGAGGCGGCACTCCATTCGATCGCCTTTGCCAACAAGGAGATACGACGCGGATCGGGCACCTATGGCCTCAGACTCATGAACCGGGCGATGCGGTCCTGGATCCATGGAGGTCACCCCGAGGAGAGCCTCTCCTTCGAAGAACCGCTTGCAACACTCAAGGCGCGGCTTTCCGCCGACGGTCGCTATCTTGAAGGGCTTGCGAAGCGGCTCATCGTCGACAATCCCCACCGTTCCACAGTGACCGTCTATCCCGATCCAGGCCTCTTTGAACGCCGCGAAGCGGCGCGCAGGGCGGCGCTCGAGGCACGTAAGACAGCACTTTCCTCCAAGGAGCTTGCGGCCATCCGCGAGCGTGCCGCGCGCCTTGCCGAAGAACAGGCCCGCGCCGACCCGCCTGAAAAGCTCGCCCTCCTGCCCCGCCTCGGCCGCCGCGACCTTCCGCGGGAAATCGACATACCGCCCCGCGAATACGCCTGCCTCGGCGGTGTGGACACACTATTCCACCCGCTTTTCACGAACGGCATCGTGTACCTCGACCTGGCCTTCCCGCTTGAAGGGCTGCCGCGAAAGGCGCTTCCATGGCTACCACTTTTTGCGCGCTTTGTCGCTGGAGCAGGGCTCCCCGGTCGCCCCTACTATGAAGTCGCCGAACTCCTTGCGCGCAACGCAGGCGGATTTGGCGCAAGCCTTGAATCGGGCACGCCCTTTGGCGCGCAAAGCCCCGCTTCATACGCGGTCTTCAGGCTCAAGGCCCTCGTGGAAAAGTTTCCCCGCGCCCTCGACCTTGCGCTTACGCTCCTTACGGAGGCCGATTCAGCCGACGAAAAACGCATTGCGGATATCCTTGCCGAACTTGGCAACGACGTGAGCTCGGCCCTCGTGCCGGCGGGGAACTCCTTCGCCCTCGCACGGGCGGGGGCATCCCTCTCCGAGGCGCTCGCGGTCGAAGAGCAGTGGCGCGGCACAAGTCAACTTCTCTTCCTGAAGGATCTCCGCGGCTGCGACGATGCCGCACAACGCGCTGCCTCCATTCTTGATGGACTCAGGCGGAGCCTTGTCCGCCGTAGCGGCCTCAGGGCGCACATGAGCGCCTCCGCCGCCGACCTAGCCGCCTGCGTGCGCGCGCTCGAGGAAGGGCTCGCCCGCCTTCCCTTAAGCGGCGCACCCGCTCCCACAACGGAGAGCAGATCCGAGGCCGCATCGCGGCGCGAAGGCTTCGTGATCCCAGCCCAGGTGGGCTTTGCCGCCGCGGCGACGGCCGCGGCGAAGCTCGGAGGGCCCGGCTATGCCCATGAGAGCATCCTCGCACACTACCTCACCACGGGGCCGCTCTGGGAAGAGCTCCGGGTCCGCCGTGGGGCCGACGGCGCCGCCAGGTAAGCCGAGCCCCACGCAGGCGTGGTTATTTTTTAAAACAATAAAGATACGCGGCCCCCC